>JAGCAJ010000004.1 GCA_017652765.1 Candidatus Saccharimonadota bacterium | reverse complement strand
TTTCCCATCAGTCACTTAGCTCATTTTTTTTTTCCTTTTTTATGTTATTTTTTTACACCCTAATTTTACCCCCCCCCCCCCCCGAGTCAAGGGGGTTCCGAAAAGCCCTGTGGAAAATTGTAGACAGGTGAGTTAGAACAGATTTGGCACTTTAAACCGGAATACCTTTATGGTCACAGTATGTGCTGGGATGGTAGCGCCAGTGGTGCCTTGGATTTCCACCTTTAGATTTACCGTATCATTGGCTGGAGTAGAGACAAACATCCGCTCGTAGAAAGTCCCGCTGCTATCGGAAAAGGTGCTATCACCGTGTGAACCAATGCCCCAGAGATTAGGGTTAGACCACATGCTGTGGTGTATATAGGTACGCGAGATGGTCTGGGGGATGTTCTGGTATCTGAAGTTAAACTCGGCAGTGTATAGCCCCGAGGCGGGTGTCGGGCCGCCTGGCACAAACGCTTCAAAAGTGCAGTTTTCTATATTCGCCAGAGTAAGGTAGTCGGAATTCATAATAAAATCGTTTGGTCTCATGCTTCATCTCCGTATAGCCTTATCTCTGTGGAATGAGGGAGAATGCCCATGTACATGTAAACATTCTTGTCGTCTATAAAGTAGCCGCTCTTGTTGTTATCTTCGGTATAGGAGAAGCCTTGCTCGATATTAAACTCTATATTGTTGTCCTCGTCTGCGCCAAATGACCACCAGAGCAATACTTGGGGCACATAGCCAAGATTATGTGGGAAACGCCAGCTTTGGTCAGCGGGGTCATAGGTAGTGGTGATTTCGCCAGCCTTGACGAGCTTGAGATAATTGTAATCGGTGTTGATAATGAACTCTTTTGCGTACTTACTGGTTGGCGCTATTTTTTTGCCTTTTAAAACTAGACCGTCCCAATTCGAGCCAGGTTCAAAACCAAAGATGCGCACATAGAAGTCCGTCTGCACATAGCCTTGCGCATTATAGTCGGGCGTTAATCTGAGGTAGACATTCTGCATATCGGCGTAGGCAGAGCACTCTAGCACGCGGTTCCACGGATCTTTGCCTTCATCTAAATTACGGGAACCAACAAAGTCAGGGTTGGTAGCCCATACGCCGAATACGAGTGGAACCGTAGGCAAACCATGAGGGATAGTTATAGTAGTGATGTCAGAGACGCTAGTGTTATAGTCTTTGTAATAGATAATTTTATCCATCCCAAAGTCTGTATTTAGCAGGAAATCTCTAGGGTCTACTTTAGCCATTTATTCTCCTAGTGCGTCAAAGACATTTTTATTTTTCGTCACCGCAATCACCGGTTGCCCATTCTTATGGAAACCAATAAGTATGCGGGGAGTGTTATTTGGGTCACTTAGCGCGATTCCGTAAGTACCGTTCTGTTGCTTGCCTTCTTGTAGTGCTAAGCCGCCGCTTTGGGCTACGGTCTTGGTCTGGTTTTCGGCGGCTATTTGTTGGAAATAATCATTTATAAGCTTTAGGGCGTCTGGCAGGTTGGCTTTACTCGAAATCGGGATGTAATTTAGCATAATTCCTCCTTATTTATATTCCCATTTATATCCACCGGCTGTTCTAAAGTTTTTTCTATTTTGGCAACAATGTATTATATTTGTTCGAGTGATACTTAAGGCGCGTGCAGCATCAGCAGCAGAATCCCATATTTTCGCTACGGTGCCGTCAATATATTTTTGTATGATCTTTCGCTTTCGTTTTTCAAACATATTCGGATGTAAAATGTGTGTACTATGCAGCATATTCTCGCTTGATGTGGCCCATTCTAAATTGGACGCCCTATTGTCATACTTATGGCCGTTTATATGGTTGACTTGGGGTTTGTTGTCTGGGTTTGGGATAAATGCTTCGGCAACTAAACGATGGACAGATATTTGACAACGTTTTTTAGCTTTGTACAGCACCACAAACAGATAATTACCCCTTTTGCATATTGATATATTGCGCCATGTGTTCGTTATAATTTTGCCGTTAATGTTTCTTCTACTTTGCACGTTACCAAAATTAGAAACTCTATATATCCCACCAGAGCCTGGTATCAGCTTCCACTCTTCCATTATCGTAACCTCTGAGTTTCGCAACTTAGGGTGTGCGCCTTAAAGTTTGTTGGTTCAAAAGCCGCGTGATGCTGGTAGCGTAGTTGGCATCGGTAGAATTGGCCATTAACTTGCGGGATATGGGTTAGTTTAGTTGGCGCTACGGCGTTGCCATAATCTGGGGGGTTGTCCCATACATAGTGCTCGTTTATCGGTGTGTTATTGTGGAGGTTAATCGAAAAGGCGTATTTGACATCATCCGTGAAATCTAGGGCATAACCACACTTTATTGTGTAGTTGCCATCTACCTTAGCAAACTCCGGGCGCCACTTGGTAATGCGATGTAGCTGGCTCGGAGTCCCAAAGTGAAGATAGGCAGTTTCTAGGTCAAAGTCTATGGGCGCGCCTAAGTCAGCATAGTCGTTAGTCGTGGTCTCGAAGCTATATAATTGCCCGAACTGGCTAGAACCGCAAATAAAGCGGTTTGAAGCGGTTTGGCGGGCTATTGTGGCGGAGACAGGTAGTCCTGTGTCAAAAGACTCCCACAGCTTCAAGTTGATGTTATACACGAGGCACGAATCGTTAAGACCATTGCCGGTGCTGGAATAGAACACATAGAGTCGGTTATTGTATAGCTCCAGGGTGATGGACTCTTTGCCAGCGATTGCGTCATAGGTGCCTTGAATGGTGTTCTGGGTGAGGCTTCCTTCCGATGAACCGTCGAAAATGTAAATACCATCATCATTTGCGTAGTAAGCATAGTTTAAGTCGCACACGCACGATTCTTGGCTGAAGGTGCCGTGCTGGGCAGACGATGCTCGCTGCGTCCAGACATCGGCAGTTTGGCTATACATATAGTATTTATTGCGCCTGGTTAAGAAATACACAGTGCCGCCGAGGTTGAACATAGCGGTCAGTGGATCGCCGGTTTTAATGGCCGGGAAGTTCTGTCTGAAGTCACGGTCGAAAGCGTCATAACTTTCTATTGCGGTAGCAATATGCGAAATGCTGGTTACTGTTATAGAACTCCCGGAAATAGCCGTGGCCTCGCCGTAGTTATTGTTGTCGTCTATGATGATGTCGCCAGTCTCGATAGCAGGAACTAAATGCGTGCTAGATACTGGAGTAAGTGTAGAAGTGTCAATCGTTGTGGTGGTCGTAGAGCCGGGCACATACTCATTTAGTGCTGCGCTAGTCTCGTAATCGGCTTCTGGAGCGTATTCAAAGCCGTATGGGTAAGTCCAGACCGCTTGCGTAGTGGTATCGGCATCAAAGTACATCATGTTGTCTTGCGTACCAGCAAGTATATTTGACACATTGAGCGTGAGCGTCTCACCAGATTTAAGATCGGTGGTTGGGATAGCAGAATCAGCCCAAGTGGAAGGGTCTATGATGTGGGGGGCTTCTTTACCATCGGCGTAGCGAATTTTATTTACATTCTGCGAAAACCTAACTTTTTCCACACCGGATGGAAGCGTGCGAATTAAAGTGATGGTGCCATTTGCTGCCATACGGTAGAGTGTGGTCGTACCGGTAGAGGTCTTAAAGGTGAATAGAATGGTTTTAGCGCCATCTATGTTGGCTTCAAAGAGGTTGGTGACATGGCCGGCAGTAGCAGTGTTTAGCTTGTACATTGGCGTAGTGCCACTCGGACAAGCGACTGTGAACGTCTGCTTGCTGGTGCCTTGTGGTGCAAGTTTGAGCGTGAAATTGCCCTTTGGCGCGTCCTTAAACACGAATTCAGTGTCCGTGGGTGTAGTTGTAAGGTTTTGGGCGCAAGACGTGGCCACAACGTCATTATTTGCGTCTAGGAGCGATATTTGGAGTACACCATAGTCAGTAGCATTACTCGCGGCCACAGTAAGGTTAATGGAATAAATTGGGTCGGCGCTAGAAATAGCTAATGAGACATTTGTCTCATTTACCATATCATAGGTCGTAGTGTAGGTGTCCTGAGCCTTGGTCTTACCGATAGGCTCGCAGAGAGGAGCAAGCCCTCGGCGCGTCTTATACTCCCCAATTCTGTCAAATCGGGCATTTTGGGCAAGATAGATTTCGTCAAAATCCATAGTGTCGTTTGGCTTGTAAGTATAGATGCCCTTAGCAAAGTTGGTAGTAGTTGGATTAGACTTTTTTGTTGTTACGCTTGGGATTCTGCGTGCTTTGGAAAAATTAGAACCTGCCATCGGCGTATCCTCCAAAATATGGTAGTCTGGCTCGGTTCTTGGCAGTTAAATTGCCAGGACCATAGCGGAGCTTCATGTTGGTCAGGATTTGGTCTTGTTTGTTCTCGTAGATTTGAGCGAAATCGAAATTATCGCGCAGTTGCTCAGCTCGTGCCAAAGCGCCAAGAAGTAGCGCTTCCATGTATTCCGGCGGGATTGGGGGTCTATCCGTGTCTTTAACTAATGGTATCGGGTTGACTAGATATAGGTGCGTCACAATAAAGTCATCGTCTTCGCCGTCTTTATAGATGCGCCAGAATAGCTTGTTGGCAAAGATGGTATAAACCATAGTGTGGGAGTGGGTGTTTTCAAAGAACTCTTCTGGGGAGATATATTGTAATTCGTGCCGCGGCTGACCTTTCTCGTCCTTTTTGGCGTAGATATAGAAGGTGCCGGCATAGTATGGTGGCAGCAAAGCAGTGCCTTTGTAATCAGTGCCGTATTCGCTTATACGCTGCATGAATGGGTATTTGTCCTCGCCGAGTATCTCATTTAGCGATTGGTTTAAGAAATGGGTGAGCGTGTCACCGTCAAAGTCCTCGTCCTGCAACCGTTTACGCAGGAGATTCTTGAGTGTTTCGAGCGTGTAATCCATTAAGATTCCAACGCACCGCCATTAAGTACATTATACCATATATAGTTCAATTATTCTTGCTCTAATAACGCCTCATTACGCGTATTGACTTTTAGTTGTCGATTTGATATAATGTAAGTATTCGGCTAAGAAACGAAGACCCGACCTGACAAACCCGGTTTCACCGGGAAGATGGTTGGGTCTTTTTGCCCCAATCATCCAGATGTTTGAAGCAGCTTCCGCTCGGAGCTTGTGGAAAACTACATATTAAATTTAATATAAGCACTCGTGTAATACCGAGCGGGTTACTTGGTAGTGCTAGGAGGTAATATGCTAGTCAACGGGGAAAAAGTCACTATCAATGAAATTGAAAAGGACAATGAAAGTTCCTTAAAAAGGAACTTCAATTTCATTGAAAGAGGTTCTAGTAGAGCTAAATTATGCAGTGATAAGGAAGCTGAAAGTGGAGCTGAACGGTATATTCGTTTATTGGGAGCACCTGAGTGCAGAGAGTTTTTCTTAAAGGTGATGTACCACTTGCCTTATGACACAAGAGAGAAACTACTGGAGTCCGCCAATAGACCGTGGATCAAGTCTCCAAAGAGGTACTTTACTTACTGCGCAAAAAAAGAAATGGCTTTACTTGGTTATTAGATTCTCCGTTGCAGAAAGGAGAAACTATGAAGATATCAGAGGCGTTTGACCTCTATAAAAATAACTATATGTTTGTCAAAGGTTTATCTAAAAGGGTGCTGGAAAACCAAGACTATGTAAAAAATAGGATAGTTAAAGCTTTGGGGGACATAACTATAGAGGAGCTAACATTAGAAGATGTGTCGCGATGGAACAATACGCTGCATTTTAGATTATTGCCTGATGGCGCACTACAAGAAAGACGTAACAACACTATTCGGAACGATCTGATTAGGTTAAAAATGGTGCTTCGCTACGTGAGAATACTCGGCCATGAGTGCCTAAATCCTGAATTGATACCAATCCCCAAACGAGAAGATACTCGGAGGGGATTTTTAACGCCAGAAGAAGTGGATGCGATGATAGAAAATGCTAGTAGCCTAAGGAATAAACTCGTTATTTCTTTATTCTACGCCTCTGGTATTAGGTTATCAGAGTTAATACAATTAGATAGAGACTCGATTTACGATAGGCAATTCACTGTGGTCGGCAAAGGGAAAAAGATGCGCACTTGTTTTATAGATGAGCGCACAGAGAAGATAATGAATGAATATTTAGCGAGCAGAAGCGATAATTGCCCAGCTCTCATCGTATCTGCCAAATATAAGGCGAGAATGACGCCGACCAATATACAGCTTTTAATAAAGAACTCTGCTAGGCGCGCTGGCATCGAAAAAAATGTTTTTCCACACCTTCTTAGGCATTCATTTGCTACTGATTTCATTCGAAAAGGAGGGAACATCCGGTACCTAAGCCCTATGCTAGGTCACGCATCTATAAATACCACTTTAATATACACCCATGTTGTGGATAACGATCTAAAAAAGCAGTATGAAATGTTCCATACTGCATAAACTTAAGCATTGCAAATAACAAAAATCTGTGCTATAATGAAAATATCAAAAAGCAGTTTTACAATTAAATACATTAGCCGAATTAAATCTTGGTGGAGTGTAGGGGATTCGAACCCCTGACCTACTGATTGCGAACCAGTCGCTCTACCAACTGAGCTAACACCCCTTAACTGTTTTGTTCTTGGGGCTAGCTGATAGAGCAATGCGAATGAAGCGCGCTGGTGCACCATGAAGACACGGCCGACTTCCAAGAGAATTGATTGATTTAAGGCGGTTTTGTATAAAACCGTTTTTTTGATGCTGGTCTGGCCTTCGTTTCTTAGCCGAAGGATACAGCACCTTAAAAATAGCAGTGGCGTCTTTGCATTTTTCCTCGTTTTGATAGCCACTGCTACCAATATCAAATTTAAAAGTGGAAGGAGAAAGACGTGGAAGAGAAGGAAGTGATTGACGCAATAGAGGCCTATAAAGCCGAAGCAGTCAAAACACTTGTCAATGCCTTTAATGAAGGCTTCATGCTCGGCAGAAAACATGCTGAGAAAACATTTAATAAGTAATTTATCAATTTAATTGGAAGGGTGGTGCCAAGTAAATGGCTTTGGTAAACGGGATAACAAATCAAAACCGAGGCCGACCTTCCACATATGCTGGTGGTGTACCACCTATGCCACCAGCTACTTAAGGAGTTAATATGAAAATCAAAGTTGAATATGAGGAGTCTGGCACTGTCTATGAGATGGTGAGGCTCGGCGATGGTCGGCTAATTAATTTGGGAGGATGGTCTTTGCCATTTTAGGAGCCGACATGAGTATTAAGACAATAATTAGTTTAATAATTGGAACACCGGCAGCGGTAGTGCTCGTAAGTGAGCTTAACGATCTATCAATGTGGTGGGTACAGGCGATGGCGCTAGGTGCCATCATGGTCGTCCTGGCGTGGAATGGTGCGTTTACTAAGCGTAACTTGGAGAGGATATAGCCATGGGTGATAGACAGATTGTTAAAAGCGAGTCAAAAGCGTACGGATACAACTACGCTTCGCTCGCAGATATTGTAAACCAAGGATTCAAGTTGCCCATCATGGAGACCAAGGTTATTGAGGGCACTACATTTATGGGGTGGTTAGATGATAAGGGGGAGTGGCATCAAGGTGCTCCGCTCATTGTACCTGAGATGAAGGGGATGAACGCCGCACAAGCGATGGGTTCAGCACTTACTTATGCCAGGCGCTATACCGCACAGATGGCTCTAGGGCTAGCATGTGATGATGACGCTAAGCTTGAAAAGACTAAGGGCGCACCTGTGGCTACCGGGAAAGTATATAGGACTAATAATAAGGTCAATTTTTCAGAGGTGCGGGAGAAATTAGGTGAAATTGAGAATGTCACTGAACTAAATAACTATTGGAAAGAGCTGGACCTTACCGAAGGCCAGGCGAACATACTAAAGGTGGATTTTGCTAAGCGCAAAGCGCAGCTAGGAGAAGAATAATGGCGTGGAGCGATGGACCAACTAAGGCTCAGGTAAACGCTTTGTGGCGGCTGATGCAGTGGGCGTTGTTGCCTAATGATGTGCTAAACGAAGCGGTTGCATGGCTTGAGAAGCGAGTAAATCGCAAACAAATGTCGCAAGAACTAGGTAGAGTGAGAGCGCTTCAAATTGATCGCAAACTAGACAAAATCAGTTGTTTCGATTCCCCTATCTGGGATGGATTTGAGCACAAAGGCAGGTATAAGCGGAAGGCAGAAGAGGCTCGACGTGAAATACTAAGGAAATTTAAGGGTTAATTAACAAATAAGGAGGTAAAAATGAGCGGGACTAAAGAGGTGCTGCTGCGTAATACCGGCAACTATGCCATAGTCGATGAAGACGACTTTGACATAGTTAATAAGCTCAGCCCTTGGCATGAGAACGACCAAGGATATGCCGTGAAAAAGACAAAGATAAATGGCAAGAGCATCAGTATAAGGATGCACGCGCTCATAAATGGTACACCAAAGGGTCTAGTGACAGACCATATCAACGGTAATAAATTAGATAACCGAAAAGAGAATTTACGTAGTGTTGGGCAAATGATTAATTGCTGGAATGCCGAATGTATAGGAAGGGTACACACTGTTTACGATTTGCCAAAAGGTGTGTCTTACGACAAGACAAGAGAGAAATATGTAGGCACAAAAACAATTAGGCGTCGATTTGATACGCTTAATGACGCACTAAAATTTGTTAATCAAAGTGAAAGGACAATTTATGGTAGGCACACTTCAGGGAGGTAAAAAAGCGGCGGCAACAAATAAAGAGAGGCATGGGGAAGACTTTTATGCTCGCATTGGTAAAAAGGGCGGTCATAATAGTCGTACGGGTGGATTTGCATCTGACGTAGTAGGTAAAGACGGATTGACCGGTCGTGAAAGAGCAAGGATGGCGGGAGCGATTGGTGGGTTTAAGAGCCGCCGAGGACCAGCTAAAAGAGATTCTAGCGGCAGAGCAATAAATGCGGATGGTAGTCTTTATAAGTGTGGCAGGCCGAAAAAAGAAGTCGTAGAAAAAATCGTGCCAGAAGGCGCAGCTCGCGAAAATATCCATCTATGGCAGAAGTTATTTCGTCACGGTAAGACTTCGGTAGGGGAAGAGAATGCGTAAAGTAAGCATAATTCCTTTCGAAGAAGATGAGCAGATTGCTTTTGTGCAGTGGTGTAAATTGAATGACATCTTAGTACACCACAGCGGAAACGAATTGGGTGGGTCTACTGCCGCAATTAAAGCGCGTGGTCGCAAGATGAAAAAGATGGGCACGAGTAAAGGATTCCCAGATTTGCTGGTATTTATTCCGGTCTGTGGCGCCACCGGTCATATTGATTGCTACCAAATGTGCGCCATTGAGATGAAGCGCCGGAAGGGTTCCACGACTTCTAGAGAACAGCTAGCATGGCTGGATGTATTACAAGCGTCTGGCGCTATGTGCGCAGTCTGCAAGGGCGCTGACGAAGCCATAAAGTTTGTGGAAGCAATAAGAAAGGAAATAAATGGGTAGTTTTAAGGATAGATTTGGTGGGCTCACCGAAAACCAAGCTCAAGAATTGAAAGGGCATTGGTATTTGAACTACATGGGGGATGTTTTACATACAGAATTTGTGGAAAAGCTCAAGGCTTGGAAAAGGTTGAAAGATAAAGGGGTTGAGTTTTATGGTTGGCGAAAGAATTGCAATGGAACTTATGAATTCTTAGCTAGATGGAGAGGTGTTCCACCAAAAATACACGAGATAATAGATGACCTAGACTTGCTATTTTCAGGAGGTGAAGAATGAGCAACATCTCACTTGAAAATAAATATCGTATTTTGAGAAAAGCAGCTATTGCACAAGCAGCTATAAGTGATTTCATGATTGAATTGCAAGATGGACGTAATCAGGCGATTCTTAAAGCACTGTACGATAACAACACAGCCACTCAAAATCTAGCAGCTCTTATCAGAATCCAATTAGGAGATAAAGATGGAAAATAGCTTAAAAGATAAACTAGAAGAAGATAAGCTAGCTTGCAAAATTCAGAAAGAAAGCGGGTGCAGTTGGAGGGAGGCATTTGAAAGAGCAAGTATAGAACTTTTTGGAGGTGAAGAATGGTAATTGATCACAACCATCCAGAATATGAGGCTATTCGTAAGAAATGTGGCAATGGTAAATATAATGGTTGCTATTATTATTCGCGTGAGATTGTAAAGAATATCATACCAAATGTTAGTACTTGGCGTGATTGGAACACGGTAGGGCGCGAGCTTTCCGGCATGTGCGACCACATGATTGTGTTTTTGCACGATAACTCTACGCCGTGGAATTATCAGTGGCTTAAGAAGTACAAGGATTTGGTCTTAGTATGTTCGAGCGAATATACGCTAAAGTCAGTGATTTATTCTGGGCACACCGTGCTACTCCCAATGTCTATTGATACCGAGTATGTGAAGAAATTTAGAGTAAAAGAGAAAACTAAAGAGACCTGCTTTGTCGGGAATGTGTGGGTTAGAAAGAGTATGACCGACCCCAGTGTCTTGGGTCCCGACAAAGTTGATTTCTTTAGCTCTATGCCTCGGGATAAGATGCTTAAAGAAATCGCGCAGTATAGGCGAGCATACGCCATCGACCGCTGTGCTCAAGAAGTTCAAGTTCTTGGGTGCGAGCTGTCGCCTATTGAAACTAGGTACCACTGTGACTCCACAGCAGTGCTGGACAATAGGGATGCCGCCAAAATACTGCAAGAAGAACTAAATAAAATAGATGGAGGTAACAATGGGAAAAACAATGCAGGGCGCATTTGATATGGCTTATCATCATATAGATGCGCCAACTGTACAAGATAACGAGTGGGGCAAAGAACACAAGTCTCGCAGACTGTGTATTCCAAATGCCACTAACTCCAATTTAGAAATATACCGTTCTAAATTGATTGCTTATTTGTCTGATAACTTATGGAGCTATACGCGTAAAATAGACGGGGCTAATTTGCGAGTGCAGTGGAATGGCGAACAGGCATTATGGAATGGTAAAAGTAATAATTTCTGTTGTGGTTCTCAATTGACTGAATATATGAACAAAACCTTTATCGAAGAGATATTTGAGGAAAAGTTTGGTCGTGATAAAATTGTCACTTTATTTGGTGAGCATATGGGCCCCAAGGTGCAGGGCAATGAGCTTGGCCTAGAGAAAGATGAGTTTATACTTTACGATGTGAATATTGATGGGACTTGGCTTGAGGAAGAAGATGTTATTGAAATTGCAAAGTACTTTGGGCTTCGCACTGTCCATGATCTCATGGAAGGCGGATTTGGCCAACCTGCCTCTCTTGCATTTTTGATTGAGCGAGTGGGGCGGGGTGATTTTAAGAATTGGGAAGGTATTGTGGCCACACCGCTAGCTGAATGTCGCGATCAGAAAGGAGGTAGGGTGATTGTAAAAATTAAAAACAAAGATTATTTGAGAGAGGAAGGAGGTAAATAATGGGCGAGTATAGGGTAATGCGCCTGGGCGAAGCATACCAGATACAAGTAAAGAACAAGGGGGAATGGGAAAAAGTGGGGGAGTTTGACAATATAAATAGCGCCAAGAAGATGGTGCGGGAATTAAGAGGTAATAATGGGAAAATCAAGTAATGAACTATGGCCACAGAATGGCGATGTCTATTATTGGGTAAGGAGTGACATCGGTGATATCTGCGAGTCAGAATGGGTTGATGGGCTAAAGAGAAAAAGGCTGTTTTGCGCCTTTGGTGTCCAATGAATGATGCTATAAGCCATATATGTACGAAATTAAATATTGAAATTGCTTAGAAAAGGAGGAAGATGAGTAGAGAAATTAAGTTTAGAGTTTATGACCAGACAAGCAAGGATCATAAAGTTTATGGAATTGGTGAAGTTGTAGATGAACATTTTGGATTGGGAATTATATCCAGAATTGTCTGGTGGCTGAAAGATATAAAACATAAATTCATCATCGAGCAATACACAGGCTTAAAAGACAAGAACGGCAAAGAGATTTATGAGGGGGATATTCTGCAAACTTGTTGCGGGAAAGCGGAAGTGTATTTTGATGACGAACTCTTAATGTATAGAATTAAGGTAAGACATGGTGGGACAATGCCACTTGTTAGCAAAAAATCAAAAAGACACTTTGACTATACAATTATCGGCAATGTACATGAAAATCCAGAATTACTAGGAGGTTAAGAATGAGCAGCCCGACTATCGAAAGACTACGAGGCCAGAACGATGTATGGCAACAAATATCAAAGCAATTAAAAGAGGCAGAAAATGAACAGTGACGAATACAGGATTTTAAGACTGGAAATAGAACCATTGAAAGCACGAGTTAGAGAGCTGGAAGAGGCAAACGCCGAGTTAGTACAAAAATTAGGCGCCGTGGCAGATTATTTCGACCTGGAGTGGTACGACGTGCCAGGCCATGAATGTTATATCGGGAAAGGAGGTGAAGAATGAGTAAAATAGAAGAATTGCAAAAAAGAGTAGAACATCTAGAAACTGAAGTAGAGCTACTAAAAGAACTTGTAAAGCTTCAGAACAAATGCCCAGAGAAGGTTATTCCCACATACCCATCAGCTCCACTACAACCATATTACTCAAAAGAGCCGACACTTGAACCACCATATAAGTTTACTTGTGGGAGTAAAGAATGAGTTTTATATGTTCAGTTATAGCCATTGAGCGGGCGATAAATGGAGACGTAGTCGTGGCAATTATAGCATTTGTGGTCGGTATAATGATTGACGCAATGATAATAGATGCACTGGAAACATTAGCAACTATAGAAGGAGGTGAAGAATAATGGCGAATGAACAAAATCTTAGACCATCGGAGTATAAGTTAAGTCAAGAGGAACAGAAGAGGGGCGGAATTGCAAGTGGCAAGGCTCGCCGGGAGAAGCGTGATCGCCACAAACGCATACAGGAACTCTTTGCGCTGGCCGTCAAAGATCCAAAGCTCAAGGCGAACCTAGAGAAGATGGGGATTGACGTAACCGATGCAGACCTTGAGACGGCTGCTGATGCGCGAGTTATGGTGGAACTTTTGCGCAAGGGTGACTATAAAGCCTGGCAGGCCATGAAAGCTGAGGCTTATGGGCCTTTGGCTACCAAGAGCGAGGTTGAGTTCTCTGGCGAAGTGTCCGGCATCACGATAAATGTAAAGAACTTTAGCAAAGGAGAAAACGATGGGAATCGAACATAAGGAAAAGCCAAAGATACCGTTAAGAAGCCTATTGAGAGAAAGCCAAGAACATCTTCTTATGGAGTGGATTAAGGTAAACAATATTGATGAGAAATCTATAGGCTATGATGATAGCTTGCTCAATGGCGTCAGGGTATTTGGCGATGAACGATCTACAGATGAAAAGTGGGAGATTGATTTTACATACGAAAGAGGAGAAAAATGATTGACTACGATATAAACGACTTAACTGTGCGAATATATGCTTGGTTTGATGAAAAAGGTTTGCACGATCCAGTAATGCAATTTGCTAAGCTCAACGAGGAAATTGGCGAAATGGCCCACGAGCTAACCAGAGGGCGCAAGGACTCCGAGGAAATGAGGGATGCTATTGGTGATATATTCGTAACGCTGGTCGGAATGGCACACCACTTGGATATGGATTTGTCGGAGTGTATAAACATGGCGTATAAAGAGATACGAGGAAGAACTGGAAAAGTGATTGAGGGGAGCTTTGTGAAGGAAGAGAATGGGTAAAAGTTATAAGATAGTAGCCTATGGTCCAGAAAAAAGCTGTTTGACTTGGGCCGATGAAGATAATCTAAAAGATATAAAAAATACTCTGAGAAGTGATGGTTATGATGAGTTTATGGTGAAGGAGGAACGAGATGGAAAATAGAGATTATACCAATAGAGAGATGGACAATAGAGAAACCAATAGAGAGATGGAAAATAGAGATAAAACAAATAGAGAGCAATTGGAAAAGCACGAATACATGGAGAAGTCACATGGAAGCGCAGATTGACATACCGGACGCATTTATCGAGTTAGTACAGCCCAGTAGGCCATGGCGTCATTATTGCTACCATGGTGGGAGGTCGAGTACGAAGTCTACCACGGTAGGCTCGGTATTGGGCGCCTTTGGGACTAACGCGAAGAAACGTATATTATGTTGCCGCGAAGTCCAGAACTCTATCGCTGAATCAGTACATAAATTGTTAGCAGACCAAATAATTAAGTACAAGTTGCCAGGCTGGGAAATCGCTCGTGAAACCATACGCAATCGCAACGGCTCGGAGTTTATTTTTAAGGGTCTGCGTGGCAACGCCCAGAGTATTAAGTCTTTGGAAGGCATCGATATTTGTTGGGTAGAAGAAGCCCAAACAGTGTCTACTGAATCGATAGACATTCTTATCCCGACCATCCGTAAGCAAGGCTCGTTCTTTATCTGGACATTCAACCGATTAGCCGAGAATGACCCAGTTTGGGAAAGAGTAGCCGGACATCCAGATGAGCGAACTTATGTGCGCCAAGTAAATAGTGATGAGGTAGAAGCGTTGTTGTCGCCAGAAATCATTGCAGAGCGCGAGAAGATGCGCAAAGATAACCCGGAGCTATTCGCGCACGTTTGGCTCGGGCAACCGCTCACGGTTACGACCGGCTCGATCTATGGGAAGCAACTCGCCCAAGCTAGAGAAGAAGGTCGCATCGGTAAGGTGCCTTATGATGGCTCTGCGCCAGTATATGCTGCGTTAGACCTTGGCGTCGGTGATTCCACGGCTATTTGTTTCTTTCAGACCGTTGGGCAAGAAATACATTTTATTGACTACTACGAGAGCGCTGGCGAGGATTTGGCGCATTATATTAGCGTACTTGCGAACAAGCCATGGGAATACCGGCAGATATTCTTGCCACACGATGCTAGGGCTAGGGAGTTGCAGACCGGCAAGACGCGCGAGGAGTTCTTTAGAGACCACGGCTACGCCAATGTGACAATATTGCGCCCATCTAGCCACGCTTTTGGGCAGGATGATATAAATATGGTCGCTAGACCTAAGTTTAGCCGTTGCTGGTTTGACCAAGAGAAATGTGCCAGGCTTCTGGAGTGCTTGGCGGCGTACCACTATGAGTATGACGAGAAAAATAAGCTCTTGAAAGACCGCCCGAAGCATGACTGGTCTAGCCACGCAGCCGATGCATTTATTTATTCGCTTATAGCCGAAACCGAGCAGGTGGAGGTGACAACTAATATCAAATTTAAGACATTCACACCCAAGGCGTTTAGCGGTGAACAAACAACTGGGTTTTAAGGAGGTAAAATGATTTCAAAAGAACAATATGTACAACTTGCTGAGGCGTATATTCGGCAGGGAGAATACGAATATGAACTGCAAGATACTGTACGCCAGACCGCAAAAAAGTATGGACTAAGCACGGACTTTTTAGGTCTATCAGAAGAGACCGGTATTATTATGGGAGCAGTTCTAGAATTGCTTGGCGATGATTTCTCGTATTATTTCTATGAGTGCGATGGCGATTTCGCGAAGTTTAATGATGGTGTATGCAACATGGAAGGTAAGCACCCTAACGTGCATAGTCTTGAGGATTTATATGATTTTACTATGGAGGAGTAATCTAAATGGATACTGAGTATTTGAAAGAATTGATTAGCAAAGCATTCAAGCGTGAGAGTTTGGAGAATGTATCAGAAGATGGTAACGAAGGTCCAAATATATCTCTCTGCAGAAATTGCTGGTGCATGACACACACGCTTATAGGAAACATCTGTGGAAAATGCAAAAAGCCGAAGCATATCATAGACGTAATTGGCGATGAGAATATCGGGGGAGAAAGTAAAAAACTAGAGGAGGAAAATGAATAAACCAAAAATTAGCGTAATAATGCCGGTATATAACCAAGAGGAATTGCTGCCACGAGCGTTGCACAGCTTACCGCTATCGGAGAACTATCAGATAATTCTGCTCGATGACGGTTCTACTGACAAATCTTGGCAGATAGCCATAGACTGGTATGACACACATCGGAACCAAATCCATCCAAGTTCGCTAATCCACCGGTGGACCGATAACCATGGCGTAGCAGCAGCTATGAATCTTGGTTTTAGCTTAGCAGAAGGTGAGTATATCGTGTCGCTATCTAGCGATGACTATTATCTGACCGGCTTTTTCGAGTTTGAGAAATATTTAGACGGCAAGAATGACTTGGTTTACTTCGATTTGGAAGTAAATGATGGCTCGGTATGGCACGTAAACGAGAAAACCAAAAATGAATACGTAGGTGCTGTAAAGTTCATCCGGCGTGAGTTCTTAGGCGATACAAGAGTGCCAGATCACAAATATAAGGAAGATAGTCCATTTAGCCATGCTCTTTACGCTAAGAATCCTAGAGAAGCGTTTACTGGAATCGTGTTGAAAAGATATAACTGGCCTCACGAGGGGAGCTTATCATGGCAGGCTACACAAGACTACGTGAACGACCGCAAGCTCTGGGCGAAGAATAGCGGTATGGTGCAAGATTAAATTAGTAATAACTTATTAGGTGTGTTATAATATGGGTAATGGCGGTGCGTTAGGTCACATAGTGGCGGAACGCAAATCACAATCTAAAACAGACAGGCATCTGCAGAAATGGCTGCAGAAGTTTGAAGATTCTTGGCTTTATGCCCAACAAAACTATCATCAGAGGTGGGAAAGAAACTGGAAACTCTACCATAACATTCGTGTTAAACGCTCGCATGACGGCGTGGTAAAGACTTTTGTGCCGATGGTGAACTCCACCGTAAATACGATGGTAGCGGCTTTATTCAATAATAATCCGTCGGTTAAATACATTCCGAACCATCCGGATCAGGAAGCGGACACGGCAGTCCTCAATGAGATTTATGATGACTTCGCCCGCAAAGACAACTGGGTGCAAAAGAATAAAATAAACGGCAAGCAAGGGCTAATTACCGGTAATTTCGCTTGCTTCTATGAATGGAAAGACGATAAAGATGGCGGCTATGTTCATAAGGAAGTAGTGCCGATTCGCGATATGATCATCGACCCGCAGAGCCACTCGTACCGAGATTGGCGCTATGTGGGGCGTAGATATTTTGCGTCTAAAAAATGGCTCAAGAAAGAGAAGTGCTGGGATTTTGAAAGGCAGAAGGAGGTCAAGCGATTCAAAAACCTTGAAGATGTACAGCCTAGTGGCTCGCTAACTGATTACGAGTCGGATAAGGTAAAGAAAGACCAGACCATCGGTGCCACTGCGCCAGGCGATGAAGATATTATTGAGTGCGTGGAGATTTGGACGCGTAAGAAGGTGGTAGTAATTGCCAACCGCAACACTATCATAGAGGAGAAGGAGAACCCGTATTATAGGCTCGAGAAGGCGCATTTTGAGCGCCAGAAGGCTGAGTATGAACTCGACATGCTTGAATACGAACAAGGGCTAGCTGACTGGAACGCGCAGAGACAGATGACACTTACAATGAGTGGGCAAGATATTGGCGAGTTCCCTGTGGAAAAGCCGGAATTCAAGGCTGACTTTAATGAAGAGATGGCTGGCTTTTTGCCGTTTGCGCACGGGCGCGACTACGAGGATATTTCGCTGACTTATGGTGATTCAGATGTAGATATTATTGCCGACCAGCAAGAGCTTCTGAATGATATGACCGAGCTCAATATCGAGGCGGTGCTTTATACGCTCTACCCAGAGAAGACGCTAGACCCGAAGTATGCTACTTGGGCGAATGACCTAAGCCCACGACCTGGGAAGGTTTACCCGCTCCCTGCTGGCGCAATGATCTGGAATACGCCACCAACCATCCCGACTAACGCATTTAATGAGCGCTTAAATATCAAAGCGGAAATGCGTGAATCTGTGGCCGTTTCCGAGGTGAATAAGGGCGTAGCGATGACCGATAAGACCACCGCGACTGAAATTAAGGCACAGATGGGGCAAGCTGACCAAAGAATCACCGAAAAGGCACAGACGCTGGCGAATGATTTCTTCTTCCAAGAGGCAAAGATCGTACTTAAACTCTTGCAACTTTATGCGCCGGACAAACTTTATGTGCGCACCATCCAAGACGCCAATGTGACCTTTGAAAAGGTAGACATGAGCCGATTTGTAGGTGATTATACGCCAATGGTAACCCTAGACATTCAGAAGCGCTACGAAGAAGCCCAGCAACAGCAGGCTTATATTGACGCATACCAGATGATTATCCAAGACCCAACCAATAATCTACTTGCTGCAAAGCAAATTCTCTACAAGAAGATGATGCCGAGTCTCACCGATGAGGAAATCGAACAAATTATTACACCGGCACAGAGCCCAGAGGCAAGTACGCCGATGGCCGTGCCTAGTAACGAACAACAATTAACAGAGGTGTCGCCGATGACGCCAGAAGAAGGAGTTTTCAATGGACAAATGGTCTAAAGATGAAATGGCAGAGCTAAAGAAGTTCTGGGAAGGTAAGATTGGCAAGAAGTATATCCAGCGGATGGAGGATACCAAAAAGCAGTTACTTCAAGCGGCGATGGGCTCTACCGACCGGGATAGTGCGTTCAGGTATGCGGCAATTGCGAATGGGTTTGATTCGGTGCTACAAGACATTGAGGCAGTGGTCAAGATTGACGAAAAGGAGGACAAAGGCGGGAAGAAATAACAAGTTGTCGTAGTTGGAATAGGTGGCTACCAATCCAGTATCTCTAGTTAAGTTGCATAGAATTTATCACTTAAAGCACCAAGGGGTGCCGCGCCGCCATAACGCGAGAGATGCTGGGCTGGTGGAGGAAACTCCACAACGCGTAACATTAACAACTAATAGGAGAATTGTTTATGGATGAAACTGTAAACGAGCAACTTGTTTTTGAGGAGTCGGATTTTGCGACCGACCAAACCCCAGAAGTGGGCAGCCCAGCAGTCGAGGATTCCAATGAGCAACCGACGAACATAAATGAGTCATCGGAGTCAAAGGAAGATTCGACAAATCAAAACGCAAACGAATCACAAACCGGAGACGAAGAAGAAGAGGTCTTTGACTTCGACAAATTTATGGAAAACAAGCACATCAAGTCTGATGACCCGGATGTACTCCGAAAAGTCGCAGAGATGTATTGGAACGTTGAGAAAGGCTTTTCAAGAAAATCGCAGGAAAATGCGCAGCTAGAGAGGCGACTCGAGCGGATGAACGCTCAGCAAGCGCCAACCAAGCCAACAAATGACCCGATGGAGCGTATCCAGAACCTAGAGAGGCAATTAGCCGCCGATAGGCAACTAACCGCCGTAAAGGAATGGAAAGCAGCTAAAAACCCATCTCCCGAAGTAGAGGCAAAGATGATTGAGTATCTGGAGAGGCCACTCGTGTCAAACGGTGTGCCACAGACGGACGCTCAAGGCAGACCACTCACCAATAACTTTTTGGTAAATATGGGCGCCCTTACTTATGATGATGTCTTTAGGCTTGTGGGCGGTGATAGTTTCAAAGCTGATGCCGTGAAGCAGGAATTAAAGACTGCCGTTGCTAATGAAATCGCAGCCAAGCAAAGCGCAAAGAGTCCTAATGCTCTCGCAACGAACTCTACGCAATTTGCTCAACCGAAAACGGCTGACGACGAGTTTGTCTCTGGATTATTCGGAGACTAAGTAACTCATAACAGCCAAATCGGTAACGACTATCAATTTTAACGTTTTAGGAGAACTAAAATGGCTGTTAATTTAGCACAAAAGTATGCGTCTCAGTTAGACCAGATCTGGACACATGCTTCTTACACTGACAACTGGATCAATAAAAAGTATGACTTCGATGGCGTGAACGTCGTGAAGGTTTACACGGTGACTACTGTGGCTCCAACCGACTACAACCGGTCTGGCACTGGTGATCGCTTTGGCGGCAACAACGAACTTCAGGACACCATCGCTACCTATACTCTTACCAAGGATAAATCGTTCAAGATTGCGATTGACCGTGGTAACTATGAGCAGGGCATGCGTGCGAAAAAGGCCGGCGAGGTCATGAAATATCAGATGAATGAGCAAATCATTCCTATGATTGATAAAGACCGCTTGGCAACTGTCGCCGCTGGTGCTACCGCTGTATCGCAGGCTGTAACTGCAACGACTGATGCATATCAGGATACTCTAAAGCTCAACGAGTATCTCGATGAGTGCAAGGCTCCGCTTGAGGGTCGTGTTCTCTGGGTCACTCCAGCTGAGTACAACCTTATCAAGACCGCTATCACCACCAACATCTTGGCTTCTGGCTATAACGACAAGTTGGTTGGCAAGGGCTTCGTTGGCGAGCTCGATGGCGTGCCTGTAGTCAAGGTCCCGACCAGCTACTTCCCAACTGGTGTGAAAGCTCTCATGACTCATCGTGATAGCTTGCTTGGTGTGCGCCAGGTAACCGAAACTCGCATCATCACTGATTCTGAGTTTGTGTCTGGTTCTATCCTCCTTGGCCGCTTCATCTTCGGCTCCTTTATCTTGAAGGGCAAAGAGAATGGTGTAGCTTCCATCGTAGACGGTAGCGCCATCTCTAGCTAATCGTTGCGTCAACAGTGAACAAGAAACTCCCTTCGGGGAGTTTTTTGTATTGACACCACTAAAAAAATGATATAAAATAAGACTACAAATGGTTTAGTGTATTTGTCAAAATCATCGCTTTTGGTCCCACCAGAGGCGATTTTTTGTGGTATAATGGTGTTATGAAAGAAGACGACCCGTTACTTAGATATGTGAAAGAAACGGCTGGCGTGTTTGGTTTCATTGCATTGGGAATAATTATCGTAACAATAATAGCCGCTATAATGAATTTTGTAGTATAATAGAGAGGAAGTCGTTACGCTTTAATGCGTGATACTCTCAAAAAGTTCGCAAGAAACTCCCTTCCGGGAGTTTTTTGTAAAAACATATAAAGACACAAAGTTATATGTTTTTTGTGGTACAATAAAAGCGTAGCACCTGACGGGTAGTCACCCTAGTTTGTGAGGGGGAGCGTATATCCGGGGAGGCAGCAGCAACAAATAGCACAGACCTAGCCTCACGCTACTACGGACCTGCCATGCGTAGTGTTCACTATAAGGCCGCCGATGAAGCCCATCGACCTATATTAGGAGAGATAAAGGGTACGGCGGTTCTTTTTTGTGGTATAATGAGATAGTACATTGTAAATCGTCATCAACGAATGGGCGATGGAGTAACGGGCATAGGATGTTGCGCAAGGCCTATGTTAACACTTCATCACGTAACGAGGGGTAGTACGCAGTCGACAGCGTAGCGAAACCTACCTGCGGTAGAAATAGTCCCTGTCGGAAATTCCACAACTGAGGTGAAAAGCCATCTTTGTACACAATCAACTCCCTCTGGGGAGTTTTTGTGGTATAATAAAGACGCCCCTTGTCATGCCTGGGGACGAGTCAGGGAAAGCCTGAGGGAGTCTCTCCTCCTGTAGAGTTGGGTAATGGCCAACGAGAGAATCAGCGCTGTAAAAAGAACCGCTCATTGGAAGGTAGTATTACATTCGGGGCGGTTCTTTTTTATGTTGAGGACATAAATGTCACCAACATGGTATAATATGGGTAGCACCCGACCTGACAGGGTTAAGCCACTCAACTAGCAGTAGTGGAACTCAAATGAGCGGGCGCTCCATTTTTTGTGATATAATAGAATCACAGCTGAGAGGCTGAGTAGGCTGACATAAGATGTCGTAAGGGAAGCTAGACGCTCTAGCCATCCAGAAATAGACTCGGCCACCGCCACCACTGGACTGGGTATCTGGTCGGGTTGAGGGCGGTGGTTTTTTCTTTTGGCTTAGTTTTGTGGTATAATTAAGCTAATGGCGGTGCGATAGGTACAAATAATGCCAAATCGCAAAAAGAAATCTTGTGGGGGGAAATAATATGTTCGGTGGTATGCAGCCAATACAGCTGGATCCCATTTTCCGTGGTTGCGTAAAGACCATTGTTTTTGAGCAGGTAGACAAAGAGGGAAGCTACAAAGATTTGACCTCCAAGCGGTTGTTTTTGACGGCTAAAACTACACCATGGGACATGGACGCAGACGATTCAGACGCAGTGTTTAAGGTGGAAGGGACTATCCCGGACGCTACAAAAGAGCCAGGGAGGGTAGTGTTTACGCTCTCAGAAGAGAATACTTATCAAGACCCGGATGTGATGCCATATTATTTCGACATTATCGCCACTGATAGTGATGGGACGAGCAATGCCGAAATGCTAGCATACGGGACATTTAATATAATTGGTCACCCAAATAACGCTGAAGCGGGTGGAGAATAAAAGAAAGGAAATAAAGAATGGCAGACGAATTACCAAATCCAGAGAGTAGGAAAGAGACTTATCTGGCAAAGGCAGCGGGCATGAGCATCGAGGAGTTGCCGACCCCCGCATCAAGAGAGGAGTTATATTTAAACGCAATTGCCGAGAATGGTGGGGGAGGCGGTGGTGGCACCAACAACTTCAACCAGCTCACTAATAGACCGAAGTATAACAGCACTACGATGACGGGTAGCACCAATATCCCAAAGGTGCCAACCAAGACTTCTGAGCTTAGCAATGATAGCGGTTTCGTAACATCAGGGAGCTTGGCTACCGTGGCTACAACTGGCGCATATAGTGACCTCAGTGGCACCCCAACTCTCCCGACCGTGAACGATGCCACGCTAACAATTACGCAAAATGGTGTATCAGCGGGGACATTCACGGCTAATGATGCGGATGACACCACGATTGCTTTGACCGATACTACTTATTCCGCTTTCACTGGCACGGACGGAACAGTGGCTGGCACGGCTGGTCTAGTCCCAGCTCCAGCTACTACTGATGCTGGCAAGTTCCTTAAAGCTGACGGGACTTGGGGCACTGCTGGCGGTGGTGGCGGCGGCGATACCGTTTATTCAGACAAAACAACATCTAATGTTGCTAATGGTGGTGCTGTCTACATAGGAAATCTAGACACTACTCAAACAGAGCAAGCTGACCCAACCTCTACTGATGACCATTATAAATATTTTTGGGCTTTACCATATTCAAATACAACTATCCCAGGGAATAATTCAATTAACATTTTTGGGAAGCCGTTTAGCTCACGTGCTAACAATGTTATGCTAGGTCCAGAATCACAGGCAGAAACTAACTCGATAGCAATAGGGCTTCAGAGCCTTGCAGGTGAAAACTCGATTTCTGTTGGAAGAATGGCGAACTCTGCAGAAGGCGCTTCATTCAATAATTACTTCAGCTATGTTTCTATAGGAGCAGAAACAAGGGCTAGGAGTTATGGTGTTTCTTTAGGAAATGCTGCAAAAGCTATGGAGGATTCTGCGATTGCGATTGGTGCTAGTACAGAGGTGTACCAAATAGGTTCAGTTGCATTGGGGAGAGGAGCATACCCTACACGAGCTGGCGAGGTTAATGTTGGCTCTGATTCTACTGCCTATGGATATAATAACACCATTTATCGTGTGATTGGTGGCGTGCATGATGGCCAATCGTCACATGATGCTGTAACCGTTGAACAAGTGAACGCCACTATCGACGCGATTAATACAGCACTGTCTACCAATATCCCGCACATTGGAGCTTAGAAAGCTCTAAAGAATTAGTCACCCAGAAATGGGTGGCATTTTCTATTCTGTGGTATAATTAAATCAATGGCGGTGCGTTGGAAACAACGTGGCAAATAATCTTTTAGGGGGAACATGGACATAGGCGCGTCGGTATTCGTAGCTATTTTGGGCTCTGCGGGGCTATTTGGTTTTGCGCAGTATATGATCTCTCGCTATGATGCTAAACACAACAAACTGAAGATATACGAAGAACAGCTTAATCGAATCGAAAAGAAATGCGACAGGAATGAACTCGCGACGACTCGGTTACAGCTGTTCTTTTTGATGAAAACTCAGCCTAGCAATGAGGATGCGATAGAGGCTACCGCCCAGAGGTATTTTATCGAACTAGGTGGTAACGCTGAGGCGTGGGCACCATTTCATAAATGGGCGGTTACGCATAAGGTAGACACGGGATGGTATAAAGCATTGCTTAAACGAGAGAAAGGAGAAAAATGAGAACAGTTATTAAGCAAATCGTAGGAGGCTCTGGTGATTCACAGACCATTAGAATGGTAGTGAAGGATAGCGAGCGCGGAGCCGAGGGCCCACAAGGCATACCAGGCGAAGCAGCGACCGTTACGGCTGGGCAAGCTTATTCCCTCCCGGCTGGCTCTAATCCGTATGTGGAAAATACAGGGACTTCCAGCGCAGCGGTGTTTAACTTCCACATTCCGAAAGGTGATAAAGGAGATACTGGTGAGCAAGGCCCACAAGGCGCGAGAGGCCCTAAAGGAGATACTGGCGCGACTGGCGCACAAGGCCCGAAGGGTGAAACAGGTGCGACCGGTGCTCCTGGTAAAGATGGCGCAATACAATATACAGCGGGGACTGGTATTGAAATCACTGCTGGTAATGTGATACGAGCTACTGGTGGATCAGTAGCTACTTGGGGCGATATTCAGGGCACCTTAAGTAACCAGACTGACCTTAAAAACGCTTTGGATGCGAAGCAAGCTACATTGACGGCTGGTAGTAACGTGTCTATATCTGCTCAGAACGTTATAAGCGCTACGGACACAACCTATTCTAATTTTACTGGTACGGATGGTTCTGATGCTGGAACAGCCGGTTTGGTGCCAGCTCCAGCCACTACCGATGCGGGCAAATTCTTGAAAGCTGATGGGGCTTGGGGGACGCCTCCTGGTACAACTTACTCTGCCGGGTCAAATATACAGATAAATGGCACTACTATTTCAGCTACAGATACAACTTATTCGGCCTTTGTTGGCGCTAGTTCTGGTGCCGCCGGGACAGCAGGTTTAGTCCCTGCACCAGCTTCGGGAGAGACAGCAAAATACCTTAAATCAGATGGGAATTGGGACACAATCTCAATACCAACAGTAAACAACTCAACCATTACGTTCACCAATAACGGTACAACTGTAGACTCGTTTACTACGAACACCGCTTCGGCTAAGACGATAGCTCTCTCGGCGCCTGTGGTGACCGTAACTGATACAGACCCGGGAGCTGGTTCGGCACTAGCGGCTAACAACTTTGTGGCTGTATATGGCTCAAGCGCAAAGACACAATCCTCGGATATTCATCTTACAACAGCAGCTGACACCAATAACTGGCGAAGAACTGTACTGTCAGATAATGTAGTTCTTTATACTGTAAGTGGCATAAGTGAATTAACTTTGGCTGGAAATACTTGGGCGTATGGAAGAGTATGTTCAGCACCATCACAATTAGACACTAATAATGTGTTCTTTGGAGGTGGTGGAGGTGCTTGCACTGATGGTGCGATAAACATCTCAGGTACTATAAATTCGAGTGGCGAGATTATGCTTCAAAGAAGCAATATGTACAATGGACAAGTAACTACTAACCTAAGTTGGTGGGGTTATATTATTGAATTCTTATCATAAGGAGACATAGATGGCAACATTTCTAAACGGCGTTCAAGTGGGTTGGTGGAGTACTCAAGATAATTACATTTATGCCACTCTAACTGGCTCAGTGACGAGAAGCGGGAATACCGTGACTCTGTCGGATATGGTTTTAACACTTACATCGCGTTATTCATCGTGGGGGCAAGAAGCGCAGTGGTTCATAGTCAATGGCACGCAGACCGATTATACGGTATATGCAAATGGCTTGGATTTGGGGTCGTACCAACTAAATAACACGTCGTTCAGCGTATCCGATACGCAGACTAGTGCCAGTGTCAGCTGGGCTTCATTTGACGGTTGGAACGGTTCATTTACAGTTGGTTTCCCAAGTGGGTCAACTCCACCTACGGGATTAACCGTCTCCGCTCCGTACAACATTACTCCGCATGGGGCGACCTTTGATGTTAGTATTTCTTCCTATGGCAACCCTCCCTCGACTGACGGACGTTGGATAGAGGCGGGAATTGCTGGGCAAAATGCGTGGCAAAGTCCATCACTTAGGAGCGCAATAACCCAGAATACCCTTAGTGCAAGCATAACAGTGGACAATACATCTACGCAGACCCAAACCTTAGCCATAAAGCCTAATACTCAATATTATTACGGCGGAGGTGCAAACAACTTGCAGATGTCTACGAGCACAATATCTGGGCAGTTTGTAACTGCGGCCGAGGGCCCACAAGTTTCGATTAGTTCTAAAACTACAACTTCTGTCACTCTTGATTATGTTGCCCCAGCTGATGGCGGATATTACAACAAGACTTTAGCTTATAGTATAGACAACGGGTCTACCTGGACAACCTTTGCTACCATTACGAGCGGTTCGGCTGCTTCTGGTTCGTTTACTATCTCTGGACTTACACAGAATAGTGTATACACTGTATTGACAAAAGTAACTACCACTGTGGGCTCAACTGCTGGAACAACCGTAACTGCAGATTTACGCCCAGAGGCAACTCTTTATGGCTCGGTAAGTGGGCAGACGCAAAAAATAGTAGATTTATACTGCTCCAGTAATGGACAGGCTAATTTGGTAACCAAGATATATGGTTCAGTAAATGGAGAAGCTAAGCTGATTTACCAGGGGTTTGGACATAGCACGTAATCGTGAGCGCATATTTAATTAATAAAAGAAAGGAGTGAAGAATATGCAAGAAGAGAACTTTAATGACCCAATTGGTCCAGGGGAAATACCAACTGATATGGGAGAGGAGGAGTAATGGCAGTATCACCTTTAGCAACAGAAGCCTATCCGGCAGACCCGAGTAATTATAGCGACCCAGCGTATCGCACCAATATCACCGCGATCACCATCCATCACTGTTTGCCAATTGATGAAACGGAGCTATTGACTCCTGATGGGTGGAAGTCCCTGTCGGCTATAGAAGTTGGCGATACTGTTATGACATCTGACGAACATCTGAACTTAAAATTTGACTCAGTTCTAGCTGTTGTCCCCGTTAGAAAAGATGTTGTGTATGATGGCCGCGGTATTATCGCAACAAAGGAGCATCGGATGCTCGCTCGAACTCAAAACTCAGATGGGTATTCAACAAAAACACTTGGCGAGATTCTTTCTACAAAGTGTTCTGACTATATTCCAAATGCTGGGTTTGCCAATTTTGAAGGCGTGCCGCTAGACCAATTTGAAATTGAATTTCTTGCTATGGTTCAAGCAGATGCTTATATGGATTATAATACGCCTGTATTAAGATTTTATAAGAAGCGGAAAATTGAGCTGTGCCGTAGTTTACTGAATTCGCTTTCTTACAGTTATATCGAAAAAAATATTTCTGATAAATATCATCCTGATGGGGGTGTTTCTTTTAGAGTGAATGACAAATTGGCAAAAAAACTCATATCCGACTGGCTTATTGGTGAATATGGCGAGAAGGTGTTTAGCTGGCACTTGCTTGATATGTCCAAAGAACAAGCCGACTATTTTGCTGATGCGTTAACTCGTTGGGATGGATGCCGTATTGAGCATGACTCAACTATTGAAAGAAGGTATACCAGCATTATCCAGCAAAACAAAGATGTTGTGGCTGCAGTTCTTGCAATAAATGGCTTTGGCACTATCCAGTCTGGCAAACACCTTTTAACATATAAGGAGCGTATAGATCGCACTATCTCTGGGCGGTCAAATTTTGTAGAGCGGGAAGCGCTGGTTTCTTGTGTGGAAGTGCCTAGTGGGTATATTCTTATCAGACAAAACGGCTACACATCTATAGTTGGCAATTGTGCTGGTGTTCTATCGGCAGCGCAGTGTGGTGCTATTTTTCAGCGCCCTGGGCGTAATGGCTCGTCGCATTATGGTATCGGCGTAGACGGCGAGATAGCGTGGTATGTAGACGAGGACTGCGTGGCGTGGACTAATTCTAATTGGCCTTCCAACCAGTGTTCGGTGACGATTGAGAACTCGAACTGTGAAACTGGTGGGGATTGGCCTGTTTCTGATGCAACACTCAATTCATGCATCAAACTAGTAGCAGATATTGCTAAGCGTAATGGTCTAGGCCATCTCGTGCCAGGCCAGAACCTTACTTGGCATTCAATGTTTGCGGCGACGACTTGTCCAGGCGATTATTTACGTGATAGGATGCAATATATCGCCGATGAAGCCAACAAAATCAACGAAGGGCCAACCCCACCGACTCCGCCAACACCAACACCTGGGATTCAGGTTGGTGACAAAGTAGTCTTAAAGACATGGGTTGACTATAACGGCACTCCACTTAGACAGACCAGAGACTTCTACTTTGTAAGCGAAATCAACGGAGATAGAGCAGTGTTGAGAGCTGACTCTATGGACGGGACAGTATACTGCGCCGCCAATGTAAACAACTTGGAAAAAGTCGGTGGCGATGCGCCAGCGCCAGCACCAGAACCATCTGGCGAGATCAAGGTTGGCGATAAGGTTCTCCCAATCAAATGGGTAGACTACAATGGCACTCCGCTAAAGCAGACTCGCGATTTCTACTATGTCAGCGAGATTAATGGAAACCGGGCAGTACTGCGAGCCGACGATATGGATGGTGTGGTTTATGCCGCAGTTAATACCTACAATCTGAGGAGGGTTTAGCATGAGACTTCAGAAAGGAGAATTATGAAATTCACTCTTAATCCTGTATGCTATGAAATCCTACGGTGGTTCACCTGGATTGTCTTGCCTGCTACAGCTACGCTAATCGCCGCCTTAAATGCGGCTTGGAGCTGGGACTTGCCTATTGATGCAATTCTGTCAACCTTTGCGGCCGTAGAGACATTCATCGGGGTAGTGTTAGGGATTGCTAAATATTCTAATGACAACAAAGATACTGAATAATGCCGCAAGGTGGGCTTCACCATTTAATTAGCTCTTATTGCACCTTAAGAAACTGCACACTAATAATAACTTTCTAATTAAGTTTTCGTATTTCCAAAACAAAAATCTTCATGTATGACCTGCCCTTCTCGAAGGAAAGAGCAAGAGAGGGGCTTCTAGGGCAGTGGGTTCTGGGCTGGGCGTAACTCCTCCAGCCTAGAATCTGCGGTCTTAGAGCCGCGAGAGTACATTAAAAACTTGCGTTAAATTGTGTTGAATCGCATTAAAATCCTTCGGAAAACGTGATTTTTTACACATTTTTCGGTGGAAAAACGTGATAACTAGGCACGAATGGAGGTGAGAATTGTGTCTAAGAAGAGGCGGAGATATTACCGTAGAGTAAGGCCCACGCCAAGAGCAGTAATCGACCAAGCAAAAGACCGTCACCATGTATTTTACCAAGGCAGACACTACAAAAACGGTGCGCTGACGGTGCTAAGGCATCATCCATACGCCGTCGTAATGATACCAAGGAACACTTTGCACCGGATGATTCACGAGTTCGTGGGAGATGTCCCGGCGCCGAGTCATATCAATGCACAGAGCGCTTTAGACCAACTCCGTTCACTAGAGTTCTATGGCGTAATCGGCGAGAATGACACGATTCAGCGTAGGCTCGAAGTGTTCATCGCGCTCTTCGACTGTGTTGAGCAGCCTACGGCGGATGCCCTTAAAAAACAGTTAGCCATTGTACGCAAGTTCTATCACGAGCCCTCTTGATGAGGGCTTTTTCTTCATTTCAGTAGATATATGATATAATCAAGGTAATGGCGGTGCGTTGGAATCTAAATGACAGCGTCACTAGAAGAGTATGTTGCCAAGGCTACACAAGCCTATCAGCCGGCGACTAATGCTTTACAATCCCAGCTTGACTCGCTTGAGGGGAAGTTGGCAAATACAAACGAACAGATAAACAGGAATTATGTACAGCAACAGGCTGACCTTAACCGACAACGGAATATGGCAGCCGAATCAGCGTCTATGCAGGCGGCGGGTTCCGGCGGCTCTTTTGGTGGCTCGGCAAATCTAGCGAATAGGAGATATTATGACAAGACTTTTGTGCCGGCTGTAACGCAAATGAAGACCAACCAGGCTAACGACTTAGCCTCAGCAAGACAGGCAAACGACGACTTAAGAAATAGCCTGAACTCACAATTAGCGAATACACAGGCGCAGGCAAATCAGCAAGCCTTGGCGCAGTATTATTCCGACCAAGAAGCAGAACGAAACCGCCAAGCTCAGCTGCAAGCTCAGAGAGAAGCTCAAGCCGCACAAAATGCGTATTACCAGTACCTGATGGAAGCAGCAAAGAACAACCAAAGAAGCTACTCGCTTGACTCGAACAAAAATATGTATGGTGGCTACAACTGGTACGATCCAGATGGGAATGCAGTTAAAATCTCGGCGGTAGCGCAAGCAGATGGTGGTGACTTTAATAATGCTCTATATAATAGACTGCGCCAAGCAGCACAAAACGGTGATGGAGATTATTACTCTGCCGTTGTCTATAACTTGATGTCAGACGGCCTTAGATTCGAGCCGAATGTAAGAAATATTCAAACGGGCAATAGTATGTGGGATACGCTCGGCATTATACCAATTGCAAGATAAGGAGGCACATGGGATATCAATTATCAGGTAACAAATTTGTACTAAATAATAACGGTTCAATGGATATGTATAACGCTCTGAGCGGCAATGCTGGCGCTAACGACAATTTCTTTACGAAACGGGCTAAGTCTGTCGAAAACGCACTAGGTACCACCGGCGCGGCAATAGTTAGCGCTATTGACACTGCTAATGAGGATAGGGCAATAGAACAGCGACTCCAAGACTACAAAACTAGCATGAATAACATTGCAAAAAAATATGGCTATAACACATACAATGATGTGTGGGACGCCAGAGATGCGGCGGAGGCGTCTGGGGATAATGCTACACTTGACAGAATAGACAATATTATTACACCAGAACTGCAAGCGCAGGCAAAAGCTAATGCAGATAACGCTAACCAGGCTGCAAAGAATTGGCAAAATTATCGCGAGAACAGTTATGTGGGGCAGAAGGTCAATCAAGACAACACCAAATTCTTAGGCTCGGCAATTAACACCCTATCTACCGCAGCCGACCTAACTGGGATTACGGCTACACCAGGCCTGAATGCTGTACAAGGAGCAATCGAAGGCTTTGCAGATGAACTTGAGCAAAACGGTGGCACGATAGACACCCCTCTTTTTGGTGGTGATTGGTCTGCCAAGAACTGGGACAACTTTGATGCTGGCCGAGCTGCACAAAATGCGCTAACTGGAGCTGCTACCGGGGCTGTTGCGGGGCTAGTTAACAAGGGTATTAGCAACAGCTTAGCAAAGAAGGGCGGAAACCTATTTAGTGGTGGGAATAAGCTTACGCAAGGGCTTAATAATCTTGGCTCCAAGACGGCTGTTGGGCGTGGGATATCTACCCTCGCTACTGGCGCAGGGCGTGGTGCGATTTCGGGTGCTGTGGGTGGTGCCACTGGCGCCGGTTTGCAGTCCGCGCTTAATGGCGTAGAACTTGGGCAAGGTATTGCCAACACATTCCAGGGCGCAGCTCAGGGTGCCGGACAAGGCGCATTGGCTGGCACTGCTATGGCTGGTGCTAATATGGCGATAAATAAGACTCCGTTTATGCAGAAGGTCAACCAAGCTAACCAAGACTGGCAGAGCAGCGGCGACAATTTCAAAGAACGCTGGGCTAATACGCGCGACTCTGGCGATAGTTGGATTGGCAATAAGATAAATGATTTTAGAGCGGAGCCAGCGAACTATGAAGATATTGGGCTAAGATATAATCAGTTTGCAAATGACCCGATAAAATCTATTGATTATCTTATGAAAAGAGGCGGCGGAGAGGTAGAGGGAGCAGTAAAGAGCTCAACAATTGCAAACGTTACTGGAAATGGTGATATAGATTTGGTTTATGGAAGAGGTGGGAAAAATGGTTATGGGCTTGCCCATATAGCAGAAAAACACGGCACAGATGCACTTTACAAAATTCCAGATATTTTGAAGGATGGAGATGTGTACACGAAAGCCGGCAGCAAAAGACTATTTATGTCTAGCAAAAATGGTGATGGAGTAATCGAGCTAGATTATAATGGCAACAAAAAACAGTGGGTTATCACTGCGTTTGATGCGGATACTCCCATATCGGGAGACTCCAGGTATACCAAAGTCTCCGGCACTGAGTCTATTCCCGGCAATGCCCAAAACGATATGCCGATTGATTCTAGTATACCACAGAATGAGCAAAATGTCAATGATTTGACATCGGTGTTTGAGCCAGACGCTAATAAGACTATTCAGAATCGCAACAAACTACAGTCTGTAGGCCAGCAACTTCAAACAGCGGCAAAAACACAAAAATATGGTGCTCTGTATGACTCATTGGATGCCAAAACTGCAGCAAGAGCAGTAAAGACCGGTGCTCCTGAAACACTGACAAAACTCGGTGCGCGCCCAGAAAATTACCTAGAGGCTGCTAAAACATCTGACTATGTGAACAAAGTAGTCTCAGATTTAGCAGAGCAGAGTAATGTCAAGGTTAATGTACCCGATCTTGTGGATAGACTATCACTAGACAATGTAGATGTAATTATGTCTGAACCGGCTGCCAAAAAGTACAATAGTTATATCAAGCAAATTATTCCAGATGGTTCTAACCCAGATGAATATTCCGCAGGCTATTTGCTCCAAAAATCGAGAGAACTTGGCAACAAGGCTGCAAACCTACGAGGCAATACCGACGATGTGAACACGCTAAGAACTGCCTTGACAGACGCTAAATACACTTTGCGAGATTTGGCGGCTAGTGCTCTAGAAAACTCAGAGCTGACTGGCGACCTAACTAACGACAATATCGCTAAGGGCTTAGCCAAGATGGGCGCCAATGAGGCTATTCAAGATTACTACACAGAGGCTGTCGATGGCAAAGCGCCGAGCATTACTGATTATATTCGGCGTTCGTCTCTCTTTGAACAGGCTCGCGATATGGGTACGCAAATCGAAGCCGAAAAGTACACCAGATCGGCATCAAAAGCGCCGACAAACCCATTTACAAGAGTGTGGAACGCTACAGGACTAGACCAGCCGGTCAACACATTACTGAAGAACACCGTGGCGCCAATAGCTGGTGGACTCACCAATGCGGCCGGTAAGGTTGTAGAAGGTGCGGGCAATTTAGCCGCAAAGGTTGGAGGCAATACACCTCCATCAACAGCAGCTACGCCTTCTGTAAGCGATACTGCCTACAATCCAGCAACGCAAATCTATAACGCTATCGGGCGGACTGAGGGTGAGATACAAGGTGAACAAGCCGCAGCTAATTACCTTACCGAAGCAGCGAATAATGCCGAGCCTGTTGCTATAGACAACAACACACAAGGCACATCCTCTACTGCGGTTTACGATGCGCTTAATGGTACAACTACATCTTCGCCGGCGAGCACTTCGACTGGGCAAACCACAATGACTTCTGGCGATTACTATACCGATTTGCTTGGTAGGGCTATGCAAATGGCGCTTGATGATAACAATGCAGCTGCCTATGCAGCGCTTCTACAAATGTATCAAGAGGCGGCAGCTAAGCAATCTAACACAAGTACCGAACAGGCAAAACTGACCGATAAACAACGCCAAGCTAATGCAGCGGCACTAGCATTAGATGAGCTAGAACAACTGACGCCTGATACCGCCTACAACTTATCAGATATACCAGTGATTGGTGGCATTGCCACACTAGGCGGGAATAGCTACGAAACTGCCGCTAAGAGCCTAGCGCAGCAAGTAGGTTATATGCTCTCTGGCGCTAATGTAACCAAAGACGAGGCGGAGAATATCGGCAAAGCTTATGTGCCATTACCAAGGGACAACGAGACAATTAGGCAACAGAAGCTAAACAAGATTCGTGGGATTATCTCGGAGTATCAGAGGACTTACTCTGAATAAGCTTAAGGCGCGCCTGTTGAAAGGGCGCGCTTTTTACAGTTTGTATTTTTTAATAATATCGTTAAATTTCTCCTCTTTTTTTGAGAAGAACTCTTCTATTTCTGTTTCGCCTTTTTTGCCTAAGTGTTTCTCTATAATACCCATTATTTCGTAGGATGTCCCTATCAAATAGAGGACATCTGATAACATATCTTCTCTTATTTTTAGGCTTTCGTTTAAAGCTTCAGTATGTTTGTTAATTTTCTTTTCTACTGTATACCAGAGCGTTCCAATAATAACGAGGACGAATATTATGGTAAACCAAAATGTCCCATCAGTCACATAGCTCATCTTTGTTTTCCTTGTTTATGTTAGTATTTTACACCCTCATTTTTG
>JAGCAJ010000003.1 GCA_017652765.1 Candidatus Saccharimonadota bacterium | reverse complement strand
CTTTGCCAACAATCATTATTCAATTGTAATCTTTGTGCGAGTCTTCCAAAATTGTGCTTTTCAGCCCAACTTTTTATGTCTCGCCAACTCTCAAATTCTTTCATAATTACTCCTCGTCTTCGTCGATTAATGGCCCTGGCCAACAATCTCCGTCATTCTCGCTGAACCACCTGATGCAGAATGAATCGCCGGAGTCCATGCCTGGCAAGTTATGAATATCGCCAAGGTCTCTCGGGCACCGACCAAATTGAGTTCTAATAACCTTCCTTAATTGTCTCTCGGCGGCTTTCTCGCTTCTATAAACGCCGAATACATAAATGCCATCTCCATAATTAGTATGGTTCATTACAATATAGCCTTCTTTCATTATTTCTCCTTTCACCAAAAGGCAGAGCATCTCTGCCCTACCTCTTAGCAATTCTTAAATTCCTCTTCGGCCTCTGCGTAAATGGCTTTTGCCTCGAAATACGCTCGGTCGATATAATGTTGTAAATCTTCGACCTGGTCCTCTGCGATGGCATTAAAGCCAATCAAGTCCACAATGGTCTTTGGGCTCATGCCATAGAGTTCTAGGTCTTTGTTGCTTTCTAGCAACTTAATAATGTTAATACTCATATTATCTGTCCTTTCTATGAGTTATTTGATATTACCCTTTTATTATATCACACTTTGTCAAAAAAGTCAACATACCAAAAACCCCCATTCGCAAAAATGGGGGATATTTGGACGCTTATTCAGCGATTAGCTGCTCTGAGAGCTGCCATCGACAACGGAGGCTACGCCTTTTTTCTTGGCATCGAGAATGAACGAGCCAAAGATAAAGCGACCTACGAGTACCGAGCCAGAGACGAGCTCAGAATCGGTAATGATGCGAGTCTCAGTTACTTGGCGAGCACCGAGAAGGGCATCACGGTGTACCAAGATAGCCATAACACCAGATGGGAAATAGCTTGTTGGGACCTTTACCACAGGCACGCCATCAAGCTCACCTACAAAGCCTTTAGCAACGAGTTTGTCGTTGTAATTTGGGGCTTGAATGTTGGTGGTGATAGCGGTCTTGATTAGGGTGTACTCCGCTGGAGTGACAAAGAGAACACGACCCTCCAATGGGGCTTTGCATTCGTCAAGATATTCATTGGCTTTCAAGATATCTTGGTAAGCATCTTGTCCAGCAGTGATAGCCTGAGAAACAGCAGTTGCACCAGCAGCGGCGGTTGCCAAGCGGTCCATGTCAATCATAGGAATGATTTTCTCGTTCATTTCAATGCGCATGACTTCGCCAGCTTTTTTGGCACGCATACCTTGCTCAAAGTTACCACGGTCAATGGCAATCTTGAAACCTTTGTCATTTTCGAGGGTGTAAGTTGCAATGGTGTCTTGCAATTCGTTGTTGCCACCATAGCGGTCACCAGTTGAGGTTCTGCTATAATCGGTTGGGTCAACTGAAGTTGCGGTGTAAACCTTTACGGTCTCCACACCATCGAAATCATATTTTTTATTAATCCAGTTGTCTGTGTAAGACGCATGGGTCCAGATTTGGTCAAGTTTGGACGAATACTTGAGTGCTAAGTTAACAGCCATTTAGAAATTCCTCCTAAACGTTAAGTTGATAATCATTTACCGAAAGGCTGCTATGTGGGGATTTACTCGTCGAATAGACCAGACACGAAATCGTCGTCAGCCTCTTTCGGTTGTGCAAATTGCGTCGAGTTTGTCGCCAAAGACGATGGGCTCTTAGCAGTTTGCTTGGCTGCGATTTCATTAGCAACGGCGTTTTTTAGTTCTTGTTTGATTGCATCAGCTTTTAAGCTATCGCCACCAACGTTCCTATAAACGTCGTCAAGGCTTAGAGCACCGGCTTGCACCAGAAAATACTTGGTCAATGGGTTACCTTGGTTGTCCGTTTGTGGGATTCCATTAGAAACCAACGGTTCTTTAAGGTAATTGACCATACGCTCTTCTACCTCGGGAGATAGATTTTTAGCGGCTTTCCATTCCTTTGTCGCTTGAATTTGCCTATCAGCGGCTAATTGTTGCTCAAGGTTCTGGATTCTTTCCATCGGGTCAACACTTGTTGATGCTTGAACGTTTGATTGGGCACTCATTTGCTCAATTTGGCGTTCAAGTTGTGCCTTTTCCTGCGACTTCTTGCCATAATCCTTCTCGACATTTCGGTACATTTCGGCGACTTTACGGAGTGCCTCCGGGTCGTCTAGTTTAACACCTTTTTTCGCCAAGAATTCCTCTATTCCATCGCCGGTTTGTGATTCGTTTGCGTTTTCAGTCGAATCGTCCGTCGAATCCTTAGCCTCTTCTTGGCTAGTCGGTTGTTCAGTGGTTTCCTCGACTGCTGGGCTGGACTCGTTCGTGGTTTGGTCGTCCGCAAAATCCGACTCCTCGAACAGGTCAGGCTCGTTTACAGTTTCTGCCATAAACATTCTCCTTTATTGTTGTTAATGTTCGCCGTGGAGTTTCCTCCACCAGCCCAGCACTTCTCACATTTTGGCGATGCGGCACCCCTTGGTGCTTTAGATAATATCTTTGAAGTGCTGGAATGGTGGCTACCTAGTCCAAGCGCTTATTTCTTCTTAGCTTTTGCCTTTTCCTCCTTTCCGTTTTCTTCTGCGGTCTTAATCGTTGCCTCGATATCATTCAGAATTGAATCAAATCCATTTGCTATAGCTACACTACGACAGATATGGTCTCGGTCGTTCTCGCTCATAGCTATTTGTAACAATTGCTTGCGAGTTTCTTGCATTTTAGCAATGTATTTCTCCCCCACAGGGCTTTCCCAAAATCGCTTAAAGTCTGCAAAGTCAGCTTTAGTAAATTCCTGGTTCTCCACTTAAATCTCCTTCTTCGGGTGTCATATCCGAAACACCCATTAATTGTTGTTCGTCCTCCGGGACTCCCTCTGGTGTACTTGCCATTGGGTTTTGTTCCGGGGTGATAATTTGCTCGATTTCTTCGTCAGTTAGGCTTGGCATCATTTTCTTGTATAGAATCTGCTTGGTCGCTTGCAAGTTGTTAGTCGGGTCTTGGATAATCATTTGGTAAGCGTCAATGTAAGCCTGTTGTTGTTGTGCCTCTTCATAACGTTTCTGAACGTCTAAGGTCACCATTGGTGTATATTCGCCAACAAAGCGACTCATATCTACTTCAGTAAAGGTCACATTGGCATCTTGTACGGTGCGAACCCATAATTTCTCTGGGGCGTATAGTTGTAACATTTTGAGCACGATTTTGGCCTCTTGATAGAAGAAGTCATTGGCCAATGTTTGTGCCTTTTCGGTAATACGCTGGTCAGCTTGTCCAACTTGTGCCTTAATCTCGGTCGCTGTGGTGGTGTCTGCAGTTGAAACACCTTTAGTGACCTCTGAGATTGCGGTCGCCTCTCGCATCTCGTCCTTGATATTCAATCGCTCGTTAAAGGCATTAACCGGGATTGCCGGTGGCGTATTCCAAGTCATAGCACCAACCGGTAAAGGATATACCTTCCCCGGGCGAGGATTCAAATCGTTTGCCCAAGTGGCAAACTTCGGGTCGAGTGTCTTTTCAGGATAGAGTTGGTAAAGCACCGCCTCTACGTTGAGCTCGGTCAAGTCGTTTAAGAGCTCTTGCTGGTCCGCAATAATATCTACGTCGGAATCGCCATAAGTTAGCGAGATATCTTCATAGTCACGGCCGTGGGCAAATGGTAAGAACCCAGCCATTTCTTCGTTAAAGTCCGCTTTGAATTCCGGCTTTTCGATAGGGAATTCGCCCATATCTTCGCCGGTCATTGTAAAGTTTGCTTTGCGTTGGGCCTCCCAATCGGCGAGGTCTTGTTCGTATTGCAATAAATCTAGGTCGTATTCAGCTTTTTGTCGGTCAAAGTGAGCTTTTTCTAAGCGATAATATGGGTTTTCTTTCTCTTCAATAATAGTGTTGCGGTTGGCAATAACAACTACCTTTGAGCGAGTCCATATTTCCACGCACTCCACAATATTTTTGTCGCCTGGGGCTGTTGCACCGAGCGATTGGTCTTTCTTGACCTTGTCGCTTTCATAGTCCGTGATGCTACCGCTTGGTTGGATTTCGTCAAGGTTCTTGAATCGCTTGACTTCTTTCTGCTTTTCAAAGTCCCAACATTTTTCTTCTTTTAGAGCTTTCTTGTCGGCAAAATAGCGTCGGCCAACATAACGCCAATCACGATATGAGTGGCTTTGTGGGTCGATAATCATGTCACGAATTGGCACAACTTCCTTGTGCACATATCCGCCTTCTTTGTCGTCTTTCCATTCATAGAAACAGGCAAAGTTACCGGTGATAATACCTTGTTTGCCGTTAACCTTGTTCTTCTGGACCCAATTGTCCTTGCGAGCAAAATCGTCGTAAATTTCGTTTAATACTGCAGTGTCGGCCTCTTGGTCAGGGTGATTCGGTAAATATTTTACTGTCGGGTTGGAATTGAATAATGCGGCAACAATAGTGTTGACCATAGAGTTGACCATTGGCACAAAGGTCTTCACATTACCATCGTGCGACCTTTTCCAGCGCTGGTTGTGATATAGTTTCCAGTTTCTTTCCCAGCGTTCGTGGTAGTTCTGTTGAGCATAAAGCCAAGAGTCGTCAAATTTTTGCAGCCATTTCTGCAAATTTGCGTCTTTCCTAGATTTAGAATTGCGTTCAGCCATTTGCGGTTGACCCAACGCATCGCCATTACTTATATTATACCACACCTAATTAATTCCTGCTATTTTAATGGTTTGCTTGCCAACTTAAACTGCCTTCACGAGGCCAATCATAATGTTTTAATACAATCCCGGTGAATATTTCTTTCGGCTCTTTAGCCTGTAATTTTGCATAGAAGTCTTTGTCTTCGTGCCATTTTTTGTCTGGATTACGAGTATCGCCGATAAATTCTCGACGCATAAATTTTACACCACCCACAAATATATCTTTAGATTCCTCGTTTACCCCCCAAATCGAGCCATCGTTTACTTCTAAATTGAAATAAACAAGGTCATTTTGCCCATCTAAATATGGCATAAAATCGGCAAAATCTAATAGAAAATAGTCGTCGCTCGATAAATAAACGACATACTCACCTTGTGCTAGGCTTAGCCCCAAATTTATAGTCTTTGCTACGCCTCGGTTCTTCTCCCAACGATGGATTATTGATTCAGTACCGTCAATAATATTATCCTTCCACCAATCCAGGGCTATTTGCCAGGATTTATCGGTTGAGCCATCGTCTAATAATATAAATTGTGTCTGCTTGTCTAAGGGCAGGCTATTGAGTGCTCGTAATAATGTATCTTCTGCGTTATACACGGGCATTATAATTGTTATTTTTGGTTCCATACTAACCTCCTTTAGAACCCTGTTTTTTGGTCTCCTTTGAACGCTGGTGGCGTATAGGTTTCAAACTTAAAATGATTCTGTATTTCGATTTGCTCGGTCTCTGCCATCATTGCATAAATAAATGCCGAGCTCGAGTGGCTTGACCAATCGTGGCATGGCTTGTCCTTGAGCAACTTGTTCTTTTCGTTATATTCATAATGGTAAGCTCGTAAGCACTCTAATCCTCGTTGGCATTTCTTCTCGTCGAACCAACACTTGCTAAATTTCGGTCTTGCCACCAAGCTAATATCGTCTTGACCGAGCGTAAACTTAGTCGGACGCAAGACTTCCACGTTGTTGATTCCACGATTCCTAAAGAAGTCTACACGTGTCATATTTGTTTGCAGCTCTCTTGCGTTGGCATCATGTGGTAAGAAATGCTTGTTATATTGATAGGGTTTATTCTGGATTATCGAGATATAGTGCCCTAGGTCTTCGCCTGAGCTCTCGTAATGGTCAATGAAATGAATCTCGCCACCACTTGTAACTTGGAAAAACCAAATAGCCGTGGCGTCACCAACACCAAGGTCCCATGCCGTGTAAACGCCTAGGGAATCGTCGCAAACGACCGAGCCAATACGACCGTCTTCACGAGCTCTAGCTAGTTGCCGGCCAAAGACCGAGCCCGTGTTAGCAGTTAAAGGTTGCCCTAGCCAAACGTGTTCAAATAACTCGGGGTTCTCTTTTCGCATTTTCTCTCGTTCGTGTATAACTTCGCCGGACAATAGCATTTCGATTTCGTCGCTATTTACTTGTCGGACAAAGGTTCGGTCGTCGGGATTACCAGCAACTCTTGTCCAAACAGGGTCTTCGTTCGTCAAACGGTTAAATGTCCAAATAAAATAAGACCCAGATTTACGAATGGTCGGGATTAGAATATCGATTGACTCCATTGATATACTTTGTGCCTCCTCCACCCAACATATATCCACGCCTTCAAGGGATTTAATATTTTGTGCGTTGTTGTGCACGCCCTTGAATATGAACTCTGAGCCGTTGCGATTACGAATTGCCTCTCTTGTTATCTCCCAGCCAGGCAACTTGTACTTTTCAATCATATCGCCTAACAATTTGTGCACGGATTCGGCAATTGAGTTCTGGACCTCACGACAACAGAGCACACGCAAAGGCTTTGACGTGGCTTGAGCCGCCAAAATAGTCGCTACGGTCGTCGATTTACCCGAAGACCGTCCACCATGGTAAGCAATATGCCGCCAATGTTTGCTTGGCGAAACTAGCTCGGTAAATGGTTCTGGTACGATTATCTTGGCTTTGTTATCATTCATGAATTAACTCTCCCAATACTCCTTCCAATACTTTTACTACGATAGAATTGCCTGCTTGCTTGTATAGTTGGCTATTGCTAACACCAGCTTTCTCGGCTTTTTCAAAATCCTCGTCGTCAAAAGCCATCAATCGCCAGCATTCTTTGGGGGTTAATTTGCGAATACGCACACTTGGTTCATTCTCAACATAACCCAAGCAATCTGGTCGTGTTGTAACTGTTGGCATAATACCATTTTTACTTTCAACATACTTGTCTAAAGTGTCTCTCTGCTCGCTATTTGTGTATGAGTGGTTTACCACCTCACCACCGTGTACAATCTCTTTCTCTACTAGCTTGTTGCAGAGCTTTGTTTTTAAGTTCGATTCTTTGACTTTAAGACCGACCCTTTCACTCCTCAATGTTGGGGCAACTTTGTCATACTCTCTAGCCGGTCGATTCTTATAAAAATCTTCGACAATTTTTGGTTCTACCACATAATTATCTTTTTGCACGCTCGTGATTGTGTTGGTTGTGCCATCAGTTTTTGGCTCTAATCTTTGCTCGGTTGGTGCACCTTTAGTCCTATCTGACGGATTGTTTGGGTTTCTCCCTCTACTCGCAGCAACAAATGGTTCTACTATTTTCCACCCATTCCTAGGGGCACTTGCCCCACAATTGGTGGTCAATGTCCCCACTGTGTCTTGGTCTTTTCTCATTTTCCCGTTATAATCGTCATAAACCAATTTCATACCACCACATTCAGCCCCACTCCTTGTTGTAATAGTGCCAGAGACACTTTCGTTATCCATGATATGCTCGAGTGGCTTTTCAAAACACTTCCACTTGGCAATCATATCTATTTTTGCATCGGACAAATAATACTTTTCGTCCACCTCGGTCTCTAACACGTCTTTCAAGCGTTTTGTAAGTGGTCGCCTAGCAGGGAACTTAAAATCCTTGTAAATGTCGTTTCTTATACTCACAGTAAACACTCTCTCTCTGTTCTGTGGCACGCCATAATCCTTGGCATTCAGGACTTGATAGTGGTTCGTATAGCCTAGGTCTTCCATTTTCTCAAGATATTTATCGAAATTATGTCGGTGCTTTTTGCCAAGCAAGTTTTTCACATTTTCCCAAATCACATACTTTGGCTTGGTCTTTTCAATGATTCTTAGTGATTCATAGAGTAAGCTAGACCGAGTGCCTGAGCCTTCGTCCCCACCAGCTTGTTTACCAGCGACCGAAAAGTCTTGGCAAGGGCTACCATGCAAAATCAAGTCGCATTCTAGGTCTTTATCCCACTCGCATATATCTTGTGGCTCAAAGTTCGTGCCATGCACTGCGTTAAAACTCTTAATCGCATATTTGTCTATCTCTACAGCATCAACGATTTCATGGTCAATGCCCAAATTAGTTAGGGCTTTACTGCAAGCACCAATGCCGGCAAATAATTCAAGCACCTTTAGTTTTGCCATCTTTGTTCTCCTTATCAAATTTCTTGACAGTGATTTCTATGCCAGAAACTTCCCCAGAAACTTCTACTTCGCTCTTAGTTGCTAATGGTCCATAGGCCTCGCTTTTCATAGCTTGCCAAGCCTTGTAATCACCTCGCTTTAATAATTCCACCATAACTCTTAAATCCGCTGCCGTTTCAAGGTCAGCGTTAGTTAAGTCAGTCCCCACAGCTTTCTCAAGTTCTGATATGAGCTTTGGGTTTTTTAATGCCATCGAAAATAACTCTTGTATGCGTTTGTGGCGGTCTCTTTTTTCTCTTCTTGTTTTTCCCGAATTAATACCCCCTTTCTTCGCCTCTTCTTGGCTTAGTTTATATTCCGATGGTCTTAAATTTTGCTCATTTGCCATCTATTTTTGCATCGCCTTTCCTTTATTTTTTAGTCAATAATTTTGCTTGAAGAATACTTATAGCCAAAAGCTCTTTGGTTCTTCTTTAGCCACCAATCAGCCCCCTTGCTATAGTCATACTTTGTTGGCCATTTAGCATTTCTAACAGCCTTGACAAAGTCTTTAGCTTTGAAATTCTCATTCTTGCGTATATGGTAAGTCTTGTTAATCTTTGGTGACGAGCTAGTCGCAATAACACCTTTAGCGTCGGTCGTTGCCAAAGTGTATAGGTCTGTGCTACTAAAGTTGCTACCACTCGGGTGGTTGTGAATAATGGTCTGGCCTTTATTACCACTAATAGCTACTGAAGATTTACCACCTTGGCGTAATTTGTGGACATAACCAAGCCCATCTACGGCAGCACCATATTCACGCTGGGCAGTGCCATATTTATCCTTAAATCTTCCTAAGACAGCTTGTATGCTATTACCACCAGCAGTGCCATAGTTAAGTTCAGCATTTAGTAATTCTTTTCCAATGAAACCACCTCTCTCGTTGTTGGTCTGGAATCCACCGCCCATTTTTTCTTTACTACTGCTTGAGCCACGCCCACCATCAAATCTCAATGCAAAATAATCAGCTTTAGTGATAATGTTCTTCACATTTTTGTTGTTCTTGATTAGCTCTTCCAAGCTAGTGTAGTTCGTGGATTCGTTTGTGGCTAACGAGTATAGTTCAAAGTCCTTAAATACTATCAAGTCGTCGTTAATACGAACGCCATTATTACCTTCAAGTAATTTTTTGAAGTGCGCTATATTCATTTATTGTGCCTTTGCGCACCGCCATTACTTATATTATACCCCATGGAACCCTCCTGCCTTAAAATTTACGACCTTTATCTTACCCCAATTGAGGTTAATCGGGGAACCATATAGCAAAATAGTGTCTGGTTTTACTGCTTTAATTGCCTCCTCCATGCCTTTAGCCCATATTTTTTTAGCGTCTTCGTCTTTCATTACGCCAACAGTGCTAACTGCGAATACGCCGCCTTCTGGTAAACCATCAAAGGCGAACTCTAGGGTATCGTCGCCAGCCCAAGATAGGGTTGGTATCACGTCCACACCATTATCTTCTAATATTTGACCAACAAGCCTTGAGCGATAAATATTCCATATCTTCATAGCTAGTGGCATATCGGCATATAGGCTAAAGTCTGGCGTAAACACGCATTTGAATTTTTTTAATAAGTCGATATATTTCTTTGGGCTATTCCATACACGCTCAAATTGATAATCGTCAATGAAAAAGTGCACGCCGTTATCAAAGTTAGTGGCAGTTTTTGCCTCATTAAACCCTATAATGCTTGTTGGGATTGTGTAAGAGCCTTTTAGCTCAGGGAATCCATACTTGTTTTGAGCTTGCTTGGCATCGTAAAGGTCAAGATTGGTTGATTTATAGGTTCTCTCTCGTTCGTCGCCAAAATAATCGTGTGATTCATAGTTAAAATCAAGGTCCCATTCACCTAAATTAATGCCCCAATCTTCTGACTCTTCTTCGATTGTTTCTTTATCCCATTGCAAGTTAGATTTAGACGTGGCATTATCAGCCAAAGCCATTTCACGGCCTTGCTTGGAGTTTAACTCGATATCTGTACGCTTTACTGCAACAATTTTAGTGCCATCTGACTCGACTATTTGTAGGTCTTCTAAGCCTATATTCCCAGCAGCCTCAATAATGCCATTGCCAGCAATGATATTGTTGTCTTTGTCTAGGAGAATAGACCGACCGGCACCATATTGTTGGAGAGATTTCTCGAGCAATGCCATACCACGGGCCGTGTGCTTATTAAAGTTACGGTCGTCGAACTTTAGGTCGCCAATATTGCTCATTCTGCGTCCTCCACGCCACTTATCTTGAATAGCATACGATTGTCTCTTGTCCCATAGCTTAAGACCGTGCGTTCGAGTAATTCTTCTGACAACACTTTTGTGATTGGACAAACATTCTCGTCCACATAGCTCGCAATAAGCAAGGTTTCGTTGCATTCGTTAATAATTTCTATATCACCAATAAGCGAGCTTATGTCTAGCATCTCGCCTAGTGTCATTGTCCCACCAAGGTCAATCTTTTTCTTCACTCTACCTCCTCTCCGTCTAATGTTCTTAGATTTTTTAATATCTCCTTTGCCTCTTCAATCGAGCAACATTCGCAAACTGTCTCCCAATCCCCGCCGTTGACCTTTTCCTCGATTTCGTATTTCCCCCCACGTTTCATGGTGCGTCGTTCGTGTTGCATTTCTTACCTCCATCGATTTTATCTAACTCTGCTTGTAAAATTTTCGCTGCGTCTCGGTTGTCACATTTTTCCTCCTTCCTATAATATTCCCAGTGGTGTCCCCATGCTTTATGATTTTTGGCACTGAGTGCCCAATATAGACTTGAGTTTGAACTAGCGCCAAAGTGCCTTGCCACTGCCCAAGTGCTTGGGAATATTTCTCCCGTTTCTACGCACTTTATTGGTCTAGGCATTTCACCGCCACTCGGACTTTTCAGTCCAGTTTTGTATGCGTGTTTCAGATTTTCTGATTGAGTGCACCACTCTAAATTATCTGCACGATTATCACTTTTGTCGCCATTTATGTGGTTGACTTGTGGTTTATTTTCCGGATTCAGTATAAATGCTTTCGCCACTAGTCTATGGACTGTCAGTTGTTTATTGAAAGACTTAATATGTAAATGAACATGGCAATATCCATATCTATCTTTCCTCGGCTTGAGTTCCCTCATTGTTGCTAGGTTGATTACTGACCCCTCTTTATTCACCAGCACATAAATCCCTTTTCCTATCTGCAACTCCTTGTATTTTCTATCCATCAAATCTCCCATCAATTTCGTCTAATCTTTTCTGTAAAATCTCCGCTGCCTGAGCATTGTCAAGCACTCGACCTATGTCGTCACAACCGTAACGAGTATCGATATCAATTAGCTCGCAGCCTAAAACCTTGGCCTCTATGGCACAGCGGTCAATCGCCATGGCTTTGCGATATTTAGCGAGCTTTTTTAGCAACTTTTCCCTTGGTAGGGAACTAAGGATATCGACATTGTCGGGAAAACCGTCCGAGCCTGCAGTAATGCCTCTTATATTGTCTTTGACCCATGGGTTCCCGACAAAGCAGGTATCCTTAGTTTTTTCGGTCGCAAATTTTTTCACATATTCGGTATCCACAGACATTGGCAACAAAACAGTATGCCCAAAATACTTGACAGAGTTGGCAGTATATTGGCTAGAACAAACAAGCACCAAATCGTAGTAATTTTTAAGCCAATCGTAGTGCCATGGCGTTGAATTGTCGTGCAAAAAAACAATCATGTGGTCGCACATTCCAGTCAATTCACGCCCTACCGTGTTCCAATCTCTCCAAGTCTTTACTCGTGGGATAATATTATCCACGATTTCATTTGAATAGTACCAACAACCGTTGTATTTGCCAGTCTTAATCTTCCGACGCAGTTTCTTATATTCTGGGTGCTCGTGCGTTATCATTCTACACCTCCGTTTATCTCGTCCATAATACTGCGCACAAATTCGATGGCTTTCTCAGCGCCCTTACAAACGGCGCAGGGAATGCCTGACATTTCGTATATTTTGCCCCACTCTTTTTGTGCTGGCGACGTTGTTGAGCCTTTTTGACGTTTGAGTTCGATGCGAATCTCTTGATATGCCCCAATCTCGCCACTTATATCATAGACCGGCAAAAATATCTCGTAATCCCATACGCCAGCACTTTGCCCCATTCGCTTGGCCTTAATTGCTCGTAACTTAGCCGTACGAGTTGAGCCCCCCATTTCGTTAGCTATATGTGTTGATGGTATATGATTCGCCCTTAGCCAATCGGCAAAAGCGACCGCCTCGTCGTCTTCAAGAGGAACGCCGGGAGTTTTACTAGCTCTCGGCATTTTCTTCTTCTTTCTTCTTTGCCGGTCCTCTACGACTCTTAAATCCACCAATAGCACCTGCTAATTTAGCTCTCTCACGCCCGGTTAAACCATCTTTGCCAACCTTTTTCGACGCAAATCCACCTGTGCTGCTTACTTTCCCACCGAGGCTACCGATTCTTTTGTAAAAATCTTTGCCATGTTCTCTATAATTTGTATCCCTAGCTTTACGCCCACCAGCGAGTGTCCCAGCCATTTAGTACCTCCTTTGTTTTAGTTATTATTTGTCCCTTAAGTGGGCGGCCTAGGTAGAATCACCGCCCACTGCAGGAAGTAAATGGTGCGGCCTCGCTATACGTTGCTCGTTTGACCATGACCGTAAAAGCAATTGGAGTGAATAAATGGCTCTTCATGGCACCGCACCTCATTTTTAACCTCCTTTCTTTTGTTAAATTAAACTTTTCACTATATCCATTGCTTGTGAACTATTAGCACAACTTAGGCTAACCTTTACGCCTTTACTTTCGACAGTAAGCAATATAGTTCTATCTATAGAATTACTTT
>JAGCAJ010000002.1 GCA_017652765.1 Candidatus Saccharimonadota bacterium | reverse complement strand
TGCGCTGTATAAATGCCAATTAGCTACCTACATTAGCATCCTACCCTAGCATCCCAAATCCCCCAGAAATGGGGGATTTTTGGTCGCCAGTATCGTGCTCCCGGCCTAAACCACCACTGTTTCTAAAGGCCTACCGAGCGCTGGCGCGCTGGATGTCTATGAGGCTTTACGGTTATGGTGGACTTCTGTTGTTTTGCGTGCTACAATGATATTGACACCACCCCGTGTTGAGCGAAAGCTCTCAGCGGGGCTTTTTTGTGATATAATATACATCATCCACGTTTGCTCCTACTTCCAAGCGATTGGATTAATAAGCTAAAAGAGGAGTGAATATGCGAAAACTTGTAAAGAAAATCGGCGTTTCAATATTAATTAATTTTGATACTGGTATTGAAGAATGGCAGATCAAGCGGTTTGATGAGTGGATGGGGGTGAAAGAAAAGATTCATTATGAAGCAAGTTTGCCAGCAATTAAAAATCGTCAAATATGGTGGTGTGGATTTGGTGAAAATGTTGGAATAGAGATTAATGGTAAGAATGAAACTTTTTCTAGGCCGGTTCTAATTTTTAAGAAGCTAGGTAGTTGCGGATTCCTTGGAATACCGCTCACATCGGTACCTCATACGGGGTCGTGGTATGTTCGTTTTATTTTTAAAAATAAGCCTTCTTTTGCGGCCCTATCACAAATCCGTGTATTTAGTACCGCAAGACTTTATAGATATATAGGCATGATTTCACCCAATGATCTTGAGACTATCAAGACGGGCTTTAAGAAATTATATCTAGAATAAAAAATTGCCCCCTAATCTTTCAACTAGGGGTATTGTGGCTAATGCCAGAAATATAGCTATATTGTAGCGCGTTTATTCGTAAAAGTCAATACCTTGCGGTGACGAGGAGGCGGTGGGTGTGATCGCCGGAGGTGTCGGGAATAGCGTCGCCGGAGCAGGTCATGAGGACCAGGGTATCAACAGACTCTTCTTTTAGGACGTCCGACATTATTATATCTTGTTTTTGCTTTTCTTCTATATTGGTAATGGTATAAGATTTGCCACTATAGGTTATTTTGTCGCCTAATTTGACGTCCTTTAGGCGGGTGAAAATAGTAGAGGAATGACCGATAAGGAGAGTCTTATTACTATGCGCGGAATAGGAGCCGACAATCTGGTCTGGGACTTCTAGTTCCCTGCCGTTAAGCGCGACCGGCTTAACCGGGGCATCTAAATCTATACTGTCTATGGTAAGTAAGCCAGAAGCGGAGCTAGCTTCGGTAGCATAGGCCACCCCTGTATTTTCTCTAACGGGCTGGAGTCCGATAACCACAAAAGCAATAGCAGAAAGAAAGTAAGTTGCAAAAATTGCAAGATATATCTTACGTGCGCCAGAAAAACGTGGCCTATATATGACACTTCCCATTTATGCTTTTATTATAGCATAGCCGGGATGAAAATGTATATGGTTTTAGACTAAATTAGATGGCGCGAGCAAAGACAAGGCGACGGTGAGACATAGACTCTAGGGCTGGATCATAAGAACCGGTACAGGTCATAAGAACGATTTCTCCGGCACGAGCGTTGAGGTTGTCAACGGCAAAGTTACCAAGAGCGCCGGTAAGCCAGCTAGTGCTTTTTAGTTTGTAGTCGCTAGCAGAATAGACCTGATAAGTGGTGCCATAAAGAGTAATAGTATCACCGGCACGGAGGCTAAGAATACTAGAGAATACGCCAGGGTTGTGGCCAACTAGAAGAGTACCGTTAATACCGATTTGGTTAGAGGGGACGGGGATAGTTTTACCAACTATGCCGACCGGGACGATATTGGTGTCAATGCCAAGCTTTGGGATATAGAGTTGGTTGTGTTTAACCTCGACGGGTTTTTGGGTGATAGTAGAGGTAGATTTGGTAGTAGAAACGGTAGCGGAAGCACCAAGTTCGCTGATGTTGATTTTTTCTGGGGTAGAAACGGATTCTATAACAGAGGTAGAAACGGCGTTAGTATCGGCAGAAATAGTAGCAAGAGCCTGGGATTGAGAAACAGGGGTAGCAAGTTTACCAATAAGAAGGCCCAAGATAAACGACCCGGCAACAACGCCAGAATAATGATAAATTGGGTGGCTAGTCATGTGGAACTTTACTGCGTTAAAGACGGTATAGAAACCGGCGTTACTACTAAGCTTGGAGCGGTCAAAAGAGGTATTATAAGAAGTATCATATTTCTTATAAAGTCTGGCTTTTTTGGCACTAAAAATACGGCGATATTTGTAAAAGTTATATTTAAAACCGTATTTTTTCCCTGTTTTCATAAAATCTCCCAAATAAGGTTTATGCTTTTATTATAGCACAAGAGACCTAAAAAGTCAATACTTGGGACAGGGGTACACCCCTGTTGGCGAAAAATCTACCCCTGTTATACCCCTGGAGAGAAGTTTTTTAGCTTATTTCTATGCGCCTTATATCTAGGGTCGTGGGAGCCGACTTCGGCCCAAAAAGCCGAGGAATGATCCATATGGTTGAGATGAGCTAGCTCGTGCAAAATCACGTAGTCGCGAAGTTGTTCTGGGACTTGCATGAGGCCGATATTAAGAGAAATAGTGCGAGTGCTAGAGCAACTACCCCAGCGCGTACCGGCATGAGATAGGCGGACCTTTTCATAAGAGTAGCCGTATAATTTAGCATAGTATTCTAGGCGATAAGGGAGATATTCTCTGGCCTTTTTCATTAGAATCTTTTTCTTGGCATCTCTGGCGCGTTGAGAGGCGGGGTCTTTTATGGGCAATTTTTCTCTAATGACGTCGCGGTTTTGGGCGAGAAAACGCTTAGCTAGGAAGGCGCTAGTATAGGCGGGGACGGACATCTGTAATCTGCCAGAGGTGGACACAGAAAACCTAACCCCAGAGCTGAGGGCGTTTTTGCGGACGAGAACTTCGCCAAATTCCGAGTCTTTTATAATCATTTTAGCTGGCGAGCTGGGAGAGGGTATGAGAAAGTTGAGTCTCAAAGGTGTGTTTGCCAGAGAGAACAATAGGCTTCTCGGAGACCTCATCTGGGGCTTCTAGCTCGGAAATCTTGCGATCGTATTCTTCTTTGGCGCGAGCGACGGACTTAAGGCGAGCTTTTAAGCGGGACTTAATGGTGTTGACGTCAGTCTGAATCCAGATAAGAGATGGATTATAGCCCTCGTCGATGAGGAGCTTTTTAATCTCTTCTCTGTCTGCTTGGGTGTCTAGGCCACCTTCTAGGATGATGTTTTGGCCAGTTCTAGCAATAAGTTGCAAAACCGCAAGCATAGTATCACGAGAAAAACCGTTTTCTTCGCAGACTTCTGTTAGGTTGTAATATGGCGCCCTGAATTGTTGCGAGAATTTTTCGCAAAATGTTGTTTTACCACTAGCCGGGGCCCCAAAGACTAGGATCGCACGAGGTTGCGACAGAACTTGTGATTTTTTACCTTCCATAATGCTTTTATTGTAACACAGGTTAGACATCTATTTCAACTTTTTTGGTCAGTCTAGAGGAATTAGAGATGAGGACTTGGGATGGATAGTAGAAAACCCAGGCAGAAAAGTCAAACAGGCGCTTTAATGCGAACGGTAAAACGTGGATGCCGGAGAAAAATGAGCAGGCAACGCAGAGGTCGCAACAAGCAAAGAGGATAAATCCAAATAGTGCGCAGAAAGCGGGGTTTTTTCTGTGGGATTTTTTGTACCATTCTAGGGCGGAGAGAATGTTGGCGATGAGGAAAAAGGCATAAATTGCGCCCATGAGGACGACGGCGTAGAGGGAAAAGGCGGAGACGACGAGGAAAATAATGGTAATGATGAGGGCGATAGGAATGACGTAGGATTTTTTGAGATTTTTTAGACGGACAAAGTGGATGAATTGGGCCATAGCAAAAGTAAAAACGCCAAAAAGCGAAGTATTGTTGACAGCGAGAAGGAGGTCGGCGACAAAGGTGAAACAAAACGCCATGAGGAGGTATTTGTCGTTAAAATATTTCTGAGCAACATAGACTAGGCAGAGGCCAATGCCAAGGAGTTTTAAAAAGGTTACACCAAAAAAGTGTGGGGAAAAGATGTCGAGAGTGATAAATCCGGCAAAAATAATCAGCCAAATTGCGCGCCAGATGCGGTCAATGCGGTGAAAGTAGTCAAAGAATTGCTTCATGCTGTCTCTAGTATAGCATTTTAACGCTTTTTATGCTAAAATACAGGAGATAGGGGTATAGCTCAGTTGGTAGAGCACAGGTCTCCAAAACCTGGTGTCGGGAGTTCGAGTCTCTCTACCCCTGCCAAAAAGTGGGCACTTTTTCTTTTAAAAAGAAAAAGTTCCCAACGTCAAAAAGAAAATTGGATTAAAACAAAGTTAGGCACATGTCCTAACTTTGTTTTTGTTTATGAAAAAACACCCATATGAACGATTTTCCCTATGAATTCCGTTAGGCACATGTCCTAACTTTGTTTTTGTTTATGAAAAAACACCCATATGAACGATTTTTCCTATGAATTCTATTGATATGTGTGCTATAATTGAATATGATGAAAATACTAATGCTTGGATGGGAGTTGCCACCGCATAATTCCGGAGGACTGGGTGTGGCGTGTCTGAACCTTTCGCGGGCGTTGGCGCATAATGGAGCGCAGATTGATTTTGTAGTTCCTTATACTGCTCCGCATGAAGGAATTGATTTTATGAATGTGCTTTCTGCGTGTAAAGTGGACCCGTTGTTTAGATATGGGGCGGGGGCGTATGATTCTAAGTATGTAGATAAATCACTAATTCCGGAAGGCGAAAAAACCGTAAGCATTAGAGAGATTCAGCATGATTATTGTAAATTTGTGAACGAATATCTAATGGAATATAAGCCGGATGTAGTGCACGCGCATGACTGGCTAACGTTTGAGGCAGGGGTGCTAGCTAAGAAGAATTATGGGATTCCGCTAGTGGCACACGTGCACGCAACGGAATTTGATCGGTCTGGAATGACATATGGGAATCAGCTGATTCATGAAATTGAACGCGAAGGTTTAATGTATGCAGACAAGATTATTGCTGTGTCTCAGGCGACAAGGGATATTATTGTAAAGAAATATCATATCCCGGCGGACAAAGTTGAGGTGGTGTATAATTCCCTGGATGAGGAATTTGTAAAATCGGCGTATCATTATGACGATGAGGACTATAAATACCTAGAAAAAATGAAATCTCTAGGATATACGATTGTGTCTACGGTGGGGCGGTTTACAGTGCAAAAAGGTTTAGCTAATATGATGCGAGCGGCGGCGCGGGCGATTTCTAAGAACAAGAAATTGATTTTTGTGTTTGCGGGCGACGGCGAGCAAAAAGACGAGCTACTAGAACTGTCCGCTAAGTATCGGATTTCTGCAAATGTGGTGTTTACTGGGTTTGTACGCGGAAAACAACTACGTGATATTTATGAAATTTCTGATATTTTTGTGATGAGTTCGATTTCTGAGCCGTTTGGGCTGACTGCGTTAGAGGCGGCGCACCATGGAGATGTATTAATTCTAACTAAGCAGTCGGGTGTGGCGGAGGTGATTCGAAGTGCGATGCGATATGATTTTTGGGATACAGAAAAATTAGCAGACGAAATTATCGCAATTGCGGAATCCAAGGCGTTAAAAAAGACCCTGCGTGAAGGAATTGAAAAAGAATATATGAAAATCTCGTGGGGTGATATTGCAAAGCACGTAATAGAAGTATATAATAGAGTTGATAAACATAAGGAGTTTTGTTAGTGCGAGCGATTTGTCTGTATCTACATATCCACCAGCCTTGGAGGTATCGTCGGTATAGTATTTTTGATGTGGCGCACAATCATAATTATTGGTACGAAAACGATTATTATGACAAACAAAACAACGAGCGTATTTTTCGCAAAGTGAGCGAGAAATCTTATAAGCCGATGTTAGCTCTCTTAGAGCGTAACCTTAAGCGTTATCCAGGGTTTAAGGTGTCGATGTCTATTACCGGGACATGGCTAGAGCAGGCCCTAGAATGGGAGCCGGAACTCGTAGAGCAGATACGACGTATGGTCTCTACGGGCCAAGTAGAAATCGTAGGCGAGACTTATTATCATTCCCTAGCGTTTTTCTTTGATAAAAATGAGTTTGTGGAACAAGTAAAAATGCATTCGGATTTAGTCGCGAGATTGTTTGGCGTACGCCCAAGGGTGTTTAGAAATACAGAGCTTTCCTATAATAACGAGCTAGGAAAATGGTGCGACGAGATGGGATACAAGGCGGTGCTAGCCGAAGGTTGGGATAAGGTACTTGGATGGAAAAGCCCAAATCACGTCTATAAGGTTGCTGGCGGGACTCGGACAAAGCTACTACTTAAAAATTATAGATTATCTGATGATATTGCGTTTAGGTTTTCTAATAGACAATGGGCGGAATGGCCACTAACTGTAGAAAAATATCAGAATTGGGTAAATGATGACTGCTTGCGCGGGAATCTAATTAATCTATTCATGGATTTTGAGACGTTTGGTGAGCACCAATGGGCGGATTCTGGGATTTTTAACTTTATGAATGAATTGATTTATCGCTGGCTGTCCGAATATGACAACAAATTTGTCACCGTGTCTGAGGCGTCGGAGCTAGAAGAACCAGCAGACGAAATTTCTATGCCAAATACCGTAACTTGGGCAGATACGGAAAGAGATCTAACGGCATGGCTAGGTAACGACATGCAACAAGAAGGCCAAGAGGCGCTATATAGCATAGCCTCCGAGGTAAAGAAAATTGGTGGAGATTTGCTAGATGATTGGCGCAGGATGACTACGTCGGATCACGCATATTATATGTGTACAAAATATTGGAATGATGGCGATGTGCACGCATACTTCTCGGCATATGATTCGCCGTACGATGCGTTCATGTACTATATGAATGTACTCCGAGACTTCGAATACAGATTAAAAAAATAACCCCGTGAGGGGGTTATTTTTTGTGATTTTGTAAGCTTAGCGTTTCTTTTCCTTGACCTCGTTGCGGCCTAGGTTTTTCTTGGTCTCGGTAAATTTGACGTGCTTTCTTAGGATCGGGTCATATTTACGGAGAGTTAGCTTGTCAGGGGTGTTCATAGTATTCTTTTTGGTATAATACTGACGAATCCCAGATTCTTCAGAAACGAGGCCAACGAGTTTGCGCTTAGTATTATTCTTTTTTGCCATATTGCTCTATATTTTATCACAGATTACGGAAATTGTAAAGAAATTCTTCGAACTTATCGTTCTTGATAGCTTCGCGCATTTCTTCGCAGAGATGAATTAAGAAACGGATGTTGTGAATAGAGAGGAGAGTAGCGCCAAAAGTCTCGTCGCACTTCATGAGATGGTGAATGTAGGCCTTGGTATAGTTCTGGCAAGCATAGCAGTCACAGGTGTCGTCTAGTGGGGTGAAATCTCTAGCAAAACGAGCGTTTTTAAGATTGATACGGTTTTCTTTGGGCTCGCCTTTGTCGTTTCTACGGAGGCCAGGAACTAGGGCATTGCCATGTCGGGCGAGACGGGTAGGAGATACGCAGTCAAAAATATCAACTCCGCGAGCGACGCCTTCTACTAGGTCAACAGGTTCGCCGACGCCCATAAGATAACGTAACTTGTCCTCTGGGAGATACGGTACAGAATATTCAATAGCTTTGTACATATCGTCTTTACACTCGTCGTCATTAGCGACGCCACCGATAGAATAGCCATCAAAGTCTAAGCGTACGGTTTTCTCGGCGGAGAATTTGCGAAGATCTTCATATGGACCACCTTGGACAATACCAAAGAGGTTCTGATTTTTATTATTATGGACTTTTTTACCTCGCTCAGCCCAACGAAGAGTGCGCTCGATGCTGTTTTTTAGATAATTATAGTCGGCAGAGGCAGGAGGACATTCGTCAAAGCTCATGGCAATATCAGAATCTAATAAGTTTTGGATTCTAATGGATTCCTCGGGAGTGAGGAAAAGTTTGGCACCGTTTAGCTCGCTCTTAAAATGGACGCCTTCTTCGGTAATGTCTTTTTTCTTGTTGGTAGCAAGAGAAAATACCTGATATCCGCCAGAATCGGTGAGGATTGGACCGTGCCAATTCATGAATTTATGCAAACCGCCGGCCTCGGCGACGATTTCTGCGCCGGGACGTTGCCAGAGATGGTAAGTATTAGCGAGGATGATACCAGGTTTTGTAGCTTTAACTTGTTCGGGACTTAATGTTTTAACTGTGGCCTGGGTGCCGACTGGCATAAACATTGGGGTTTCGTATTCTTGGGGTGTGCCGTCGGGATTTTTGGCGACTTTGCCGTTTTCGTCCAAGAAAATAGCTTTGCCGTATCTAGCGCCGGTGGTTTTGTCTTTTTTGATTAGCTCGTATTTTACTTTCATGATAATGCTCCTGCTTATTTTTGTACTGTTTATGCTTGCGTTATTCAATAAACATGGCGTCGCCAAACGAGAAGAAACGATATTTTTCTTTAATGGCGTGGTGGTAAGCTTTAAAAATTAAATCTTTGGTCGCAAAGGCGGAAACTAGCATAAGTAGGGTGGATTTTGGGAGATGGAAGTTAGTAATAAGACCACCTACAGCTTTGAATTCATAGCCTGGATAGATAAAGATGTCTGTTTCGCCACTATCTGCAACGATTTTGCCGTCATGACGTGTAGCAACGGTTTCTAAGGTACGGACAGTGGTAGTGCCAACGGCGATAATTCTACCGCCGGCGTTTTTGACGTCGTTAATAGCGCGAGCGGATTCTTCTGTGATTTCATAAGATTCGGTGTGCATTTTGTGCTTTTTTACATCATCTACTTGAACGGGGCGGAAAGTGCCAAGACCGACATGGAGGGTAATTTTAATAATTTTAATTTCTTTTTCTTCGATTTCTTTAAGTAATTCTGGTGTAAAATGGAGTCCAGCCGTAGGTGCAGCAGAAGAGCCGAGATTATGTGCATAGACGGTTTGGTAACGAGACTGATCTTTTAGCTTTTTGTGAATATATGGCGGGAGAGGCATAGTGCCTAGCTTTTCTAAAATTTCTAGAAAGATACCATCGTAAGAAAATTTGACAAAAGTGATTCCCTCGTCGTAAAGTTCGGTGACGGTGGCGGTAAGAAGCGGAGTTTCTTTGGTTTTTCCGAAAACGACCTCGGTGCCGGGTTTCAGGCGTTTTTGGGGGCGAGCAAGACATTCCCAGGTGTCTTTTTCATGCTCTTTAAGTAATAATAATTCTACGGTGCCACCAGTTTCTTTTTTGGTGCCAATAATTCTAGCGGGGAGGACTTTGGTCTCGTTCAGTACTAAAGCGTCGCCAGGGTTTAGGTAGTCTATAATGTCAGAAAAATGTTTGTCCTCGTAATTTTGATTTTCTCGATCAACAATTAAAAGACGCGAGCTAGAACGGTCTTCTAGGGGCGTCTGCGCAATCAGCTCTTCGGGTAAAGTGTAATCAAAATCAGAGGTTTTCATTTTATATATTATAACATATTTTGCATAAAAAATGGAGCCACCTGTCAGGGTCGAACTGACGACCTACGGTTTACAAAACCGTTGCTCTACCAACTGAGCTAAGGTGGCATCCACAAAATTGGTGTCTCTGGTGCTGGAGGTAGGACTCGAACCTACGATGGGGGAACCCCGGCAGATTTACAGTCTGCTGTCATAGCCACTAGACGACTCCAGCACTGGAGCCACGATCGAGGTTTGAACTCGAGACCTCATCCTTACCATGGATGCGCTCTACCAACTGAGCTATCGCGGCACACTATAAATTATAACACCTGGGACTTCTTAGCGCAAGACTTTAATATTGGTATCTCTAGTAATAAACCACATAGCGACGGAACCAAAGAAATTGCCAACAATGCAAAGAATGAGCGACCAGTCAAATGCTAGGCCGACGCCCATAGTAATAACGTTGGCGATACAGTGTTGGAATCCGCAAAAAATAAAAAGTGGTACGCCAAAGATGATGCCAAGTGGCGTGCCTTTTTTGTACATAAAAACAGCAATATACATAATGACACCACAGAGAATGGATTTAATAAGCATAGGTAAATCAAAGGTCCAGCTAGAAATTTTGGACATGGCGGAAGCTTTGACGGTTTCGTCTAGAGTGGAAAATACCATACCAACAAGATAGCCGGTAGCAAGATTGACGGTTAGAATAAGAAACAAATCGGTTAATTTAATCTTGTCTTGGATAACGAATCCGCATTTACCGGTGAAGAGATTTTGGCCCATATAACAGACGCCTAGGAGTCCGAGCGCAAAAATTACTGGGCCGATAGGATTGCCAAGTTTAAGTAGGGCGTAGTCGCCGAGTGCAATTAGGATGCTGGCGCCGATGCTTTTTCTGATTAGCTCGAATTTACCGTTCATTAGATACGCTTTCTAGGCTGGACGCGTGGGTGAGGGCGGGGCATATGCCTCTCGTGTGGACGTGGGACAACACGGCGGACGACACGTTTCTGTCTCTCTGCTTTCTGAGTCTTGGCAATAAAGGATTCGATGCGGGCGTTAGTAGAGGCAATTCCCTCTTCGTCTTCGGCGGATTTGTGGATGGCGAGAATCTGGCGGAGGATGGTTAGGCTGGGGTCTAGGGAGTAAGCCTGCTCTAGGGCTTCGAGGGCGTTTTTGCGGTTACCTATGCGCTCTTCGGCCTTGGATAGGGCGATATACCTAGCTGGCATGTCGCCTTCTAATTCTATGGCTTGTTTGAAGGCCATGGCGGCCTTTTCGTATTCGCCGGTCTCTAGATAAATTAGGCCGGCGTTGTGAAGTGAGGAGGCGTTTTCGTCTAGTGATTGGGCGATTTCAAAACATTCGATAGCTTCGTCGAATTTCTGACTCTTAGCATATAAAATACCTAGGCGGTTATAGGCGGCGGCGTTTTTTTCGTCGACTTTTAGGATGGCGAGGAGGGCTTTTTCGGCGCGTAGAGTCTTGCGCTCTTTCATAGAAACCTGGGCGATTTGCCAGAGTTTTTTAACCTGGAGAGCGGTTTTTTCGTTAGTTTCGACTTTGGTAGGTTTTTTCTTGAGGACTGGAAAAAAGAAAACCATATACACGGTTATCAAAAGAATTGCAATAACACCTAACATAAGTTTATTTTAGCATAAATCGGCGATTAGATGAAGCTTTATGTGGCCATTTTGCTTAAGGTTGTCGTAGAGTGTGATTAATTTTGGAAGCTTTTTCAAGAAAGCAGGGTTCTTTGTCGCAAAATATGATTTGTAGAGAATTTCGATGGCGGTTTCTATGACAGAAAGACTGGTAGAGCGGGCATCTTTTTTGAAATCTTTTTCGTTTGAGAGGTCTTTTATGATAATTGGTAAATCGGAATTTTTGGCAGAAATTATACGTTTGGCGTATAATTTGGTAGTTTCTGAGGCATTTACGGGGCGATTTAGGGGGTCTTTAATACGTTTGATGTATAAGTCCCCGCGCGACAAAATCGTCGGAAGAAGCGCCGAAGCGGAATTCGTAAACAAAACAAAATGGTAGTTCTCGGCGGGCTCTTCTAGGAGTTTTAGAAAAGCGTTTTCGGCTTTTTCGTTCATTTTTTCGGCGTGATAAACAAAGATATAAAAATCTTTGGTTTGCTTAGTTCTAGTTTGGTCGATAATTTCGCGGATTTGTTCAATAGTGATATTGTTTCCGTCCGGCTCTATAATGAGGTGATTTTTGTTACCCACTTTTGGTAGAGCGTCCGGAATGGTCGGCAGGACAAAAATAGAAAACCCGCTAGAGCTGGCGATGTTCTCTATTTCAGAATCGTTTTCAAAAAACATTAGATTACGCTTTCGAATTCTTTTGGAAGTGGCGCAGAGAAAGTTTTTCTAATGTTTTCTGGGCTACCTGGAATAGTAATTTCTAGGCTACCGGCGTGAAGCATGAGGCGGTCGGCTTTGGATTTTTCGTTGTAAACGCGGTCACCAACGATAGGGCAACCAATGTAATTTAGATGAACGCGGAGCTGGTGAGTACGACCAGAAACGGGCTTCAATTCTAAAAGAGAGTGTTTGTCGCTTTTTTTGATGACTTTGTAATAAGTTTCGGAAGGTTTGCCTTTGGGATCAACCATGAAGGTAGTAGGGCGTTTTAGATTTCTAGCGATAGGTAAGTTAATTAGGGCTTCGTCTAACTTAGGGTGGCCATCGACGATAGCATAGTAAGTTTTGTGAGTTTTTCTGTCTTGGAACTGACGGCGAAGCATAGACTGTGTGGCTTCGTTTTTGGCTAGGATGACAACACCAGAAGTATCACGATCTAGGCGGTGAACTAATAATCCATAATCTTCTAGTGTGGGTTCGGTAGTGAATTCACCCTTGGCCATAGATAATAATCCAGCAGGCTTGTTAATAACTAGGACGTTGTCGTCTTCATAAATCAAAAATTGTTTAACATCTTCCGGAAGAGATTTTTCTGGAACTTGTAAAACAATCTTTGGGATAGAATTTTTGATTAGTTCGTAGTTTGGTTTTTTAATGATTTCTCCGCCTACTGTAACATAGCCAGATTTAATAAAATTCTGGAGCGTAGAACGGTTAAATTCAGGATGATTTTCTACGAGGTAGAGGTCCAGCCGGATACGTTCTTCCGGCTGGACCTCGGCTGGCAAAATGACGTCACCGTTTTTGACACGAGACAAACTAGGTTTGCTGAATTTTTTGCCAGTGATAATCACTTTAGTTCTCTTTCTTTTTGGTGAAGATGAGTTTTTCGGTAGATGTTTTGGATTCGGCTGGAACGAGCGTTTCGGCATCTTCTGGAACGCCAGAGCTTGTGGTGTAGGTAAGGGTTAGGACATCATCTTTGAAGGTGTAATCTGCTTCGGTTGGAGCGCCGTCATCATCGTATTCGTCGGATTCGTCTGGAATGAAGTGGAATTTCTTGCCATCATAAGTGAATTTAGCTTCGTCGCCAAAAATGTTAAGCTTGCCTTCTTTATCGTTCTCGATCTCGAGTGTAGCTTCAATACCAAAAGCTTTCATAAGGCTAAGAGTAGAGGTCTGGTCTTCGCCATCTACTTCCATGCCAGTAAGTTCATAGGAGCCAGTCAAATCAACTTTTTTGAATGGATTAATAATGATAAGTGCAATAACAGCGGCGATTACAACGACAGCACCGATAATTCCGCCAATAATAAGGCCTTTGTTAGATTTTTTGTCTGATTTTTCTGTGGTCTGTTCAGCCATAGTTTCCTCTCAATTAGTTTTTTATATTTTAGCATAATAAAATAGGACCCGCAATGCGGGCCCGGTTGCTGGTTATTGGAAGTCGTTTTCGTAATGGTTTTTACCGCCATAGAGTTGCTCGCCGTGAAGCTCTACGCCATAAGCGTTGGCGAGGGTCTCGTTGATTGATCTAACCATAACTCTAAGTAGGTATAATGTTGGAGCGATTTCTGGATATATATCCTTGGCCATTCTCAAGATTGGCAATAGTAATTGGTCTGTTTCAATTACGTTCTTTTTAATCTTGTTTGGCTCGAAACTTCCAGCCATGCTGGAGAGATTAACAAAACGGTCAAGCGCCTTGCAAATAATGGCGTTTTTGTCTTGCAATAATTCGTGAAAATAACGCGTCTTGCATTGTAGCTTGTTTTCGCCAACATAAGGTTTGCAGGTCATTTTTTCGACACCACGTTTGACTTCGTCACTAACCGGCAAATCGGCTATGGCTGTATCGGTATCTTCTGGAACATCATGCAATATGATGACGGAAAATAAATCGTCGCCAGTTAATCCCATCGCCATGGCAATTGATGCCATTAAAAGTGGATGGACAATATATGGCTGATTAGTCATTTTGCGAACTGCTCCGTCATGTTTTTTCCGGGCAAATGCTAAAGCTTTGACACTTTGTGTTAGACCTAGGGCCTGAAACTGAGCCATTAGTCTAGTGTACATTTTTGATTCGTCATAAACTAGCTGATTTGCAACCACGCTCATAACAACCTCCTTTTAAAGGACTTCCCCCACCGCAACCATATAATTATACCACAGGTGGAGCACCGGAGAAAGCTTCGCTCTCTCCGGCTGCTCGACCAGTAAACCATCAAAAAAATGAAGCCTTTGGCTTCATTTTGTTTGCGGTTTCCTGGTGGAGCATAGGAGATTCGAACTCCTCACCTCTTCCATGCCATGGAAGCGCTCTACCAAATGAGCTAATGCCCCAACTAAGGTATATTTTATCATAAAATGTGTTAAAATAAAAGCATGAAAACGATTTTAACTGGAATTAGAGTAAATAGCGAGCCGACGCTGGGCAATTTCCTAGGTGCGATGCTTCCGATGGTGAGGCTGGCTAATAAATATAGCAAAGAATACAATATCAATATCTTTGTGCCGGATCTTCATAGTATTATTGCGGAAGTGGACGGCGATTTCCAGAAAAATCTAGTTAATTCGATTAAATATTATATTGCGTCGGGATTGAAGATAGACGAAAACGTGCATATTTATCGGCAGTCTTATGTGCCAGCACATTCGGAAATGAACTGGATTCTAAATTGTGTAGCGACGATGGGTGAGCTGTCACGTATGACGCAGTTCAAGGACAAAAGTCAGGGTAAAGAAAGTGTAAATGCTGGGATTTTTGATTATCCAGTGCTAATGGCATCGGATATACTATTATATTCAGCAAATTATATTCCAGTAGGCGAGGATCAATTCCAGCACATAGAACTAACACGTAATCTTGCGATGCGTGTAAATAATAAATACGGCAATATATTTGTCGTTCCAGAAAAAACAGCAGACCAGGTAAAATTCATGGGTGAAGAAGAAGGAGTGAGAATTCGTGATTTGGTCAACCCTGAGAAAAAAATGAGTAAATCTGCCGTGTCGGAAAACTCCAAGATCATGCTGTCGGACGATCCAAAGCGTGCCGCTAAAAAAATCATGGGTGCAACGACAGATTCTTATGCCAATATCAAGTTCGATATGTTTAATCAGCCGGGAATTTCTAATTTGTTGCAGATAGAGGCGCTAATTAATGATAAGCCACTACAAGACGTGATTGCAACATGGAACGGCGAGAGCAAATACGGCGACTTGAAAAAACAGGTAGCAAGCTCGGTTTCTGTTTTTCTAGAAAATTTCCAGGCAGAGCTTGAGGCAATTCCAGACGATATGGTATATGAGCTACTAGAAACTGGTGAAATCTATGCCAATGACGTAGCGGACAAAAAGCTCTTACAGCTTCAAAAAGCATTTAAATTGCGGTAAAATAGAGACAAAGGAGGTATATGTCAAAAACTATAGAGGTTGACACAAAAACGTTTGTCAGATTTTGGCTGGTGGTGTTCGCGCTACTTCTGATTGGGCTATTAGTAGTCAGAGCTAAAACTGGATTAATCATTGTAGGTGCTTCGATTTTTGTGGCAGCGGCGATTCGTCCACTAGTGTCCAGAGTAAATAAAATGCTAGGACTCAAGAATCACGTAGGGCTAGCGGCCGGAATTACTGTAACGGGGCTAGTACTAATAGTAGGGTTAATTATTGCGACGGTAGGGCCGGTAGTAATTACCGAGACTTCTAAATTTATCGGTCAAGCGCCAGAACAAGTGCAATCTTTCCTAGATAAAAGTGGATTTATTGATGAAATTGGCAGGTCGCTGGGCGTAGAGAACGCTAGAGTACAAATTGCTACGTTTGCAAAAAATACCTTCTCTTCTATATTTGGACATATTCCAGAAACATTGTTCACGAGCGTAAGTGCGATTGCAAGTTTCTTGATGGGGACAGTTTTGATATTAGTTCTAACGATTCTATTTATTACGCAAGGTCCGGCGCTATTCTATTCTATGCTTTCTAAAATTAACGCCAAAAACGAAAAAGCTTCTAGACTAACAAAACGAATCCTAGAAAAGATTTCTGGTGTGATTTCCGGATATGTAACGGGACAATTGCTGGTCGCAGTAGTAGACGCTACGTTTACAGGACTAGCGGTGTTTATTTTGTCACTAATATTTGGATTTTCTTCTGGGTTGGCATTACCAATGGCTATGATATCCTTGGCGTTTTATATGATTCCAATGTTTGGTCAAGTTATGACGGATATTACCGTAACGCTAGTGCTATTTATTTCTAGCCCATGGGCAGCGATAGCGTTTCTAGTAGCATATCTTATCTTTGCACAAATTGAGGCCAACATCATCGCGCCTAGAGTACAAGGTAATAGGATGTCGCTTCCTCCACTTTTGATCCTAGTTGCGATTACGTTAGGTATGTATACGTTTGGGCTAATCGGAGCAATTATTTCTATTCCGATTGCGGGTATCATTAAAGTGTTGATTGACGAATACCCGAGCATTAGAGCATTATCAGAAAACTAAAAACCGCCCCGCTAAGGGGCGTTTTTAGCGGAACTAGGATAAGTATTGCCAAATCGGGCCGTGCTCGGTGTCTAGGATGGTAATGTTATTGCCTGCTAGCTCATCACGTAGGCGGTCAGAAGTAGCAAAATCTTTGGATTTTCTAGCAGATTCTCTAGCGTTAATTTTGTCTAAGATTTCTTTAGAGACTTTTGGCGTTGTAGCGATTAAATCAAGCCCTAGGAGCTGGTCGATAAACTCCCAATCATCCAGGCCTAATGTATTGTTATCAATATAGGCAAGTAGCTCGGAAGAGTTGAGGTTATTAGAAACGAGCGCTAGGGCGGTATCTCTACTAAAAGTAGAGTTTGTAGTGATTTGGTATGCGGAGGCGATGCGATTTCTCCAGCTTAGGCGACGATTTTTGGCGGAAGCCAGGTCGTCAAAACTAAAATTACGATCTCCGCGGTAGTGACCTTGCAAGACCCACAGTTTAAAATCTAGCGGAGAGAAGCCACGTTCTCTTAAGTCATCAATGGTATAAATATTGCCAAGGGATTTAGAGACTTTCTCTCCGTCGATAGTGATAAAATTACAATGGAGCCAGAAATTGGCCATTTTTTTGCCGTAGGCACATTCAGTCTGGGCGATTTCGTTGGTGTGATGGACGGGAATGTGGTCTATACCGCCGGTGTGGATATCAATGGTCTCGCCGAGCTCGGCGTGAATAATGGTGGAGCACTCTAGATGCCAGCCAGGATAACCTGGACGCCCCTCAAAATCCCATTGCATGGCGTGATTTTCTCCGGGGCGGACAAATTTCCAGATAGCAAAGTCAGAAATATTTTTCTTTTCTTTGTTAAACTCGACGCGGGCGCCGGCTTTTAGTTTTTCTAGGTCTAGTCTAGCAAAATTAGCGTAGTCTTTGAATTTGCTAGTGTCAAAATATATACCATCACCCGTGGTATATGTATAGCCTTTGTCGATTAGAGTCTGGACTAGTTCTAGGTCTTCGTCAATATAGTCAGTAGCACGGGCGATTTTGGTAGGCTCTACCATGTTTAAAGCGTGGAAATCTTTTAGGAAAGCGTCAATGTATTTGTCGGCGATTTGCCAGACGGTCTTCCCTTCTTTTTTGGCGCCTTTTTCTAGTTTGTCTTCGCCATCGTCAGCATCGGAGGAGAGATGGCCAACATCGGTGAGGTTCAGCACGCGGTTGACGGTGTAGCCATTTAGCGTGAGTGTTCTAACTAATAAATCCCAATAAATATAGGAAGAAAAATTACCAATATGGGCATAGCTATAGACGGTTGGGCCACAGGTATAAATCTTGACGTTTTTGGGGTCTAGGGGCGTAAAATCTTCTACGGATTTGGTGAGCTGGTTATAGAGTTTAAGCATTGTCTTTTGACTCCTCTTCGGCTTTGACCTTGGTAATGGCGGTAATTAGTTCGTGGACGGTATCTTCGTAGCTTAAATCATAAGTACGGAATCCGGCAGCATAAGGATGACCACCACCACCAAAATATTCGGCGATTTTGTCACAATACGAGCGGTTAGAGCGGAGCTTGCCGGTAACTTTGCCGTCTGGATAGGTTTTAATGGCGACGGCGATTTCTACGCCTTCTACCATGCGGAGTTCCTCTAGAATGAGGACGTTAGGATTGTATTCATCGGAATAATTCTGGATGTCGTCCCAAGGAATGTGGACAGTAGCAAGTGTACCGTCTAGGTAATATTCGACGCGCTTAATTAAGTCAGCCTTAAAATCTAGGATACGTGGAGATTTTTTAGAAAATTCACGGCGTTTCTCATCGAGGGCGGAAACGTATAACCCGTGACGGACGAGGTCAGCGACGATCTCAAAAGTGTCGGCGGTAACGGCGGGAGAAACTAGACCCAAGGTATCAGAAACAATGCCGTAATAGAGGTATTCACAGGCTTTGGATTCTCTAACCCGGATAGCTTCATCTTTTAATTTGTCGAAGTCTTTGGATAATAATCCTTGCTCGATGGCGATTTTGTAGATTAAATCACAGCAGGCCGGGAGAGTCTGAATCAATCCCTGATGCGCAAAGGATAAGTCGTCTTCGGTTTCGTGGTGGTCGAGAACAAAAACTGGAGCGTGGAAGAGGCAGTTACTAATATTAGGATCGTCTAAGAGTTTAGAAAGTAGGACTTCGGCACAAGTATCAACAATAATATAGCCATCGGCGTCGTAGTCGAATTCGGAAGTAACGCGAGACCAGTCATCAAAATAACGGAGGTATTTAGGGATATCTACTGGGCAATATAGAGTAATATCGCGCTCTCCAAGCAAGTAGTCCAGTGCGAGTGCGGAACCCAAAGAATCGCCGTCAGGATTTTCGGCCTGGATGATACAGAGGTGTTTTTTGTCGGCAATAAAATCAGTGAATGACTTGTACATACACTAATTATAACATATTATTCGACTTCGATTTTGCCAATCAGTTTAGTGGAGTCGGCTTCGGGGAGGGCTTCAACGTTTTTTAGCTTTTTTTCGATTTGGCGGGAAGTAGTAGCAGCGGATTCGATTTTGTTGGCGCTTTCCATGAGCTTCTTGTGGGTAGCGTCAAGCAGGTCGCCGAATTTGCCGAATTGGCTCTTAACTGCGCCAAGAACTTGCCAGACCTCGCTGGAGCGCTTTTCAATAGCGACGGATTTGAAGCCCATGAGAAGACCGTTTAATGCAACGGGGAGAGTGGATGGCGAGGCGATAGAGACATGGTAATCTTGGCGGATTTTGTCGGTAAGGCCAGGAATACGCAAGATTTCTGCGTAGAGAGATTCGGTAGGTACAAACATCATGCCAAAATCGGTAGTGGCAGGAGGATCAAGGTATTTGGTGCTGATTTTTTTGGCTTGTTCTTTGACGTCGGTGGCGAGAGCTTTGGAGAATTTCTCTATGTCGGTTTTGTTGCCATTATCATAGGCGGAGATAAGGCGAGAATAATTTTCTACTGGGAATTTGGAGTCGATAGGGAGATAAACAGTAGAATCTTCGTCTTTGCCGGGCATTTTGATAGCGAACTCAACGCGGTCGGCACTTCCCTTTTTGGTGGCGATGTTTTCTTCGTATTGGGAGCTATTCAAAATATCAGAGATGATTGAGCCAAGCTGGACTTCGCCGTAGATGCCACGAGTTTTGACTCCTTCCATGACCTTTTTTAGGTCGCCAACGCCGGTGGCAAGGTTTTTCATTTCGCCGAGGCCTTGATAGACTTGGGTGAGCTGATTAGAAATGTTCTTGAAGCTTTCGTTGAAGCGTTTTTCTACGCTAGCTTTTAGCTTTTCGTCGACAGTTTCGCGCATTTCTTCGAGTTTCTTAGTGTTTTCGTCTTGTAAAGTTTTAACTCTGGTATCAACGGTTTTTTGGATGATTTGAAAATTGTCGGAAAGTTCTTTTCTATTCTCGCGGAATTCGTTAGAAATCTTAGGGGTGAGCTTGTCTAGCTCGGACTCAATCCGAATGAGACGCTCGGATAGCTCACGAGGAAGAGTTGGCTCCGCGGTAGTTGGTTTTTTAATAATTAAAAATATAAGTAGGGCGATATTTATTACACCTAAAATAATCAAAAATATATCCATAAGAGAATTATACCACTAATTAGAGCTTAGTGCGGTTTTCTAGGGCGGCAGAAAGGGTGATTTGGTCAGCGTAGGAAAGGTCAACGCCTAGAGGCAGGCCCCGGGCGAGACGAGTAATCTTTAGTTCTGGATATTTTTCTTCGAGGAGCTTTTGGAGTAAGAGAGCGGTAGATTCTCCTTCGATAGAGGGGTTAGTAGCAATAATAACTTCCAAAACGCCATCTTTTTCTACGCGGGAGATAAGCTCGGCAATATGGAGCTTATCGGGAGTAATGCCATCTATTGGGGAGACTGCTCCGCCTAGGACGTGATATGTGCCCTTAAATGTGCGGGTGTTTTCGATGGCGTAGATGTCTAGAGGCTCTTCTACGACGAGGACAGTAGACTTGTCGCGGGCAGGATTATCATAGAGGGGGGAAATTTCTTCTGAAGCGTCAATCAATGCAAAAGTAACCGGGCAGGATTTAACTCCGGAATGAAGATTTTTTAATGCATCGACGATAGAGCTAGATAACTTGGGGCTAGAACGAAACAGATAATAAGCGTAGCGTTCTGCGGTGCGTGGACCCACGCCAGGCAAAGCCCCGAGCGCGTCGATGGCGGACTGCAGAGCCTCTGGGAGCATTTTATGCGCCTAGGCCTAAGTTTCCGAGAGCACCCATGAGGGGCTTCATTTTGTCAGTAGCGATTTCTTGGGCTTTGGCATAACCATCGCGGAAACAGTTCTCAATCCAGCGTTCTAGTTCGTGGATGTCGTCAAGATCAATACGCTCTGGGTCGATGGTAACTTTCTTTACCTTGAGTTCGGCGGTAATTTGGACTACAACGGCACCGTCACCGGCTTCTACTTCTACAATTTCGTTCTTTAGTTCTTTCTGTGCTTTGCGCAATTGATTTAGCATTTTCATCTGGTCGAAAGTCTGACCCATAACAATTACTCCTAATTATTCGTATAGATATATTCTATCAGAATTTAGGGATTTTGACGAGGTGATAATCCGAGAAAGGTCGTATGGGAGCTTAGCCGGCCAGAGGCCTAGGGTGGCGATACGGGAAATATCAGCCTTGTCTCCGGTGGACGGAGTATTGCTGGTAACTTTATAAATACCCTTTTCTTCTAGAATGTGATAGAAATCGTAGTTAAGTGTGCCGGCTGGAATAAGAATAGTAGAGCCCGGCTCAACGTGCTGATAAATTAGGGCGAGGTCGTCATTGTATTGATTGGCGACGATAGGGTTATAACTATAACCAAAGATATAGTGAGCGAGACTAGAGATAATCATAATACCAAGGAAAGTAGAGATAGGGATAAGTCCAAAAACGCGAGCATAAGGGTTCTCTGGGAATAGGCCGTACCATTTTTCTAGAACATAGCGAATACCGTGCGCAGTGAGAATGGCAAAAGGTAGAATGATGAGGACGGCACAGTCAGGATTAAATCCAGAAATAATGGCAGTAAAGACAAGAAAGATAGAGGCGATAGAATTGCGCGAGGCAAAGAAGCCTTTGGTGGTGGAGATAAGGCCAGTAATAGCGAGCGTAAGAGAGGCCATACCAATCATTGGTGCGAGGAAGACGGATTCTATATTGCCACTCCAAGAGAAAAAGACTAGGAGGGCGTTTTTAATATTTTCTAAGAAGGTAGCGGGGCTAAAATCTTTCATAAAGAAGAGAGTAGTCAGGGTGGATGGGTATTTGATTAGTTCGTAGCCCATAACGCCGATTACCCCGACGACGATAAGTCCGATTAGAATAGTTGGGATTTTTGGTAAGGACTTAACCATAAAGCGAAGGTGCGGATGGGCGATAGCATAAAGCAAAGAGAAAATAGTAAAGTAGCCCATATATGGGGTAAAGAGAGAACCTAGCATAAAGATAGCAAAGAAGAAAGTATAAACGGCCTTGGATAGCTTTTTGCCGTTAATTTTGGAGCCGAGCCAGAGGAGGAGCGTAGGCCAAAAAACTAGCATAATAAGCGGAGTACCATTGCCGGCGAGATATAGAAATGGGGCCGATAGGACGGTTAGAATAGAGGCGATGATGGCGACGTTGTTTTTGAACCAGCGATTCAAGAGGAGAATCAAAATAACGCCAAGCAAAAAACCAATAATCATGCTAGGGAGTTTAATAATATAGGCATTAAAGCCGAGGAATTTGATGCAAGCTTTTTGGAGGGCGTGATATGGGAGGTCGACAATATCGCCAGACATAACGGTGTCTAGGCTGAGATTATTAGAGGTAACAGCAGAGCCCATTTCGGCTTCTGATAAACCACCCGGAGAAAGCATAGGGGTCAAGAAAATCAGCGCGACAAACAACAAAAATAAGATGAAATAACCTATGACAAACCTGTGTCTGTACAGAAAAAGTCTGGAAATTGTAATTTTCTTCACATAACCAGTATACAGTTATTCGTGGTTTTTATCAAGTGACAAAAAGCGAACGTGGTCGGCGTCGAAGTAGAGTTCTACCTTGCCCACGGAACCATGGCGGTGTTTCTGGATAAGCAGTTCGGTGATATTGGTCGGCTCGTAGCCTTCTTCGTTCATGTGGTAATAGTCGACGCGGTGGAGCATCATAACAAGGTCAGCGTCCTGCTCGATAGAACCGGATTCACGGAGGTCGGAGAGGACTGGGCGAGGGTCGTCACGGCCGGTAACATTACGGGAAAGCTGAGCCAAAGCGATGACAGGAACTTCTAGCTCGCGGGCAAGTTGTTTTAGCCCGCGGGAGATTTCGGTAACTTCTTGGACGCGGTTACCGGCATAGCGGTCGGAGCCAGAAATAAGCTGTAAATAGTCAATAATAACCATACCAATATTGTGATCGTGGGCGGCGCGACGAGCTTTGTTACGTAATTCTAGGACGGTCATACTACTGGTATCATCAATATAGAGAGGGATTTCACCCATTTCGCCTAGTGCGTCACCAATGCGTGAAAAATCTTCGCCGGTAATGTTGCCGGTGCGGAGTTTCCAGGCGTCGATACCGGAGCCATCAGAAATCATGCGGTCTACGATTTCTCCTTTGGCCATCTCCATAGAGAAGAAAAGCACGCCACATTTATTAATAGTAGCAACGTTAGTGGCGAGGTTTTGGGCAAAGGTAGTTTTACCCATAGCAGGGCGGGCGCCGAGGATAACTAGGTCGCCCTTTTGCATACCGGCGGTAATTTTGTCTAGGTCGCGAAAGCCGGTTTTAAGCCCGCGCAGAGCACCTTTGTTTTGGTAGAGATTTTCGATACGGTCATAAGCCTCGACTAGAAGATCGGCTAGGGCGGAATATTCGGTTTTGATAGTGTTATCAGAGACGGCAAAAAGGTCTTTTTCGGCGTCGCCCAAGAGATCGCCAATAGTACTACCGCCGTCGTAGGCCTGCTCAACGATACGAGTACCGGCCTCGATTAAACGGCGACGAGTAGCGCATTCTTTAATAGTGTCAGCATAAGCAGTAGCATGGGCGGAAGTCGGGACAAAATTAGTTAGCTCAGTCAGATAAGTAGCACCACCAATTCCCTTTAGCTCTTTGGAACTTCTAAGTTCCGAAGTCAGGGTGATTAAATCGATTGGACGGTGAGTATTATAGAGTTTGGTCATGGCTTTGTAGATTTTGCCATGGCGTTCTTCGTAGAAATCTTTGTCGGAGACGCGTTCTAGAATATCCGGAAAGGAAGTGTCGGACAACAAAATAGCACCAATGAGGGATTTTTCGGCATTAACATCCTGGGGTGGAACGTGCGCGCCTGATGAATTTGGACTAGAATGGGACTCCATCTGATTTAACCTCCGTAACACCTCCCATTATATCAGAAATTTTGGTAAACTCGGCAGAAGAATTGGTGAGTTCGGCAGCATCGCCGACTTCTATGGTATAGCCGTCTGGGAGGAATCTCTGCAAGACGCGCTGGTTATTAGCGGAGCTTAGAATGGTTTTGTGAATTTTGCGTTCAGTGATGATTTTTAGGGTAGTACCGGCTAGGCTGTAGGTGCATTTTGAAAGGGTGGAAGCAATAGCAAGATTAACGCCTTTAACGCTCTCTAGATAAGTGTCCCAGTCAAAGGTAGTAGGGCGCGCAGGGGCTTCTACGGGTGCTTCGGTGGGTGCTGTGGTCGGTTTGTCTGGAACTGGGGTAGGAACAGGGGTTTCTGTTGAAGTGGCTTCTATGGGCCTCTCTGGGGCTTCTAGGGGTGGTTTTTTGGCGATTTTTGGTGCTGGATTTGGTGCTATAACAGGGGCAACGGCGGTGTTTTCTAGAAAGGCTAGGAGTAATTTAGCTTCTGGGAAAGGGGTTTTGACCTCTGGGAGTTTAGCAAGAAGAGGTAGAAGAGTAGGTTTAGGATTATCGATGATGGCAGAAATGAGGTTTTCGGCGAGGATTTCTGGTTTAGTGCCGGAATTGACGAGGGTTTTAATTAAATCAGTGATTTCGGCGGTGTTTCCCTGTTCATAGGCATCTAGGAGCTTAGTGGTGCTAGTCTGGTCTGGTAGACCGAGGGCGTGCTCGACCATTTCTGTAGTGATTTCTTGGTTGTCTGTGGCTAGAGTAGAAATCTGGTCTAGAAGTGAGATAGAGTCGCGAAAACTACCACCTCCGCGAGCAACGATAATAGCAAGTGCATCGGGGGTGATTTTGATGTTTTCTTTGTCTGCGATAGATTGCAGATGTTTTTGCATGATGTCCGGCGAGGCGAGCTGGAAATTATAAACCTGGGCACGAGAGGTAATAGTAACCGGGACTTTGTAGGCGTCGGTAGTAGCCATGATAAAAATAACGTGGGCCGGGGGCTCTTCTAGGGTTTTTAGCAAAGCGTTAAAGGCGGACTTAGACAGCATGTGGACTTCGTCGATGATATAGACCTTGTATTTACCGGTGGACGGAGCGATAGAGGCCTTTTCTCTTAGTTCCCTAATGTTGTCTACGCCAGTATTAGAAGCGGCGTCGATTTCTATGATGTCGGTGTAGCTGTCTTCGATTTCGTACTTAAATTTGTTGACTTCGTGAGCAAAAATACGAGCAACAGAAGTCTTGCCACAGCCACGTGGGCCGGTAAAAAGATAAGAATGGGAAAAAGTGCCCCGTTTTAAGGCGTTTTTTAGGGGAGTGGTAACCTGATCCTGGCCGATAACGTCAGAAATTTTGGTCGGACGATACTTACGATACAATGCCTTCATAGGGCTATTATATCACGAGTTAGATAGATAGGGTTAGATAGCTGCTTCGACGGCGGCCCAAGTAGCGTTGTCGTTGTTGGCGGGGATGATGACAGCGACCTGGGAGCCTTCTTGGAGGCGGAAGTATGTAACGGAAGCATAGAGAACTTCGTATTCTTTGCCGGAGACTTCTACAAAATATTTGTCGTCGTGGTGAGTAAGCGTACCGATAACGGTCTTTCTCTCGACTGGGCCGATTTGTTTGTAGAGGAATTTGCCCTCTGGGGTGATGGTGAGTTTCATGATGTCGCCCTCGACGAGCTTGGACTTGGAAGCGTAGTTAGCTGGGACAGGATAGTTTTTGCCTTCTTGGTCGATCATGATTTGGCCGTCAAAGACGCCTTCTATGACCTTGCCTTCTGGGGCGGAAACAACGACGTCGCGAGGCGCAGTAATGGCTTCGCCGTCACCGAGCACAGAAATCAACAGCTCTTTTGCTGCTGACAAATTAGTCTCGGCCTCTTGGATAAGGCTGCGAAGTCTTTTTATTTGTTTTTCTGGTAATTCAGACATACCTCTCGCATCCTGTCTGTTAAATATAGTATTGATATTATAGTACACCCGCAACAAATTAAAGTCAATGATTTTTTCTAAAAGTTTTCCACGTAAAATACAGATATGGAGCTAAAAATGTTGTAAATTTGACAATGACGGATTGACATTTCTGCCTATCTGTGCTATAATAAGAGAATATGGGGTGGTGCTCTTTAAGATGGAGGTGTAAATGTTAGAATTTTTTACTACTACAGAAGCTGGTAGAGAGCTATTAAGACAGGCTGCAACAGCTACAATGCAAGTAACTAACGACAGAATTTTTGGCACAGATGATGCCAAGGTATTCACTAATATGGGGCGGGTAAGTTATCCGCCAGGATATTTAGACGCAGGAGAATACGACAGAATTATAGCAACAAGATAACAAAAGTAATTACACCACCAAAAATCCACCTCGGAAGAGGTGGAATTTTTTTGGTAACAATCCGACAATGTTAATAAATTAGGCGAGCTCGACAGTAGCGCCGGCTTCTTCAAGGGACTTCTTAAGAGCTTCAGCTTCGTCTTTGGCAACTTTCTCTTTGACGGTAGCAGGAGCACCATCAACGATAGCTTTTGCTTCGCCAAGGCCAAGGCCAGTAGCTTCTTTAACGGCTTTAATGACGGCAATCTTCTGGGCGCCAGCGTCCTTTAGAACGACGTCGAATTCAGATTTGCCTTCGTCAGCGGCACCAGCGTCGGCACCAGCAACAGGACCAGCAACTGCAACAGCGGCAGCAGCAGGCTCGATGCCATATTCGTCTTTTAGTACAGTTTTGAGTTCGTTCACTTCGAGAACGGTAAGTTTGACCAATTCTTCGGCCAATTTCTTGATATCAGCAGCCATAATAGCTCCTTTCTAAATTAAATATTGTGATAAAGAATTTTTAATATGTAATTTTTTGTTTGTCTTGGTTTCCGCCTTATCCGAATGATTCGCAAATCCTAACTGCGCCGTACTAAAACGTGCTCGTTAGGTATTTGCTCATCATCCTTCTAAGGGGAAATCCGCTTTTATCAAACAAAAAATTCATATCTAGAAATTCTTTTAATGCTAATTTGCTTTTGCTTCTAGACCGGAGACGATACCAGATAGACCGCCAGAAAGGGCGGAGATGGAATCGGTAGCACCGGAGAGAAGTTGGGCAACCACCTGGGCGATAAGCTCGTTCTTTGATGGGAGAGCAGCAAGGCTCTTGACCTCATCTTCGGAGAGGTTAACACCTAGATCATTGATTGCGCCAGCGATTTGGAGAGCGTCGTGGGACTTACCAAATTCGGCAAGTACCTTGGCTGGGGCAACTTCGTCGCTGTCGGAGACGGCATAGAGAAGCTGGCCAGTTAGGCCGGTGGTATCGGTGTCTTTGTAGACGGCGATTTCACCTAGGGCGACGCGAACTAGACGGTTTTTGACGACTTTGATTTTGACGCCGTTTTCACGGGCATTTTTGCGGAGCTCTTGGAGCTCGGCAACGGTTAGACCCTGATAGCAGGCAAAAACAGTCATCTTAGAACTAGATAGAAGCTCAGTCAAATCAGCAACTAAAGTTTGCTTTTTATCCTTTGAGATAGCCATATTCAAGTTCCTTGATTAAATTTATAGGCGTCGGATTGTTAAATTCCGTTACCGTTTCTAGATATAAGAATGCCATAAGGCGTATTCCTCGGCGACATGATTAAGGGGTATATATACTCCCGTCGCTGTCTTTGGTAACTTCTAATATCTTAGCATAGATAGGCTAAAAATGCAAGGGGTATTTATTTTTCTCATGAAATATGTTATAATTTGTAGGTATTTCGGCTGAAAGGCAGAACTGGTAACTTAAAATCACACTATATAGGAGGTGGGATATATGGAAATTAAAACGCTGGGGTCGACAACGATGCTCGGACGTGCACTAAACCAAGAAACAATCATGGATTTCTCTGGGAGGATGGCTGGGATTTGCTATCAAAAAGAAAGTCTAGACACAATCCTAACAGAACCAACTAGTAGCACAATTGAGCGTGCTACGGTAGCCCTGGAAAAGGGGCGCCACAGAGAGTTTGGCCACGCCTGTGTAACGCTATATCTAGAGGGAGCGCCAAAGATTTTGGCGATGATTCTAAACAATGAAAGAGTCTATAATACCTCTGAGAATTATGTCCATCATTCTGCGCCAGTATCACAGGGTCTAGAATTAGAACTCTATCTAAAATGGAAGGATGCTTTTCTAAACAAAATCATGGTGACATATCCTGACATGGATAGCAAATTGGCTTTGCGTTATGCGCAGGAGCATGCGACATATCTAATTTCGGTGTTTTCTCCGTCTACAAACATGGCCTATACAACAAGTGTAAGGCAGTTGAATTACTTAGTAGGGTGGATGGAAAAATTTGTTGGGATGGACGCAGAACAGAGAGGCCTGCCCAGAGAGTTTAGTAATCGCCTGGCAGAAGTTTTTGTTGAATTTATGAACAAAATCGACAAAAATTTGTTAGTACCAGGGTTAGAAGATACTAAAGGACGGGGGTTTTCCCTGTTCACTAAGCGCATACGCGAGACAGAGTGGGGCGAAAATTATTGTGTAACGTACTATGGCAGTTTTGCGCAATTGGCGTTAGCGCAACGCTATCGAACTTTGCTCTATGAGTTTTCTTTCATGAATCTAGAAGACTTGGCTGAGGCAAAGATACAATTCTATATTCCGCCAATTTTGCGTGGCGATAAAGAACTGCAGAGATTATGGCTAAGAGATGCTGAGAATCTGGAAAGTAATTTCCCTCAGGGGACACTACTTAGGATTACGGAGCGTGGTACAGTGGAGAATTTCATAATGAAGTGCTCTGAACAGCTCTGTGGACAGGCGCCTCTAGACGTATGTACACAGACGGCGCTGACGCTGTATAAGTATTACTGGTCGACAATCGGCAAAGACAGCGTCCAGGAAGAATTGGCTCCATATGTAAACTCGCCAAGATGTAGAACGTGCGAGATAGAATGCAAGACTCCGTGCTATTTTGGTTCGGAAAATGTGTTTACTAGGTTAGTGTGAGAAAAAGGCCGCAAATTTTGCGGTCTTTTTGACTTTTTGGACTATCTGTGCTATAATAGAGAGCAGTGTAAAAATGCACCTTAAGAGGTTAGCTTGCGAGATTTTAGCCAATATGGCGGAAAGGAGGCCCGATATGAGCCTAGAAAATTATAATTATATTCCTAGACCAGGGAGAACCTTGGTCGGCAACCCTGCGCGCAAGATTGAGCAGAACGAAATCCCGCTGGATGCGTTTGATAGTATGGTCGACCAGGATTTTCTAAGTGAAAATGTTGGTTATGGTGAGACGATTGGCTCTAAGTTTTATCCAAAAGATTTGGCTAAGATTTGGAGTAATCCAATACTTCTTCAGGCACTATTAAATCACCCTCAGGCGATGTTTGGCCTTAGGTTTGTAGCAAAGAGTCAGAATGTCAAGATTGAACCCGTAAAGGTTTCTACTGTACTGGCGAATTGTCTGGGTAGGTCTCAGGACGAGCTTTGGAGTAACAATATCGAGACGGTAGAGGATTTGGTTTCTAAATTTTCGCTTATTGAAGATGAAATTGCGCGCCAAGATATTGGTTCGGCGTTTTTGTCAGCATATGGAATAAATCTTTTTGAATTGTTGCCTAGTCACAGAGAAGCAAGCTAACTTACCTAACGCCCCGGATTTGCTCTGGGGCGCTTTTTGTGATATAATACTAAAGTTGTGCCTGGGGGAGGCAAGTTCATTTACAGGGGGTGAGTGGTATGAAAAATCGTTTTTTGATGCTGGCGCGAGTAGAAGAGAAACTAACATATCTATTTCGTGACCAAAAAAGAGCGTCGAGCATGGTAACAAAGGTGTTGACTGAGCACTGGGGACTCCATTATAGCGAGGTGGTTCAGGAAATGCTAAAAGAACACAACCTAAAAGTGTCTGATGTGGTGCTGTTTGCGTTTGCGATTTCTTGTTTTGAAGAGAAAGATGCTTATGACCCAAAGCGACACAAGGGCGAGGAACCACTAGTCTATCTAGGGCTGTCTAATATGTGGTTTAACTGGAATTTGCCAGGGTTTACACCACTGGTTCGGCACTTGCACGTGTCGATGGGGCTAAAATATCTAGGGGTGTCTAGCGACGCTTATGATATTTTTGCGCTGGATTGCTCGGATCTAAATAATGTCTATAATATCCAGCCACAAGGACACGCCGTAATCTACCGTATGCTGATTTTATCAGAGGTAGAAAACGTGCTGGCGAGAGTAAATGGCGGAGAAAACAAGGCGTTTTTTGCGATAAAGCGGGCGCTCTCTAATCGCTCTAGGTTTGTAATGGCGGACGATAATTATCGTGACAGCTTTTGTTTCTTGGTCTATTTTGGGGACGAGAAACGGGGCTATCGCGAGGCACTAATTAGAAATCCTGCGGACCGCAAGGAATATGTTCGACACAATCCAATTTCGGCATTCTGGTTTGACGAAACGTTCTATGAAGTCAGCAAATCTGACCGGTGGATGATAACGGATTTTATAGCTACCGCTAAAGTCAGCTATATTACCGATCAGAATAACTATCTGGTTTATCGCGTTAAATTTAATGATTTAATTGTCTAACTCCCTCACAACAAAAGCCACCCGCTAGGGGTGGCTTTTTAATGTCTCTTAGGCGATTAGTTGTAGAGGTTCTCTACAGCGATAGATGGGCCTTGGGAGGTAGTAAGATAAGCGGATTTAACATACTGACCTTTAAGAGAGGCAGGTTTCTGGGACTTTAGTGAGTCAAAGAAAGCGTTAGCGTTCTGAAGTAGCTTGTCTTCTCCAAAGGAGACCTTGCCAAGTCCGATGTGGACGATAGCTTGTTTGTCGACGCGGTATTCTACCTTACCGGCTTTGGCTTCTTTGACAGCTTTTTCTACGTCCATAGTGACGGTGCCGGCTTTTGGATTAGGCATAAGGCCTTTTGGACCAAGTAAGCGAGCAAAGCGACCGAGCTTTGGCATGAATGCAGGAGTAGAAATAAGGACATCAAAGTCGATTTCGCCCTTTTCTAGGCGCTTCAAAAAGGCGTCATCTTCGGCGATGTCAGCACCAGCGGTGGCAGCTTTTTTAGCCTCGTCTAGAGGAGCAAAAACGGCTACGCGGACAGTCTTGCCGTTGCCATTAGGGAGAACTAGGGTAGTTCTAATATTTTGGTCGGCCTGACGTGGGTCTACACCGAGGCGAACGTGGGCTTCCATAGTAGCGTCAAATTTAACTGGGCTAGTTTTAATAGCTAGAGCAACAGCGTCTTTTAGGCTATAAACCTTGCCTTTTTCGACGAGCTTAGCGACTTCTTGGTATTTTTTGCCACGGCGCTCGATGAGCGGGCGAACCTTAGGAGCTGCGCCTTTTGGCTTTTCGGCGGCTTCTTTTTCGGCCTTTTTGGTCTCGACCTTGCGAGCTTGGCGCTCTTCTTCGGCTTTGACTTCTTCAATGTGTTTTTTGGACTTTTTGCCGGATTTGGCAAATTTTTCTTCTGTAATGACCTCAGTTTCTGGGGTTTCTACAGGGGTGGTAAGTTTGGCATCTTCTTCTGCCATTATATTCCTTTCTGTGGTAATAACGGAGACGAGCTCCTCCCATCAAATTAAATTATGCTCCCCATTATAGCATATTAGAGGGAGAACCGCAATGCTTATATTGACTTTTTTACTAAAGTGTGCTATAATGTAAGGACAAGCAGTTCATAGTACATTAAGATTGAAAGGGGTGGAAAATATGAACAATGAACTATTCAACACTACTGTTGCATTATTCTCTAAGGTGTTAGGAGCACAAGTACTCCTAGAAAAGAAGATGACCGCATACTACTTTGATTCTAGCTTCATCGACAGATGCGAAAGACACGAATCGGTAGGTGTAAAGATGTATCGCTCTACTAGTTGGAGACGGAGATTTGGGGTATTTGTCCCGGACCACGAAAAATACACCTGGTATGAAATCCAGATTAAGGATTTTGATATGGACGGCGTCTGGAAACCTGAGGACCTCAGATACTCTGAAATAGACCGAATCGAGAGATTTCTTAATCAATATGGCAAAGAGAAATTTTCTGGCTCTACTACAGAGGAATTCCTAGTAAGATTGGGAAATATTGACTATCTGAGAGAAGTAATGACAGAGATAATGACAGAAAACGTAAAAAATGGGCGCTCAATTTGAGCGTCCTTTTTCTTGGGGGAGTTAATATAGACTATAAAGTAGATCTTTCATTTTTTCGCGGTAGATAATACCGCCATCGTAGGTGTTGAATCGACAAGTGTCGACCCAGATAAAGTTGCTAGATGGCACGCCGTAGTACAGTTCCCTGACGATTTTTTTGTCGGTGAGCCGGTCTTCTAGGCTTAAAACTAAGACTGAAGTAGCATATTTTTCTACATCTAGCTTAGAGTAAGTAATAGAATTAAGCTGGTCGGCATAGAGAGTAACAGATTGGAGAAGCCGCGGAACGTTAGTTCGGATAAGGTGAAGCTGGCTGAACCAACCCAAAATCGCTACCAGTAAGTTCAAAAACGGCAGAAGAATACGGAATTTAACCTGGACACCAAAGCGCAAAACTTCGTCAGAAGGTAGCGGATCGATGGCAATAATAGTTAAATCTGGGACTTCTTGCTCGACTAGGCGGGCGATTTGGTCGCCCAGGCCAACAGAGATAATAAAAGGTAGATAATCATGCTTTTTGATATCTTCTATAATCTGTTTGGCGATAACTTCGACGTTCATACCCCAGCTTTCGTACTCTATCAGGGTCATTCCGCCCTGCATGAGGTTTTTGTCGTATCTCCTACCTTCGGTCAGAAACCTAAAACTAGCGTTAGCATTGGACCGGTAGTCTGGGATACAATAGGTCATCATATTGCCGTCACTGGTCAGATATTTGGCTAGGAGCTTGGCTTGGCCACGGTGTCTAATCTTAAAATAGAGGTGGCTAACGATATTAGCCGTCTCTAAAAGCCAGATCAAAAAAATCAAAACTTCTATCATATTTTGTCCTCCTAAAGTACGTATGTTATTCGTGAAATAAAACATAAAAAATACCCCCTCTATTGACATTATACCACTTATCGTAATATAAGTCAATATTGGGGGTATGTATATAGATTAGTCGGCGACTTCTACACCCATAGAACGGGCAGTACCAGCGACGATTTTGACGGCGCCGTCTAGGTCGATAGCGTTGAGCTGATCCATCTTTTTGTTGGCGATTTCTTCGAGCTGGGCACGAGTGATTTTGCCAACTTTTTCTAGGTTAGGTTTGCCGGAACCTTTGTTGATTTTGATGGCCTCGCGGATGAGGTCGTCAACAGGCTGGCCAAGACAGACCCAGTCAAAGGAACGATCATCATAGACCTTGATGTGGACGATGACGTTCTTGCCCATGTAATCTTTGGTGGCTTCATTGAAAGGATTAATAAAATCCATCATGTTGAGGCCCCATTGACCAAGAGTGGAACCAACTGGAGGACCTGCGGTGGCTTTACCACCCATGACACGGAGTTTTAGATTACCGATACATTTCTTTTCTTGTTTTCCCATAAACCAGGCTAAGAAGGGGAACACATTTCCCCTTCTTCCTTTCCTTTTGATTATGAAGACCAAATTACGCACATGTCGCAATTTGGTCTTGATTATTAATATTAATTTTCGTGCGTAACTAGTATATGATACCTAAATTTTCTTAACGTGTAAAGCGTCAAGTTCGACTGGCGTTTCGCGACCAAACATAGAGACCATGACCTTGAGTTTGCCCTTGGTGGAGTCGATTTCGGCGATGGTGCCGTCGAAGCCTTTGAATGGGCCGTCGGTAATAGAGACGACTTCGTCGATGGCGTAGGAGACGGAGAATTTTGGATTTTCTACACCCATGCGCTTCTTGATTTTTTCGATTTCTTTTTGAGAAACAGGGGTAGGCTGGGTACCGGTGCCAATAAAGCCGGTAACGCCAGGGGTGTTTCTAATGATATACCAAGTTTCGTCGGAGAGTTTCATTTCTACTAGGACGTAACCTTGGAAAATTTTACGGTCTACGACTTTACGTTTACCGTTTTTGATGTCAATTTGCTTTTCTTTAGGGACGAGGGCGTCAAAAATCTTGCCTTTCATCTCTATGCTATCTACACGTTGCTTAATAGAATCGGCAACCTTGTCTTCGTAGCCAGAGTAGGTGGAGATAGCGTACCAAGCTCTGGTGTCGTCGTAACGATTTACTGCCATATAATTTCCTTTCTTATCCTATAATTAAGTTAAATAACCAACTGAATAGCGCGTCTAGGAGCATGATAATAGCGCCAAAGAGGAGAGTATAGATTACAATAGCGAAAAATAGTTTCCAGGTAGCCTTGCGAGATGGCCAGCGGACCTGGCGGATTTCGCGCCAAGAATCACGAAGATAACGGAAGAAATAAACAATCGGACGGATGAGAATAAACGGTTTTTTGGCCGGATTTTTCTCGGATTTTTCGGATTTTTGCTTAGGTTTTTCTACTTTTTTAGGCTGGACGTCTTTGACTTTCTCCTTAACTTCTTCAGTTTTGGAGTGGTCGCCTGCCTTAATTCTGGTAACTTTGGCCATTTTGCTCCTCTCTATAAAAAATAATCTCCTCTGGAGATTGTCAAGTACATTATAGCAAAGACGCTAAAAATTGTAAAGGGGTATCTTTTTATTAACAGATATGATAAGATAGAAGAGTTGGTGTGGGTTGTACTTTTACAGGAGGTGGATTATGGGTAGAAGCAAAAACGTTTGGCGTGCTTATATGCTGTACTCAGAAACTGGTTTTATTGAGAGAGGTGGCACGATTGCCTGTAAGGTGGTTTCTTCGCTGAATTTACCTAGAGAAGAAATGTATAGCATGAAGCCAGAGTTTGTCTCTGAACATCAGGGGAGATCGGCGTTTTTACTGGGGCTAATCCTGATGCATTATCCGGAACTGTTTGACCAGAGTACGTGGTTTACACAGTTAATGTTCGAGCTTTGTCACGATGTGGGGGAGATAAAGCACGGCGACATCCTAGATGATGGTTCGGCGCTCGGTAGCGACGCGTTACTTAGCATGAGACAGGACGAAGAAGAGCTAATGGATGAGTTCTTTCTCTATTTTCCGAGTCATTACAGTATAGAAATGCAGGATATTGGCCCGAAATTTGAGTCCTATAAGGACAGAATGCCACTTTTCTTGAAAATGGTAGAAAAGCTCGATGCAGTATTATATCAGCTTTTCCTCTACAACAGAGGAACATGTGGCGACGTTAAGGCTAAAAAGCCTCATCCGTCAGGCAGAGATATACGGTTTGCAAAAATCCTGGGGACTTCGCGCGCGATAGATGTCTGGACTCTGCACCTGAGGGTAGCAGTAAAACACGCTCCGGAAGACTTAAAAGAGCCCTTAAGGAAAATTCTGACAGCGGCCTTTAAGGATACATATCACTCTGTACCTGAATGTATGACTATTGACGTGACTGATATACCTCTGGATGCCCCGGAGGACCATATCAAGTCTGTTTGACCCACACCTTGGCCCGAGAATATCTCTCGGGCCTCTTTTTGTGCTATAATTAGAGTCAAACGGAGGTAAAATGACGAAATTTGATGATCAATATATTGACCTTTGTAAGAGGATCCTAAAGTCTGGGCAGGAGGTTGAGAACTACAAGAAGGCTGACTCTGGTAATAAGGCGATGCCGGGACATTCGGCGCAAGAGGGCGTAAAAACAATACGCCTCCCACATCAGATATTACAGTTTGATTTAGAGGAAGAATTTCCGATTTTGACTAGCAAAAAGGTCGCGTTTAAGACGGCGGTACTGGAGATGTTTTGGATTTATCAGGTACAGAGTAATGATGTGCGCTGGCTCCAAGAGCGAAATATCCATATCTGGGACGAATGGGAGATAGATGAGGCTGGAGATTATCTAGGTAGGCATTGGGACCCGAAAGAATTTGCGCATACAATTGGCACGGCGTATGGTTGGATTGTTAACAGATACAAATTGACACAAAACCTCATTGACACACTAAAAAATGACCCTGGAAACAGGCGAATGGTATTATCTCTTTGGCAGAATGAATACCTACCGACAGCAGCGCTTCCGAGCTGTGTTTGGAATAGTGAGTGGAATATTACAGATGGGAGGCTAAATTTACTTGTCAACTCTAGGTCGTCTGATGTGCCTTTGGGATTGCCGTTTAATATCGTGCAATATGCGACGTTTTGTTATCTAATAGCGCATTGTTTGGGACTAAAACCGGGGCTATTTACCTTCGTAACTAACGACGCACACATCTATGAAAATCAAGTAGATGGGATAAAAGAACAGATTAAAAAGTATGATAAAGCGATGGCTGATGGGACTTTGCCTTCGGCGCCAAAGCTCTGGATTAATCCAAAGGTAAAAGACTTTTTCAAATTTGATAATTCTGGCGCGCTAGAGGATATCAAGCTAGAGAATTATGAGAATTTAGGCAAGATTACAATGCCAATAGCGGTATAGGAGGAATATGTTTTCTATTATTGCGGTGGTCGGAAAAAACAGAGAGCTAGGCAAGAAAGGCGGGCTGATTTGGAGACTGCCGGGAGACATGAAGTTTTTTAGAGAAAAAACGCTGGGACACAAAGTCGTTATGGGGCGAAAAACTTATGAATCTATCCCTGGCGGAAAGGGATTAGAAGGCCGAGAAAACATTGTACTTTCTAGAAAAAGTGGCGACGCAGAAGCGATTATTAGAGAGCTGGCGTGTTCTAACGAAGAAGTGTTTGTGGCGGGGGGCGGAAGTGTATACCAGAAAATGTTGCCGTACTCGGCTAGATTATATCTAACAGAGGTAGATGCGACAGACGCAGAGGCGGATACGTTTTTTCCGGAATTTGACAAGGATAAATATACACGGGTGGAGCTAGGAAAGGGCGAGGACAATGGTATAAAATACACCTTTTCTCAATACGATAAAAAATAAGGAGGTTTTATGAAAGATCCAGTGTTTAAGTTGATTGACGAAGAAAAAAAGCGCCAGCGCGAGGGGCTAGAGCTAATTCCGAGCGAAAATTACGTATCTGAGGGCGTGCTGAGAGCGATGGGAAGCGTTCTTACCAACAAGTATAGCGAAGGCTATCCAAGTTTCAAGTGGGACTTTTCTTCGGAAGAAAAGTCCCAACGAAAAGAACCTAGTTCGATTTCAGAACCAGGCGCATGTCCTGATTCTGAAATTGATAAATGGATAGCTAGCACTATTCTACCGAATTACAGGTATTATGGTGGGCAGACGAATGTAGATAGAATAGAGAGGCTCGCGATATCGCGTGCGATGAGGCTGTTTCATGCGGACCATGCTAATGTACAGCCACATTCTGGGGCTAATGCTAATGAGGCAGTGTATTTTGCGTGGTGTGAGCCGGGCGACAAAATCCTAGCAATGAGCCTAGCGCATGGCGGACACTTAACACACGGGTCGCCAGTAACTAGGTCAGCCAAGATTTATAAATTTATAGATTATGGTACGACGGCGGACGGCGATATTGACTATGATGAATTAGAGAAAAAAGCGATGGCAGAGGGGCCAAAGATTATCCTAATTGGGTACTCGGCGTTTATGAAAGTGCCGGATTTTGCTCGCGTAGTAGAAATTAGAGAAAAAGCAGAAGAGAAATTTGGCCATGAAATCCTGCTAATGGCAGATATGGCGCACGTAGCGGGGCTAATTGCGGGAGGAGTACATCCAAATCCGCTGGATTTTGGGTTTAATGTAGTAACTACGACCACGCACAAGACCTTGCGAGGGCCTCGCGGAGGGCTGATTTTATCCAAGGGGAATGTAGCCTCACCTCTTAAAAAGCCAGAAAAGAAGCTAGAAAATATCCCAATCCTAATCGATCGTGCGGTGTTCCCTGGTACGCAGGGCGGGCCGCTAGAGCACGTAATTGCTGGAAAAGCGGTGGCGTTTGGTGAAGCACTGAAGCCAGAGTTCAAGAAATATGCAGAGGCAATCGTAAAGAATGCTAAGGCACTAGCTTCTAGATTGCAGAAAAATGGGTTTGTATTACAGGGGGGCGGAACAGAAAATCACTTAGTGCTAGTTGATGTAAAGAAGAGCTTTGGGATTGACGGAAAATTCTATGAGCGAGCACTAGATATGGTAGGGCTAACGCTTAACGCAAATGCACTTCCAAATGACAAGTCAGCGGCGTTTAGGCCGTCGGGAGTGAGGCTTGGTACGCCAGCGATTACAACGCGCGGAATGGGAATCCATGAGATGGAACAGATTGCGGATTGGATGAAAGACGTAGCGGACATCTGTGTAGGGGTGGGCGCCGAAGATAAGCTAGATGAGGCTTCCGATAAGTTGTCGGCGATTCGCGAAGAGGTAAAGACTCTAGCACTAAAATTCCCACTCCCAACAGAGGGGTAAGCTATAGCGCATTGACTTTTTAGCTTATCTGTGCTATAATAAGATATGTAGTGCAAACTAAGTATCTTAGGAGGTGTGGTATGGATAGGATTTATCCCGATGTTTATGATTATGATGGGGAGGAAGAAGATTTTGATGAGTATGATTTTGAGGATCCGGAGGATGACGAGATTCGTAGACGGCACAGGAGAAGGTTGCGCAGAAAGCGCGAAGAACTAATTGCGTATTCTTCCCTGGCAACAGGGCTAATCGCCGGGCTTATCGTTCACCTAATTGTTAAATCTAAATCTAAACAATAATCAAACAACACCCCGCCTAGGGCCTAGCCCTAGGCAATTTTTTATGCTATAATTTAGGGAGTTGGGGACGTAGCTCATCTGGTAGAGCGCAGCATTCGCATTGCTGAGGTGGTGAGTTCGAGTCTCATCGTCTCCACCATTTATTATAACCGCCTTAGTTTAGGCGTTTTTTGATGAATCGCACTAGAATAATATAGATTGGCGCAATAGCGATGAGGGCTACTAGGTAGTAATTCTCTGATGATGTTTTTTGTTGTTCCATGGTGCCGGTGTCCGGGACAAGCGGGCCGTCGTTTTCTGGGATGAGACTCTTTAAAATAGGCATAATACTTTCTGGAATATGGCCAATGACAAGAGTCTCGGCATTACTAACTAGGGTGTATGTGTAGAATAAGGAGTAGTTGTCGCCGTATTGTTCCCCAGTGTATCGTGCGTCGGCGATTAACATAGGTGCGAGCGCTTTGACGAGCTTTGGGATATTTTCTTTAATGATGGCAAATTCTTCTTCTGAAATTGTTGGAGGTCTGCCCATTCTAGGTTCATAGTCCGAATATTCTCCAGCATAAGTCGTAAGATATGACATTAAATCATCGACGTCGGCGTTTGTTGCGGTACCTTGTAGTATTTTAACTATGTCTTGGTATGGCGGGAACTCATCTAAAGAGGCATATCCACCTGTCATAAAATCCATCATAGCGTTCCCCGCAACCATGCCAGCAATACCGTATTCAGTGCTTTTGATAAAATCTGTAAACTCGCTTTGTTTGTCTATGGTGCGGAGTTGGTACGCTTGCATGAGAGCCGAAAGTGGCTCTTTTATCTGTCCGTCGAAATACTCACGTGTAAGGCCGTTTGCGGTGACGAACTGAATCCAGCTATCCATAAATTCTTTACCATTCATGGTTCCCACGTCCATCGTAACGCCATTGTTTGATGCAAGTATATTCATAGCTCTTTCGCCGTCGGCTAGATCGGTGATGTCTATAACAGAAGTAGTGATAGTTAGATCGGCGGGATGAATCTCTTCGTAAGTGCCAGTATTATAAAACCCCCAGATTTCCGGGAAAACGTAGCCAAGGAGCAGGTCGTTACCGTCTTTGACGTCGTGGATATTGTCAAAATTGGTTTCTGTCGCACTAGCTCTTGGGGCCCCAAAAGTGTAGACATAAAAATCATCAGACTCCATATCGTAATTTGTGAGATTTTGGTTAATGGCTTTTGCAGTGAGGTCTATTACGGCGCCACCCCGAGAATATCCTACCATCCAGATTTTGTAATTATGGTAATCTCGGGTTGAAAGATACTGATTGAGCCTAGAAACAATCAGGCTAGCTGATTCGGAGAAGCCGGCATGGTCGCCGGATGTGCCAAGATTAAAATTAGAGAGCCACTCAGTCATGTAGTTATAGTTTCTGGGAGCGACTACGATAAGGTCTTGGTCGTTTTCGAGGATTTTGTGGCCGATAGTAGTTCCCATAGAGTGACCATCTGCGTCGGAGGAGACGTCCCAACTTTCGTAATCAGAAAAGCCTATTTGATCTAAAAGATTTTTTAGCTTAGGATTAGCTTCTGTGCTGGTACTAGGATAGCCGTCGGCTTGATTTTCGTAACCGGCGAGAGCTAAGGCATAAGACATGGCGCGGAGTTCTGGGTGGTCTCCAGGGGATTTTTCTTCAAAAAATTCGTCACTATAGTCAATTGTATCGGTGCTATCTAGGGCGTCCCAGACTGTACTCCAGGGGTGATTGGGGTCTTCTACGAAGGCATAGTATGGATACGTAACAGTAATTGTATGTGAAATTGCACCAATATCGACGGCACTCGACAAGATAATGAAGGCGCTTGTAATGATGCCAGCTAATAGGCATAGTGTAGTGGATAGTTTAGTGCGATTTTTCATTTTATGGCCTTGTTTAATTTTATTTTAGCATAAAAAGTTTGAAATATACAAAAAGTTCACCAAGCCCCAAGGAAATCATTTATGTATTGACTTTTTGGCTTATCTGTGCTATAATAAAAGGATTAGGACATGGAGGTCCTGGTAAATTATCATTTTGTGCGCTTAGTAGCCCATTTGCTGACATGGAGGTCGCTAATGGAAAAGGGAGGAAGATTTTTTGAGGAACAGAAGATTTGTAGAAGTAGTGGCAACAATCAGCATGGTGGCAATTATGTGTATCGGCAATAATGCCAAGCAAGTATCAGCAAACGAAAACTGCGAGTCTGAGATCGTAGAAAATATCGGAACTAGGGTACCAGCAGAGGAAACTGGTCTCCACGTGGAACCAGAACTAAATGCAATTGACCTTAGTATCTCCGAAGAATTAGACGCAGCTGACGAAGAAAAGCTGGCTAGCGAGGCAAAACTTGCGGATACAGAAGCCGGAATTTATAACGTAAAATACGTTGCTACACTAATTGAGTCTGAGGCTGGAAATGTAGACAGCATAGACGGTAGAGTGGCAGTAGCTCTAACTGCTTTTTATAGGGTACATTCGGAGACTTATCCGGATACACTCTCTGGAGTAGTGGAACAGCCCTTCCAATATGCTGACCTGGTTGACGGCTATTCGGACAAGAGTCATGCAGCGGCCATAAAAGCTATAAGTTTGTGGTCTGATGAAACTAGTGAAGCACTACTACCTAATGATTTCCTGTATTTCTTTGGGTATAACAAGCAGAATTGGTTTTATAGAATTGCGGATGATGGCACAGTAGAGTTTTATGCTCTACCCGGTCAGGAAATTACGGCCGATGTATGGCAAGCCTACAAAGAAATTGTGGGATATGCGAGTAACAATAAATATACAGTAGTAGAGAACGTTTAAAAGCGCACAAAATACCCCCACAGAGAAATCTGTGGGGGATTTTTTATCCAGTAGTGGATTAGCGTTTGCTGAACTGCTCTTTCTTGCGGGCGGAGCGAAGACCATATTTCTTGCGCTCTTTTTCGCGTGGATCACGCTTGATGAAGCCAGCTTTCTTCAACACTGGGCGAAGATCGGAAGCTTCTAGAGTGATAGCCTTAGAAATAGCAAGTTTAATAGCGTCGACTTGGCCGGCTAGACCACCGCCTTTTACTACGACAGTGATGTCATAGTCCTTTTGCTTCTGGGTGAGAGCAAGTGGATCGGTGATTTCGGCAAGTTTGGACTTGTCGCCAGATAGGTACTCTAGAGCTGGTTTGCCGTTGATGGTAATTTCGCCTTTACCTTTGTAGAGACGAGCGCGAGCAGTAGCTGCTTTGCGACGGCCAAGTCCGTAGGTGTATTTCTTGTCTGCCATTATTTAATCTCCTTTGGATTCTGTGCAGTATGGGCGTGTTCTGCGCCGTCGAAAACACGGAGGCGAGAGAGGCGTCCTTCTGCTAATTTGTTCTTAGGGAGCATACCTTTGACGGCTTCTTTGATGGCATAGGATGGGTCTTTCTCGATAACTTCTTCAAGTTTTAGGCCCTTGATACCACCTGGAAAACCGCTGTGGCGGTAGTACATTTTGTCGGTCATTTTGTTGCCAGTTACCTTGAGGTTTTTGGCGTTAATGACGACAACATAGTCACCGTTGTCAATGTGTGGGGTATAAGTAACTTTGCTCTTCCCCATTAGCTTGTCAGCGATGACGACGGCAAGTTTGCCGAGAGGAAGCGTAGAGGCATCGATAAGATACCATTCACGCTTAATTTCTGCGGATTTTTGAGAATAAGTTTTCATTACTTGTCCTCCTTAATCTCGATCTCGTCGACGAAAGAAATAGTAGCCATTTCGGTGTTATCACCTTTACGGTTTTCGGCACGCTCGATTTTGAGGTAGCCAGAATCGCGCTTAATCTGTGGGGCAACCTTGTCCATAAGAAGGTCAGCTACCTCAACACTGTTCAAGCGAGAGATGAGAAGACGGCGATTAGCAAGGCCACCCTTCTTTGCGATAGTTACAAGCTTCTCAGTTTCACGGCGCATTTCTTTGGCACGGGCGAGAGTAGTAGTAATAGATTGATGTTCAATCAGGGAGCACATCAGCCCACGGCGGAGTGCTAGCCTCTGATCGGTTTCTCGGCCGAATTTACGGCCTTTGTATCCGTGGCGATGCATATTAAATATTTAACTCCGTTATCTTTTCTTTGACTTCGTCTAGAGCCTTTGCACCAAAACCTTTGAGGTCTTTAAGATCAGAATCAGATAGCATGACGAGGTCACGTACGGTCTTAATGTCGTTGTTCGTAAGTGCATTAGCGGTACGAGCAGATAGACCAAGCTCCTCGATAGGTAGCATAAGACCGGTATCTTCTTCTTCCTTGGTGGTGCCAGGGGTTGGGGCACTTTCGACAGTAGTGCCACCAGCTAGAGCGGTGTATTGGTTAACTAGGATAGCGGCAGCCTCTTCGAATGCTTCCTTTGGAGAAAGCGTACCATCGGTATCGATAGTAAGAGTGAGTTGCTGGAGGTTAGTATCCTGGCCAACACGGGTGTTTTCTACTTTGTAGCGAACACGTAGAACTGGGGAGAACACAGCATCAAGAGCGATCATGTCGCTATGAATGCGGTCTGCACCAGATTTTTCAATAGTGAGGTAACCACGACCAGTGTCGACAATCATGTGCATCTTTAGGACGTACTTTGGATCGTCGATGTGGCAGATTACCTGATTTGGGTTAGCGATTTCAATCTCGGCTGGGAGTTTGATATCGCCAGCAACGACGCGCTTGTCGCCATCTTTTTCGGACTGGTCAGAACCCTTAATCTCTAGATAGAGTTCGACTGGAGCGTCAGAATGGGATTTAACGCGGACGTTTTTTAGGTTCAACATAATGTCTACGACATCTTCGCGAATACCTGGGATGGCGGTAAATTCGTGAGTGGTACCTTCGATACTGAAAGAAGTAATAGCAGCACCTTTGATGCTAGAAAGAAGGACGCGACGAAGGGAATTCCCTAGCGTATTGCCGTAGCCATAGTATAGAGGGCGAACGACGAACTCTGCGCTGTTTTCGCCGAGCTCTTTCACTTCCTCTAGTTTGGCTTCGTGAATTGCTTTAGTTGTCATAAATTATTGTCCTCCTTAGCGTGAGTAGTACTCAACGATTAATTGTTCGTTAATGCCCGCCTCTGCTTCTTCGCGCTTTGGCAAACCAGTGGCCTCAATTTTCATCTTCTTACCGTCGACTTTGAGCCAAGACATTTTTGGCTGTCCAGCTGCGCCGATAACCTGATCAAGATTCTTGAAGTAAGCTGATTTCTGTGATTTTGGACGGACTTCTAGAACGTCGCCTGGGTTCAAACGAATAGAAGGAATATCGATGCGACGACCGTTCAAAGTGAAGTGACCGTGAGAAACAAGCTGACGAGCCTGGCGGCGAGTAGTTGCAAAACCGGCACGATAAACAACGTTATCAGCACGGCGCTCTAGGAACTCAAGCAATTTTTCGCCAGTTAGACCCTCGGCACGGGTGGCTTCTTTCATTAGTTTTGCGAATTGTTTTTCAAGTAAACCGTACAAACGACGGACTTTCTGCTTCTCGCGGAGCTGAGTAAGGTAGAGGCTACCACCACGCTGACGCATGTCACCGTGCTGACCAGGAATACCGGTCTTTTTAGCCATTACCTTGTGAGCTTTTGGAGCGAGAGCATAACCTTCGCGACGGCTCTGTTTTACGATTGGAGATTTATCACGTGCCATTATGGTTTCCTTTCTCCTTTAGGACGGACACCACCGTGAGCGATTGGGGTCATATCGGTAATGCTGTCGATTTTCATACCAACACTAGATACGGCGCGAATGGCGCTATCGCGACCAAGACCAATACCCTTAACATAAACATCAACACTGTTCATGCCGTGGTCTTTTTTAGCGATTTCACCGGCTTTTTCGGCAGCAATCTGAGCTGCATAGGCGGTACCCTTCTTAGAACCGCGGAAGCCGTTAGCTCCAGCGGAAGAGCTAGAAATAGCACCACCGTTTTTGTCGGTAAACGTAATAATAGTATTGTTAAAGGTTGCTTGGATATGCATCTGACCAGAAGTCACAATGCGTTTACCCTTTTTAGCTTTCTTTGCAGTTTTTGGAGCTTCTGTCTCAGGAGCTTCAACAACGTCAGTAGTTTTCTTAATATCTTCTTCTGCCATATTCTACTCCTTTCTTTAAGTCTTACTTGCTGCTTTTGGTTGCGTACCACCAACTGCGATAGCTTTACCCTTACGAGTGCGTGCGTTCGTACGAGTGCGCTGACCGTTGACTGGAAGCTTAGCCTTGTGGCGAAGTCCCTTGTAGGAATTAATGTCCTTGATACGCTTAATATTATTGGTCACCAAGCGACGGAGATCACCTTCTACGTGATACTTGTTAGCAATAATCTCATTGATTTTTTGCTCGTTCGCCTCGGTGAGATCTTTCACCCGAGTGGTAGGCTCAATTTTGGCCTCCGCAAGGATGGCTTTAGCGGTCGTTCTTCCGATACCATAAACATAAGTAAGGGCAATCCATACCTGTTTATCGTTAGGGATAACAACACTTGCAATTCTTGCCATGCTTAACCCTGCCTTTGCTTGTTCTTAGGTTTCTTCTTGTTGATGACACGAAGTACACCCTTACGGCGAACAATAATGTCATCAGGGGAGATTTTTTTAACACTTGCACGTACTTTCATAAGTGTCAAAATCCTTTCCTTGTTATGGTCGTAAAAATATCTGTCATTCTTACCTTTTGCATCGCAGGAACGACTACTCCTGCCTCGCTCTAGGAATTGCTTCAGAATGTTGTAATTTTTACAACACTTTATTAATCTTTTAGGCGAAAACTGATACGCCCCTTCGTAAGATCGTAAGGGGTTAGTTCCACTTTCACCTTATCACCAGGCACCAAACGGATATAGTTTTTACGCATTTTTCCGCTCATGTGCGCAATGATAATATGACCATTCTCGAGTTCAACCCGAAATTGGGTATTAGGCAGAGCCTCAACGACTTTGCCGGTGAGTTCAATCACTTCCTTTTGACTAGCCATAAATTACGAGTTAATTATATCAAATTATTATTGAAAAGTAAAGGGGGATTTTTGGTTTTGGCGGGCTAGTGCTTTACTTTTCGAAGCCCTACTTTGGCAAAGGAAAGCACCCTGACGTGCAGGGTGCTAAGGTGGGATGCTAGGATGGGATGCTACTGGGCGATGCAACGCACAGATTCTCCGATCATCTTGTTATTTTTGTCATCAGCGTACACCCTGGTAATAGCACTACTCAGGTACAGAGCGTTCGCGGTAGAATCACTTGTCGCCGTACTAGCCCAGTAGTAGCCTTCTACATTCTGATATTCGATACTGTTGGTCCAGCGGCTGCCAGCTCTGACGAACTGAGGACCGCTAGCATTGGTTGTCATGTTAGCATAGGAGTTATAAGCATTATAAAGGTATTGGAAATCGCCAGAACTGCCGCCCTTTGGCAGTTTCCAACCCTTAGGACAGATGGAACCAGAAGTGTTGCCAGAAGTGGTTTCATATTTGCCAGTACCAGCCGTAGCGGCATACCAGTTGTAATACGCTCCATAGCTATTGCTTCCACTGTCTAGCATCAGAGATTGGTTGATACAGGAACTATCCCAGCTAAGGCACCAAGTGCCGGAGTTACTGGCGGTGAGGGCAAAGGTACTACCTGGGGCTACATCGGTGTTGGTAGAGTTAAGATTCGCTGCAGAGATTGGACCAACCAGGCGGAGGTTTTGGGTCATCCAACAAGCACCATAGGTAGTAGAGCCGTTGTTCATGTTGAGCTTCTTTACGGTATAGGTTTTGTTGTCGCGGGTATCGGTCAGGGTTTTACTTGTTCCAACCGCAGTATTATTACAGATTGTTGAAGTCATTTCTTGCATATTGGAAATTCTATAAAATGCTGGTATTAGAGTGCTGGTAACCGTTAGTGTTCCACCAGATGCAGTATTGTTGTTTGTGATTGTGATAGTTTGCGTGCCAGTTTGGGTAGAGCCGGTGCTATACCCCGTACAAGTATAGCCGGATGGGCAGGATACGGCGCTGAGGTAATAGCCAGAGTTTGGCGTGACGGTAACAGTTTTGGAGCCGCCGTATGGAATAGAAAGAGAGGAGGCGCCCACACTGGTGTTTGTTCCTGTAACGGTAACAGTAAAGCTCGGTATCACGTACGAGAAGCTAGCAGAATACTGTCTATCATATCTTGGTATATCTACGTAAACATGATAGTTATTGCCAGCGGTGTTGGCTGGAGTGGTACAAGTATACGTTACAGCCGTAGCAGCAGTCTTGGTACAGGTCATTTTAGCGCTGGAATAGTTAGAAATGTTAGCTGGAGTAGTAGAAACGTCAGCATATTGGGTGTTAGTTAGCATGTAAATATCTGCGTCTACATCGTTTGTAGCATACAGTGTTGTTGCTACTGTAATTGTTTCCCCGCCAAGTGTTGAGCCGCTATTTGGAGAAACAGAAGCACTGGCTGTCTCCGCTGCGTCTGCTACGGCGGTAAGTAAGACAGAATTGGTATAAGTACCGAGTGTAGTAGTATTGTCTGCATTAACGCCATAGTAAATAGATATCTCGTCTGGAATAGGTTCATCGTCTTCTGTCTCGTTGGCAGAAGAAGTAGAAGTAATAAGCTGGGCGGAGGCAGTAGAGATAGGTGGAGCAGCAAACTTGGTAGAAGCTGGATAGGCGGATTCTTGGGTAACATAGGCAGTGTCAAAGTGGTTTGCGACAATGTGTTCTGTACCGCTAGGAATGGCATAGCCCCAAGTACCCGTAGTGAGGGCCTGTGGGGAGTCGAAGGTACCGGTAGCATGAGAGATGGTCTCATCGCCACCGGTACGTCTGAGGTCATTAGACGTACCGGTCATGGAAAGGTAGAGCCTATAGCCGTTGGGAGAGGTGGTGGAGGTCATGACTGTGGCTCTTTGTACAGTCATGGCGGGAACTTCTAGTACGCCGAGGTTGAGATCAATACTAGGTGTGGCAGAGAGAGAAAGAGAATAGCCTCCGGTAGAAGCGGAGTCGGAAGAAAGAGTATCGGCACTGGTAGTACGGGCCGGAGCAAGAATAGACGAAGCTAGAAATGTAGTGAGGAATGCCAAGGAGAAGATGGCGAGAGAGGAAGAGAGGAGTTTGAGGCGACTATCACGCCGGGCAAGGCCTATTTTCTCAAAATAGCGCCTTAGTTGTTTTCTGTTATACCCCTCCCCGTGTTGACCTGATTGACATTGTTGACCTTCCCTTTATTTGCGATTTATGTCATACGGCAAAAGAGCCTGGATGACCTTTGTATGTATTGATTATAGCACAAGCGAGTTGGCGGGTGCAAGAGTTTTTTGAAACTTATTCAGACTTGTTTTCTTCGGCCTTTTTGGCGTCGGCTTCGCGCTTTTCTTTGAGCTCGTTTTTGATCTCTACGGTGGTGTAGTTGGTGTTTTCGTCAACCTTGACGGCGCGGAGGAACTGGCGAGAGAGATAGGTCTGTTGGACCTGAGACCAGGCACCGGTACAAGTGATAAGAGATAGAGATTCTTTGCCGGCTTCGGGGGTGGTCATCATCTTGGCCATCATGGCGTCGGCCTGGGCTAGTGGGACTTCTTGGTTTTCTACGACGGCGTAGCGGAAGAATTTACCGTCGCCACGCTCGATAGTAATAATATCGCCATTCTCTAGCTCTGGGAGGTGTTTGAATACGCCTTCTTTGGTTGGACCGCCGTTGTGTCCGTCTATTAACATGACACCGCCTTCGCCAGGCTTACCGGAAGAGCGATACCAGCCCACGTCAAAAATGCTAGCAGGGGTCTGTAGCCGGCCAGAATTATTAATAGCGACTTCTAGGACTCTAGCGCGGTCGATACCGAGCTTCTCGATAGAGAGGAAGCGAGGCTTGTTGGGCGCGACTTTGTAGGCGAGCTTGTCGGCTTCTGTGACGTCTTCTTCGTTGACATCCTCGGAAGTGTCGGCGGGAGCGATGGCATTATTAGCGGAGACGGCGCGGACGCTACCTTCTTTTTCCGCGTAGTAGTTGTTCTCCCAGACCTTAATTTTGATGAGGCAGATGATAAGAATAAGCAGTATGATGCCCCAGATAATTTTGGGAAGATTTTTCTTCCAGTTAAACCTTAGTGCCATATGTCCTATTTATAATCGTCGTATGTTATCATTAGCGCGCGAGAATCTAGCTGGCGGAGGCTTTCGAGGGCGACCGTCACTACGATAAGAAGACCAGTTCCTGAGATAGAAAGGCCAATAGGATAGCCTAGCGTTAAGATAAAGATGTAATCCGTGATAAATGGGAGCATCGCGATAAGGCCGAGGGAAAGAGAGCCGAGGAGATTGAGACGGTTAACGACGTTATTCAAATACTTAGCTGTAGTGTTGCCCGGGCGGACACCTTCGATGAAGCCACCTTGCTTCTGCAAATTATCGGCAATCTCGTTAGTGTTAAAGATAATAGATGTATAGAAGTAAGTAAACGCTACTACGAGGACAAAATACATCGCAGGATAGACAAACCACTCGCCAGTAATACCGTTAGGATACTGCGTAGTGAAGTTAGACGCGCTAGGAGCGGTAAAGAGATTAATCATATTAGTTACAAACTCGTTGCCTGGGTTAAAGGTCAGGACGAGCTGGCCGATAAGCGCCGGCATAGCAAGAAAAGACGTAGCAAAGATAACTGGGACGACGCCGGCAGCAATAAGTTTAATTGGGAGAATGGATTTAATTCCGCCGTAAGAGCTATTACCGTGAACGCGTTTGGCGTAGTTAATAGTAATAATGCGCTGAGCTTCGTTTAGTTTAACTAGGAAGTAGATGACAACGACAAGCGCAACAGTAAAGCCAAGCAAAATCCAGAAGACAGTAGGATTAACCGGGAGATTAAGCCAACCAAAGAGGCTGAGCGAGCCTTCTGAAGTATCAAATAGTGAAGCAAAGAGCTGGGCAAAGGTGTTTGGGAATTGGGAGATAATAGAGGCAAAGATAACCATAGAAATACCGTTACCGATTCCCTGTTCGGAGATAAGCTCGCCGAGCCACATCAAGATAATAGAGCCAGCCGTCATAGCCGTAACAGCGAGAATCCACTGAGAGGCAGAAAGTTCTATTACGCCGGCGGTGTTGGCCATAGCGGACTGTTTTAAGATGAAAATATAGGTAATGGACTGGACGATAGCTAGAGGAACGGTCAGCATGCGGGTCCACTGGTTAATCTTACGCCGGCCGGTTTCGCCGTCCTGGGACAGTTCTTCTAGGCGCGGGATAGCCTTAGTGATAAGCTGGACTACGATAGAAGCGGTAATAAACGGAGAGAGGCCGACTAGGATAATAGAGAGAGAAGTTAGTCCACCACCAGAAATCAGGTTAAGGAAGCTAGAAAAGTCAGATTTGGCAAGTAAATTCTCTATAGCCTCTTTAAAGGTAGCGGAATCGCCCAAAGGAACCGGGACGTGAGCCAAGAAACGATAGATAACAACAATGCCTAGCACGATTAAAATGCGTTTTAGCATGTCTTTGTTTTTGAACGATTTGAAAATAGTCTTGAAATGCATGATCTGTAACTTCCGTATTACTCTATCTATAATAACACAGAATTTAAGATTGGGGAAGAAATTATATCTTGTCGGCTTTAATGAAATTTTAAGCTTTTTCTGTTATACTTATGGTTATAAAGGAAGGAGTTTTTTATGCTCGATAAACCAACTAATGAACCCGGAGGGCAGGGTGGCGGAATGCCTCCAGACGGTGGGGGCACTACTGGAAGCGCAAGCTATACCGGAGCTAGTACAATTTCTAGCGATGATATCGTTACGGGAGCTACTTATGAGAGTACTACTGGCGGACAGAATGCCTTATTGATTTCTGGCGGAAATATAGAACTGAATAACGTTTCCGTAACAAAATCTGGCGATTCGGACGGGGACTCGGCGGATTTTTATGGAACGAATGCCGGCATTCTAGCTATAAATGACGCAAAAGTAGATATTACGGGCCTTTCTGTTAATACTAATGGAAAACACGCCAACGCTGTATTTGCTTATGGAAATGCCGTGATAAATATTGACGACAGCACCATTAATACTACGGCTGATAATTCCGGCGGAATTATGGTAACTGGCGGTGGTACGATTAATGCTACAGGTGTAACTGTGGCGACGACAGGAAGATCTTCGGCTTCAATCAGAAGTGATAGGGGCGGAGGAACAATTAACGTTAACGGCGGAAGTTATCAGACTAGTGGCGTGGGTAGCCCAGCAATTTATTCTACGGCCGACATTTATGCTACTGGCACCGTACTAGAATCTACGGCGTCGGAAGGCGTGGTAATAGAAGGTAAAAATTCCGTTACATTAGACAGAACTAGGCTAACCGCAACAAATAACCAGCTAAACGGTCAGTCAGAGACGTATAAAACCGTATTTATTTATCAATCTATGAGTGGCGACGCTAGTGAAGGTACGGGAACATTTTCTGCGACCGATTCCTTAATTACTAGCAATCAGGGAGACATATTCTTTGTAACTAATACGGACGCAAAAATTGCACTTTCTGGAAACAAGTTTATCCAGAACGATACAAGTGGAGCCTTCCTTCGCGCTTCTAAATCTGCGTGGGGTAATTCTGGCAGTAACGGCGGAAAGGTGACACTCTCTGCAACAGATCAAGAAATCAATGGCGATATTGTGATTGATAGCATTTCTTCACTAACTATGAGCCTAGAACATAGCTATTTTAAGGGGGCATTCACTGGCGAAGGCGCAGTAAGCCTAACTGTGTCAGAAGATTCTATTATAGTATTAACTGAAGACAGTAAGATTAGCTCGCTAACTAACGCCGACAGTAGTAATTCTAATATTTATGCTAATGGACATAAACTCTACGTAAACGGCCAAGAAGCGGCCATAAATGAAGGCGAGGCACCAGAATCGTTCCTAACGTTTGACGAATCCGTATTAGTAGAAACCGACGCATCGGAAGATGTGGTCGTGATTACCCCACAAAATTCTAGCACTTCTGGGTTCCCAACTTGGGGCTATTTCGCTATTGGTGGGGGCGTAATTACACTAATTATTATCGTAGCCGTGGCGATTTTTGCGATTAAAAAAGGCAAGAAAAAGCCGCTAGTGTTGAACGAGCCACTCGGCCAAAATATCAGTAGCACGCCAGTACAGACGCCTGCGCCAGAGCGGGAATCAACACCGGGACAGAATCCTGAGCAGTTCGGGTTGTAACAAAAAGACCCCGTGTAGGGGTCTTTTTGATGAGAAAGTTTAATTATTTCTCGGATTTGCTGCCTTTTCTACTGTCTTCTGAAACGGAGCGCGTAGGGACGGCAACTTTGACAAACTTACCACCGGCCTTTTTGATGGCTTCGATAGCAGTTTTGGAAGCAAACTGGGTAGAGAGGTTAACCTTAGCGGTGAGTTCACCACGAGTGATAACCTTTACCTTGTTGAACGGACTCTTGATGAGGCCTGCTTCGTAGAGCTTAGCGTTGTCGACGTCGCCAGATAGGTCGTTTAGTCTATCAGTATAGACGACTTCGGCTTTAGCGTGCAGGGATTTGAAGCCCTTTAGCTTTGGTACAGCTTGCATGATAGCGCGCTGACCACCCATGAATCCGGCTGGCATCTTGCGGTGGCCAGTACGGGATTTCTGACCCTTGGTACCACGACCGGCGGTCTTACCCTGGCCAGCAGAGATACCGCGACCCTTGCGGGATGGGCGAGTATTCTTGTCTACGACTAAATCATTGTACTTCATTATTTGTCCTCCTTTTTAGAGGTCTTTTTGGCGGTAGCCTTCTTGGCTGGAGCAGCCTTTTTGGTGGCTTTTACCTTGGTGGTTTCCCAATCTTTTCTAGGAACCTGGGCCTTGAGGCCATCAACTACTGCGTAAGCAATGTTGACTTTATTGGTGGAGCCTAGAGATTTGGAGATTAGGTTCTTAACTCCGGTAAGGCCGATGATAGAACGAACTACGCCACCGGCGATAATACCAGTACCAGGGGCAGCAGGCTTCATGAGAACGTCTGCGCCAGTAACTTTGGTTTCTACTTCGTGGCAGATAGTCTCGCCATCCATAGCGAATTCAATCATGTTTTTCTAGGCCTTAGAAGTAGCCTTCTG
>JAGCAJ010000021.1 GCA_017652765.1 Candidatus Saccharimonadota bacterium | reverse complement strand
TCCTGAGCCAGGATCAAACTCTCCATTAAAGGTCCTTAACTTGGATTCTAGAAACTTCTTTCCTCTTGGAAAGTGTTAAAAGTGTCCCAGACCGAAATGTTAAATTGATTCTAAAAAATTGTACTCAATTGAACTGACGATGATTATGTTCTTCATAAGAAAAACAATAAATTGCACAACTAAACTGTTAAATGTCTTCTTATCTAGAGCAATCTTAAAATAAGTGTCTCGCAGTTAGACTAATTACGAGTTTACTCCATTTCCCCCACAAAGTCAACACCTTTTTTAAAGATTTTTATATTTTTCCGCCATTTTGTATGAAAAACGCCAAAAATCCCATCAAAACTCCCAAAATTGCACCTACAATCACCTGCGGAACAGTATGTCCTTCTACTATTTTTTGCGGTTTTGTTTTTGGATTATCGTCACTTTCTGCAATCTCGTTTAGAAGCTTTCCGTGCTCCCCTACTGCATACCTCACGTTTACGGCGTCATAGATAAAAATCATTGTCGCACATACTGCCACTGCAAATACTGGTGTATCCAAGCCATAAATCAAGGCTAGCGCCGTATCTAGTGCCACAAAAGACGCAGTATGCCCCGACGGCATTCCTCCAGATTTTGTCATGTAATAAATCATGTCAGAAAATGACAATTTACCTCTCTTTTTAACGAACCCCGCCACCAGCTTGATAAATTGTGCTACAAACCACCCCAGAACAAACGCTAAGAAAAGGAATAGAACTTTCATATCTTGATTATACCACAATTTACCATAAGCGCCCACCCTTTAGAAATTATGATTTATGATAAGTCTCTACTCTTTTCCCTCCTTTCTCTCTTTAGATTTATGTTTACCGAAGAACAGTAGCCACCATCCTGCGACTAATCCCGCACCCACCGCAGAAATTACAGCGATTGCCGTCGCCACACTCCCTGCTTTATTATCTGTTTCTCGGCCTAGATTTGGAACATCCACCTCCATATTTTTAGTCTCTTCTACGGCCCCTGTTTCTATTGCAGCTGTCGCATCCGTCACCTCTGTCTTTTCTTCTACCCCCTTCCCCATTTCCTCTATATAGGCAACTATTTTCTCTACCGGTGCTTCTTTCGTTACTTCTCTTACCACCTCTTTTATTACCTCTACCGGCACCTCTTTTATCACTGTCTCTGGCTCCGGCTCGACGGGGCTCGGTTCAGGTTCAACAGGCTCCGGCTCGGGGTCAGGTTCAACAGGCTCCGGTTCAGGCTCGACAGGTTCTGGCTCTGGTTCAACAGGTTCTGGCTCCGGCAAATCCGGCCAACCATACTCATATTCACGATTTAGCGTAATCGCCGTAAGTTCTGCATCTTCCTCCGCCGGAATTTCCACCCTTGTTCCATCGGCCTTATACGGCTGGTATTGCACTCTCCCCTCTCCTATTTCCTCCATTCTACACTCTGTTGCTTCCCCACTCAAAAACACCGATGAATTAATGCATCTACTATAATCCACCCTGGTCAACTGCCATGGCTCCGTCCCATCAGTAGTAGCATAAGCAATCCTATAGTACAGTAACCCATTAGACCCATTTATTAGATCTATTCCCACTCCTAAATACGGCCTCTGCGCTGCATAAGTTACGCCATTTTCCCAGACAGTCGTCCCTGTTGGCGCCATCCAAACGAACGGAGCCTGATAAACTTTTGTGTTCACTGTGTTATACATCATATAGAAAAAATCATAATCAGAGATATTTCCATATTCCACATTCATCAGCATTGGACTGCCACCCTCAAAATCCGGATTTACATGATTGTACGTAAATTCAATTCTTGGTTCTGACGGAATAATTTTCGTAATCATTACTTCATCTATCATGTTGGCATATACTTTTACGCGCTCCTCCGATTTAACCGCGTACGCGCTTGGCGTAGATGCCATCACCCCAGTTATCGCCATTCCCAACCCTGCCACACCCGTTGCTAATATTTTCAAATAATTTTTTCGCATGTTCTGCTCCTTTAATTATTTGCCTCCAGCATAGCAACACTCACCCCTATTTTAAAAGCATGTGCACGATGTTTTGACAAAATATAACCCTAGCGCTTGATTTTTTATCAAATCTCTGATTTTCCCCTATTTTTGCCATTTTTTCAGATAAAAAAGCACAGCTTGCATTTACCCCACAAAAATCCATCCCTTATTTATCATGCTAGCGCTTGTCTTTTTGTCCAAAATTTGGTACTTATGTCCATTTTTAGGCCATTTTCCCCATTTTCACCCCTGTTTCACCACATTCCCTCTCAAAAATCAAATGTTGTAAAATTTACAACATGACCGTTTTCGAAGCACAAAAAACGGGCTTCTCAGCCCGTTTTTTCTACTTAGTAGCCTTTTCGATTGGCGTCTCCGCCTCTTCTTCCTCTGGCAACACTATCCCAATACTTGCTACCGTATCTCCATCACTCATCTTCATGATACGCACCCCTTGCGTAGCCCTACCTAGCGTCGGAATTTCTTTCATCGCCACCCTGATAGCCTGCCCCTTAGTAGACATCATAATGACTTCTTTCGCCTTTGGATCCAGCGTGTGAACCGCTACGATCGGTCCAGTCTTAGCTGTTACAGAAGCTACTTTGATGCCTACACCACCTCTCTTGTGTACAGGGAAGTTTTGCACTGCCGTCGCCTTACCATATCCATTAGCGGATACCGCAATCAGCTTCTGCGTTGGGTCTGTTACAACGTCCATGCCTACGATTTCGTCCTTCGGTCGAAGTCTCATACCTCTTACACCCCTAGCACTTCTGCCCATCGCCCTGACCTGGTCCTCGTTAAACCTTACAGCCTGGCCAGCAGAGGTAGAAATGATGATATCATTAGAGCCAGTAGTTCCCTTCACCCACTTTAGCTCGTCACCCTCATCCAGCTTAATGGTAATTAGGCCATTCGTACGGATATTCTCATAATCTTTTATTGAGGTCTTTTTGATTGTACCCTTCTTTGTCGCCATGAACAGGAATCCGTCCGAACTAACCTCATCGCTCCTCTTAATAATAGAAGTTACTTTCTCATCCGGGTGAAGATTTAGCATATTCACCGCCGCCGTTCCCTTTGCGGACAACGACGCCTGTGGTACCTCATAAGCTTTCAAGCGGAAAATACGCCCCTGAGAGGTGAAGAACAGTAGATAGTCGTGCGAATTTGCCGTGATAATCTGCGCAATCACGTCTTCTTCTTTCGTCGTCATGCCACGCTTGCCCTTACCACCTCTATTCTGTTTACGGAAGTCGTTCTGGGATACGCGTTTCATGTAGTTCTGCGCCGTTAAAAGAATCACACTTTCTTCCTCTGGAACTAGCTCTTCTTCAGAGAACTTACCTACTTCGTGACGGATAATCTTGGACTTTCTTGGATCGCCGTATTTCTCTTTCATAGCGATAAGCTCTTCCTTAATTACGCGTAAAATTTCCTTCTCATCCGCAAGAATAGCTTCAAGTTTTTTGATTAGCTCATGGAGCTCTCTCAATTCTTCCTCAATCTTGTCGCGTTCTAGTCCTTGTAGGCGCCTTAATTGCATCGCCAGGATGGCTGCTGCCTGAATCTCAGATAACCCAAATTTCTTCATGAGTTGCTTATCTGCGTCATCATAAGAAGCCCTAATTGTCGCAATCACCTCGTCAATGTTATCTAGCGCAATCTTCAAACCTTCCAAGATATGTGCGCGCTCTTTTGCCTTTCTTAGGTCAAAGTCCGTCCTTCTTCTTACTACTACCTGCCTATGCTTGATAAATTCCGCCAAAATCTCTTTTAGCCCCAAGATTCTTGGCTGAATACCATCAACTAGCGCTAGCATATTGTAGTGGAAAGTCGTCTGAAGTCCTGTCATCTTAAAGAGTTGATTTAAGATTTTCTTTGGGAATGCGTCCTTCTTTAGCTCTACTACTACACGTACCTTACCACGCGCCGATTCGTTTCTCGCGTCAGCGATGTGATCAAGTTTTTTGTTCAGGGCTAATTCCCTTACCTTCTGGATAAACGCCTCTTTGCTTACCCCATAAGGCATCTCTGTAATAACGATGTTATAGCGCCCATTCTTGCGCTCTTCAATATTAGTCACTGCCCTGATAGTTACAGATCCCTTACCAGTAGCGTACGCCTGCTTCATCGGCGTCCCGCCATAAACTTCTGCCCCAGTCGGAAAATCTGGCCCCTTTACATACTTCATTAGCTCATCTAGGGTAATCTCCGGATTATCAATCTGAGCTACCGTCGCATCAACCAATTCCCCCAGGTTATGAGGCGGAATATTCGTTGCCATACCTACGGCAATACCCATCTGACCATTAAGGAGAATGTTCGGCAATGCCGCCGGAAGTACTACCGGCTCTTGCTCTGTACCATCAAAGTTATCCCGAAAATCAACCGTTTCCTTCTCAATGTCAGACAAAAGCTCCGCCCCCACCTTATCCATTCTCGCCTCGGTATAGCGGGAAGCGGCTGGCTCATCGCCATCAGCCGAACCAAAGTTACCTTGCCCCTCTACTAAGGTATAACGCATCTTCCAAGGTTGTGCCAGGTTTACCATCGCATCATAAATCGAAGAATCACCGTGCGGATGGTATTTACCCATTACTTCACCGACGATACGCGCGGATTTTACTGTAGCATGTGGCGCTTTCCAGCCATTCTTGTTCATAGCGTACAAAATACGCCTGTTTACCGGCTTTAGGCCATCCCTCACATCAGGAAGCGCACGATCAATAATTACGGACATCGAGTACTTTAAGAAGTACTCTTCCATTGTTCCTTCTACGCCACGCTTTTCAATTCCATCTACTACCTGGCCTTCTACCACCTCTGGCTGAACGTCTTCCACTCCTTCAGTCTGCGCCTCATTCTCTGGAGTTTTATTCTTTAATTCATCTTCTTTCATAGTTCCTCCTTAGAAGTCCAAATCATCCAAGTTAACACTCGCCGCGCCCGCCTGAATAAAGTTCTTACGGAGGTCTACTTGGTCGCCCATTAGCTTAGTAAACACGGCATCGGCCTTTTCCGCGTCGTCAATATGTACCTGTACCAAGATGCGATTCTCTGGATCCATCGTAGTCTCCCATAGCTGTTTAGCGTCCATCTCGCCAAGACCCTTAAACCGCTGTTGTGCAGTATATCCAGCCTGTTTGAATCTCTCTTGATTTTCGTCTACCTTAGTTCCGGCTTTCTTACGCTCTTCTATCTTCTCATTAATTTTCTTCTCTAGCGCCACTTCATCATACACGTAATCAATCTTACGCGTACTACCAGTGCCCTTGATTAGACCAAATAGAGGTGGCTTTGCTAGATACACATGTCCCGCCTCAATTACTTCTGGCATGTAGCGGAAGAAGAACGTCATTAGAAGTGTCGCAATATGAAGACCATCCACATCAGCATCCGTCATAAATACAATCTTGTCATATCTTAGGCCGTCGATATTGAACTGTTCTCCAATTCCTACGCCCAGCCCCTTAATTAGTGACACTAACTCTTGATTTGCTAGCATCTTATCAAGCCTTGCACGTTCAGTATTTAATACCTTACCTCTAAGTGGTAAAATCGCTTGGATTTTAGGGTTTCTACCCTCTTTAGCGGAACCCGCCGCCGAGTTACCCTCTACAATAAATAGTTCACATTCGCTTCTGTCTCTAGAGGAACAATCCGCCAGCTTCGATGGGAGATTTAGCCCCTCAAACGCGCCCTTACGGATAACGTTATCGCGTGCAGCTCTAGCAGCTTTCCTTGCCCTCGCTGCCAGTGTAGCTTTTCCTACAATTTTCTTCGCAATCTGAGGGTTCTCTTCTAGGTAATAGCCAAAATATTCGCTCATTACCTTATCAACATAACCTCTAACCTCTGGGTTGCCCAGCTTATTCTTAGTCTGCCCCTCAAACTGTGGATCAGGAAGCTTTACTAGGATAACCGCAGTTAGGCCCTCCTTAATATCATCTCCCGTTAGGTTGTCTTCCTTCTCTTTTAGAAGGCCATTTTTGCGCGCATAGTCATTGATGGTTCTATTTAGCGCCGTACGGAATCCTACTACATGCATACCTCCATCAGGAGTCAACACATTGTTTGCAAACGGCTTCATCGTCTCAGAATAAGAGTCGTTATACTGAACAGCAATCTCAACCTCGCTATCTTCTATCTGTTTCTCTACATAAAAGATATCATCAGATAGCACCTCTTTTCCATTGTTGAGACGCTTAACATAAGATTTAATTCCCCCTTCAAAATAGAATGATTCTTTCTCTCCCGAGCGCTCATCCGCTACAGCAATTAGAATCCCTTTAGTTAGGTATGCCTGATGGCGCGCATAATTCGCCACCCAAGAATATTCAAAAGTTGTGGTTTCCTTAAAGATGGTTGGATCTGGATAGAATGTAATTGATGTTCCTCTTTTGTCTGTTTTTCCTGTGACCTCTAGTGGCTTTACGGTTTTACCAGTATCAAACTCAATATGGTTAATCTTTCCGTCCCTATAAACTTCTGCCACCATGTGCGTAGAAAGCGCATTCACAACAGAAGAGCCCACACCATGAAGACCAGAAGAAACCTTATATCCACCATCGCCAAACTTACCACCAGCGTGGAGTACCGTCAATACAGTCTCCAGTGTCGACAAATGCGTCTTTGGGTGCAAATCTACTGGAATACCGCGCCCGTTATCCGTTACGCGACATCCCCCATCCTTTAAAATTGTGATTTCTACTTTTGTGCAGTATCCCGCGATTGCCTCGTCAATTGAGTTGTCAGCAATCTCTTTAATCAGGTGATGCAAACCGTCATACCCAGTTGATCCGATATACATCCCCGGGCGTTTGCGTACTGGTTCCAACCCTTCCAGCACCTGAATTTGGGAGCTGTCGTAACTATTAGCTTTGTCAGCCATCCAGATTTACCTCAACTTTAATTTATAACTCCCCTATTGTACACCGTAGACACTAGTTTTTCAAGGGCTTTGGCCCATTTTAACGCATTTTTAAGCGCCTTTTAGCAAAAGACGCCTCCACATATGTCTTTTTATGTAAACCGGCCTTAAATCGCTTCCTGTGGCCTTACAGCTGTATAAATTTTTTAACCATAAGCGCTAATAGCGCCTAATTTTGAAGACTTCTCCTTCATCCGCACTACCATCCGGCATCGCCATTTGCTCCGCCTTCATTCCGCCCTTCTGCTCAACGTCTTCATCTGGCACCACATTATCAAATACTGGTCCATCCGACACAATTGCAGAGTCAATCCCAGGTTGCCCTTGTAGACTTGGTTTCTGAATATCCGCCATAATTTCTTCTGGTGTACCCTGTTTTTTCGTAATCCAGTTTTCTAGGAATCCTTTCTCACCCCTAGACGCCGCCTGAGTAACTTCTGTACCCAGCCTTGTATCTATCTCTTTCTCTACCTCTGCCCTAGTTCTACCGTACTTTGTCGCCGAATACATTTTTAGACCATCTAACACTTCTGGGTTCCCCTGGAATGCCGGCGGTCGAAGCGTCATCGTGAACGGCTTACTTGGCATGTCAAACATCATTACCTGTGCAATAGCGTGATGATTTGGTTGGTTATGAAGGTCTTCCGCATTGAATGTTGGCATAAACGCCTTTTCCATAATCTGCGCATCCGTAATGCCAATCCTACCACAGATAATCGTGCCTACATTGCCCAGGATCCCCTCCCTAATCTTATCTGTTAACTGAGTCATAAACTGGTTCGCCACAATTAGGTTTAGTCTAAATTTCCTCGCTTCAGATAGAATCGATTCAAAGCTCTCTGTCGCAAAATTCTGGAACTCATCCACAAACAGACAGAAATCCTGCCTCTGGTCTTCCGGCGTATCCACCCTAGACATCGCCGCCGTCTGGAATTTCATCACAAATATCATACCAAGAAGCTTACTATTCACCTCCCCCATTTTCCCCTTAGATAGATTGACTAGGAGTATCTTCTTGTTGTCCATGATATCCCTAATGTTGAATCCAGAATGTACTTGTCCCAGGATATCTTTCATCATCGTATTGGATAGGAACGGCCCCCATTTCGACGCAAACCACGTAATTACCTCACCTGCATCATTCGACTTCTGCGAAGCCGGAAATTCTTTTGTCCAATAATCATACACGCTTTTATCCGTTACATACTGCAATTTACTCTTTACAAACTCCGGGTCAATAAAACATCTTGGTATATCTATAAATGTCGCCCCATTTGGGTCGCTCATTAGAAGTAACGCTGCATTACGGAACATATGCTGTCCCCTCGGGCCAAAGAATCCCTGATTCCCTGGATCGTACAAGGATTGCAACATATTTATCCCCTCCTGCACGATAAAATCTTTCTGGTCCTCCGTTTCCCACTCAAACATATTCATCCCAATAGGATGCTCAATATCTCCCGGATCGAAGTAGATTACATCATCAATTCTATCTTCTGGTACTTTAGAGAGAATGTCCTCCACTACATCTCCGTGCGGGTCAATGAATGCAAACCCACGCCCCGCCATCATATCTTGGCAAGCAATATTAGATAAAAGTACAGATTTACCCATGCCCGTAGCACCGATGATGTAAGTATGCCTTCTTCTATCGTTATCAGATAATCTAATCTCTTTCTTCTTCCCCCTGAACTCGTTGTCGCCCAACCATACTCCGTCTGTTGGTACTCTGACCGGCCCATCCACTTGCTTTGTTAGTTGCCTCTCTACCTGCGAATTAGGGATAGAATTCTGACTTGGTAAATGAAATATAGTTGCAAGCTCCATCGAGTTTAAGATGTTACTGGTCTTCTCCTGCGGGAATATCCTAAAGATAAAATCTTTACAAGCCTTCTTCTCATCTTTTATCATCTCATACTTAAATCCGTTGTTCGAATTAGAATTAAACTGAGAAAACGCGCTCACTACTCCGCCAATCAGAGATTCAGATCTAGCTCTATCTCTCGAACTAGCAATCACCCTAATTAATGTCTCAAATCCTGGATATCTAGTTTTGTTCTCTATGGAAGCAATTTCCGCCTGTTGTATATCTGTTAGTGGCTTGTCTTGCTTAGCTTCTTTCTCACGTGCTTCTGGTGGCTCAAACGGCGCCCTAATTAAGTCTTTTACTGTGTCGACTACTGCCACTCCCGAAAAACCACTTTTTTTGTTCCCCGACCTTAAATTTTGTACTCGGACAGAGGCGGTTTTTGTCCAACTAGTATCCGTCGGCCTAAACATTAATTGTAACGCCATCCCCTCACCCGGCCTTACCGCAGAGAATGCATTAAGTAGCGCCCCAGAGGCATCCCACTTCGACTCTTCATATGTAGCAATAGGATAAACATAATCTTTTTGTAAGGTTAACTCCCCACAGGCTACCCCTGCTATCTCTGCTTCCCTAGAAAAGATGTTGTCTTCGAACTCCTCTTCTACTCTAGCCGTCGGATATGCCGACACAATTGCCTGCTTGACTGTCTCTGTTATTACTGCTGGCACTACTGCATAATACTTCACCGTGCCATTCGTCGCAATAATCTCAAAAGATATATGCTTTTGCCCATAGATCTTACTCTTCCAACCCTTCTTTAGTGTAGAAGCAATAATAGAGTACATAATCTGGGCCTGAGACAACGCTTCATTAGTTACGTCTCTCTCGTCGCGTCCACCTACCTTTATGTCGTCTGTTTCTGGAGGTAAATGAATCAGCATTGGCACCATCTTAATGCCTCTCTCTAGGTTCTTTAGCCTTCTCTCCTTAGTAACCCTTAGTTTTACTACTACGGTCGCCACCCCTATTGCAAGGAATATCACTAAAAGTATAATCACCACCCGAACAACCATTATCTTGCCCCCTCCATTCTCTTGGCTTCGGCCTGAATCTCCCCTATGTCGTCATTCCCAATCATTCGCCCAAAGCTATTTCTTAGAGAGTCCGACAATGCTTCATTCTTTAAATTATCTAACTCATACGGCTTGTCCGAAAGCTTCTCTACTTCCCTATTTAGCAGCTCTAGAGATTCCGCGTCTACACGTTCTCCACCTAGAGATACTACTGCGCGCCCTCTCTTCCCCTCTGTCGTTCCATCATCCGCTAATGGTTTTATCTCTGGTACCGGCATCATTCCTGGCGTTTCCGGAATATCAAATTCTGGCTTATTTACCTGCTCTTTTTGCGCCTCTGTCTCCCCCTGTTCCCCAAAAATTTCCTGCATTACCCCTGCAGTCTCACCTAAACTTCTCTTTGTCTCTTTATTATCTCTTTTATCCGTCTCAAAAGCTTTCTCAAAACTCTCTGGGGTACCAAAAACCTCCCGACGCTCGGTAAAACTACCTCTGTTGCCTCCCAGGTCTGAGTTATCCATATGCTTATTTTAGCACAACTTCCTATATTTTTGTATAAATTCTTATGCTTAAAGTCGCTTATTTATCACAAAACACCCCAGCGCCACAAACACCATCACCATCGCAACAGTTATTACGCTTAGGCTCCCAAAGGACTGGATTAAAAGTAGCATAATCGGCCCAAAAGAGATCATCGCAGAATAGTATCTATTCTTCTTCTCTCCACCTTTTTTGCCGTTAGCCTTCATAAAAGCTACCACAATCAAATTTACTACGCCATAAATCACAACATAAATCATTGTAAAAAATACTAAAACCCCTAACGGGCCAACGCTCGTAGGGGTTGTTAGATTTATCATTGCGAGAATAATAATCACTGCCACAAGACTCAGAAGTATCATCAGACGATTAAACATAAGGATATTATACCACAAGAAAATTACTTGAAACTTATTCCGTCCCGGAATTCCCTGGCCACTGCGAAAAGCCAGTGTTTCTTTGTTAAATTATTACTCTCCCAACGATAAATAAGAAAACGGTTCCCTGTTTTTCCAGGGGCTAAAGAGTGGGAGTCATCCAGCACAAATATACATTACTCATAGGCCGCGACTTTTATTCCACTCTCTAGCTTTTTGACCGCCTCGTAAGGTACGAGGCATAGTCCTTGCTACTCTTCCCTAATCATTCTATTTAATTAAAGGTACTAATGGTTAGGATAGTAACGCGCTCGACGCTATTTGGCGGAGCTATAGGTAATTCCTATGTAATTTATGGCTAGAAATTACCTATTCGCCCGCCAAATGCTAAGTTATTTATATTTCATGTTGTTTCCTTTTAATTTACGGTTTTTGTTTTCGTCGTTTTGACTTAATTTGACTATAGCACAAGCGCTTTAATTTTTCAAGACTTTTGTATAATTTTTTTGTTGTATTTTTTACAACACTCAACTATTTTATTCAATTCTACCCCTGAAACTTACTGTTTGTAGACTGTTGTGTTTTTTACAACGTTTAGCTATTTTTAGCCTCATTTTCTTGAACAAATCCATTGTTTCCTACCCCCCCTCCACCCACCATGCGCCCATCACATTCTCATCCGCCTACTACGCACTTATTTTTTCGCCCACAACGCATTCTTAGGCCCTCCACGGCCTACATTCTGGTAGATCCTAGCCATTCATACTCCACACTACAAAAGCCCCACAAAACGCACGCAAAATAGCCATTTTTGCTCCTCCTTAGCCCACTTTAGGCCTGTGGAAAACTCCACAAAAATCATAAAAAATTTATACAAAAAGTGCTTGACATAAGCATTTTATCGCGATATTATAGAGATAGCTTTTGAATAAATAAATTATTCAAAGCCAAAAACAAACAACTATCTAGCCAAAAAACTCCACACTCTACAAAAGACCCGGTAATCCTCGCAGTTCACCGGGTTTTTTCTTTGCTTACCTATTAAAAACCGCTGATTAGCGGTTTTTTCAGCGCTAAAACTGTTCAGGAGGGGGATGTAATTTGTCAGCTACAAATCGCCCAGATGAGCGTTTTCTTGGTGTGAAGCGCACTAAAAGTCAGGAATTTCAAGATTGAAAGCCGTCAAGGTGGTTTTTCAGCGCTAAAACTGTTCAAGAGGGTATTTTCTTCATGCGAAGCGCGCCTATTGGGCGAGCAAGCATGAAAAAATGCCCTATTGGGCAGTTTTAACCTGAAAAAAATTTGGTGGAGCTGCCGGATACTGCCTCCGGGTCCGAACCATCTCTAGATACCATTCTACACGCATAGTCTATCTGTTCTCTCGACATATCCTAACAGCACAAACAGACAAAACCTGTTAGATGTCATGACGTGATTTTAGATCCCTGTTCGTCAGATAAGAATCCTATTCCCATAAGTTATGATAACTATCCCTGTTATGGAAACTCACAGAGCTAGCCAGCCTAAAATTAAACTAGGCAAAAGCAGGCATGTAAGCTACATGCTTAGCTTCAGTGTTTTCTTCACTTGTTTTGTACTTACGGTACTAATCGTCGTGCTTGGTATCTGTTAATAATCCGTCTAAGCTTTGTCAGCCCCAACTACCTATAAGTATACCACAACCGTTAACGAAATTCAACCTCTGTTCGCCCCGTTTTTCTCCCTGTTTCAGTATTTTTTACAACATAAGCACTGTAAGATATCATGCCTATGCTTGCTTTTTAGATTTATTAGATGCTACGCTGGAACTATGATAGCAAAAAGTAAATCACTAATTCCACTTGGCTTCACTGCTTCTATCATAGAAATAGAGGGCGACGAATCACATGGTCTGCCCGGCTTTAATATCGTCGGAATGGCCGCTAAAACGATCTCTGAGGCCCGCGAACGCGTCAAGTCGGCCCTCAAGTCGTCTGGCTTTTCATTCCCCGATAAAAAGCTCACAATCAACCTCGCGCCTGCCGATCTGGCTAAGGATGGCACCTATCTCGATCTAGCAATCGCGATTAATATCCTTATCCTATCCGGACAACTCCGCCAGGAAGATATTGAGGATTCTGCCTTTATTGGTGAACTGTCGCTAGATGGTAATCTCCGCCCGGTACGTGGTATCATTAATTTGGCCGAAGAAGCTAGCTCTGCCGGTATTCGCAATCTGTTTATACCGTCTAAAAATTTTACTCAAGGCCAGCTGATCAAAAATATTAACCTTATACCCGTTCAGAACCTAGGAGAACTCTTCCTCCATCTTAAACATCAAACTCCTATAGAGCCACCTACGCCAACTGTTGTAAAAAATACTACAACGGATGATAGTGGCCCATTTTTCAGCCAAATCTATGGCCAAGACCTCGCTAAGCGCGCCCTCACTATTGCTATTGCTGGTCGCCACAATATTCTCCTCTCCGGCCCTCCCGGCACCGGCAAAACCATGCTAGCGCGCGCCGCCTTAAACCTCTTGCCTCCTCTAGAAGACGCTGAACAAATTTCTGTTACAAAGCTTCATTCCCTCGCCGGTCTAGCTTCCGACATTGTTACTTCTCGCCCCTTTCGTACACCACACCATACTAGTAGCCTTATCGCCCTAATCGGTGGCGGGCCTAAGGCTCTCCCCGGAGAAATTTCGCTCGCTCACGCCGGCGTACTCTTTTTGGATGAACTCCCGGAATATCCTCGCTCCCTCCTAGAAGCTTTACGCCAACCTCTAGAAGACCGTCAGATCTCTATTTCTCGCGCCGGCCACAAAGTGACCTACCCTTCTGATTTTATGCTCATTGCCACCATGAACCCTTGTCCCTGTGGCTACCTTGGTGACCCTACTCATGTATGTACCTGCACCGCCGGACAAATCGATGCCTACCGTAAAAAGCTCTCTGGCCCACTTATGGATAGGATCGACCTATTCGTAGAAGTTGGCCGTATTGACGTCTCTCATTTGCTCGCCAAGTCCCCAAAAGACAAACACTCTCTAGATGTTGTAAAAAATACCATAACAGAGGCCTTATCGACTCAGGCCACCCGTTATAATCAACCCAGCATCTTTAATGCTTCCCTCCCCTCCGCTAGAATCGTCAAAGATATCCCACTAGCCCCCAAGGTTAAACAGTTCCTCGACTCCTCCGCCTCGGCACTTGATCTCTCTGCGCGTAGCTATTTCAAAATCATCAAAGTCGCCCGCACCATCGCAGATCTTGAGGGCGCTTCTGACGTTAATGCTTCTCACCTAGCCGAAGCCCTCTCCTTCCGCCAAAAAATCGCAAAAAATGCCCTATAATTTCCCCTTTTGTCCCCCTTGTAATTTCTAAGCTTTTTTGGTATAATGATTGAGATTAAGGTTAAGAGAAAGGAATCCCATTAGTAACAACAATTCGCGCACTCGTATTAACGGAGAAATTCGCTATGAAAAAGTCCGTGTAATTGGGTCTAATGGAGAGCAACTCGGCATTATGTCTAGCCGTGAAGCCCAGCTTCTTGCTAGAGATCAGGGCGTAGATTTAGTAGAAATCTCTGCCAACGCCGATCCTCCTGTCGTCAAAGTCATTGACTGGGGTAAATACCAATACCAGAAAATGAAAGAACAGGCCAAAAATCGTAAAAAAGCCCGCGAAAAGCAATCCGAGCTTAAACAGATGAAAATCGGCCTCAAAATTTCCGACAACGACCTTAACATTAAAATCCGCAAAATCAAAGGTTTCATCGAAGACGGTGACCGCGTCAAGATTATGATTATCTTTCGTGGTCGCGAAATGGCTCACAAAGAAATTGGCCAAGAGCTCCTAGATAAGGTTCTCGCCGAGATTGGTGACATTGCCGTCGTTGAAGGTAAACCACAATTTGCCGGACGCAATCTATCCATTGGGATTCGGAAGAAGTAACTTAGACTTCCACGGTTCAGGATAGCGTACATTCCGAACAATAAATTTAACTAAGGAGTAATTATGCCAAAACTAAAGACGCATAAAGGCACCGCTAAGCGCATCAAAATTACCGGTTCTGGTAAACTCGTTCGCGAGCGCGCTTACAAAAACCACATCTTGGCTAAAAAGTCGAAAGCCAGAAAACGCAACATGAAAACTGCTGCTACCATTAATGGTAAAATTGCAAAAAACATTAAGACCGCATTAGGAGCCTAAAGATGAGAGTTAAAAGAGGTGTACCTGCACACGCAAAGCACAAGAAAACCATTGCTAATGCCAAAGGCATGCAACATTATCGCACTAGGTCATATCGCCTAGCTAAACAGGGTGTTATTAAAGCCCTTCGTTACGCTTATCGTGATCGCCGTAACAAGAAACGCGACCTTCGCGCTCTCTGGATTACCCGTATCAACAACGCGTCTCGCGAGCTTGGTCTTTCCTACTCCCAGCTTATCGCTGGTATGAAAGCCAAAAACATTAATATTGATCGCAAAATCCTATCTGATCTTGCAGTTAACCAACCAGAAGCCTTCAAAGCTATCGTTGAAACAGTAAAGGAGAAATAACATGGCAGTTTGTGAAATTTCCGGCAAAGGTAAAATGTACGGCCACAACGTCTCTTTCTCCCAGAGAAAGACTCGCAAGGTCTTCAAGCCTAACATCCAAAAACGTACTCTAGTTGTGGATGGCCACAAAGTTCGCGTTAACGTCGCAACTTCCACCCTCCGCACCCTAAAGAAAAAGGGCCTACTAAAGTAATTTTACAAAGTAAAACTATTTCATCAACCAAAAAGAACTTACGACATGTGCGTAAGTTCTTTTTTATACTAGGTTTCTTTCGTTGGGACTTTCTTTCCGAAAGAAAGTCCCACAGTGCAAGCGCTCGTATTAAGCCGGGTTCTGTCACCTGCAAACAGGCGGGCAACCATCTATCTAGACCTTAGATTGCTCTAAGGTTCAAGCGGTGATCGTACATCCCCGAGCAGGGGTATCTAGTACTCCTTGCAGTCGGTAGGGTTTGCCTCTAGAATATATCACTATACTCTACTGTGGGCTCTTACCCCACTCTTTTCACCTTTTCCAAGGACTTGGAGCCCCTGGTAGTTTAAGTTTCTGTGGTACTTTCCCTATCCTTTCGGACGGTCGCCGTTAGCGACTACCGTGCTCTATACTGCCCGGACTTTCCTCTGAATAAATCCAGCGGTTGCCATTACGAGCTCCCCCTATTTTATCACATTTTCATCTTTTTGCGGTTAAAATGCCCCTCTAGTGCCTTGCCCGCTTCCCTATCCGCTTCCATATTCTGGCTTCTCTTTACGTGGGAAAATGCCACCGCATCAAAATTCTTGAGTAAATTTTGCACATCATTATAAATCGGCAAAAGATCTAAGCTTTTTACCTGATAAACCCCCTTTAGCTGATTTATCATCATCAGATTATCACCCACAAACCTTACTCGCTTTAGCCCTAGTTCAATTGCCTGTTCCATCCCCTCTTTCATCGCATAATATTCTGCAACACGCGACGTTGCAAATCCAATAAATTCTCCCCCTCTCTTTATTACACGCCCATCTTGCCCTACGATATAATACCCAATCGCCGCTGGCCCAGGATTTCCTCTACTTCCACCATCAACATACACCGTAGCGCCATTCGCCGCTCCCCTCGGGTCATCTATTGCGTCTGTCGGCTTCATATTAATAGCTTCTCTCCTATGCCCACTCACGATATCTATTACTGACATAGTAGCGTCCTCTAGCCTTACCGTCGTTAGCTCCGTTTTTTTGAGGTACTTAAACGCCGTATATCTATCCATCGGCGTTAATTTTACCCCATCCGGCAAAACCACCTCAAACACAATATACAAATTTTCCATCTGGGAGCTCCCAGATAGCCCTACAAACGTTACCGCGTCTCTGAGTTTAATACTAGATACTTCCACCCCCAAATACTCATAAAAAGAGCGAGCCAACGCTTCTTCTGGTTGCTCGCCAAAATGAATCTTCCCCGTTAGAATCTCCCAGGCCGGAACTTCCTCAGCCCTACTCTGGGGTCGTTTGAGTAGCAAAATTCCTCCCCCCTTATCCTTTACAATACCTACTACTCTGATTCGTTGCTTCATTGCCCATCCTTATGGCCCCGATAGCTCTTTTGTTTCCCTGCGATATATGCAAGGTGGGTAAAATCTTATACGTACTTCCACGGAAGTGCCGTCGCGAAATCCCTGTTCATGATTATTCAGGAAAATCATGTGGCTATCAGGGCTAATTCTATTATACCACAAGAGAGTCTAGGTAGCGCCTACCAGCATTAAGAAGAATTGAATAATTCCTGTAATCGCCCCACTCATCAATTTTGTCAAAAATGCCGAAAAAATTAAAATTAGTCCAAAAACTAGCCATATTCCTACGGTATTTTCTAATTTTTCAAGCACATTTCTTACTCCATCTGGAGAAATCGCATATAATACCCTAGACCCATCTAACGGCGGTATTGGCAAGATATTGAACACAAAAAATCCCAAATTAATCGTTACAAAATTCGCACATACAGACCCTATAAAATTATTTTCCGAGAGAAGTCCCGTATGATAAAAAATCACAAATCCTATTAGCGCCAACAAGAAATTTGTAATCGGTCCCGCTATTGCCACTAGCGCCATTCCCCATGCTCCACCTTTTAGGTTTCTAGTGTTTATTGGCACCGGTTTCGCTCCTCCAAAAATTGGCCCTCCGGATATAAACATTAGGAGCGGTAAAGCAATCGAAATAATCGGATCTAGATGTTTTAATGGATTAAGTGACAGCCTCCCCTGTTTTTTAGCTGTATCATCCCCCAACATATATGCTACCACTCCGTGCGCTAGCTCATGCAAAATCATCGACACCAGGATTAATCCTAGTACCACCACTATCATTCCAAAATTCATTCTCATTAATTTAGAGCCACCACTTCAAGCGTTGCTGGTAGACTGTCTGCGTTTTTCACTTTGAGCTTCTTTTCTGTCCTAGCAGTCAGTTTCAGCTCTGTTACCATACCGTCGATATTCCCCGTCGCGATTACCATCTTTGGCTCAATTTCCCTTACTGCACGTACAGAAGATGTACATAAAATATCTGACACGCCAAGATCATCTAGCCCCCTATCAATATCACCAATAATCCCTACATGTATCCCCCCAACCTCTACATCATAAATAGTCTCACCAGATAGTTCTGGCCTCTTGCCATCAGCTTTGCCATCAGCTGTATCTTCAGCCGAAGATCCCGCCACGGGTACAGGAATACCCCTAATCGTAGCATCGCCAATTTCGAATTCGCCCGGCCCATGAATCTTCCCCACCTCTAGTCCGGCATCAATTGTAAATTGTGCGACATTAAAAGTAATGGTCGTTTTCTTAGTAATTATCGTGATTTCTTCTGGTTTTTTACTCTCAATCTCAAACATTTTACCTCCTTATCCTTTTACTAACCTCTCTGGATCATATATCTCTGTTATTTCCATTTCCATTACTTCGATTAGGAACCTATCCCTTACACTCTTTCTATATGTATAGTCATCCGGGCTTAAAATTACATAATTTAGAGGTTTTCCAACTTTTCTTTCTACTACCTCCGCCCAATGTGACAGCTTTTTAGTTCTATCATCTCCAATAATCACCATATCTACCCCCTCCTCACCTGGCGCACGATTAGTTACAATCAACGCCGACAAGTAATTTTTTACTGGCTTTACGTAGTCATCCCAACTTCTTCTCTGTATAACTTCTTTGTCCTTTGTGTCAACGTTTTTTGCCGTAAACAACGCTACTAGTGCGTGGCTATAAGGATGCTTCATATTAGCTGAATAATAAACTTTATTATCAAACGTCTCATTTTTGATAATTCCAATACTGTCAAGATTGATTAATTCCCTTCTTACGGAGTTAATCTGCTCATCAATCACCCTGGTGATTTCTCTTACATAGTACGATTTCCCAGAATTTTCAAAGAATAGGTTCAAAAGTTTGGCGCGAGTTTTGCTACCAAACAATTTTTCTAGTGGTGTATTATTTTCTTTAACCATTCTGTATACATTTTAGCACGGCGGGTTCAATTTTTTCAAGTGGGAGCCAGGTTATTTCCGGATTTCGCTTAAACCAAGTCATCTGTCGCTTCGCCAAATGATAGTCTTCTAGTATACACTTCTCTTTTGCCTCTTCTAAGCTCATTTCTCCGTTCATATATCCCCAAGCATATTGATATATGTCGCTCGTCATTGCTTGACTCCCCCAGCCATACTTTTCTACTAAGAATTTTGTCTCATCATAGAGCGCGTGAACAAATAATTTGTTCACGCGCTCTGCTAGTCGCTTTTTTAGTGCTTCATTTTCCCATTTGATGCCAAAAACCGCATATCCGTCTACCATTTTTTGTCTGTCCGAACAACTTTTTTGTTCAGCACTAGCATTTTCATCTGCTTTTTCGCCAGTCTTGCCCATGAACTTATAATCATATATGAGCGCATCTACATATAGCCCCGTTCCGCCCACAATTATTGGCACTTTTCCGCGCTCTCTAATTTCTTCTATCTTCTGCTCGGCATATTCTTTCCAGTCCGACACCGTAAACCTCTCTCCAGGTTCCACTAGATCTATCCCCCAGTGTAGTACTCCCTGCGTCTCAACCGGCATTGGCTTTGCTGTGCCTATATCCATATACTTATAAATCGCCCTGGAGTCCGCAGAAATCACCTCTCCGCCTACCTTCTTAGCGATTTTTATCCCCACACCAGTCTTGCCGGACCCTGTCGGCCCGACAATGACTATTACTTTTCCATTATACCGAGACAAGACGCCTCCTATTTCAGTTCTTTCAGATAGTCCACCAGCTTACTTAGTTTTACTTTTTCCTCTTTATCGCGTAACCTAACGCTTACCTCTTTGCCCTCAGCGTCTTTTGGCCCGACAATCAGCACGCAAGGGATTTTCATTTCCGTCGCTCTGCGAATTTTCTTGCCAAGCGACTCGTCCGACTTATCTACCGAGTACCGTAGCTCATTATGTGCTAGTGGTTTCTCTAATACTACCCCTGATAGCTCTGAACAAATTTTTTGTACATAATCAGAAACCTGGTCGTTTACGGTCAGTACTCTCACCTGCTCCGGAGCTGTCCAGAATGGGAACCACCCCGCCGTATGCTCAATAAATACACTCATAAACCTCTCGATAGAGCCTAGCGTTGCGTGATGAATCATCACCGGACGTTCTTTTTCGCCTTTTTCATTCACAAACTCTAGTCCAAACCTCTCTGGCATCACAAAATCAAGCTGTACAGTTGCTACCTGATGTTCGCGCCCAATCGCATCTTCCGCCATAAAATCAATTTTTGGCCCATAAAACGCCGCTTCGCCTTCCGCCTCAAAGAAATCTAATCCGTTATCAATCGCAGCTTGTTTAATCTGTTCTTGAGCCATCTTCCAGAGTTTTGCGTCGCCAAGATATTTATCCTCATCGCTCCTATAAGATAATCTGGCGCGTAATTTCATCCCCATTACACCATAAAATTCGCGCACAATCCCTACAATATTATGGATTTCTTCTTTTATCTGTCCCGAGCGACAAAATACGTGGCTATCATCTTGAGTTAGCGACCTTACCCTAGACAATCCACCTAATTCTCCAGTTTTTTCATCACGATAATCTGTCGTTGGTTCCATATAACGTATCGGCATTTCCTTATACGTACGTGGCTTGCTCGCAAAAATCTGCGTATGATGTGGACAATTCATCGGCTTCATCGCAAATTCCTCCCCGTTTACTTGCGAATGTACCATAAATAACTCATCGCCAAACTTTGCATAATGTCCAGAGGTCTTATAGAGATCTACCTTGGTAATATGTGGTGTCCATACACGAGAAAACCCAGCCTTTTGACGTAGCGACAAGGAATAATTAGCTAGCACATCACGAAGCACTGTTCCTCTAGGTGTAAACATCGGAAGCCCCGCTCCTACTAAATCAGAAAACGTAAACAAATCTAGCTCTTTACCCAGCTTTCTATGGTCACGCGCCTTAGCCTCTTCTTGCCTCTCTAGGTATTCGTCTAGTTCTCCCTGCGTCTGGAATGCCACGCCATAAATACGCGTAAGCATCTCACGCTTTTCGTCACCCCTCCAATACGCACCAGCCACCCTTATTAGCTTAAACGGCCCGCACTCGCCCGTATCTTCTACGTGTGGCCCCCTGCAAAGGTCTGTAAACAATTCCCCCATATCATAGAACGTAATTTTTTCGCTTTCCGGGAGCTCTTCTATCAGCTCCTTTTTAAGTGTCTGGCCCTCTGCAATCGCCCAATCTAGCGCATCGTTCCTAGATACTTCCCTGCGCACCATCGGAAGTTTCCGCTGAATAATTCCACGCATTTTTTTCTCAATTTTTGGCAAATCCTCTTCGGAGATCTTAGTTGTGCCAAAATCCATATCATAATAGAATCCGTTCTCTATTGCCGGCCCAATCCCAAACTTCACATCCGGGTACAGCTCTTTTACGGCTGCCGCCATTACGTGCGACAATGTATGCCTCATCCTCTCTACAAACTCTACATCTGGCTCGGCTTCGTCAATCTGTTTTTTTGTCATAAAAAATCTCCGTTCTTTCTTACTTCCATTTTACCACAAAATATGATAAAATAAAGAAATCCCGGGTTGTTAGCTCAGTTGGCTAGAGCGTCTCGTTTACACCGAGAAGGTCGGGGGTTCGAGCCCCTCACAACCCACCAGAAATTAAAGAAAGAGCCAAAGGCTCTTTATTTAATTTCTGAGAATGCTACGAGGGGCGAGAACCCCGTAGGGGTGCGCTTTCAGTAGGAGCCGAGCAAAAGACTGAGCTCGCTCAGTCTTTTCCGAGGCGACGCCCTGAAACGTCGCTGAGCAAAGCTCAGCGACCGCCCCTCACAACCCACCACAAATAGAGCCTCCCCATCTGGCTCTTATTTTATTTTTACAACCGCGCAACATCTAGTAAAATGCCTCTGGAATCTTTGATTAGCAAAAGTAGATACTGGCGGGCATACTAGATGCCCATTTTTTAGCCCTAACCCCCAGGCCGACATCATTTTCCTAAACGCCCTCTCTGGCATCGCCATATTATGTAGGTGTCCCGACATAATCACATCAAAATCCGCCACTAGCCCACCTAGATTCCTCTCCGTTAAAAATCTCGCCGAGTGCACTAATAAAATCTTTGGCTTCTTACTATTCTTCGGAATCGTTACCTTACTCAAAAACTTCTTCAACTCTTTTTCCATCACATCCGCTTTTTCTGACACTAAAATATTTCTTTGAAGCGCATTTGCCCCACCTTCACGATTTAGATTATAGCAATCCGGCCCCTGTTCCATCCCCGCTAGAATAAATTTATCCGTCTCTACTACCTCATCTCGAAGCAATTTAATCTTTGGGTTGCTCATTAAATCATCCCAAAACCCCGTTAGCTCTTCCATAAATGCCCTCCCCCGCTTCTTCGCCACCGAACGCATATCGTGATTCCCTATAATCAAATAAAGTGGCGCAATTTCCGCCATTGCATTCAAAAAATTCTTTAGTAATTTATAGTTATTTTCCTTATCAAGAAACTGCACCGTATGCACTAAATCGCCTAGGAAGATAATCGCATCCGGCTCATTTCTTTTTGCCCTCCTATGTAGCGATGTCAAAACTTCCGTATCCATTTTTTCTGTAATGTGGAGATCCGCAAACACAAAAAATTTCACTGGCTTTTTGGCGCCAGTTTCAAATTCATAAAAACACGTTTTCATATTTTTCATAATTCACCTACTTCTTTACAACTTTGCGGGTTACATCAAAATTCTCCATATAATGCCCCGTCATCAGCCTTGTCTGCGCATAAAACGCTGCAAAACTCTGATACAGAATCGCTACAAACGGCGACAAAATCCATTGTAGCACCATCCCTACGGATTTAATTTTGTTATACTTTCTAGGTCTTGGCGGAAGCATCCTAAGCGACATAAAAATCGTAATTATAAGACCAATCGTCGCAAACAACTGAATCCAAGATACTGTTGCCGGTAAATTATAGGTTAGAAGGTCCCTAGTCTGGAAATTAAGCAACCTTGGCACCCAACCTCCAAACGCCACAATTGGGCTCATCGACGCCAATGTTACGTGCCCATCAAGTAGTCTCCAAAATCTCGGCCATAGATACCATAGTGGCATTCTTCTACGCTTCTTATCTACCATTCTCACCCCTACATACGCCACGTCGCTCGCGCCATAGTCCCAGCGCCTTAGCTGTATAAATTGCGCTTTTAGCGTCTTTAAGAATGTCTCCTCTATTACTGCATCCTGATAAATCGGCACCTTAATAGATAGCACCTCATATTTCCCGCGAAAATGGAATAGACTTCTCCAATATTGGTGGCCATCTTCCACAATTGTCCTCTTACTCCAAAAGTCCATTTCAGAAAGCCCCGCTAGAGGTTGCGAATGCGATGCAAAATTACGAAGAAGGTGTGGACGCTTTACATTAATTACGTTAAAGAATGAATTAGACACCGCAATTACGCGCATCGGCGCACTTGCATCCCAAATATTATTCATAAATAGCGACACCGGCTGGAACGCCATTCTCTTTCTGTCTTCATGCACAATAAATTCATACGCCACATAGTCTAGATATCCCACGCTCATTCTATTATCCGAATCAAGCGACGTTACAATTACATTCTCTTCTGGAATTTTCTTCTTCTTGACGTATTCTGCTAGCCTCTCGCCCGCATAAGTTAGGTTAGGGCCCTTACCTTTTATCTCATTCGGTAGTCCGTCCGGATGCTTTATTGCGACAAAATCATAAAATGTATCTTTGAACATTTCCTTGAGCTTCTTGGCGTTCTCTTCAATTTCCTTTCCGCCTCTCTCCTCATATCCCATTACAAAAATAATCCGTTCATTTGGAAAACTCGTATCTCTCACCGCTTCTACTGTTGGTACTAAGGTTTCCATTCCTTCGTTATACGCCACCATAATCACCGCATGATATATTATGTCCGGATCTGGATAATCCCCCGGTGCTACCGACAGTGCCCTTAGATTTTCTACGTGAGCATCAAAGTCAAACTCCTGGCTGTCTCTTCCTCTTAGCCTCTCAAAATTCTCATGTGGCTTCTTTAGCTGGTTCAATCTCTTAGACCAGTCTACTTTCATTGCGCGCTGAATTTCATTATACCCCTGTACAGTCCTCACCGCTACACCTACTGCTTTTACCAATGTAATCGCAATAATAATCAAAAGATACACCGCCGCCACCGTAGGAGAAATTAAAGAAAATACAAACAACGCTCCAATCACCGAATATGACAAAGCCCCCGGCAAAATCTCAAAAAACCGATACAGCCGAGTACGCTTCCCTAGTGGGAGGTCAATATCATCATCGTGCAAATTCTGTGCCCCGTCCATTATCCCTCCGATAACAGCCTTAGAAGCACCACGAATGCCCCAATCAGCACTGTCATACTAATAAGCACAAAAGCCTTTGCTACGCCTTCTCCGCGTCGTTTATACAGCCTAATCGCTATCATATTGTGGAATACCCCCACAATTATCGCAATTAGCGGAAACGTCAGCATGCTTGCCCAGCTACCATCCCGATATCCACCCGCTAGACGCATTCCAGTTAAATCATCCCCAGAAAAGCTACCAATATCTCCATATCCCACCTTTACGATAGCAGAACTAGGCGACAACGTAACTAAAGAAAACACAAAAAAAGCCAGCGCTAATACTAGCAAAAAAATCATCATAACAAGGAGACCTTTATGCCCACGATAAATTTCCCCTAAACTTTCACGTAAAGTCTTCATAATCGACTCTACTATTATACCACAAGAGCTTATTTTCCGCGAATAATCATCGCCGGATTCGTCACAAGCAATTCGTCAATCTTATTTTTGTCGCGCACTATTTTCATCAATTTCTTTTGCGCCAAATCTAACTTATAATTCTCTGGTTTATGAATATCGGATGCTAAACAAAAGATTTTATCTTCAAGAAGCAGTTTCTTCAAGGTCTTTTCTGCACCCTTGCCATACTTCCCAAGTAGCGACATGTAATTACCTTGGAGTTTACACCCCATATGGATTAAATCATCTACCCATGCCTGATTATCCTGCACATAAAAATACCTTTCCGGATGTGCAATCACTGGGATAAACCCCTTTTGCACCAAAGAAAACAATGTGGTTTTTACGCTCTTATCTTCCGTTCTCACCGGAAATTCCACTAACACATATTTAGTTGAGTTCAGCGTAGACACTTCATACATTAGCTCGGATTGCTCATTAGTATATCCTGCCAACATCTCGCCCATCTTAGCATCAATATAAATCTCATTCCCAAGATAGAGATTAATGTTAATTCCAGCGTCATTAGCGCGCTTTCTTAGCTCCTGATATAGCCCCCACTTTTTTACGTTATCCGCATTGTATACGGTCCCCTTCATATAATGAGGTGTAAGCACTATGTCAGTTATTCCAGCTTTTTCTGCCTGTTCTAGCATCGCTAGGCTATCGTCAAAAGTCTTTGCGCCATCATCAATACTAGGCAAAATATGACAATGTAGATCAATCATTATTTATTTTTGGAGTAGTATTCATCCGCATAGTAAGACGAATACGATCCACCTTTCGTTTTAGCCTTATTGATTACTACGCCAGAAATCTTGGAATTGACTTTCTCAAAGCTTCTTTTTACACTCTCTAGCTGGTCAATCTTAGTTTTTGCATTAGAGATAGTTACAATGTTCACATCGCTATATTTAGACATCACTAATGCATCGGATAGACCAAGTGCCGGAGGACAGTCAATTAGGATAATATCATATTGGCCCTTAAAATTATCAAGAAGCTTGCGGTTGTTCTCGGAAGAAATTAACTCAAGCGGGTTTGGTGGCGTAGGGCCTGCCGGAAGTAGATATACGCCAGAAACCTTAGTTTCTTTAATGTACATTTCTGGCTGAATAAACGACATCATGCTACTTGCATCCGTACTGTCTTCTTCCTTAAACTTTAGAATATAGTTAGAGTATCCCAGTGCAGGATCATTAGAAATACCAAAGATTTCATGCTGGCGGCCTTTACGCATATCACCGTCAATAATTAGTACTTTTTTACCGTCCTGAGCAAACGCCGTAGCTAAGTTAGCAACGAGGAAGCTCTTCCCGTCTCCAGATTCTGGAGAAGTTACAAGAATAGTTTTCAAATCTTTATCAACGGACGAAAATAGAATGTTAGTTTTTACGGATTTTACCGCCTCAGAGAAAGAGGATTTTGGGTTAGATGCAACTACAAGGTCTTCTATGCCACCTCTTCTAGTCTCTGGAGATTTCTTGTTATTTTTTATGAAGTCCATAGTTATTTCCTCCCTACATTAGGCACTACACCAAGCACCACTAGACCAACTTTATCCTCTACGATTTTGCTATTTTTAATAGTGTTATCTAGATAGAACATGATTAATACAATAGATAGGCCAAGTGCCAATCCTGCCGCCACAAACTGCAACGTCTGTTTTAGGACGTTAATATTGTATGGGCTACCAGCTTTTTCGGCCTTATCTACGATTTGTACGTTGTCAATCTTATAAAGATTTACAATTTCTGCCTTAAATACCTTGGCGATTTCGTTAGCAATCTTCTGAGCCTGCTCCGCATCCGAGTCAGATACAGAAAGTGTAATAATCTGAGTATTGTTTACTGAGGAAACGCCTACTTTACCAGAAAGAGCTTCTGGAGTAGTGTCTAGATTAAGATTAGATACAACCTTAGCTAGCACATCACGAGATTTTACAATCTCAGAATAAGTTTTTACTAGGTTATTAGAAAGTGTCACGTCATTATTCGTTACCGCTACGGAATTATTACCGTTTTGTGTGCTTTGAGAAGACGTCAGCACAAGTTTGGCCGTAGATTTATAGAGTGGGGTTTTAATGTAGGTTGAGTAAACCTCACCACCCAGCACAACTGCTACGAGCACCAAAATAACAATATAAAATTTAGATAAAATATATCTTAGTAACTCTTTTAGGTTAATTTCATCCATAATAAAAATTCCCTTATACAACCATTATAGCACAAGAGGTATAATTTGTCAATACCTTTATGCTTTGTTTTTATGATATAATCCCCTTATGAACATCATTTTCCCAGAACTAGACAACCCCATAATTAAACAGGCTATAGAGGAATATAATTCCGAACCTTCTAGCATCAAAATCACCCCAATAAAGGCAACTGGCCTAGAAGAGGCTTGCAGTTTAGTCGCTCTACCAGAAAATTCTGCTCTTATTACTGGTATAGATTATACCACAAGAGATGTAGTTTTGTCATGTAAAAATTTTCTCGGCATAGAAAAAGGCACAAAAACCTTCTCTAGTTGCTTCGTGATGCAGAATAATCAAGCCCGCGACGGCCTAAAGACCCTAATTTTAGCCGACGCCGGCGTCACCAAAACTCCCACAGAAGACCAGCTATACGACATAGTTCTTCAAACTTATACCACCTCTGTCAAAGTCCTAACAGACACCCCTAAAATTGCTATGCTCTCTTTCTCTACCCTAGGTAGCGCTAAAGACGATTCCATCGACAAAATTAACTCCGTCATAACCAAAATCCATAAAACCCACCCAGAAATAGAAATTGACGGCGAAATGCAACTAGACTGCGCAGTAAATCCGGAAATCGCTCAAAAGAAAGCCCCCTCCTCTTCTGTTGCCGGCCACGCCAATGTTCTAATCGTTCCAGATTTAAATTCCGGCAATATTCTCTACAAATCGCTAGAACAATTCGGAGGCTTCGTTGCTGCCGGCCCAATTTTACAAGGCTTTAAGAAGCCCGTATCTGATCTTTCTCGCGGCAGCACAGTAGCCGACGTAAAACTCGTGATCGAGACCATCTTAAAGCTAATTTGAGCGCTGGTTTTTCCAAGAATTTCGCCCTCAAGAGGTCTATTATTACGCATACCATAAAAGTACCCAAAATCGCTAGTGGCGCATGGATATATAACATCTTCCGCCCATAAAAACTAGCGTTTTTTAGTAGCGATACCCATAAAATCCGCCTCATTACCCACCCATTGTCATGTATTAGTAATACTCCAAACGTCGCCGACGCAATTTTGTTGATAACTGGATGATATTTCATTTTAATGTTTAGAAATAGCATAAATAGCGCCACCGACATTATCACTGCCAAGAATTTATTAGAATCCATCACGAACCAATACAGCCATTCCCTCCCCATTTTCAATCCAAAAATCACGCTGGCAATACAAATCGCCACGCATCCTACAGCTATAACTATTGACACTCTTAACTGTCGGCGATTCGGTTTTGGTAAATACAGTCTAATATACGCTCCAATTATATAAATTATCATAAACCAAAATACATAGTTAACTGCCACCGGAAAATCCGGCATCACCGCCACCAACGAAAACCAAAATATTGATAGCACGAGTAGCATGAGGTGCTTTTTTCTATCCAGATTGGCAATTAGAATATTGAGAAATGGAATGAACAAATAAAATACTAAGAAACATCCCGTAAAATTAGCCGTAAATCCCGGAATTGGAAAAAACGCGTCTTTTATTCCAGACAATGTTAGCTCCGTTTTCCCAAGTAGCACAAACCCAAAATATATTATTGCGTCATAGAATATCACCTGGAGAACTAATTTCAAAAATTTCTCTAGGGTAATTTTAGATTTGCACATAAAATACCCAGTGATTAAGACAAAACAGTTAATGCCAATCTTCCCCCACATCCCCAGGATAACGATAAATAAATTTTGAGTGCTTAGCTTTCCCCCACTCGCATATACTAAATCAAGTAGTCCAGAATGGACTACATAATGATGCGCCACAATGCCTAGCATCAAAAATATCCGAAATAACTCAAGATTAGACTGTCGTTTCTTTACTTTTGCCTGGGCAGACATAATTTACCTCTCTTATGCCCACCCTATCTGCTCCAATTATAGCATATCCACTTTAAGTATGAGATATTCTTTTGCTTATCGCCTCTGCTACAATTATATCTTTCTTTGTAGTAATTTTTATATTGTCATAAGACGTTTCCACTAACCCGATTTTTTTACCATAATAGCTCATCAAACTTGCAGAATCGACAAAATTCACTCGTCCCTCAGAAACGGCCTTAGAGTCACAATCATAAAACTCCCCCAAATAAAAACTCTGTGGCGCTTTCAAGAAAACGCACTCGTCGCGATTGAGAATTTTATCAATACTATCTCCTTCTTTCTTCGCCACAGTCTCAGTTGCTTGCACAGCCACCGCAGAAGCCCCAACTTCTTTTACGACTTCTATACTTTTTTCAATATCATCGCTAGAGATAAAAGGTCTCACCCCATCATTAATCAAAATGATATTGTCTCTACCGTATAGCTCCAAGGCTCGCTTGACCCCATTAAAGATAGAAAGCTGACCAGTCTCGCCCCCTTCAACCACATCCTCAACCTTATCTAGGCCATACTGCCTAATAAAATTCCAGGTCTGCTCAATCCACTCACTCAGCGTAACTACAATAATTTTATCGATGTTTTCATTTTTTTGAAACGCTTCAATCGCCAAGATAATAATTGGCTTCCCCGCAACCTCCAAAAACTGTTTTGGAACCTCAACGTCGCCCATCCGCGTTCCTCGTCCCCCAGCAAAAATAATCGCAATATTCATAGAACCATTATATCATACCTAGTGCATTATCCCCAATATAATGGTATAATATAAAAAATGAAGGCCAAAACCAAAACCACATTTAAGAAACTCCTCCTATCCCTTCCCTTTTTATTGGACAAACATGTCATTCTTTTAGAAAGCTCGCCTGATTTTTCCGATAACACTAAATACGTTTTTGACGAACTTATCAAACGGAAGCTAAATGAAAACTACAAAATATATTGGATCGTCCAAGACGAAAGACCTTTTACTTCCGTCCATATAAAGAATGTTTATTTTTGCAATCGCTCTTCTTCCAAATATAGAAAACTCCATCTAACCGCAAAATACATTATTGACAGCAATATATTTGTCTCAAAAATCTGGAAAAACCAATTTCGTATCCACCTCGGCCACGGTTACCCAATTAAAATGACCTACGAATATTGTAGTAGTATTGGCGAAATTGATTATTTTACCACTATTTCACCTTTCTTTGACAAATATTTTCGTGATTTATTCAATATAAACAATTCTCAAATCAAAACTCTTGGCTCCCCTAGAAATGATGGATTCTTTAACGACACTCACTACCACATTTTCCCAGAAATATCGCGCAAAAAAACCATTCTATGGATGCCAACTTATCGCAACCACAAAAACAAAAACGCTACCAGAACTGGCATACGTTTTCCTTTTGGCGTCCCATGTATAGACTCAAAATCCGACTTAGAAACACTAAACTCAATGCTCAAAAAAGCTGACATCCTTTTGGTTCTGAAGTTACACCCAGCAGAAGATCTCAGCAAAATCACATCCGCCAAACTTTCCAACATTAAAATTTTTGAAAACTCTATTTTAAAACCCACTGGTCCACAACTTTATGATATGCTAAAAGATTTTGACGCTCTTATCACTGATTATTCATCAGTCTATTACGATTTCCTACTTACACAAAAGCCTATCGGCCTAGCAATCCCTGATATTGAAGAATATAGCAAAACCTGCACCCTTATCTCAAATGATATTACAGAGTATGTAAAGGGCGATTATATTTACAGCCTAAAAGACCTCATTAATTTTATTAACTTAGTCGCGACGGGCAAAGATCCAGCCAAAAAAGAGCTTGCTTGGGCACTAGACAAATACCATACCTACAAAGATGGCAATTCTTCAAAACGCGTCATAGATCTATTGCTCGAAAAAATGGAGGAAGATAGATGAAAAGCCAAGTCAAAATCGGTGCGCTGCTCGGCTATATCAACATCATAGTTAACGTCCTTGTTACGATTTTTTATACGCCTTTCATGCTCGGACTTATGGGTCAAAACGAATATGGCCTTTATTCCCTAGTCACTTCAATCATCGCTTATCTCTCTGTGCTGGACATGGGGTTTGGCAACGCCATGGTACGTTTTATTGCCAAAAATCAAGCCAAAAAAGACGTCAAAAAAGAGCATGAAATCAACGGCCTTTTCTTATTGCTCTATTTAGCCGTTGGATTCGTCGCTCTCTTAATAGGCATAATCCTCTTCCTAAACGTCGGTAATATTTTCGGTGGCACTCTCAGTACAGAAGAACTAGAAAAAGCCAAAATTATCATGCTCATCCTCGTAGGTACCGTTTCCCTCTCATTCCCTCTTAGCATATTTAGCTCATACGCTATGGCCTCAGAAAGATTTAATTTTCTAAAACTACTAGAAATCTTCAAGACGCTAGCCATCCCAATCACTATGATTCCACTCTTGCTACTTGGCTACAAATCTATCGCCATGGTTATAGTTACCAGCGTCTTTACTATTGGTTGCCATCTTATTACAATGTACTATTGCTTTAAAAAGCTCCATATGCACATCAACTTCAAAATTAAAAATCTCGACAAAACCCTCCTTAAGTCTATCTCCTTGTATTCTTTCTGGGTTTTCCTCAACATTATCGTCGACAATGTCTTCAATAACACCGATCAAATAATCCTCGGCGGAGTTTGTGGCACCGCTGCAGTCGCAGTTTACGCCATTGCTAGCAAAATTGCCATTATGAATACGAATTTTTCCACTGCAATCTCTAGCGTCTTCTTGCCGAAAATCACAAAAACGCTCGAAGAGCCAGATGGCGACAAAAAAGTTTCAGATATCTTTATCCGTGTCTCTCGCATCCAAATGTACATTATGGTTCTAATCCTTTCCGGATTTGTTGTTTTTGGCAAGCATTTTATTAGGCTTTGGGTTGGGCCAGATTATCTTGATGCTTATTATATTACTGTTATTCTTATCGCTCCAGCCGTCGTTCCTCTCACGCAAAACATCGGGATTTCCATCATCCAGGCCAAGAACAAACATCAATTCCGCTCCATCGTTTATATTATCATTGCAGCTCTCAACGTAGCCATTAGCATCCCGCTTGCACAAAAATTTGCAGGTATCGGCGCCGCTATCGGCACACTAATTGCAAACTGTCTCGGCCAAATTATCACTATGAATATTTTCTATTGGAAAAAAATTGGTATAAATATTCCAAGATATTGGAAAAACCTTATCCTGTTTTCTATCCCAGTCACAATCATGAGTACTACCTTTATCCTTGTCACAGATTCAATGCAATTCAGTTGGACTAGTCTCATCCCAGCCACTGTTCTTTTCTTAGCATTATATCTTTCCATCATGTATATCTACCTCAACAAACAAGAAAAAACTGAATTACGTAGAGTATTAAAATTCAAGAAAAAATGATCTGGCTTCTCCTACTTTTTACCGCTATCTGTCTGACTAATGTGAAATTTAATTTCAAAACCATTTTTAAAGACTACCTCGGAAAAAGCCAGACCAATGCCATCCGTGGTATCTTTGCAATTCTAATTTTTTTCAGCCATTTTACAACATATGTCTCCCTTGAAAGTAATTTTGGCGACAATATCTATCTAAAAATCATTTCCAGCATAGGTCAGCTCATGGTAGCCCCATTCCTATTCTATTCTGGCTACGGCATTTATTGCTCTGCCAAAAAGAAGCCTAACTATATCAAAACTTTTCCAAAACATCGATTCTTAAAAACTCTCGTTTTCTTTGATCTAGCTGTTATTCCATATCTTATTATTGCGCTGGTCCGCGGTAGTTCTTATAATATCTGGCATATCCTATTATCTTTCACCGGCTGGACTTCTCTAGGTAATAGTAACTGGTTTATGTTTGCTATTCTAATGCTTTATATCTTCATCTACCTTTCCGCACTCTTCACAAAACGCAAAATCAACTTAAAAACCATCCTTATTACCACAATGTTCACAATTGGGTACATCTTCCTTGTAAATTATTTCAAACAAGGTGCCACTTATTGGACAGACACAGTACTTTGTTTTTCAGGAGGAATGCTAGTAGCTCATTTTAAAGATAAGATTGATTCTCTTCTAAAAAGAAAAGCTATCCTTTGCACGCTATTTTGTATTGTTATTTGCGCCACTCTATTCTTCATCAAAACCAAAACTGCTGGCCTCCCATACATATTCATTTATAATGTTCTTTCTATTTTCTTCTGCCTAACAGTTAGCGTTCTAACCTCACGCATCCAAATCAACAATCGCATACTTCAATTTCTTGGTACCTATGGCTTCGAAATCTACATTCTTCAGCGCATTCCAGATATACTTCTGCAACCCATCTTGGGCCAATACACTGTCCCATTCTTTTTTGCATCTCTTATAGTTACTTTAGTTATATCAATTATTTTCAAACGACTAACTGCTATTTTAATTGAAAAGCCTCACAAGAATCATTTGCTCTCTAGGCTATAAAATCTTATATAATATAGCTAAAGGCAAAAAAAGACCGCATTTTGCCAAAAAGAAAACGCACCTGCTTTTATAAGAAAGAAATTTCCCTTTTATACTGCTATCAAAATTTGGACAATATCTCTTATATTCAGCCCTCATTCTTTTTACGCACTCAAAAATCTTTTTCCCTGAAATAGCTCGAAAACTTCCCATTAATAAATTCCAGTAGCAATACGGCAAAGCCTCGTCAATTATTCCGTCATGTTCTTTCGTAAACGTCTGGAGCATACTTACAATCTTCCTATTATCTTCAATTACTCTTCCGTCAATATATCTAGAAGCCGATGCATTATTTACGCTATAATAATAGCCTCTTCCCGCACAGATACAAATACTATCCGCAGCATAATATGCCTTTAAATTAAACAGACCATCTTCAAAGGTTCTCATACCATCAGGAAAAATTATTCCATTTTTCTTCAAAAAATCCATTTTATAGAATTTCCCCCCTATACACCTACAATTACCATACTCATGCTTAAATCTTCTACGACTATATTCAGGGTCCACCAGGGCCAGCATTAGTTCATCTTTCTTCTTGACCTTTTCATTGCGAACAAAAGTGTCATTATTCAAATTGCCTATTACAATATCTACTTCAGGATCTTTACTTATTATTTTCAAATTACTTTCAAGAAAATCTGAAGATACATAATCATCGGCATCAATAAAAGTTACCCATTTCGTCTTCAACATCGATAACCCAAGATTTCTTGCAACAGAAACACCATTATGCGATTGATGCACGACTCTTGCGCTCTTCAACCCAGACAATTTTTCCTTTACGATGTCTAATGTTTCGTCAGTCGACCCATCATCAACAACTATTAACTCGTAATCACGAAACGATTGGCTAAGAATAGAATCAATACATCTCTCTACAAAACGCGCCCCGTTATACACCGGCACAACTACACCAAAAGTGCTCATTTCTTAGCCTTTCTTTTTGACGAAAAGACTAATACAAAGAAGCTTACCCAAAGAGGTATCGAAAGACCTACATACGCCAACATATTATCAAATGTCATTAACAGATATGTTGCTGACAAGAATCCAGAAAAGATGATAAAGGGCTCGCTACGATAAGCCTTTTTGATAAAGACACCAAGCACGCCTATCCCCATCAAAAACATAAACATAAAATACAAACCAAAATACCCACCATATATATAAGATCTAGCATACCCAGTAGACGCGGTAAAATATGACTTAACAAGATCAACTTTTACCTTCTCGTTCACGATTCGTTTCGATATAGTATCAGGCAATAATTCGCTAATTATCCCTACGACATTAAAATCGTCACTATAGACATTATTAGTATTATAGTTTAAATTTGCTAACGGCGTCGTAACGTACGAATACGACCACATTAACTGTCTCGGAATAAACGCCGGCCACTTATCATAAAGCCCGATTTCTTCTATAAAAGAATGATCATTCCAGTCATAGCCATGACGCGCATTGCCAAAAACACCGAACCCAAACAATCCAGCAATAATGACGGCAAATGTAATCAATACATATTTTAGCTTTATTCCCACCTTTGACAACAAATATGCACTAAGCATCAATATCGAAATAAAGCCGACTATCATTATTCCAGATCGCATCAGATATAACAAAAAGAGTAACATAAGAGCAACGTAGCAACAAATCGCAATTTTTCTCCGTTGCTTACTTACAATCACTCTATAAAAATACCAAACCGCTAAATATGTCGCCGTTGCAATCAAAGCAACATGGTATAGTGGTATAAACTCAACATCCTGATAAAAAGCATCTCTTAGAAAAACGACTTCAATAAACGGAACTTGCCGGATTATTATAAATTCAATCACTGAAAAGAAGAAGACAATGACCACTGGTAAAACAAATAAAAAATTACCCTTAAAGCCATTGTACTGTTTGTCTTCTTTTGTTCTACTTTCTTTTTTATTCTCTTTAGCTTCCTTAAAAAAGCTAAACTCTTTTCGAAAAACATATCCAAATACGCCAGAAATAATCGAAGTAATAATCGCAAAAATTACAATCCCAAAATCAAGGCCACTACTAAAATCTGCAAAATTCAATGAGTACAAAAACAGAACCAAAGCCCACGAAATCGAATACCACCAAAAATAATTAAGCACTTTCGTCTGACCTCATATTTATGCGCTTACAAGATTGTATTATCATAGAAATATTATATCGCATGCATCACTCCCTTTCAATCAACTTCCAACCCTCATCATACAAATCCCTTCCATCATACCCCATCTTACGCCAAACACTCGGAGCTACAACAATTTTCTTCTCGTTTCTCGAAAGATACTGCGCCCACCATGAAAAGGAGCTATTCGACAAAATAAAATGCTTACAGCTATACATTAGCCTCAGCTTTTCCCATACGGGGTCATTTCCACTTTCAAACATGGTTCCATCCGGAAAGCTCATATTATTTTTTACCCATGAAACGTCATCAGAAAAAACAAAAAATCTAGGATTCTTCAAATGTCGTTTCATTAATTGTATCCCCTTAGTAAAATACTCTTCATCACAGACATTTGCAGACCGCGCAAATCTTTTCTCAGTAAAATCTCCGCGACGTATCGTGATGCATACTGATTCAGAACCATCTATCGCCTTATACAGTTCATTATTCTCTGCCCCAGGCGACTGCGTCGGTTGAAATTCCTCCAAGAGTCTTTCTCTTATGTCATCAAAGAAACGTGGCGACTCAAAAAAACCAACAAATAGTTTATTCTTGCATTTTGATAGGCCAAATTTATAAAAACCATAGCTAAACAAATACAGGCCGTGTTTATTGTATCTCTTCTGAATAGACTTCTCGTATTGTCGCTTCTTCCATTCATAAGATTCTTTACTCGAAAAAAGTTTAATTATTTTACGCTCAAAATAATATTTAAACAACATGGCACATTGCAAAACAGAGATTTGGCTTTTTTTATTTACAACAACATCACTCTTGTCAATCTTAAAATTTACAAGCTGGTTTGAAAAACCATCTGATTTTTTACCGCTCCTATACATCTCAGAAAAATCTAAATTAATTTTTTCTTCAGGATAAAGCTTCTGCTGAATCGCCCGAATCGTAGCATACTGAAACATTTGGTTACCTAATCTTCCAGTCATTTTCTTCGTCAACATTATACCGTCCTCGCAATATGCAATTTATTTAAAATATTATACGCCTTGGTCATAAAAGAAATACCAAAGAAAGTTAGGATAATTCCAACTTTAGTCTTAAATCTGACCTTCGGATTATGTAAAATTTTCATCCTATTCTTTTTTATATCACATACTATATTTTTTCTTACATCAAGATACTCGGCACTTTTTGGCATCTGCCTAATCACAAACAATTCTGCATTTAACTTCCTACTCTCTACGGCTGGCAAAAGACTTTTCCTAGTTTTCAAAACATCCCGCTCAATCATCGTCATTATCTCAAGAATATCCATAGTATGTCGATCAAATCGTTTCCCGTTTAAAAGACTATCCTGGCGGAAATAATAAAAATACAATGTTGTGTTAGACAAAATTATTCTTTTTGCTTTCTTGAAAATATAATACAACACCAACAAGTCTTCATGCACCATACCGTCTGGAAAACTAACACCATCAAACAGCTCTTTCTTAAAAAGTTTCCCCCATAAAGAACTATTTATCTTCTTTTGATACAGCATTAGCTCAGTTGTCTCTGCGCCGTTAAATAGTTCCACGTGCTCGACAGTATTTCTTTTCACCCCATCCCCACAGTTACTGCCGTCCGTTTCATAAACAACTTTCTGCCCCACAATAGAAACGTCACCAGATTTATTTTTCATCAAACTATATAGCTCGCGCAGATAGCTTACATCGATACAATCATCGGAATCTACAAATGCTATATATTCACCCTTGGCTTTCTTCAATCCGACATTCCTTGCAACCGAAACACCCCTATTGCTCTGACTGAATACTTTAATTCGTTTATCTCTCTCTGCATATTCATTGCAAATCTTTTCACTACCATCCGTAGAACCATCATCAATCAAAATAACTTCTATATTTTTGTATGTTTGATCGATAATAGAATTTAAGCACCTCTGCAAATATTTTCCAACATTATAAACCGGTACAATCACACTGATAAGTGGCTCTTCTTTCATCTCTTCCCCACTTTCATTCCTACAAATCTCGCTGCCATATCTGGAATATATCTAATAATCACTTTCCAATTCCCGTCTTTTAGCGCGCGCTTTAAAATATATTTTGCCATCCCACTGCCCGCCGCATTCACTCCGTATTTTGCAATCTCCGGGTTTATTTTCATAAACTCGCCTGTCAATTTATATCGCTCATACAATTCTTTCACTGTAAAATTATGCGAATGATACACTTTTGCTTCAGCCACATATTTTATCTTTCCACCTGCCATTATTAATTTATATGCAAAATACATATCTTCAGAAATCGGTAAATCTTTCCCATCATACCCACCCAATTCTTTAAATGTTTTTGCGTCTACTGCGCCCGCTGCGTCAGAAAAGAAAAACGTCTTCAGCCCCTTAGCTTCCAAGTCTGCCATTGACGTCACAAACGACTCCCTTGGATAGTTGTGTTCCCTAGTATATTTCTCAATATTGTTATATTTCGTCACCTGCCGCGCATAAGTCGCCTGCACTTCCCTATCTACAATTGGCGCTATTAATTTTTTGATGAACTCTTTGTCTTTTATTTCCACGTCCTGCGTCAAAAGCACAATCACCTGGCCCTTTGCTGACATTGCGGCTCTTTCACGAGTTAATGAATGGGAGAAATCTTTTTTCTTTATCTTCTCATATGATACGCCACTCATCTTTAATAGGTCCTCTGTCCTGTCTTTACTTTTTGTTAAGACGTACTTAATCTCTACTATATCTACGCCTTCTTGTTTCTGCAAAGATTTATGTAATTGCAAAATCGAGTTTTCCGCATTATATAGCGGGCAAACAATCGAAACGGTCGGTATTCGCGTCGTTCCCATTATTTAGCTCCGTTCTTTTTAAAAATCGCCCTAACCGTCCTGAACAAAATTTTTATATCTAAAATCAATCCACAATTCTCTACATAAAAATATTCCATTTTTAGCCTATCATCATAGTCAACATCACTCCTCCCTCTCGTTGCCCAATAGCCAGTAATTCCAGGTTTCACGGAATAATAAATCTCTTTCTTTCCCTTGTGCGCTTTTAGCTCACCCGGCACCAGAGGTCTCGGGCCAATCAACGACATTTGCCCCAGAAAAACATTTATAAATTGTGGAGTTTCATCTATTGAGCCTATTCTGATGGTCTTTCCAACTTTAGTAACCCTAGGATCATCATCAATCTTTCGGAACTCTTCCCATTGCTTTCTGTATTTTTCTTTCTTTAATAGCTCTTCTAATTTTTCATCAGCATCCCAAACCATCGACCTAAACTTCAAGATCTTAAATTCTTTTTCATTCTTCCCTATTCGAGTCTGACCATAGATAATTGGATGGGTATCTTTTTCACATAAATAGGCAATTTTAATAATTAGTGCCACTGGCACCAAAAAAATCAGCCCTACAAGACTTACCACAATATCAAAAACTCTTTTTACAAACAAATAGAACATCTTTTTTGACACTTCTTTTGGTTTCCCCAATCTTCTGACTCCAATTATATCATATAATCTCAAAAACTTAACCATAGACATTTTAGATTATATCTTTTTATGCTATAATAAACTTAACTAGTTAACTGGAGATAGCTATTCTATGTCAACAAAAAAGACCAAGAAAAAGAAGGTGATTGATGGCTTTACCAAAAACCCTAAAAATCCCTCTTCTAAAAAACCGGTCGAAGGGCCAAAAAAAGTAAACCAAGAAAAGCCAGCAGAGGCTCCTGTAGAAGAGCCCGTAGAAGTCTCTTCCGAGGATACTACTGTTACTATTATTGAAGCCGACAACATAGAAGAGTCAGAAGAAACTCCTAAAGAAGGCACTAATAATGATATCGTTGAGGAGCCAGCCATAGAAGACGACGCCCCAACAGAAACTCCAGAAACCGACATAGAAACCGATACAAAAACCGAGCCAGAAAAAACAGAAGAAGTTGAAGTCGTCAAAATCGAGGTCGAATCCGCTCCAGAGGAAGAGGCCCCAGAAGATGAAGCCCCTGTCTCCGGTGAAGAACTCGTCGCTAATGCCATTGTTGACGACACTGCTATCGACCAAAATCTCGACGAACTAATTAACGACATAGAAAAAGACGAGAAAAAAGAGGAAAATAAAACAGGCAAAAAAGAAAAAGATTCCAAAAAAGAGGGGTCTAAGCCCCTCAAAAACAAAGAGGATAGCGAGAAAAAGGTCAAAAAAGAGCAGAAAGAAAAAAGAGCCAAAAAAGCCCCCAAAAAAGCTAAGCCTTTCCGCTGGTTATCTCGTTTGCTCGCGCTCGCTTCTACTGGCGCAGTTATCGCGCTCGCCATTCGAGTTATCACTACTGGCGTAATCCCTAATAAATACCTTATTCCAGCTCTCGCTATCGCCAGCGTCTTTTCCCTCTTCTATCTCTTCAAAGCCTTCCGCAATAAAACCCATATCTCTATATTGATCTTCCTCAACATTCTCGGCGTCATCATTACCGGTGCCAGTATCTTCGGCTTTATCAAAGTTCAAGAAACGATGTCCTTTCTAGATAATAATTTCAACGACAACAAAGAATACAGCGTTTACAATATCATTGTCAACAAAAAATCCAACTACAACAGTTTAGACGACGTAAAAGGTAAAACCTTCCATAGTATCTCTAACTTCGTTGATACTGAGCGTCTAGAAACCGCCGCCAGTGAACAAGCCAACGCCGAAGTTTCTTACGAAGATGGTATTATCTCTCTGCTAAACAATGCCATCAATGACGACTCTTATATCGCCGTCCTTAATGCCGGTACTTGGGATGCCACTATTTCTCTAGAAGATGGCAAAAATAACTACAACCAAAACCTCAAAGTCATTGGCGAGCTCAAAGTCGAAGTTGTCAAAGAAAATATTACAAATAATTCCGACCTCACTACGGACAGTTTCATCATCTATCTCTCTGGTATCGATACTCGTTCCGGGGTCATGCTCGATCGTAGCCTCTCTGATGTCAACATTGTTGTTACTGTCAATCCAAAAACTAAACGCATCCTTATGACTACCATCCCGCGCGACTATTACGTCCAGCTTCATGGCACTACCGGCCTTCCAGACAAACTCACCCACGCCGGTTCCCTTGGCGGACTCCAGCTCTCTATGGCTACCATAGAAGATTTGCTTGACTTCAAATTTGACCGCTACATTCGCGTTAACTTTAACTTCGTTATTAATCTCGTCAACGCCATTGGCGGTATTACCGTTGACTCTGATGTCAATTACAATATTACTGCTTGGACTGATCGTAACTGTACTTACCACCCAGGCGCTAACCAAGTCGATGGCAAATGCGCCCTCGCCTTCGCTCGTGAACGCTACGCCTACTCTGACGGAGACCGTCACCGTGGTAGAAACCAAGAACAAGTTATCGAAAAAATCTTCAACAAGCTAACCAGTAGTAGTACTCTTATCAGCCGTTACTCTGACATCCTAAATTCCCTCTCCGGCTCCTTTGATACCAGCATCTCTACTACCGACATTACCAGCCTCGCCAATATGCAACTCTCTGACATGGTAGCTTGGACTGTAGAAACTTACAACCTCGATGGTACTACCGGTATGACCTATACTTATAGCTACCCAAGCCAGCGCCTCTCCGTCATGTACCCAGATCCAACTACCGTAGAAACCGCCAAGGCTAAGATTAAAGAAGTTCTTGCTGGTACCGTCGAAGCTGCCCCAACAGAAACCACCGAAACCACTATCCAGGAATAAAATGATTATCTTACACTGTCTACTAGTTTTCTTAGTGTCCATGGTCCCCGTAATAGAACTTCGCGGAGCTATTCCTATTGGCGTCGGTCTAGGTGTCCCAGAGCCCCTCGCCCTTCTTATTGCCGTTATTGGTAATATGATTCCCGTTCCATTTATCTACAAATTCTCTAGAAAACTTCTTACCCTAGGCCAAGAAAGCAAATTTAAATTAATCAAAAAATTCTGCGACTTCTGCATGAAAAAAGGCGACCGCGCTGGCAAAAAGCTCCAGAAAAAAACCGGCGATAGCGTCTATCTCGCACTCTTCCTCTTTGTCGGTATTCCTATCCCGGGTACTGGCGCCTGGACCGGTACTCTTGCCGCCTCGCTTTTAGACTTAGATTACAAGAAAACCGTTAAATCCATTATCTGCGGAGTCCTTCTCGCTGGCGCTATCATGTTAGCTCTTTCTTTCGGTATCTTTAATGTTATCCTCGGCAAATAATCCTACCCCTTACAGCGTAAATATGTTATAATGACAGAAGTTGCCGCTGTAGCTCAGTTGGTAGAGCAGCTCATTCGTAACGAGCAGGTCACAGGTTCGATCCCTGCCAGCGGCTCCATTTAGCCCTTGCATTTTTTACAAGACTAAGTTATAATAATTAATAGCTGGATTCGTAGCTCAGTTGGTTAGAGCGCTGCCCTGTCACGGCAGAGGTCGCGAGTTCGAGTCTCGTCGGATCCGCCACAATAAAAACAAGCCCCGTAGGGCTTATTTTTTATTCTAAAATTTTATTTAATATCTTCTTCAGTTGCACCGCCTCTATCACGCTTATATTTAGACACTTCCCAATCTTCCCAGGAATTTCCCTAGCTTGCACCTTGAGCCCAACCCCCTTATCTGTTACAGAGACAATTATCTCGCGCACGTCTTTCTCATTGCGCGCTTTTTCAACTAATCCCTTCTCCTCCAGTTTTACAAGAAGTGGCGTTAGCGTTCCAGAATCTAGATAGAGTCTATTTCCGAGCTCTTGCATAGAAATCTTCCCCTCTTCCCACAATACTAGCATCACAATATATTGTGTATATGTTAGCCCTAACTCATCTAAAAACGGTTTATATTTCCGCACCACTTCCCGTGACGCCGCATATAGCGGAAAACACAGTTGCCGGCCAAGTTCTAAACACCTATCTTCCTTCATCTTACTCCCCGATTGCCTTTTCAATTTCCGCCTTAGACTTTAGCCCAACTAGCGTCTCTTTTACTTTATCTCCGTCCATAATTACCAGTGTCGGAATAGACATTACTCCATATTTTTCCGCCAGCTCTGACTGGTCATCAATATTAATTGCCTCAAATTCTATTTCTGGATGCTCTTTTTCTACCTGCTCTATTATTGGTTTTAACATCTGGCACGGTCCACACCAATCCGCATAAAAGTCTAATACTTTCATTACTCCATCTCCTTTAAGGCTACTGATACGGCAATCGCTCCGTCCGACGCAGCCGTTACTAATTGTTTCAAATCTTTCTTCCTAGCATCCCCCGCCACATAAATTCCCTTTGCGCTCGTATGTATACCATCTTCAGTTTCGATGTAGCCATCTTTGTCTAGCTTTACTAAATCCGCAAACTCGCTTGCCTGTGGTACATATCCGATCGCAAAGAATACTCCATCAACAGCAATCTCTTTCTCTTCGCCGTCTTTAAGTTCTACAACAAGTCCAGTTACTTTATCCTCACCTAGGATTTCTTTGACGTTCGCCGACAAAACCATCTCAACATTATCACATTCTTTGACCTTTTTAATATTAGCCTCATCCCCACGAAATTCGTCCCTACGATGAATTAGATAAACTTTCTTAGCTATCGCAGACAAGTATGTAGCGTCTTCTAGCGCTGTATTCCCCCCGCCTACTACTGCTACGGTCTTATTCTTAAAGAAATTTCCGTCGCAAGTCGCACAATACGATACGCCTTTTCCAACTAATTTATCCTCACCATATAAGCCCAACTTTCTATTTTCTGCACCAGTCGCCAAGATAATTGCTTTTGCCTTATATTCTCCACCATCAGTATGGACGATCATATCTTTAATCCCCATCGCTCGCTCAAACTTTACCTCACCCCCAAACTCCTGTACTTGCTTAAACATATTAGAAGCAAGTTCAGCCCCAGAAATAGCCAGAATTCCAGGAAAATTTCTCACATCCGGCGCATTAATAATTTGGCCACCAAGTGCCCTTCCTTCTAGAATTAATACACTTTTACCAGCTCTACCAGCATAAATTCCTGCTGTCAGTCCCGCTGGGCCACCACCGATGATGATAATGTCATATTCTTCCATTATTTTTCCTCCAAAAGTTTCTTTATCTTATTTTCAAATTTCTCCGGTTTAGTCATTGGAGAAAATCTTGCTACTATTTTACCATCACGCGACACCAAAAATTTCGTAAAATTCCATTTAATAAATCCACCTTTTTCTTTCTTTAGATAATTAAACAACGGCTCTGCCTTATCGCCATTTACTTCCACCTTAGCAAGCTGATCAAAAGTCGTGTTGTATTTTAGCGTACAAAACTGATGAATTTCCTCGTCGCTTCCAGGCGCTTGATGCCCAAATTGATCACACGGAAAATCCAAAATCTCTAAACCTTGCTCGTGATATTTTTTATATAACTTTTCTAGCCCTTCATATTGCGGCGTAAATCCACAACCTGTCGCCGTGTTTACGATTAGCAATACCTTTCCTCTATATTTATTAAGAGAAACGTCTTCCCCCTCTCTATTTTTCACCTTAAAATCATAAATACTCATACTTATTTCCTTTCTTTTAAAAAATTAATCGCATACAACTAATTCTCTATAATAAACTAATTGTACACAATTAATTCCAAAAAGTCAAGCCTATTTTATCCCACCGAGCTAACCAGCGAGTAAATCGGCATGAGTACCGCAAGCACGATGAATCCAATAAGGCCTGCCATAATTACCATTAGGATTGGCTCAATCATCGTAGAAATTGTTGCAATCTGCTCATCCAACTCATCTTCATACACTTGCGCCGCTTTCCCAAGCATCTCGTCAATCTTACCAGATTCCTCACCAATCGACGCCATTTGTGGAACTAGTGGCATCATATATTTTTTATCTTTCAGGGCCTCAGATAGTGGCTTACCAGCTTGCACTTTTTCCTGTGCCAACGTAATCTGTTCAAAATATACTACGTTGTTCGTCGCCTCGCCAGACATCCTCATCGCCTCAAGAAGCGCCACGCCCGTTGATAGGAGCATCTGCATCGTCCTAGCAAACCGCGCATTATATAGCCTTAGAAACAGTTTAGAAAACACCGGCACATGTAGCTTTATGTTTGCCATCATCCTAATACCCGTCTCAGTTTTTACAAATTGCATAAATACAATTACAAAAACGCCCACCGCCACAAGTACAATATACCATTGATGTATCACGAAATTAGATATCGCCACCAAAATTTTCGTTGCAGATGGAAGCTCCTGTCCCATCTGTTCATAAAGGTTTGACACTTGTGGCACCACCATTACCATCATAAACACCACCACCGCAATAATCACCACGAGCACGATAATTGGATAAGTCAAAGCACCCCTAATCTTTGACATCATCGCTTCATCTTTTTCCTTCTGATCAGCCAAACGCTTTAACGCCAAATCTAGCGTACCACTAGCCTCACCTGCTTGAATAAGTGACAAATATACCTGGTCAAACACATCCGGGTGCTTAGAACACGCTTCCATGAGAGTTTTACCAGCTTCAATCATCTGCAAGATGTCTTCAATCACGTTCCTCATCGGTCGACTTTGCGTCTGTTCAATCAGCGTCCGAAGCGCATTAGAAAGTGGCAACCCTGCACCAATCAACGTTGCAAATTGCCTCGTAAATACAATTTTGTCTTTATTAGATACCTTTGACTTTAGCTTTGCTAGCCAGCTATTCTCGTCTGCTTGTTCTATCGTATCAGGAATATAGCCCTGATCCAACAAAAGCTTACCAGCCGCGCGGTCATTCTCCGCCTGGATTACACCTTTGACTGTTTTGCCAGTCTTACTATCCTTGGCCCGATAAGCGTATCTTCGCATTTATTAGCCCTTTGCCAGTCTCTTAAATTCTACTGGATCTACCGCATATTCTAACGCATTATCATATGTAATAGTTCCCTCGTGTACTAGCTTTGCTAGCGTTCTATCCATCGTCTGCATGCCTTCATTTACACCCGTCTGAATTGCAGTATCTAGCTGGTGCGTTTTGCCCTCACGGATAATCGAACGTACCGCAGTATTTGCTACTAGAATCTCACAAGCCGCTACACGTCCGCCGCCAACTGCCGGAACTAGACGTTGCGAACAAATCGCCTGTAGAATTGCCGCGAGTTGCGTACGTATCCTTGGCTGTTGTTCTGCTGGAAACACGTCCACAATACGATCAATCGACTGTGCCGCCGAGTTGGTGTGGAGCGTCGCAAACACTAAGTGGCCTGTTTCTGCGGTCGTAATTGCACTCTGCATAGATTCTAGATCGCGCATCTCACCAAGCAACACTACATCTGGGTCTTGGCGAAGTACAGACTTCAAAGCCCTTGCAAACGAATACGTATCATAGTGTACTTCACGTTGCACTACTACAGATTTCTTTGACTTATGAGTAAACTCAATTGGATCCTCAATTGTAATAATATGCTCTGCGCGTTCCTGGTTGATTTTATCAATCAAAGCTGCCAACGTGGTAGACTTACCAGAGCCCGTAGGCCCAGTCACGAGCACTAAACCTTGAGAGAAATTAGCAAATGTGGATACAACTTGTGGAAGGCCAAGATCTGCTAGAGTTGGCATCTTGTTTGGAATTAGACGAAACGCAGCCGCAAGTTGACCTCTTTCTTGGAAGGCGTTAACACGAAACCTCGCCATATTACCAAACGCAAATGAGTAATCAAATTCTTTGTCTTTAGCTAGCTCTTCGCGTTGCTCAGAGTCAAGCGTAGAAAACACTAGTTTTTGTACTACGTCCTCTGTTAGGACTGACATTCCCGCAATCGGAATTAGCGCACCATCCACACGCAAAATCGGTGGAAGTCCTACTTGGATATGCAAATCTGATGCATTCCTTTTTACGCATTCCTCCAACAAGGTTTCAATCCTTACGGATTTTGCCTCCGTTGTTGCTGGTCCAGCCTGCGCCACAATATCTCCTGCTGGAGCCGACGTAGCTTGTGCTGGTTGCGCTGGCTGTGTTGCTTGTGCTGGTTGCACCGGCTGTACTGACTGTGCCGGCTGCGCACCCATTACAGGCTGTGCGCCCATTGCTGGTGTTTGATTATTCATTTGCCCACTAGTATCCATATTTCTAATTATACCATAACCGTTATCCTAAACAATAACAAAGTCTCACCGTTTTAGGCTAAATCAGACGCCACACGATTTACTTCTTCTATTGTCGTAACGCCAGATAGAGCTTTTAGCATTCCGTCTTGTCTCATTGTTACCGTACCCTTTGCTTTTGCTACTTTCATAATATCTGCCGACGTTGCATGCGCCACAATTAACTTCTGGATATCATCATCCACTTCAATCGTCTCATACAGACCAGCCCTCCCCTTATATCCGCCAGGAGATTCCTTATCATCTACGCCTTGCACCAATGTATACCCATCATTATTTAATATCGGAAGCCCAGGATAGCCCAAGCTCTCTGACACCGGTGCCACCTGTGCCTGATCTCTTGGTAATATATCTCCTACTACTTCATTCAGCTCTCTAGTCTGGAGTTCCGAAGACTTAAACGTCGTTCTCTTCTCCGTTACTCTACGCACTAGCCTCTGCCCAATCACAGTATTAAGCGTAGACGCAATTAGAAACGGCTCAATTCCCATTTCCGTCAAACGTGGCAAAATACCCGCCGCCGAGTTAGTGTGAAGCGTAGAGAACACCAAGTGCCCCGTAAGCGCCGCCTGCACCGCTAGGTTTGCTGTCTCCGAGTCACGAATCTCACCCACCATTACTACGTCCGGATCTTGACGGAGAATTGACCTTAGCCCCGACGCAAAAGTTAATCCCGCATCCACGTTCACCTGAATTTGATTAACTCCATCCATCTTGTATTCCACCGGATCTTCTAGTGTTACAATGTTAATCTTTACATCTTTAATCTTCTTCAGTAGTGCGTATAGCGTAGTGGACTTACCAGAACCCGTAGGCCCAGATGTCAAAATCATCCCATTCGGTTTAGAGATACCATTTAACACCATTTTTAGCGCTCGCCCAGTCATACCCATTTGCTCAATATCAAGCGTCGTTCCAGTCTTATCCAAAAGACGAATCACTACTTGCTCACCCCAAATCACCGGCGCAATCGCAATACGAAGGTCTACTTCCTTATCCCCTACTTGTACCGCAAACTGACCATCCTGTGGCACACGGTGTTCATCGATTTTGAGGTCTGATAAAATCTTAATCCTAGATACTAACGCCGGCTCAATCGATTTTGGAAGCTCCATCACTTGCCGAAGCACACCATCAATCCTACATCTAATCACTAGCGATTCTTCTAGTGGTTCAATATGAATATCCGACGCCTTCGACTTTACTGCATAATCCAGGATAGAAGTTAAAGCCTTAGAAATCGGCGAATCTTGTACAATCGTCTTTACGTTTGACTGCCTCTGTTGCAGTTCTTCGTTTGTTGATTTGACCGCCTGGCGCACGCTAGAAAAGTCACCCACATACTGTGACAGCACATAGCGAATCCCTTCCTCGGAAGACATTACTGCCTTAATTGGTCTACTCGTAAGTGTTGCAAGATAGTCAGTTGCCTGGACGTTCGTCACGTCAATCATCGCTACAATTAGCTGATTACCATTCTCCCCTACCGGCACCACCATACTTCTCGATGCTACATCCTGTGGTAGGTTCAGTAGCATTTCCTTGTCCATTGTCACATTTTTAAGGTCAACATATTGTACACCAATCACTCTTGCCGTAGCATGTGCCACCATCTCAGTATTAATCACTTTTTTAGACAGTAAATGTGCAATTAGTGGTTGCTTAGTTTTAACGATTTCATCCTGTGCACTCTTAACTAATGCTGGGTCAGCTAATCCAGCATTCACCAAAAGTTTAACGACTTTTTCTTGCGTCTCTCGTGTGAGTAACGCCATTTTATTCCTCCCCAGTATCTATAGGAGTCGTCCCGGAACTGCTTTCGCTCTTCTCGGCTTCTTCTGTTTCTTTATCTTCATCATTATTCCCGCCTGTGTCAGTTGCTCCATCTACGCGACCACAAGCAATCAACTCCGCCTCAGAAAGTTGCCCATCCTGGTCTACATCTACGCATTCACCTACATAGACTTCCACCGTAGGGTTAATCGCGTCAAGATTAAACACCTCCGGATCAGGGTCCGTTAGCGATGGCTCTACTACCGCCACCGTCTTAAACTGTACTGATTTCTCGTCCGGATTACCCAAAATCATATTGAGTAAGATAAACGATACAATCACCCCTACCACCGATACTGCAATTACCGTAAATATATCAGATTGTCTCATTATTTATCTCCTGTTGCTTTCTTACGCGCTGCATCCGACGCATAAACCGTCTGTGTAGTTTCAATCAAATCTGCATTCTCCGTATAATATGCTACGCCCTGTGCCTTCACTGTCAAAGTTTCCTGTCCGCTCCAAGCGATATTCGCCGTCTGCATATCAAACGTACGAATAGACTTTTCGATATTGTTTAGCACTGTCATGGTCGTCTTGCTATTAGTCTCAACAACTAGAGAAATCGGAATCGTAGAAATCCCAGATGTCCCACTAATCGCATTCCCAGAAGGAGAAATAGATTCTGGTTCCCAGTTAGACAAGATAAAGATTTGGTTTAACGACGACATCAATGCCTCCTCATTCACCTGAGCTGGCAACGCATCTGGAACTACGCGAAGCGCCGAACACATCTTTAGCATTGATAGATACTTCGACTGTTCTTCGTCATTTTCTGTACTATCAAATTTCTTTTGCCAATCAATCTTCTTCCCCTTGTTCTCGCCCTCCTGCTCATAGCAGTCTTTCTGGCTGTCACGCGCCACACTTTCTAGATCTGTATTGGACGCCATATTTACCATCACATTATAGCGTAAAGTTCCAGTTAGCCTTGAGGAATCAAGTGCGTCCGGATTACAATCCTTTAGTTCTGCATCCGAAAACTTCCCGTCTCTATCTTTATCCGTACAGAGACCCACATTCTTAATAGTCTGTTCGTAGCTCTCAATTGACTCATCCTTTGCGGCAATTACTTTCTTGTTGAAATTAATATACTTCCCAAAGTATATTGCCAGCACTACACAAACGCTAACTACCACAGCGGCAATCAACGCAATTAGCAATGTCTGCTGTTGTGTTTTAGAAATTTTCAGCCTTTTTTCTACGGCTGGCCCATTTGGATTTGGGTCTTGTGGTGCTCCCGCCATTATTCATTACCTCCTGAATCAGTTGATGCCGTTGTACAGATTACGTCACTATCTGCACAATCCGCTGCTCTTTCTGCAAACATACCTTCAATCTGGCGATAAGAGTCAGTCACATTCTGTCCACTTGGAGAAATCGCCATTACGTGCTTATTCGCAAACGAGAATACTCCAGGATCAAGCGTCAGTGTCGCGCTAAACCTTAGCACCAGGTTTCCATTCGCATCACGTCCGTTTGAAGAATCACGAATTTGTGGGTCTTCTGCCGAAAGCATACATATATTATCAGACACCCATTTCATTGTTCCGCTTGCCTCTGCTCCAGTGTACGTAATGCACTCACTCTCAAAATGCGGCACACCTTCAATAGACCCATCCGTATTCATATAACCTTCCTTGTACCATTCAGAAAACTTCGGGCTACGATATATCTTTACTGTATCTGCATATTCCATCGTAGTACCGTTTTCTATCTGCTTATAGGTTAAATCTTTTGCATAGTCATCCATCTCCTCTATGCGTTTATTGAATTCGTCCTGAATCTTTTGTTCGTCAGTTTCTTTCTTGACCTCGCTATCAATCTCAGTGACTTCATCAAGTAGCTGGTTTACATCTGGGACCTCTTCCTCTTCTTCCCCAAAGTCAGACCTTGCTGGGTCGCACCCCTTCTTCCCCTTCTGCCAATATGCATAGATGTATTTGTTCGTGACAGTACCAACCTTCTCTTCCTCGGTTAAGGTATTACCATTCTGGTCAGCCTCCACTAGACACCTAGTTGGAATCACTTCCCCATCCGCCGTTACGTAGCGACCATAATCATATTTCATTAGCGATACGCCTTTTCTGAATGACTCTAGCACGCGATAATCAATGTATGGAGAAACCTTTGCGTCCGCCTGTGCATCAAACACTAGCGTACTGTCTTCTAGATTAACTGTTAACTCTGATAGAGAAATCGTATCTGGCCCTTCTGGCAAAATCACCGACAGTACTGGGAATACGCGCGACAGAACTTTTTTGTTGCCATTAATCTGCCCAATCTGCTCTAGCTGTTTTTGGATTGTTAGGAATTCAGAAAGCGAATCATAATTATTAAGCTTATCAGACATAGCCTTGATTCTACTGTCCTGTCCGCTCATGGTAATATTCTGTCCTTCCCAGACCGTTATCATTACCATTACCACGCCACCAGAAATCGACATCAAAACGATACAAACAAAGAGTAGAATATTGCGGAACTTCATCGCCTTTACCATCTGACGCTTCACCTCAGGCACTAGGCTAATTTCGTACGTCGCCTTCTGTTCCGTCATCATGGTTGGCTTATCTTTAACCTTAATACCAAAATTCTTTAGAGTAGCGTAATACTCTTTCTTGAGCTTTTTCAAAATATTCTCAAACATTATTCATTGCTCCTCTCTGCGAGTCCAATCGCCACCGCAAATTCACTTGCTACGCTCATTAGCGCCTGTTGCTGATCAGGCGTTACTTGTACTAACTGCCATGGGTTACCCTGAATAGTCTGGATATTAGTCTTAATCTCAATATATTCCGCAATAAACGGTATCACGCCTGCAAACCCAGAAAGCACAATCCCAAGCACTGGCGCACCCACGTACTTGTTCTGGAAGAACCTTACGGACTTCGTTAGCTCCTGCGCAAAACTATCTAGGCTTCCGTCTAGCGCCTTAAACACTTGTCCATCTAGCTTATCTTGCGCAAGCCCAAACTTTAAGATAAACCTTCTTGCCTGGTCTTCCCTTACATTGAGCGATGTAGCCACAGTGTTTACTAGCCCTGATAGCCCACCAGAAATCGAACGCACCAACCTTGGCGCGCCCCGATAAACTACCACAATATCAGTCGACGTCTCACCAAGGTCCACAATGATACGCGCATCTTGCGAACCCACCGGCGCAAGCGACCTTGCCATCGCAATTGGTTCAGGTTCCTGCGCAATCACGTTTAGGCCTAACTTCTCTAACGCCTCCATACGTTCCTCGACATAGTCCATCGCCGAAGAAGATAACAATACTTCCGCCTTGTTTGGGTCGTTAGGGCTTGGACCGAGCACGGTATAGTCCACTTCCGCCTCCTCAACCGCCATCGGGATATATTGGTCTAGTTCGTATTTAATGGTTTTCTTAAGCTCTTTCTCTGTCTGATTAGGTACCTCAATCACCGCCGTAAACGTCTTCCCTGCCGGAAGCCCAATTGCAACGTTCTTTGTCTTAATTCCAGCTTGCTTCATTGCACCAAGAATAATCTCCCCCATTCTTCTCTGTCCGGCGTCACTTGTATCTTGCGCAGTCCTTGGATCAATCGGCACATAGGCAAACCTAGATAGCTTAAACCCATGCATAGCGTCCCCCTCTAGCTGAATCAAACGCAAGGCGCTTGTCCCCATATCCAATGCGAAGAATTCGCCCACTCCGTGCAATAAGCTCATATTATTATTATAAGCATGAGCTTTTCCCCTGTCAAGCAAATTATAGTGATTTTAGAAGGTAGAAACGCTCCACATTTCCGTTTTTACCTGCCAAAATATTATCGCGCTTTTTTATTACTAAAAATCTATTCTTTTTTAAGAAATTTTCAAACTCGCGGATAATTTCTCTGCGCATTTTTTCATTTTTTACTACGCCCTTTACTAGCTGTTCTGGACGCGCTTCAAACTGTGGCTTTAGCATTACCAAAAAATCCGTATCAGATGTCACAAAATGTTCTTTTGCATACAATAGAACTTCTGTTAGCGATATAAAACTTACGTCCGCTAGAATCGTATCTATTTCTTCTTCCGTATTAAACTCAAAAATATCTGTTTTTTCGTGCAATTCTATTCTCGGGTCAAACCTCAGCGGGGCCTTCATCTGTTTTGTCCCCTTTTCTACGGCAATCACCTTTTTTGCTCCCGAGTTTAGCGCAAACTCAGAAAAACCACCAGTGCTAGACCCAATGTCTAGCACTGTTTTCCCGCGAAAATCATAAGAAAACGCCTTCACTGCATCTTTTAGTTTGTATTCGCCTCTCGTAGAAAAACGCTTGAGAGCAATAGAGTCCGAGGAAGCAGGAGAAGCGGAGCGAGACGTACTAGGGGTACGTTGAGCGAGCATCGCATCTGCTGACGACGGAATCTGTGCTCTCATGTGTTTTTTACTTCCCTTGACGTTCTCTATATGCTCTAGTTTCCGTGTCAATGGAGACAATATCGCCTTCCTTGATGAAAGCTGGCACCTTTACTACTACGCCAGTCTCAAGCGTTGCATCCTTCGTGATAGAAGTAGATGTATCACCTTTTACAGCGTTCTCTGTATAGGTTACCTTGAGCCATAGATTCTTAGGTAGCGTTAGGTTAATTGGAGTTCCATTATAGAACTGAATTTCCATTTCATCGCCGTCGCGCATAAAGTCAGCCGAGTCCCCCACCATATCAGCATTAAGCTCATATTGCTCAAAAGTAGCAGGATCCATGAAATAAAACTTTTCATCATCCTTATAGAGATACTGCACTTTTTTAGTTGTTACCTCAGCTGGCTCAATCTTTTCCTGACCCTTAAAGGTTTTAGGAAGAAGCGCGCCAGTAATCAAATTTTTTACTTTGACGTTTACGATTGAACCGCCTCGCCCCATTACTTTCTGCGAGTATTCAATCACCTTATAAGGCTGTCCATCCAAAGTAATCAACACATTCTTTTTAAGATCTGTTGGTCCGTACATAAAACTCCTTATTTCTAAATCGCTATTAGGCCACAAAAGGCAAAAGTGCTAAGTGGCGAGCACGCTTTACAGCGGTCATTAGTTGTTTCTGCTGTTTTTGGCTTAGGCCAGTTTTTGCATTTGGCTCAATTCTTCCATAAGCATCAACATAACGTTGCAAAGTCTTTACATCGCGATAATCGAAATAAAGATTTGGATCATTCTTAACTTTTCGCATTATTATCTTTCCTTTCTTTAAAATGGAATGTCATCCAATTTGACTTCCCCGTCATCAGCTGGGATATCGTCTGGAACTACTTCTGGCTCCGCATCGACACCCTCCGCTGGACTGTTATTTCTAGAGGAACTTGCTCCACCGGTATAACTACCGCCTTCACTATTTCCTCCGCCCAAGAAGTTAAATTCTTCAACTATAACTTCTACTCTGGAACGCTTCTCGCCAGTTTTCTTGTCATCCCAAGATCTCTGTTCAAGACGTCCAGAGACGAGCATTCCCGTTCCCTTCTTTGCGTATTGTGCGATTGTTTCGCCCGATCTGCCCCATGCAGAGCAGTCAAAGAAAGAAACGTCTTCTCTATTTGCACCACTAGCGTCTCTATAGACTCTATTTACGGCGAGACCAAATCCACACACCTGTGCGCCACTTGGCGTCGCTCTCATTTCTGGATCACGAGTTAAATTCCCACAAAGTATTACTTTAGAAAACCCACGTGCCATATATTCCTCCTTCTTTACTTTATTTAAGCTTCAGCTTCAGTCTCTTCTTCAGCTTCGCTATCATCCTCGCTCTTGCGCTCTTTGCGCTTTGCTTCCATCTTTAACCGATTTTCGTCTACGGTTACAAGTAGATGGCGTAGATATTCATCCTGAATATCAAGTGCGTCGGTGACTTTCTTTGCAACTCCCTTGCCTTTTGGCAGGTCTAGTTCAAAGTAGTAGTAAACAGCAAATTCTTGCTTCTTTACTTTTGAGGCTAAACGCTTTTTACCTTCGTTTACCTCTTTGGTAATCTTTCCCCCAGCGGTCTCGACAATCTTACCAATCTTGTCGAGAGCCGGTTGCAAATTCATCTCAAGATCGGGATGAATCAGCACAGTCAGTTCATACTGGCGCATTATTTACTCCTTTGGTTAAAGCAAATGCGGCTCTAGACCCACTTGCTGAGTAATTAGTTAATATCTCTACTATTATACCCCAGTTTTTGTTTTTTCGCAAGTCCTGCTACCGGGTTTAGTGGGATGCCGTGCGCGACGCTTCTCTATGTCTTCCACTTACCAAGAACAGCTTTTAGCTCCTTCTGAGCTGCTCCCCCACGCCACTGCACCGACACCTCTCTCCCAACCCACCTTCAGTATGGCTGATTGACATAGAAAATAAAAGCATATCCATGTTATTTTTCCACAAGGTTAATGCTAGCGCTTTACTTTTTTGTTTTTCTCTGGTACTCGCCCGTTTTTTGTCCAAAAAATAGCCAAAAGAGACTACTTTTCCACACCCCTCCACCCATAATATAATATTTTCCACCTACTAGTACAGAAAGTATCATGCTAGCGCTTGCATTTTGGACATTTAGGCTATCCTCATGTCATAATATTGGATTTTTACTATACTTTCCCACAACTCCCCCTATATTTCATTCTAAAAATCCTATGTTGTAAAATTTACAACATAAACACTTTCAAACCACTTAACTGACCGCCACCACCCCGTACTGCAAGTTTCTAGGAGTAGTTTATCGGCGAACGCAGAAAAGCGGTTAGATACAATGAAGCGGGAGTAGCGGAGCGAGCCGTACTTATGGTACGGTGAGCGAGCAACGTATCTGCTGAAGCAGTAGATGACCGCTTTTATGCGTTTGCTAGCTGGTCAAACTCGTCCATAGAAGCTATCAGCACATCCCTCGGCTTATTCCCGTTCGCCGGCCCAATCACCCCTACTTCTTCTAACCAAATCGCAAGCCCAGACACAAACCCGTGCCCTTTGCCTAAATACGTCTGTAGCATCGCTGTAGAGAATTTACCCTTTGACAGCGTAATCTCTACTGCCTTTCTCACTACCGGATCATTTGGATCGTATTTGCGCCCTAAGTCACCAATCGCTCCCCCGTCAGCCGGCCCTAGCCCCTTAATTTGTACTGCCTGAGAAACTACCTCATCGTTATATTCTGGCGCCCTTTGCTCACGCAAGAAATCTGTGAGCTTGTTAATGTCATCATCACTCGCCCATGCACCCTGAATACGGCGTGGCTTTCCCATCATCTCTGTTGTCAGCATCAACATATCACCTTTACCTAGTAATTTTTCTGCGCCACCCATATCGAGCATAATACGTGAATCCATCTGGCTCCCCACCGCAAATGCAATCCTACCCGGAATGTTTGCCTTAATTAGGCCCGTAATCACTTTAACTTCTGGCCTCTGCGTTGCTAGTACTAGGTGAATACCCGCCGCACGACCTTTCTGTGCGATGCGTACGATTAGCATTTCTAGGTCTTTCCCCGCCATCATCATTAGGTCCGCCATCTCATCAATTACTACTACAATATATGGCATCTTTCCACCATCATGCTTCTGCTCGTTACCATCCTCATCAGCCACCGTTACAGTGCCCTTCTTTGCCATCTTTTTGTTATAATCAACAATATTTTTTACCTTCTCCTCCGCCATTAGAGAATAACGCCTTTCCATCTCGTTCACCGCCCACTTCATCGCAGAAAGCGCCTTATCGACAGAGGTAATAATCGGAGTCAAGAGATGTGGAATGTCATTGTATTGCACCATTTCCACCTGCTTTGGATCTACAATAATTAACTTCATATCGCTCGGTGCATTACGATATAAAAGCGAAGATATGAGCGTGTTTGTCATCACGGACTTACCGGAACCAGTAGTACCAGCAATTAGAAGGTGTGGCATTTTTGCTAGATTCGCTACCACGCTCCGCCCAGAGATATCTTTTCCTACTGCGAATGTCAACGGATCTTCTGCCTCTTTCCATTCCTTACTCTCTAACACACCACGCATTCTTACATCTGCTGGCTTCACATTTGGAATTTCTACACCTACACTTCTAGTCCCCGGAATTGGCGCTTCAATCCTAATTTTATCTACCGCAAGATTAAGCGCTAACTCCTTATCACGCGCTAAGATTTTAGAAAGATTCACCCCAGCAGGCGGCTTCATAGTATACTGAGTAACTCTAGGGCCTACATTTGCCCCCTCCATCTCTACATCAATCCCAAACTCTGCGAGTGTTGACTTAATAATAAATGCATTCTGTTGGTGATTTCCTGGATCTGCTGGCGACTGTTTTTTCTCTAATAAGTCTACGCTTGGCATCTTCCAGTCAGGATCGGACACAGACACGAGCGCCCGCTCTACTACCGGCTCTGTCTTTGCAGCCTTTGGCGCATTAACTTTCATCTTGGCTATACTATCCACCGTCGCTACGCCAGAATTAACCTTAATATCTAAGTCTCCGCTCGCCGCAGCCTTGTTCGCCGCGCGCACAATCTTTGCGTTCTCTGCGTCTTCCTCTTTCTTAGTGGACCGAAGCATCGCAAATAACCCCTTAAACACCGTAGCTGGCGACACCTGCAAAATAAATAATGCTGTAATAAATATCAAAACAATATAAAGAAACACCGCCACTCCTGGCTCCAGAATTTGCACAGCAACCTTGTTTAGTGCTTCGCCTACTACACCACCAGTAGGATTTTCCTGCCCAATCGTCGGAATCCCCATAATTCCCGATGCCCAAAGCACCATCAGAATCGAAGCAATCCACACTACTACCGGAAGCCTATTCCCTGGCGTCCGGAAAATTTTTACCGCCATATAGACGAGCAGTATCGGTAGCAAGAATTTTCCATATCCAATCACAAAGAATGCCCCCGCATCTACGTCGTTCAGCACTTTTCCACCGCTACCAAACCAAGTCAACACTAGAAATACTGCCAGCGCTATCATTAGCACTGCTACAACTTGTCGCCAAAATCCGCCCGGAAGTTCATGCTCCGGCGCTACCTCTCTTGTTTTGCGGCTCCCCTTCTTCCGCGATGTCGCTTTTTTCTTAGCCATATATGCCCATTATACCACAAGCTCTTCCCTTATGATAAAACTTAGACAAAAAAATACTCCGGCGACCAAGGCTCTACCCATTCTATAAAACCATTGGAGCAACTGTCCGTTGTGTCGTTTTTTACCGAGCGCGGTAGAGGCGGGAAGCATATATTGACTTTTTTCTGAATGACCCTATTTAGATTTGAATCAAAACACGTATATTCCTGACGAAAATCCGTAGGATTTTCCAGTGTATGAACTCGCAATGAAACGAGAGAAGAGAAAACTTGTTTTCTCTTCCGAGTGAAGCAGCGATTTATCGCAAAGCGATACGTGCTTTTGATTCAAGTCTTGAAGAAAAAAGTGCAATATATGCTAACCGCCAAAATCGAACACGTTAGCCTTGAAAATAGTGGTGTTTAGGCCAAAAACCGAGCGACAGAAAACGAGCCACTTTGCGCCAATTTATTGTTGAATATTTTTCATACTTAGCGACAACTTCCCCTTATCATCAATCGCCACTAGCTTAACCTTCACTTCCTGTCCAACTTTTAGTACATCCGTTACATTGGCAATTCTCTTATCAGAAATCTGAGAAATATGTAGCATTCCATCAATTCCCGGAAGAATATTTACGAACGCCCCAAAATCCTTAATTGTCACGACTTTACCAGTATAAATCTTCCCCACTTCTGGCTCTTCCGTAAGCGATTTTACCCACTCAAGCGCCTTCTCAATAGACTCGGCATTAGTTCCAGAAATCGTCACTAGTCCATCGTCCTCAATATCTACCATTGCACCAGTCTCAGTGGTAATCTTATTAATCATCTCGCCACCCTTACCAATCACGGCACCAATCTTGTCTGGATTAATCTTTAGCTTCTCAATCCTTGGTGCATGCTCGGAAATATGTTCACGTGGTCCCGGGATAACAGATAGCATATGGTCCAGAATGAACATCCTACCCTCATGAGACTGCTTAATTGCTTTCTCTAGAATTTCTACCGGCAAACCGTGTACCTTCATATCCATCTGGAGCGCCGTTACGCCTTTAGTCGTACCGGTCACCTTAAAGTCCATATCCCCCGCAAAGTCCTCAGCATCCATCAAATCCGTTAGTACATATGCTTTGTCAATATCTTTTGCCGTGATTTCCTGACCCTTAGGCACATCTACCATTAGCCCCATAGCTACGCCAGATACAGGGCGTCTTAGAGGCACACCTGCGTCCATTAAAGCTAGGCAAGAAGAACAAGTCGCAGCCATAGAAGTAGACCCATTCTGAGACATAATTTCTGTTACACTTCTAATTGCATATGGAAAATCTTCTACGGATGGCAACACCGGCATCAAAGCTCTTTCCGCTAAATATCCATGTCCTACCTCACGACGTCCAGGACTACCAATCCTACCGGTCTCGCCCACCGTAAACGGCGCCGCATTATAATGGTGAATATAGCGACGAATCCCATCCGTTACTTCCATCGTGTCCACTACTTGCGCAAAACTCATCGGCGCGAGCGTTACAATGTTCATCGCCTGGGTCAATCCACGCGTGAATAGTGAAGATCCATGCACCCTAGGAAGCACCGCCACCTGCGAGCTGAGTGGACGCACTTCTGTAGTCTTTCTACCATCTGGGCGTACGCCATCTTCGATAATTCCCCTGCGTACCTCATGATGTACGGCTAACTCAAACGCCTCATCATAATCTTTCTTAAATCTAGCTTCATAATCCGCGATTTTTTCTTCATCATTTTCGCCTTCACCAAGCCCTAGCGCAAATTCTGCATCCATTTCTTCACGTAGCTCATCACAAATTTTTTGCCGTTCCAACACATTTCCGCGAATTTTCCCGCCCGCAAACTTAGACTCGCACCACTTATCGACTTTTTCCTGAATTGATTCCTCAGGCAAAGTTAATTCATATGGCAATTCCTCTGGCTTCACAATCTTGCGAAGTTTATTCTGAAGCTCTAGCGCTGGCTTACAATTTTCAGTTGCCCACTTCATCGCCTCAATAATCTCTTCTTCTGGTACTTCGTTTGCACCAGCTTCCACCATCATCACCTTGCCATCTCTAACTGCGACCACTAGGTCTAGGTCAGAAGCTTCTCTTTCCTCGGCACTCAAAAATGCCTTAAATTCCCCGTTTACTTTGCCAATTCTCACCCCTGCTACTGGCCCATCAAACGGAATCCCAGCACAGTGCAAAGCTGCGCTTGCTGCCACCATCGCTACGCAATCTGGACGGAAATTAGGGTCCATCGAAAGCACCGTCGCCACCACCTGCACCTCTTGACGATATCCCTTTGGAAACAGCGGACGAATCGGACGGTCAATCAAGCGCCCAACCAAAATCGCATTATCAGAAGGCTTCCCCTCGCGCTTAATAAACTTGCTCCCAGATATCTTCCCCGCCGCATAGAACTTCTCTTCATATTCAATAGAAAGTGGGAAGAAATCCTGCTCCACCGGCTTCTTAGATACAACCACGCTACCAAGTACTACAGTATCACCATATCTAGCCAGCACAGACGATGTTGATCTAAACCCGACCCTGTTTACTTCTAGTGTCAACTCGCGTCCACACCATTCCGTCGAGATATGCTCAGTTTTTAACCCTTTAGGATTAATAATATCCATTAAAAACACCTTTCCGGGAAAACCTCAGATAGCTGATCTCGATTAGAGAGCAATTATCTGCCGTCTTCCCTATTAATTTACTATCTCTATTTTACCACATATTGACTTTTTAGTCTATCTGTGCTATAATAGACAAGATGTGTTGATTTTGCCTCAACAGAGGTGATAACCATAGTATTTTAGTTCCAGGGGGTGTAAAATGGAAAAATATTTAAGAGAAGAATTTGAAGCCTACGCTACAGAGTGTAAATGCGCCCTGCGTACGGTCATGGCTAGATTGGAAAATCTTCGCCAAGAAACAGAGATGAGTGGCGACCGCTCGCCGTTTGATTCGCTTGAATGGCGAGTTAAAACTTTTGATTCTGTCATAGAAAAATGTAACCGCAAAGGTTATGAGCTTACTATGGATAGTATCAAAAACAATATCAAAGATATTGCTGGTGTCCGCGTCGTTACGCCTTTCCGTGACGATATTAAAATCGTCAGAGATGCTATCATTCGTCAGCCTAGTATGACGGTCATAGATGAGCGTAATTACGTTGAACATCCCAAGAAAAACGGCTATCGTAGCTTGCATCTAATTGTTTTTATGGAAATATATTTTATGAACAGTAGCAAAGCTATCCCCGTAGAAATTCAGATTCGCGACAAAGCTATGGACCTATGGGCTACATTAGAGCATATCGTAGGATACAAAAATCCCAAAGCTAGCCCAGACAATCTTAAACAGTTCAAAATCATTGGCGAAATTCTTGCCGATTTTGACACCAAGGCTATTGAGCTTCGCGATTATGCCGACAATATTCGGGGTGACGAATTCAAAAGCGTCGTCTCTCAATTCAACCAAACCTCAAATTCTTCAACCAAAAACCCGCTATAATTAGCGGGTTTTCTCATTCCACCGAGCCAGAGCCAAAGCTCAAAACCAAGTAGATGCTTATAATTAGCGGTTTACTATTTACGCAACCCTAACTTCTTCACGGTATCTTTATACTTCTCGAAGTCAGTCTCTTCAAGGTACTTAAGCATTCTTTTGCGCTTGCCGACCATTTGCATAAGTCCACGGCGAGCCATAAAATCGTGCTTGTTTTCCTTGACGTGCTCGGTTACTTCCTTGATGCGCTCAGTTAGAATCGCGACCTGGACCTCTGGAGATCCTACATCGTTCTTAGAGCGAGCCATCTTAGAAATAGCCTCCGCTTTCTTCTCTTTTGTTATCATGCGATAAATTATATCACACCTCTATCAATATTTCAAGCTACTTAATCTGTAATCCCTAAATCTTCTAACGTCACCGCATCTTTAATAGAAAAATCCCCAATCTCCGTTCGCCTTAGCTCCGTTAAATACCCGCCCACGCCTAGTGCTTTTCCAATATCCTCCCCTAGCGCCCTAATATACGTTCCCGAACTCACCTTGCAATCAATTTTAAGATATGGCCACTTATAATCAATTATAGAAATCTCATAAATCTCCACCTCTCGCTCCGGCATCTCGACTTGTACGCCCTTCCTCGCAAGGTCATACGCCCTTCTCCCGTTAATCTTTACCGCCGAATACGCCGGCACCCGTTGCTTTATCTGTCCCTGAAAAGACTTAATAACAGATTGAACTTGAGAATTATCCGGAATATGTATTTCTGGGGCCATCTTGCGACAACGGGAGCAAGGAGTAGGGAGGGCGCCCGTAACGACGGGCCGACCGACCGGTGCCCCAGAAATATCATATTCGGATAATTCCCCTTCGATATCTCCTGTCGTTGACGTCTTCCCCAAGCATATCGTCGCCTCATATCTCTTATCTTTCTTCAAAAACTCTCCCGCCTTCTTAGTCCCTTTTCCAAGCAAACAAATAAGCAGCCCTGTCGCAAACGGATCTAGCGTCCCCGCATGCCCCACCTTTGCCTTCTTTGGCGGAGTTAGCCCACGCCGAGTATAATCTTCCCTCATCTGCTCCGTCAAAATCCTCCGCACTCTTGCCACTACCGCAAAAGAGCTCATTCCCGCTGGTTTATCAACCAACAAAAAATCTCGATTTAACAAATCCATACCTATATTATATCTTACAAGCCCGGAATTTTAAATGCAGTAGGATCATCTATCGGCGCTACAGTTGCCTCATTCTGAGTTGGTTGTACTACTACTGGATTTACTGGCTCCGCCTGGACTTTCACGCCTTCTGGCGCCGTCGGAATCAATTGCGCCGCCGAAGCATCCTCTTGCACCGGCTGCACCACGGGTTGCGCTGGCTGTACTGGTTGCGCTTGTACTACAGGTTGCATCATTTCTGGTACCTGCACCGGAGGCAGACTTGGCGTTGGTGCCAACGTTGGAGTTGGTGTCGACATCGGAGCTGGCGCAGGCATTGGTGCTGACGCTGGAACTGTCGGAGGCATCATGCTAGCCACATCTGGCGCTGGTGGCGGTGGCAACTCTACTCCCCCAGTCATCGTCTGTGGCTGTTGTTCTACTACTGGTTGCATCACTGGCTGAGGCTCTACGGCTGGCGTAACCGGTGCCACCGGCACTACCGGTTGCGCTTGTGCCTGGCTTACCATTTGATTCACCATCGCATTGATATCATCCGCCGGTTGCACTTCTGGCTGAGCTGGCACTACTGGCGTCGCCATAATCGCCGGATTATTAATCGGCTCCGCTAGTGCTTCTTCCATCATCGCACCATAATCTTTTGGCTTTTCTGTCTCGTCTTGAAGTGGCGCCATATTTTTATCTTGCATATTTACAATATCTTCTGGCCTCTGATAGATGTTATCTACCGGCACTTTAGACGGTGGTACCGATGCTACCAGATCTTCCGCTTTTGATGGCTCAATCACTGGCCTCTCTGCTATCGGTGCCTCTGTCACGACTGGCGCTTCCGTCATAACTGGCGCCATCGTCACCACCGGAGCCTCCGTTACTACTGGTGTCTCCGTTAACATTTCCTCCATCTTCGGCGGTTCCACTATTGAAGTCTCCTCAGTCGGTGCTTCTGCTAAGTTTTTTAGTTCTTGCATTACTGTCGGTTGCGCAACAGGGCTATCCGTTGTCGGCACTGCCCCCGCCAACATTTGCTCTAATTGCTGTTCCGGAGAAAGCTCTTCCTCATGTTTAATATCAACCATTCTCGGCTCCATTGGCGCTTCCGTCACGGCTGGTGCCTCCGTTACGGTCGGAGCTTCCGTCGCTACTGGAATTTCAGCTGGAGCTTCCGTTGCTACCGGCGCTTCCGTCACTGATTCCTCCTCGGCAACCGTTTCCGCCGGTGCCTCCGTCGGTTCTTCTTCCTTCGCACTCATAATTTGTGCCACAATCAACTGCTGATCCGCCCCAAGTTGCATCAATCTAGAAGACAGCGCCATCGTCTCTGGCGTCGTTCTTTCATTAGAAAATCTCTCTGTCGCAGCCACAATTCCCGTGAGTAATGCTGTCGCCACTTCCTTTGGAATTTCTTGGTCCATCGCCTCAAGTAGCGTTACAATCATTTCCGACACAGACGAAGCCTGCGGGTCACTCCATTCTACTCCGCCCAGTCTCCCCGGTGCAGAATTAGAAATATTAACAAGGCTTGCGTTGTGCATAATTCTACCGTGCGTAGCCAGTGCCGCATCTAGGTCTTCCGCCTCTACTACGTCTAGCGAAATCACTAAATCCACATTCACTTCCCCACGAGAAAATTCTAAATCATCCTCAGTAATTGTTGTCTTATACGGCGTAATATACACCTTTACAAAATCCCCCTCTATCTTATAGCGCAAATGGTCTGCTTTTTCCTTTGCCAGCGCAATAATAAAATCCTGTAGAGAGTTCGTATCCGCCTCAAAAGTCTCATCGGGCTTCAAAAATTCCAACGCATTCGGCGTCTTCCCAGAATAAATCGCCGTCGCATGCTTCCCCATTTTATCCAGCATCATAGTTAGGCCCAGCGCCGCTGTCATCTCGTCGACCGTCGGGTCTTTAGACAAGGCTACCAAAATACTATCAGCATCATTAATTCTCTCAACTACCTTGTTGAGTACTTCATCAGTCTTTATCATAGGCTTAGGCGCAGACTCCACAATTGGTTCTGGCTCTGGCGTTACATTATCCGTATTATCTTGTTTTTTGTCTGTTTGCATTTTTATATAACCTAATTACACCCTCACTTTACCATAAGCGACAACAAATGTAAACCCCCTTTTCTCCGTACTCTTTACATTTTCGAGGTTTAGGTGTATAATAATCGCAATATAATATATTAATTAACCTATAGGAACTATATTTAACATGCCGATTATTAAATCTGCTAAAAAAGCCGCTCGCCAGGCCGTCAAGCGCACCGAGCATAATCAAGAAATCAAGAAAGCAATCAAATCCGCTCTAAAAACCTTCAAGGCTAACCCTACCCCAGCCAACCTTTCCAAGGCTCAAAGCGAATATGACAAAGCCGCCAAAAAAGGCCTCATCAAGAAGAATACTGCTTCTCGTCGCAAATCCGCTCTTGTCAAAATCACCAAAGCTACTGCCAAACCAGCCAAAAAGGCTACTCCAGCCAAAAAAGCTACCGCCAAAAAGACCACTAAATAGTCTTTACCCGCAATAAAAACCCTTTTATTAGAAGCCACGGCTCCACCGCCGTGGTTTTCATTTGCATATCCACGCGTGACAATTCTTTTAGCGCGCAGATTTCTTTTCTTCCCTGTCTCCACTCATATTTTTTTATCGCCTGCGAAACTAAAAGTCCAAAAAACATATATGGATCCTGCTCATCTATAATTCCGTCCAACATTTTTACCGCCCGTTTCCCGTCCACTAGCGCTGTATCATATATAGAAAACACTTGCCTCATATCGATTTTAGGCTTTAAGTCAAATTTCTTCGCCTCTACGCCCTTCATTTTTACAAAATCTTTATACGTTTTCTTTTGTGATACATTCGTTTCCCAAATTACAATTTCGTGCACCGTATCCACATATTTAGAAATTTCCGCATAAAAATCCACGTTATCACTCCCCACCCCCCTTGCCGGAGTCAAATCTTTAAGCAAAATTTTTCTTTTTTCCGCAAACAGCGACGTTCCACAAAAGATATTTACAATATCTTCTATTTTTAGATTCTCCCCATCAAAAACCTCATAATCTCGACCCAGGATTTTTTTCACTTCCGCGTCAATTTTCTTTCTATCGCTCCCAGAAAAGACCCTAATCATTCCTATCCTCTTTCTGGCAATTCGGACAAATATGCGTCCCTCTCCCCGCCATCTTTATTTTTTCAATTTCACCCCCACAACGTAAACACGGTTGTCCTTCTCGTCGAAACACTTTTGCAAATTTCTCAAGATAATCCCCCTTCGTCCCGTCCGCCTTTACGTATGTTTTCATTGTGCTCCCCCCAGAATTAATAGATACCTCCATCACTTTTCTAGCGCCAATAAGCAATCTTTTTGCGTCGTCAGGATTTAATTTTCCCGCCAAAGTTTTTGGATGAATTTTTGATTCATATAGCGCTTCATCCGCATAAATATTTCCCAGCCCGCATATTATTTTTTGATCTAGAATTACTGCCTTTATCGGCGCATTTTTATGTCTTTGTAATTTTTCATAAAATTTTTTCTCATCCATTTCCCAAGGCTCTTTTGCTAGACTTTTAATAAATTTATCTTCCATTACCTCCGTTGTCGGCAACACTTTTACAAAACCAAATTTTCTTTGGTCATTAAAATATAACGTCCCGTCATTTAGCCTAAAAATTACCCGCGTCTGTTTATTCGGAAGTTTATCTACAAAATTTTCGCTCGGATGACCTCCAGCATATCGCTCCGCCCCATCATAAATCAGTTGCCCAGTCATTCTTAGATGTATCATTAAAGAAATCTCGCCAGACAAATCTACCACGAGTGCTTTCCCAAATCTTCTAAACCTAATTATCTTCTGTCCTTTTATGATTTCTTTTGGTCCAACAAAAGATTTATCACAACAAACTTCAACATTTTTAATTTTTTGCTTCAAACAAAAATCACTCAACCCACGCTTTATCGTCTCAACTTCCGGCAACTCTGGCATATATGATATATATTATACCACCCCCAAAGAACTCGGGCTATAAGACCTACGGTTTTTCTGTCCGTTGCGTTATTTTTTTGTAGTACTGGTTTAAGGCCTAAACCACCACTGTTTCTCAAGGCTATAAAAGCGGATTTCACCTTAGAAGGATGATGAGCAAATACTTGGGCGAGCACGGTTTAGTCCTGCGCAGTTAGGATTTGCGAAGAATCTGGATAAGGCTGAAACCAAGTTAGCCTTGAAAATAGTGGTGTTTAGGCCAAAAACCGAGCGACAGAAGACGAGCCACTTTGCGCTGCTACCAGAAAAAAGTGCAATATATGCTGACCGCCAAAATCAAACACATTAGCCCTGAAAATAGTGGTGTTTAGGCTAAAACCTACTGCCGAAGCCGCCTTAGCTCCTCTTTCACTTCCCCACTCACCCTATACGACTCTCTTGCCTTTGCTATAGTTTTATTATGTGTCCACTCCGGTAATTCTGCCGACTTAAAAAACGCCATTGTTTCTTTTGGAAACTTCGCAAAACTTGTCGCAAGCACCCACGCCACCGCCATTTTCACATAATATTCTTCCCTATTCTTTACACGAAGAACCCTCTCAAACGTACCATCCAAATATTCTGGCGTTAAATAATAATCCATTAGACATACCAGCGCCACTCTTGTATAGAACTCGTCCTTTTCCAAAAGCTCATCAATTATCTCCAAAAAATCCGGCAGATTTTTCTTTACAGATTTCAAACTCGCACAAAACGTATCGCAAATTTCCCAATTATCAATTAGTCGCACAAAATCAAAAATCCGCTTGCGCATTTCAGGATATGGTAATCCAGAAATCACAAACCCCTTTATCATCACTTCCTCAAAATATTTCGTCTTCCAACTCAAAAAATCTCGCAAAGGTTCCTCAGAAAATCCTCGCAAAATTCCTTTTGCAATCTCCCTACATTTTGGCACCCTTACGCCAATTCTAGGATATTTTGATTCCGTAATCTTCGTCGCAAACTTACAATATTTCTCATCAGAAATACTCATCAAATATGCTAAAAAGTCTCTTCTATTCCTAATATTATTCATTAGTCTAACAATTTCCTGGTTAGACTTACAATCAACTCTTTCTCACTCGGCTCACTTTCCGCAATCAGAAGTGCTAGCGCCGTTAACGCCCTATCAGAAATTTTCGTCTCTCCACTTTCTGTTAAATGAAAATCATTAATCGTGAGAAACACAATAAACAAAAGCGCGCCAATTCTCTTATTTCCATCATAAAACGGATGGTCTTTAATAATAAAATACAAAAGGTTCGATGCTTTTTCCGCTACCGTCGGGTATAATTCTTTCCCATCAAAACTCTGGTAAATCGTCGCTAGCGCTCCATTAAAACTATCGTTTCGTTTTTTGCCGAATAATTCTCCACCTTTCACGCTCGTGCGTAAATTGGCAATCACATTCTCACACATTTCTTCCGTCAAAAATTTTTGCTTCTTACACGATTTTTCATTAATTCCAGAAAGGTCAATAAATCCATCATCATATTCTTTTAGTGCCTGAAAACTCCCCGCATATTTAGAAATAACTTCTAGCACTCCATTTGCCTCCCCTGCGTCTAGCTCCTGTCTAGAAATTAACCGCCTCACTACCCCCATCATATTCTCAACATTTTTCAGTTTCTCGTTCGATAATTGTTTTAACCGATGTTCGTTTATCGCTACGCCATTCACCACATATTGATGAAGCGTCTTTGTTGCCCAAATCCTAAAATTCGTTGCCTTTTTAGAATTAACTCTATATCCCACCGAAATAATCGCGTCCAGGTTATAAAACCCAACTTGATAAGTTTTACCATCCGGACCAGTATGTGCATTTTTTGCACATACTCGTTTCTCGTCTAATTCACCTTCCTTAAAAATATTTCTCAAATGACGACCTATTACTGTCCTATCAACATCAAACAACTCTGCAATCTGCGCTTGTGTCGCCCAAATTGTCTCATTCTCTGCATCGACATTAAAAACTACCTCACCCTTAATCGCCTTATAAATCTCTATTCGTTTCTCTGTCATAAATCACCCCCATTATATCACAGATTACAGCTCGCCCCAGTTATCGCCCGCCGTCACTTCTACCGCCAACTTTATCGGCAATTCCGGCGCAATTCCTTCCATCTCCTCTTGTAATAATTTAGAGACTTCCTCTACTTGCTCTTCTTCACACTCCACAATCATCGAGTCATGCACCTGCAAAATTAGGCTTGCCCCCTCCGGGAGTTTAGTATCTACCCGTATCATCGCCCGTTTCATTAGGTCCGCTTCTGTCCCCTGAATCGGCATATTCTGCGCCGCCCTTTCCGCGCCCTGTCTTATCATAAAGTTAGCAGACTTAACATCCGGCGTCGGTCTTCTCCTGCCATAGTACGTCTCTACATAGCCTTCTTCTCTTGCCTGTTTTAACACTTTATTTAAGTATTCCCTAATCGGTTTTCTCACCGCAAAATAGTCATCAATAAACCGCTTGGCTTCCGACACAGTCATCCCCGTTGCATCCGCTAGCCCCTTTGCACTCATTCCATACATTACACCAAAATTAATGGTCTTTGCCGCACGCCTCTGCGCTTTTGTTACGTCCTTCATCGGCACCTGGAACACGTCCGACGCTGTCTTTGTATGAATATCAATTCCCGAATTAAAGTCCGCTATTAGCGCCTGGTCGCCCGACAAAACCGCTGCTAGCCTTAACTCAAACTGCGAATAGTCCGCCGACACCAATTTCTTCCCCTCACCGGCTACAAACCCAGTCCTAATCCTTCTTCCCTCCTCCGATCTTACCGGAATGTTCTGCAAATTCGGACTTACGCTAGATAACCGCCCCGTCGCCGTCACGTTTTGGGTGAATGTCGTATGGATTCTCCCCTCCATGTCTGCTAAGCCAGGCAACGGCATAATATAAGTCGATAGCAACTTTGACGCCTCGCGATATTCCATTAGCTTTGGAATAATCGGATGTAAATCTTTTAGTTTTTCTAGCTCTTTTGCTCCCGTAGAATATCCTCTAGCCGTCTTCTTAATTCCCTTTGTAGGTAATTGTAATTTTTCAAACAAAACTTGCGCCAATTGCACCGGCGAATTAACATTAAATTCCACTCCCGCCAACTCAAAAACTTCACTCTCTAATTTATCTACTTGCGCTTTATATTCCGCAAGTAATTCCGCAAAATATTCCTGCGAAATCTTAATTCCCATTTTTTCCATTTTATATAACACCGGAATTAACGGTAAATCATAGTGCAAATATATTTCTCCCAACTTTGGATATTGAGACATCTGTACTAATTGTTCATTCGCTTCCACAATTTTCTTTTGTCGCTCTGTCTCATTGTCACCAAAATCAAAAGCTCCCTGGCTCTGCTCGTCCATAGTTGCCCGCACCAAAGGATTTAATAGAAATCTCGCCTGCGCAAGGTCCCAAAACTTTTTTCCGCCAAGAATTTGCTCAGCAATATCTTTATTGCCATGCATTTTTTTCTTTACGTCTTCTGCAATAATATAATCAGAAAAATCAATCGCCGGCGTCGTAATTTTGTCGCTCTTCGCTAAATCTTCCGCTCTAGCTTCTTTTTCGGCAAAATCATCATCCGTTTTTTCATCAGAAATCTTAAAATCCGTCAACTTACTAGCTCTAAGTTTCGTCATTTCTGCCTTGAATTTAGATTTTAGCGAATTAAATTCTAAGTTAGCAAACGCTCTTTCAATCCTCCCCGGATTAATTACTAAATCCGGAATATCGTCCAAACTCACCGGCGCATCCGTATAAATCTTTCCTAATTTATACGACATAAACGCACTGTCTTTTCCCGCAATTAATTTCTTCTGCACTGCGCCAGTAATCTCATCAATATGTTCATATACCCCCTCTAGTGTTCCATATTCATTAAGTAATTTTACCGCAGTCTTTTCTCCCACTCCCGGCACACCCGGAATGTTATCACTCGTATCACCTTTTAGTGCTTTTAGATCTAGGAACTGGTTCTTCTTGATTCCGTATTTTTCTTCTACCGCCAGGACATCCATTTCTTCTAGCTTAGAAAACCCTTTTAAGAGTCGATACATTCTGGTATTATCATCCACCACTTGTAGCATATCCAGATCAGACGATACAATCACCGTATCCCAAATTTGGTCTTCTAGTGCATCAGTATCGGATTGATACAAGGCAACGGGAGCACCGGAGTGAGACGTACTTTGCGTACGTTGAGCGAGGCGCGCATCCGCTAACGCAGTAGCAACCGATGCCTGATGTGCTAGCGTTCCGATGATATCATCGGCTTCATAATCGTCACACTCGAGGAATCCCCATCCCAGCGCCTTTACTAATTTTTGTAAAAGCGGAATCTGCACAAAAAAATCTTCTGGCGGTTTTACTCGTCCAGCTTTATATTCTGGATAAATTTCTTTTCTTTTTCTGACAGAAGTCTTGGCCTTATCCCATGCCACCACAACTTTTGTCGGTTGTATTTCGCGCACAATTTCTAGTGCAATTACCGCAAACCCATACACTCCACCAGTTGGCGTTCCATCAGACTTAGAAAGATTCCCCATCGCATAATATCCGCGATAAAACACACTTTTTCCGTCAATAATCACCAACTTTTTCATTTTCTAAAAATCAATTTCCTTTAAGATTTCTGCTAGTTTTTCTTCCATTTTTTCTACGGAGCCATCATTTAAAACGTAATAATCCGCCGCCGCAATTGGTCCGCCTTTTTCTAGATTTTCTATCTCGCTTCTATCGCGTTCCTTAATTTCCTCCTCAGAAAACGGTCTATCAGGACGCATCGCTACTCTTTTGTAGCGCAATTTCTTTGGCACCACTACCGCAATAAACGTCATCATTCCCGGAAATTCATGTTTCAATGTTTTCATTTCCGTCCAAGAATATACGCCGTCCAATACAATTCGCTTTTGCCCCGCATTAAAAAGATTGTGCACCTCATCAATTACTTGTTTTACTACCCAATCTTTCCCCTCCGTCTCGCGAATCATTTCACGAAATTTTTTCTCGCTCTCACCATCCGGCGTCCGCTCAATCCCCCGCTTTTCCATTTCCTTGTATATCATCCCCCCAAAATACACCTTAGGTACACCCTGCCTGGTCAAATAATCAACTGCTACACTTTTTCCGCTACCGCTCATCCCCACAACAGCAACAATCTTCAAATTCTCTTTTTCGCTCATACTACAGTTATTATACCATATCAAGATACAACAACTTTTATCCCCAAAGAGTTTTTCTTTACAATCAGTTCCTTAGCTTTTACTCTAGCAAATTCCCCCTCCGCCTGTATCTCAAATTCTTTAGACTCAGAAAAATCAATTTTTACTTCTGCCTTTTTTATCTGTCCAGGCATTTTTGTAAACATACTCCTAGACATGAATCTGCATAGTCTAAAAAAATTCGTAAGTCTTCCATAGCTCACAAAAAATTCCTGCGGGTTTTGCCAATAATCTCCGCCTTTCATTATTTTTGCTACAGTTCTGCCATTCACAAACAATACATCCGATACATCTTTTCCGTGCACTGCTAAGAATTCTTTTTTTCTACTCTTAAAATACCATTTAGCTAGTTGTATTACCGAAAAAACTAAGCTCTTTTTTCCGCGTTTTAGTGCTTTGCGAGTGCTCGGTTTGTCAAATACTTCTGTACTTTCCGCAAACATTCCAATCGTAAAATAACATGCTCCATACCGCCAAAGCTTGCCATCAAGCCACGCTTCTAACGGATATAACTTCTTAATATTTCCCCGTTCATAATCAGCAATAATTTGCGCCAAATTCTTTGATTTCACAGTCCTCGCAAAATCATTAAAATTCCCATATCCTAGAACTCCCAGCGTTACGTCTGCCGAGGATTTCATCACAGCATTCACCCCCACCGTTGCCGTACCGTCTCCACCTGCGGCTATCAAAAGGTCTCCATCCATTAGAATCTTAGACAGCGCCTCCACGTTCTCGTCCACCGGAGCGGATTTTATCTCAAACTTCCCCACCATATGGCCCTTTAATTTCTGGGCCGGATTTATTACCTCTTCCTGGATCCTTAGATGTTTAGAAGATCTCGGATTATACGCAATTATTATTCTTTTTACCATCTTACTGCCCGTTTAATATTCCACCCGGTAATAGCCATTGTAAGAACGCCCACATCACCGCATACGCAACAAGCCCTATCGCAATATGGATAATTCTGTTTTTTGCTTTTGTCATTTGTGCTGGATCATCCCTTGCTGTCATATACTGGATTCCAGAAATCACAATTCCAAACGTTCCCGCAATCCCAATTCCCCATGTTAGAACTTGCAGGGCGATATTTAACACCGTAAAAATACTACTACCTTTCCCATCATCAGACATACATCCTCCCCCACCTAAAATGCTCGTTGAAGCACCACTCTCACATTCCTTATGCACAGTTTCACTCGCATCGCCCCCGCCCTGCTTAGTCGACCCCGTAGAATTAGCAGAAGAGCTATTGCCACTCCCAGAGCCGCCTCCAGAGCTAGAGCTACTCCCAGAGCTACTACCAGAACCACTACTAGAACTACTACTAGAGCTACTACCAGAACTGCTACTAGAACTTGACGAACTACCAAACTTAGACCAGACACAGCTACTTCCATTATAAGATCCTTCATAGCTACTACACGTTCCAGAATGCTGAGCTTTTACGCCCTTGCATTCCGCCCCAGCAGACCCTCTAGACGACCACGAGCCACCCATGTTTTTACAGACTTCTCTAGCCTTATCCTCAGAAACACCCCATACTGTCTCTGTCTTCGCCCCCGTTACAAACATTGCCACAAGCATTATTCCAAATACTATCGCAATCTTCCTCTTCACTTTTACCTCCTCTTTTTATTTATTCCCCAAATATTCCACCAGGCAGTAGCCATTGCAAAAACGCCCAAATCACTGCATATGTAGCTAACCCAATCGCAATCGCAATCAGCCTAGTTTTAGCTGCCGCCATCTGACCAGCATTATCTTTTGCCGTCATATATTGAATCCCAGAAATCACAACCCCAAATGTGCCGACAATACCTACTCCATAAGTTAGAATTTGTAATACGATATTTAATACCGTAAAAATCGCACTACCATTATCATCTGTTACGCATCCCCCATCACCAATTATGCTAGTTCTTATACCTTCGCAACCTTCCCCCTCCGCAAAAACTCTTGGCGCCACCACAACACTCAGCCCCGCCATCATCACCACCGCGCTAATTATTGCTCCAAGAAATTTTCGCATAAGTTACCTACTTTAGATATTCGTGTAGTTTTTTAGTATCTTTATGCTTCCTAAGTTTCGACAACGCTTTCGCTTCGATCTGGCGAATACGCTCCCTCGTTACAGAAAATTCCGCACCTACTTCTTCCAAAGTATGCGGCCTTCCTCCCCCAATTCCAAAACGCAATTTAATAATTTTCTGCTCCCTTTCAGAAAGCGTAGAAATAATTTCCGCAAGTTGTTCCTTTAGGATTTGATTTGCTGCGCTATCTTCCGGACTAATTCTCTCTTCATCTTCCACAAAGTCACCTAGTACAGAATCTTCATCGTCACCATCTCTACCTACACTCTGGTCTAGCGATGCAATATCTTGCTTAATTTTCATCACATACTCAACCTTCTCGGGTTCCATATCCATCTCTTTAGCAACCTCTTCAATGGTCGGTTCACGGTTGAGCTCCTGAGTCAACTTTCTAGTTGCACGCAAAACTTTATTAATCGTTTCCACCATGTGTACTGGAATACGAATTGTTCTAGCTTGATCCGCAATCGCGCGCGTAATCGCCTGCCTAATCCACCACGTCGCATAAGTAGAAAACTTAAATCCTTTGTCCGGATCAAATTTCTCTACCGCACGAAGAAGTCCAGTGTTTCCTTCTTGAATTAAATCCAAGAAATCTAGTCCCCTGCCAGAATAACGTTTAGCGATAGAAACAACTAAGCGCATATTGGCTTCGACCATCTTGTCTTTGGCTTTTTTATTGCCCTTTGCAGCCTTCTTTGCTAGCTCCTGCTCTTCTTCCTGCGTTAGTAGTGGAATTTTTCCAATCTCACGCAAATATAGACGCACAGAATCATCCGCAAATGCGTCTACGTTATCCACTGTAATCTCTAATTCCTCGTCAGAAAGTTCCTCTTCTTCCGAGAGATCCCCAAGCGCAGGCTCATCAACGTCAAGCGTTGCGCCAGCGTTCAAAACATCATCTTTATCTTGATCCATTGGCCAAATTATACTTGATTTTATCTAAAATTTCAACCTTTTTGTAGCTTCTGAATCTCACGCAAAATTTCTTTTGACTTCTCCTCATCGTCTTCATATTTCAAAAGTTCTGCCGTCAGTTCCTCAATTTTTTGCGCACTCACTTCCTTTTTATAAACCCGCATCATTTCTTTCACGTCATTTTTAAGCTCGCTAGGTGACATGTCTTTGTACTTCGCCTCGTAAACCAACTCTAACTCCTCCAACTTTGTCTCGTCTTCCGGCACTTCTAAATTAATCCCCTCCCCAGCTTCTCCCCCAAACAACATTATAGAAACTAACGCATCCTCAAGCATTTTAATTTTATTTGCATTCTGAGCTTTAGTTTTTACTTGTTTTAATCTCTTTATGCTAGTTTTCTCAACTTTCTTTGCCACCAAATCTTCCACCGTTACATCTAGCCTCTTTGCCACCACCTGCTCATAGTGCTTCTTCACTACCGAGTCTACGATGCTATTTATCATTTTCATCGCCACATCAGAATATTCTTTTTTTCCTTGTGCCGACATTAAATCTAGCTTTTCTTCATATTTATCCAAAATCCAATCCATCGCCGGCCGGCAATTCGTCACGGCATCTTGCCACAACTTCGGGTCCTGCTGAATTAACTCGTCCGGGTCCTTAGCTCCATGATAATCCGATATCACCGACAAGTTTATCCCAAGATTCGATGCTAGTCCTATTGCTCGCTCCGTCGCATTCACCCCTGCATCATCACCGTCATACGCTAGTCGCACATCAGAAGTTAATCTCGATAGTATCTTTAGATGTTGTTCCGTCATCGCCGTCCCACTCGTCGCCACCGTCTGTTTTACGCCGGCCTGATGCGACGATATTACATCCATATTTCCTTCCACAATCACCACAAATCCAGATCTTCTAATCGCTTCTTTTGCCTGGTATAATCCAAAAATATACCGCGACTTATTAAACAAAATCGTATCCGATGTGTTCAAATATTTTGGCTCCGTTTTATCTAGCACCCTTGCAGTATATCCAATTACTTGCCCATTCGTATCAATAAACGGCACCATCATCCGCCCCTTAAACATATCATTCCCAAACCTATTAAGTAACCCTGCCCCATCTAGCTCTTCCTTAGAATATCCCCGTTTAGTCAGAAATTCTTTTAGCGCCGCTCCCGTCTTTGGTGAATATCCAATCCTAAATTCCTTCACCGTCGCTTTGTTCATATTCCGTTTGTAAAAAACATACTCACAAACCGGCCTGTTTTTTGTTAATGCCACCTGATAATATTTCGTCGCAAGCTCTAGCGCTTCTCTCATTCGCGCTTTTTTCTTTGCAACCTGTGCATCTCCCCCATTATATTTTTTTAGCTCCACGCCAGCCTGTGAAGCTAATTTTTCTAGTGCCTCCCGAAAAGAAATTCCCTCCACTTCCATCACAAAAGTAAAAATATCACCACCTCTATTCGCAGAAAAATCATGCCAAATCCCCTTTTCTGGGCTCACCATAAACGAAGGTGTTTTATCTACACCCCATGGACTTCTCCCCTTTAACGTCCGACCTGCACGCCTCAGCTCAATATACTGCCCCACCACATCCTCGACAGCCAGTCTCGCCTTTATCTCCTCTTTAGCCTCATCCATATCCACATTATACCAAATATGCTACAATAGACTTATGAATAACAAAGATTATCTTAACAAAATTGCCTCAGAAAACCGCCCCCTTTCCCAACCGGCTCCGGGCTTCTTTGGTAGCAAACTTAATCTTTCTATGAAACAGCTCAAAATTCTCGGCATCGTCGCTGGAGCTATCTTCCTTGTCATGATTATCGCCATGATTGCCACCTCTGGCAACAAAAATTCTGAACGCGACTACGTCGACCAAGCCTATCTTCGCGCCACCAACTTAGAAAAAGTCATTGTCGAGCACAACAAAAAACTTAAGTCTTCCGAGCTCCGTTCTATCGCTACTTCCCTTGTCTCTATCCTTTCCGAAAACAGCTTTATTCTAGCTACCTCTCTCACCGAAGATTTTGGCGCCAAAGGCGTTGGTGAGCCAGAGAAAAAATCTCTCCTAGAAGACGAAGAAGCCCATCGTGCCGAACTAAACGACACCCTCGAGGCTGGTCGTCTTAACGGCCTATTGGATCGTGTCTTCGCTCGCGAATTCGCTTACCAAACTTCCATGCTTATCAGCTTAGAAGAAAACATCATCACCCGTACAAAAAAAGAAAATCTCAAGTCCAAACTCACCACATCTATCGCTAATCTTGAACAAGTTCGCGATCGATTTGACTCTTTTGAAGCAAAATAGTATAATTTCTGCATTATGATTAGAGTTAAAGAAAATAAGTTTATCAAAGAATTCAAAACCTTTATTAGCCAAGGCAACGTCATGGACCTTGCCGTAGGCGTAGTTATCGGCGCTGCTTTTTCCGCCATTGTAACTTCCCTAGTCAACGATATTATTATGCCAATAGTTAGCCTCATTGGTGGTGGTGCAGATTTTTCTAGTCTCAGTATTACTATCCCAAATTTCTTTGGTGGTGATACTGCCGCTGTTATCCGCTATGGTAACTTTATCCAAAATGTTGTCAACTTCCTCATCATCGCCTTCTCTCTCTTCATCATTATCAAGGCCGTCAATCACATGAACGACCGCGCCAAAGCCGCCGCCAAAAAAGCTAGCGAAAAGCTCGGTCTCGCCGAAGAAACCAAAGAAGAGAAAAAAGAAAAAGAAGAAAAGAAAGCTTCCGACGAACAAACCAAACTTCTAAAATATATTCTAAAAGAACTCAAGAAAAAATAGAAAAAATAAGCCCCTAGGGGCTTATTTTTTAATACATTTCAGGCGTCTGCGTCTGAGCTTGCTTCTCTGGTATGTCCACAATTAGCGCCCCCATCGTTATTGTCGTGCTTGCAATCGAAACTGCATTCTGTACTGCTTCACGTGTCACTCTTGC
>JAGCAJ010000020.1 GCA_017652765.1 Candidatus Saccharimonadota bacterium | reverse complement strand
GAATGCTGAGCAAGACTGGCGCCACGGATAGACCGAGTGGAAGGATCGCGCCGACCGGCCCCGCCATGAACAGAAATAATTCTACCTTTGTGTTCTCCTATAGAATCAAAAACTTTTTCTAAGGCATCTGGGGCATGAGCATAGTCTACGATCACAGTAAACGGCTGACCCTCGTCGATAACGTTCATACGGCCTTCGACGGATTTTAGAGATTTAATACCAGCTTCGATTTGCTCGGTGGAAAGGCCAAGTTTCTTAGCGGCAAGGCAAGCACCGAGGGAATTGTAGACGTTGAATTCACCAGGAAGGTTGGTCTCTATTTTCATATCACCGCATGAATATTTTACGCCGTGAACATCTAATTTTATGTTGCTGGCGCGATTTTCGCCATTTTTTATACCATATGTGATATATTTCTTCGAGAGTTTTTGATAAAGCTTACAAGATGGGTCGTCGGCGTTTAGAATAGAAAAATCGGCTTTTTTGAATAGTTTGCCTTTGGCTTCGCGATAATTCGCGAAGGTTTTATGGTAGTCTAGATGTTCGTGGGTGAGGTTAGTAAAGATAGCGATTTCGAAAGGAACGCCGAGGGTTCTAAATTCAGCAAGAGCGTGAGAGGTTACCTCTAAAACCAGATACTTGGCACCGGAGTCGGCGATTTTTTTGATACGTTTGTTTAGAGTGATAGCGTCTACGGTAGTCATGTGGCCTAGCTCTGGCTCTAATTCTTCTACGCCCCAGGCAACGGTAGTCATGAGACCAGTTTTCAAACCTGCAGAATTTAAGATATGCCAAAGCATAAAACAGGTAGCGGTTTTACCATTGGTGCCAGTAACACCTATAACAGGGAGTGTTTTGCTGGGCCAGCCATTTTTAGTTCCGGCTACCAAGCTTTGCATATAGTGGTAGGGAAGAACGGCGGTATTATAGAATGGTAGTTTTTCTAGAGTAGTTTTGAAACTCATTGGAGATGCCTCAAAGAATCAATTGGGCGCTTACTGGCGGCTTTAAGGGCAGGATAAGTACCAAAGACAATACCAATAACAACGGTGGCGAGGATGGTAACTACGATAATTTCCCAGCTAGCATATGGGGCAAATGGAGTGACTGTAGAAACAAGAAAAGCTAGGAAGTAGCCAAGGAAGAGGCCTAGGACGCTACCGAGGAAAGAGAGGATAAAGGCTTCTAGCATAAACTGCATCAGAATATTTCTAGCGGAAGCACCGACAGCTTTTCTAATACCAATCTCATGAGTGCGTTCAGAGACAGAAACTAGCATAATATTCATGATACCGATGCCGCCGACAATCAAAGAGATACCAGCAACGAGAGCAAGCATGCCGGAAATGATGTTTAGTAGATTGCTAGCTGGGTGAGTAATACTATTACCATAAAGAACAGAAAAATTAGTATCATTGTAACGATTTTCTTTAAGTGCCGTAGTAATTTTACCGGCGATAGGTTCGAGCAGACTAGTATTTAGTGCACGGGCATTGATTTGTTGAATCTGAACATAACCCATCAGTTTTTCCATGGTTTCAATATTAATAAAGAGGGTTTTGTTGAAGTTAACGTTATCAAAATTGATGTTTTCTTCGATCTCATCTAGGACACCAACAATAATAAACCTCTGGCCATAAAAAGTAAGAGTGTGGCCGACAGGGTTAGAGTTC
>JAGCAJ010000019.1 GCA_017652765.1 Candidatus Saccharimonadota bacterium | reverse complement strand
TTGTCGTCCATCTTGAGGGTGCCGGATTTGTTGATTACTTTTGGTTGACTCATGTTGTCTGCCATATTAGAACTCCAATCCTTCTTTTCTGGCAGCATCTGCTAGAGCAGACATACGGCCAGCATAAGCGTTAGCTCCGCGGTCAAAGACAACGGTTTTAACTTTTGCTTTCTTAGCTTTTTCGGCAATTTCTTTGCCGATAGCAGTGGCTTTTTCTGTCTTGGAGCCAGAAATCTTACTGCCAACGGTAGTAGCATAAGCGAGAGTAACTTTTTTGTCATCATCGACAACCTGCGCAGTGATGTGCATATTGCTGATGTGGACAGTTAAGCGTGGGCGCTCAGCGGTACCGTGAATTTTAGCACGAGTGCGTGCTGCACGATAGATAGCTTTCATTATTTCTTACCTGCCTTTCCGGCCTTGCGGATAATATGTTCATCAACATATTTAATGCCTTTACCTTTGTATGGTTCTGGCTTTTTAAGGGCGCGAATTTCTGCGGCGACCTGTCCGACTTTCTGTTTGTCGATGCCAGAAACGGTAATTTCCATTTTGTCGGTCTTTAGTTCAATGCCTTCTGGGGCGTTGTATTTGACAGGGTGAGAAAAGCCAAGGGCCATAGTGATCTCTCTGCCACCGCCTGAAAGACGGAAACCGACACCGTTGATTTCGAGTTTTTTCTCAAAACCTTTGGTGACGCCAATGACGGCGTTCTGTAGTAAAGCGCGCTGAAGACCGTGCCAAGCTTTAGACTCTGGCTCGTCATCTTTGCGGGTGACTACGATTTTGTTCTCTTCTACCTTAGTGGTAGTGTTATTCTGGATAGGAACCTGGAGCGTGCCTTTTGGGCCTGCGACAGTAATATCCTTGTCGCCGACCGTAATTGTCACGCCAGCAGGAATATCCACTGGTAGTTTTCCGATACGACTCATACCATTCCTTTAATTAATATTATCTAGGTTATTTTACCACAGAATGGCAGAAATTACAAGAGGTAAACCCTTAATTCTTTTCGGAAACTTCGGTGACAGAACCGGACCGATTTAGGCATTTTTCGCCCTGGAAGGCGTGGCGAGCGCCAGATTCTGCGTAGTAGTCATCACAAGATAATAGAGCCTGGGTAGCAGTAAAGAAGACCCAGTCGGCGGTTTTGTCGGAGCGATAAAAGAGGCCAGCAGAATTGCCGACGGACGCGGTGAGCTTCTGGTATGGCTGATATGGGCTGTCTTTGATGTCTGCTGGGTCGGCGCTAATCATAATAGGATAATCGCCTTCTTTTTCTTTGTAGGCCTCGGCTAGAGAGTTTATTAGAGCGATTTTTTCTGGAGAAGTCCAAGAGAGGTGGCCACAGCTAAACGTAACAGTGTTGGAACTGGCGTCAAAAGCACCGCAGATGATATTGTTCTCTCTGTTAATGTAACCGTAATTGCCGGAGAGATCTTGTTTAACGTCCTGATATTCGACAAATCCTAGCTCTGATAGCTTGGCCTTAACCTGATCGGCCATAAGCCTAATTAGGGCTCTACTAGCGCTAATCTGGAGACCAAAAGATTTCTCTAGTGGAACGGCAACCTTGGCGGAAGAAGGAATATAAAGCGGACTATTAGTATCATAAACGTCCTGGATACTAGTAGCAATGTCTTCTTGCTCGGAGTCAGGAATAGAGCTATCGTCAACAGAGACGATAGCGGATTTAATGTCGGCGAGGACGTTTTTTACTAGGGTCTGTTTTTCTGATTCGGTAACTACGGTTTCGACGTTTTCGGACTTATTAGTAGAAGATTCGGAAGGGGTAACGTTGATGGCTTTTTGGCTGTTACCTAGAGCTTTTAGGGCGATACCTAGCCCGGCAATAGTCACAACTGCAATCACTCCACCAGCAATTACGCGTACCATTCTAGGGTTGTGTGGTACTTTATAAGAAACTTCGCTGATATCCGGAACAATGATTGGAGTTTCTGTTGGTTCCGGTGTCGGTTCTGGTGCCTCCGGGGCTGGCTCCGTAGTTGATTCCGGCGTTGGGTCCATGGTAGACTCTGGAATTGGCTCCGGTGTCGGTTCCGTGGTTGGAATAGGTTGGTCTTGTGATTCTTCCATAAATAAATTATAGCATAAGCAACAAAAAATCCCCAAAATGGGGATTTTTTGGTTTCGTCAAGAATTAGTAAACTTTGACGAGGATTTCGCCACCGAGGCGAAGCTTCTTGGCTTCTTGACCACTCATAATACCTTTGGAGGTAGAGATGAGGACGATACCACGACCAGATTTAATGGTTGGGATTTCGTCGGCAGAGGTATAAACTCTACGGCCAGGCTTAGAAACCTTGGTAATTTCGTTAATCTTGGCGATTTCATTCTCTTTATTGATGAGCACGTGCAAGATGTCGCGTGGGTGGGCTTTTTCGATGCTGTAATCAGCGATGTAGCCACCTTTTTTCAGACCTTCTACTACGGCTACTTTGAGCTTAGAAGTAGGGGCAGAAATTTCGTTTTTGTTAACCTGAATAGCGTTGCGGATGCGAGTAATCAGGTCAGCGATTTGATCAGTAGATTGTAATGACATAAATACTCCTTTCTCCTTACCAGCTACTCTTTGTTACGCCTGGGATTTCACCCTTAGAGGCTTTTTCACGGAAATTAATACGGGAAAGACCAAAACGACGCATATAACCGCGTGGACGTCCGTCTAGGAGGTCACGGTTCTTGAGACGTGTTGGACTAGAGTTTCTTGGAAGCTTCTGAAGACCTTCCAAATCTCCGGCTGCCTTAAGTGCGGCACGCTTGTCTTTGTATTTCTCGTACATTTTTTGCCTTTTTTGATCACGGAGGATTGCACTAGTCTTGGCCATATTACTTTTCCTCCTTCTCAAACGGCATACCAAATAGCTCTAGCAATCTAGTGCTCCCTTCTTTTGATCCGTTCTTGATAATAAAGGTAACTTCTAGACCGTGGAGAACGGCAGCGTCTTCGAAGGTAATTTCTGGGAAGACGGTTTGCTCTTTGAGGCCTAAGCTGTAGTTGCCTTGCTTGTCAAAGCTACTTCTAGGAACGCCGTGGAAGTCACGTACGTGTGGAAGAGCGATGTTAATGAGGCGGTCAACAAATTCGTACATCTTGACACCGCGAAGGGTAGTAAGATAGCCGATTGGGGCGCCCATACCTTTTCTAATCTTAAAGGTAGCAATAGATTTCTTGGCTAGACGAGCGGTAGTAGCCTGGCCGGTGATTTTGGCTAGGGTTAGTTCTACGGTCTCGGTGTAGCGCTTGTCGTCGCGTTTTTTACCAACGCCACAAGATACTACAACTTTTTCTAGCTTTGGAACTTCGTTGATATTCTTAATACCAAGCTCTTTCATCAAAGTTTTGACGATTTTGTCGTCGTACTCGGTTTTAAGTCTTGGAATATATTTAGCGTCTGCCATTATTTGCCCTCCTTTTTAAGATTAGACAAATTGATTCCGACGTGGATGGTTTTCTTGCCACCAGCAGGGTTAAACTGGGTCTTCTTAAGATGGCGTTCGCGAACTTCGATGCCCTCGATGAAGGCTTTGTTGTTCTCTCTATCCATCTTGACGATTTTGCCAGATTTACCTTTGTTGTCGCCCGCGATGATAACTACTTTATCGCCAGTTTTTAGATTCTGTGCCATATTATAGTACCTCCGGTGCTAAGCTAATAATCTTGGAAAAACCACGTTCACGTAGTTCGCGAGGGACTGGCCCGAAAACACGTGTACCTTTAGGGGTTTTGTCATCGTTGATGAGAACTGCAGCGTTATCGTCGAAACGGATGGTAGAGCCATCTGGACGGCGAATCTGGCCACGGGTTCTAACAATTACTGCGCGAACAACGGCTTTTTTCTTGACACCACCGGTAGGAGATGCGTCTTTGACGCTGGCGGTAACAATATCGCCAACCCGTGCATATCTAGCACGAGTACCACCTAGGACCCGGATTACGCCAAGCTCTTTGGCGCCACTGTTGTCAGCGACTTTTAATCTAGTTTCCTGTTGGATCATGTTTACTCCTCTGCCCCTTCAGATTCGGCCACAAGTTCGTCAGCGCCAACTTTTTCTGGCATTTCGACCTCGGTGACGTTCTCTTTTAGAGCGATGGTGCCGTGAGACTTCTCAAGAATTTTTACTAGTTCAAAGCAAACAGTCTTGGAGTATGGACGGCAAGCGACGATTTCGACTTTATCGCCGACTTTTGCTTGATTTTTCTCATCGTGAGCAGTGTATTTACGAGTTTTGGTGTACTGCTTGCGATAGAGAGGGTGGGTTTCGCGACTTGCGATGGAGACTGTAATGGTCTTATCACGCTTGTCGGAACTTACGATACCAATTAATGATTTGGCCATATTAGAACTCCTCTTTCTTAATAATCTTACAGCGGACTGGAAGTTTGTGAGATGCAAGGCGAAGAGCTTCTTTAGCTTGTTCGTCGGTTACATCAGCGATTTCAAACATCACAGTACCAGCTTTTACCTTAGCGGCAAAGAACTGTGGTTCACCTTTACCGCCACCCATCTTGACATCAAGAGGTTTCTTGGTGACAGGGGTGTGTGGAAAAATGCGAATCCAGACTTTACCACCACGTTTGACGTAACGGTTAATGGCTTGGCGGGCTGCCTCAATCTGGCGAGAGTTGATGCGCTCATTGTCGAGAGACATTAGGCCATAGTCGCCAAAGTCAACGGTGTTACAACGAGTAGCAATACCGTTGTTCTTGCCGATACGAACCTTGCGGTGTGCGGTTTTCTTTGGTAGTAACATTGCCATAATTATTTCTCCCCCTTATAAATCCAGACCTTTACACCAACGATACCAGCAGTAGTTGGAGCGTGGTGGCAGTAGAAATCGATGTCTGCACGGAGGGTGTGTAGAGGAACAGAGCCCTCGATAAACTTCTCACGGCGAGACATTTCTGCACCGTTAAGACGGCCAGCAACCTCGATGCGAACACCTTTGGCGCCTGCAGTCATAGTAGACTGGCAAGCCATTTTAACTGCGCGACGGAAGTTCATACGCTTGCCGAGCTGGAAACCGATGTTTTCTGCGACGAGTTTAGCGTTTAGTTCCGGTTTTTTGATTTCTTCAACATTGATACGGATAGGCTGAGAAACGAATTTCTCGAGCTCTTTCTTTAGTTCGTTGATGCCTGCACCCTGTTTACCGATGACGGCGCCAGCTTTGGCGGTCAAGATGGTAATAGTGGTAAGGTTAGAGCTTCTTTCAATGTTGATTTTTGCGATAGTTGGGCGAGATTTGAAACGGTTTTCAATGGTCTCGCGAATCTTGGTGTCTTCAACCAGCCAGGTCTTAAAATCGGCTTTTTTGGTAAACCATTTAGAAGACCAATCTTTGCTGATTTGAAGACGGTAAGATACTGGGTTAACTTTCTGTCCCATTACTTTTCCTCCTTCTTTACAGCTTTTTCTGCTGGTTTTTTAGCTTTTTCTTCTCCAGCTACTTCTACAAAAATGTTAGAAGAAACTTTTTCGTATGGAAGAGCACGGCCACGAGAAGCTGGAACGTATCTTCTGATACGGGTACCAGCGGTAACAGAGATTCTTGAAATACGAATAGTTTTTGGATCAATGGAAGCGCCAGAATTTAATAGGTTGGCGTTGGCTGATTCAATAGCTTTTTTGATAGCACGAGCAGCGCGACGTGGGGTGTTGTCTAGAATAACTAGAGCATCGGCCACATAGCGATCGCGAACGAGGCTAGCGACAACGCCGGCTTTTCTTGGCATGCTGTCTACGCCTTTAATGTAGGCGTGAGCGAAACGAGTCTCAGACATTATGCGGCTCCTTTCGCAGCAGCGGCTTCAGCTGCTTTTTTACCACCGTGACGGCGGAATTTACGAGTTGGGGCAAACTCACCGAGTTTGTGACCAACCATGTTTTCGCTAACAAAGACTGGAACGTGGACTTTGCCGTTGTGTACGGCGATAGTTCTGCCGACCATTTCTGGAGAGATGGTAGACTGACGTGCCCAAGTCTTGATAACGGTACGATCGTCGCTACTTAAAGCTTCGATCTTCTTTTGTAGTTTATAATCTACAAAAGGTCCTTTCTTAAGACTTCTACTCATAGATTATTTCCTCTTTCCTTCGTGGCGACTACGCACGATCATCTTATCAGTTTTCTTGTTATGACGAGTACGGTAGCCAAGAGTTAGCTGACCCCAAGGAGTGCGAGGGGCTTTACCGGAGCCGTGACGACCACCGTCACCACCACCGTGTGGGTGGTCAGTAGCGTTCATGACGACACCACGGACAGTTGGGCGAATGCCTTTTCTGCGGGTGCGGCCAGCGGCACCGATTTTGACGTTCTGGTGCTGGATGTTTCCGACAACACCGACGGATGCTTGGCAGGTACTTAATACTTTTCTAAATTCGCCAGATGGCATTTTAAGGGTGGCATAGCCGTCCTCTTTAGCCATGAGCTGAGCGGACGCACCGGCTGCGCGGACCATTTGGGCACCACGGCCAGGGGTAAGCTCAATTGCATAGACAAATGTACCAACTGGAATGTTCTCTAATGGCAAACGGTTGGACGCTTCTACGGCAACTTCGTCACCAGTAGTAAAGGTAGAACCTTTTGTCATGTTTTGGTCGGCGACTACATAGTAGTAAACGCCGTTTTGGTCTTTAACTCTAGCGATGCGAGCAGAACGGTTAGGATCGTACTCGATTTCCATAACGGTGAGTTTAAGATCTTTTGGTAGATTGTGGGTGAGCAAGCGATAGTGACGCTTGACGCCGCCACCGCGGTGGCGTACGGTAATACGACCCTGATTATTCTTACCAGCTTGCTGTTTCTTAGCCTTCAAGAGAGATTTCATTGGGCGAGAAGTAGTAATCTGGTCAAAATCTTGGGTGGTTTTACCACGCTGTGCAGGGGTGGTTGGGCGATATGATTTAATAGCCATTACTTATCCCCTTTCTTTTCGGCCTTGTCGGCCTTTTTCTCGGCTTTGCTGTCAGACTTTTTGTCGGACTTGGCATCGGAAGATTTTTCTTCCTCGAAGACTGCGATTTTATCGCCTTCTTTTAAGGTGACATAGGCGAATTTGTGATCTCTCCTGTAAGTGGTGCCTGGGTAGGCGTGCTTGCCACGAGAGAAACGAGTCTTTTTGCCTTTTCTAGTCAAGACGCGAACGTCTTCGACGGTGACAATATATTCTTTTTCGATACCCTTTTTGATTTCCTGTTTAGAGGCATCTAGTGGGCAGACAAAGATATAAGTGCGCTTAGTTTGTTCAAAGTAAGCCTTCTCGGTAGCGCGAGGGAGGTAGACAGGCTTAATCTCTTCAGCTTTTTTAGCTTTTTCTGCTTTAGCCATTATGCTTCCTCCTTTCCGATTAGCCAGTTCTCTACATCTTTAACGGATTCAGGAGTAAAGACAATAGCGTCTGCATTCATGATATCAAAGACGTTAAGATAAGTAGCGCGAACAAGCTTGAGATTACTCAAGTTGCTGGTCATACGGATCAGCTCAGGAGTTTTCTCGTGAGTAACGGCGAGAACGTTCTTGCCGTCAAGTTTTAGACTTTCGAGATACTTTGCGGTATCTTTGGTCTTGCCAGTTTGTTTTAGAGCTTTATCAGTAACGATAACTGCTTTTTCGGCATTCTTTAGAGAGAGTGCTCTCTTAATTGCAACCTTCTTCGCAGAGCGAGAGAGGTTCTTTGTGAAGTTCTCTTCACCGGTGCGGCCAAAGGCTACACCACCGTGGCGCCAGATAGGGTTTCTAGTGGAGCCGAAACGAGCGCGACCAGTACCTTTCTGTTTCCATGGTTTTTTACCACCACCGCGGACTTCACCACGCTTCAAAGTTTTAGCGTGAGAACTGCGGGAGTTGGCTAGATATGCATCATAAGCGGTCTTGATTAGCTCATGATTTTCTACCTTGAGGTCAAAGATTTCTGGGTTCAACTTAGTTTCTGCCATATTACTCCTTTCCCTCCACGGTTACGATGCCCTTGTTTGGACCTGGGACTGCGCCCTTTACGCCCAACAAGTTCTGTTCTTTGTCGATATATGAGACGACGAGGTTCTTAACAGTAACCTGGTCGTGGCCCATACGACCTGGCATTCTCTTGCCCTTGAAAACTTTCTGAGGGTACATAGAACCAATAGAACCAACACGGCGGATATTACCCTTAAAACCGTGCGTGTTTCTTGATTCGTTAAAGTTCCAGCGCTTAACAGTACCAGCAAAGCCTTTACCTTTGGAGGTGCCTGTTACTGTAACTTTGTCTCCAAGTTCAAAGTTCTCGACAGTGAGGACATCGCCAGCTTTGTATTCTGGAGTTTCCTCGGTGCGGAATTCTTTGAGAACTTTTGGAGAGAGATTTTCGCCAGCCTTTTTTACGTGGCCGGATACCGACTTGCTCAGGTTCTTACCCTGACCGTAACCTAGCTGTACAGCGTTATAACCATCGGATTCGACGGTTTTTACCTGAGTCACTGTAGCTGGGCCGGCTTGGAGAATAGTAACAGGAGTAACTGTACCGTCTTCGCCGATGATCTGGGTCATACCAATTTTGGTGCCGATGATGACTTTCATCTTATCCTTTCCTTTATTTTCTCTATTCTTTTTGGGACTTTCCCGGCATGCCGGGTAGTATTCCTAACACGCAAGATACTAGACTTATGAGCAGTTCCCTAACAGGGCTTACCCTATCGTCTAGTTACATGTATGTTATCTTCTAGTGTCACCTTAAAAGAATATACAAGGTTTATTTTATCATACTTTACATCAAAAAACAAGGGGGAAGTCCCCTTGTTTTTTGTGCCGAGTTAGGCGGTTTCGATTTCTTCGGCTTCTGGCTCTGTTTGTTCGCTGATTGGGTGAACACCGGTGCCTACAGGAATCTTGCGGCCAATAATCACGTTCTCTTTGAGGCCGTGCAAGTGATCGACGCGACCAGAGATGGCGGAGTTAATAAGGACGCGAGTCGTATCCTGGAAAGAAGCAGCAGAGAGGAAGGAATCGGACCAGATAGAGACCTTGGTAATACCAAGCAGCAAGTGGGTGTACTTAGCAGGCTCTTTACCTTCGGCGATGAGTTGCTTGTTCTCGGCTTCTACAGCAGCCTGAGAGATGATGTCGCCTACAACGAGGTTAGAATCACCAGATTCGTCAATCATTACTCTAGAGAACATCTGACGGACAATAATCTCAAGGTGTTTTGCAGAAATCTCGTGACCCTGAGCGGCATAAACGGCGAGAACGTCGTTCATGATGTAGCGCTCGGTTTCTTCTTTACCCTTGTATTTCAAGAGGTCTTGGAGGTTCAAGGAACCAGCGGTGAGACGATCACCAGCCTTAACGGTGTCGCCACCTTTGACCATGAGTTCGGCATCACCTGGGATCTCGATGCGGGCTGGAGCACCAGCGCCACCGACGAGGATGATTGCACCTTCGACAAGCTGAGCGTTACCATCGTATGGAGCGACGATTGGGTCCTTGCCAAGTTTCTTAGAAGCGATAACGTCGCCGGTCTTGACGGTAGCACCGTCTTTGACTTTGGCTTTTCTACCTTCTAGCTCGATGCGAGTAGTTTCGCCGACTTCTGGGGTGATTTGGATGAGATAAGTATTGTTATCTTCCCAAACTTCGACAGTACCGTCGATTGGAGAAACCCAAGCTTGACCCTTTGGAGAACGGGCTTCGAGAAGCTCCTCTACACGTGGAAGACCACGAGCGATAGCACCGGAACCTGCCACACCAGAACCATGTTTAGTATCGAGTGTAAGCTGAGTACCTGGTTCACCAAGAGACTGAGCAGCGATAACACCAACAGGCTGGCTTGGAGCAACAAGTGCACGAGTAGACATATCAATACCATAGGCCTTCTGAGGGATACCGTCGACAGCAGTCGTAGTGAGGATGGATTGGATTCTAACGGATTCAATCTTATCATCTTCTTCGATTTGGGCAGCAATTTCTGGGGTGATGAGTTCATCAGCACCGAGATAGCCTGGGATAGGTGCAGCGGTATAGCGACCAGAAACCCAAGCGGAGAATTCTACGCCAGCATCACGGATTTCGGCTTTTCTAACTTCGAAACCTGGGTCTTCGGCAGTCTCTTCGGTGGTGAAGACGTCTTGGGCGACGTCAACAAGACGACGAGTGAGGTAACCAGAGTCTGCAGTACGAAGAGCGGTAGATACCTGGCCTTGGCGCGCACCACGAGTGGCGATAAAGGACTCCAGGGTGTTTAGACCTTCTTTGTACGAAGACTTAACTGGAAGCTCGATTTCGTTGTTGTTAATGTCCACCATGATACCGATCTCGGCGCTTGCTAGCTTAATGTTAGAAATGCTACCACGAGCACCAGAGTTAACCATCACGGCGATATCTGTATCCATCTCGGAGAGTTTGCTCTTCAAGAAGTCAGAAATCTTGTTGTCGATATCACGCCAGTTAGCAACGGTAAGGTTGTAGCGCTCTTCCTCAGTAACGAGACCTTGGTCGTATTGCTCTTGGATAAGAGCAGTCTTAGCATCACCTTCGGCGATGAAATCCTGGATTTCTGGGTAGGTTGGATAGTCGTCCTTAGCGGTAGAAACAGAGGCAATAGTCTCGTATTCAAAGGCTAGATTCTTTAGTTTGTCGGCGGTAGCAACCGTAGTTTCTGCGCCGTACATATCAAAGATGTTAGCCATGACTTTCTTGAGTTGTTTGGAAGTCTGGACGGAGTTATCGTATGGATAATCTTCTGGCAAGATTTCATTAAAGATAACGCGACCTAGGGTAGTGTTTCTAATCTCTTTCTTGGCAAACACGCGAATTGGGGTCTGTAAGTGGATAAGACCCTGGTCATAGGCCATTTCTGCTTCATAGATAGAGCTAAATGGCTTGACTTCGTCAGTCGCAGTACCAGGCTTGTCATAGGTGAGGTAATAAATACCAAGCACGACGTCCTGATAGATAGAAAGAACTGGAGCGCCGTCAGCAGGCTTGAGCAAGTTCTTAGTAGCGGACATGAGTTCGCGAGCTTCGGCCTGAGCCTCGTTAGATAGAGGTAGGTGGACAGCCATCTGGTCGCCATCGTAGTCAGCGTTAAAGCCGGTAGCTACGAGTGGGTGGAGCTGGATAGCTTTGCCGTCAATCAACTTTGGCTGGAAGGCCTGGATAGATAGACGGTGAAGAGATGGAGCGCGGTTTAGGAGCACGTATTTACCCTTAATTACTTCATCGAGTGCGTCCCAGACGATATTTTCGCCAGCTTCAATCATACGAGTAGCAGCGCGAATGTTAGCGGCATGTTCGCCAGCCATGAGCCAAGAGATGACGAACGGCTTAAATAGTTCTAGGGCCATTTGCTTTGGTAGACCACATTCGTTGAGTTTTAGCTCTGGACCAACCACGATTACGGAACGGCCAGAGTAGTCAACACGCTTACCAAGAAGGTTCTGGCGGAAGCGACCCTGCTTACCCTTTAAGAGATCAGAGAGGGACTTGAGTTTTCTTCTACCGTTCTGGGAGGAGGCGGTGCGGTTACCGTGAGAAGCAGAGTTGTCAATAAGAGCATCGACAGCTTCTTGGAGCATACGCATTTCGTTTCTACAGATAACTTCTGGAGCATTAAGGTCTAGAAGCTTCTTCAAACGGTTATTACGGTTAATTACGCGACGATAGAGGTCGTTAAGGTCGGAAGTAGCAAAACGGCCACCAGGAAGCGCAATCATAGGACGAAGATCTGGAGGGATGACTGGAATAACAGTCAATACTAAGTCAGATGGCTTGATGCCGGCAGTCTGCATACCTTCAATAAGCTTTAGGCGCTTGCTGATTTTCTTCTCTTTTTGGCCTTTAGCATTCTCGGCTTCTTCGGTGAGCTCTGCAATCATCTGTTCGATATCGATTTCGTCAAGCATTTTCTTGATAGCAGTAGCACCCATCTGAACCTCGATAAGGTCGGCATAATCTTCGTGCTCGATTTCGAGGTTACGATAATCGACTTCGGAGATAACAGCGCCCTTTTTGAGGCTAGTTAGAATTTCTTTTCTAGAGTGGTAGTCGCTGTCTAGGTCGTCGAGCTCTTTAGCTTCTTGTTCGGCTAGAGCTTTGGCGTCGGCATTCTTGTCCTTGGAGGCTTCTTCGTAACGAATACGAATAGCCTGGCGAGCAGCGTCAGTCTGGGCGTCGAGATCGTTCATTTTTTGAGCGATTTCGTCGTCTTTGGCGTCGGTAATTAGGTAAGACGCAAAGTAAACTACTTTCTCAATGTTCTTAACGGTGAGGTTAAGGAGTAGGGAGATAGCAGATGGGGTGCCACGCATAAACCAGATGTGTGCAACAGGTGCAGCGAGGGCAATGTGGCCCATGCGCTCACGACGAGAAATAGATTTGGTGACGAGATTGCCTTCTTTGTCGACGGCAGCTTCGCGAGAGCGAACGCCTTTCAACTTAGAATCGTGTGGATTGATATCTTTGACTGGACCAAAGATGCGCTCACAGAAGAGACCGTCACGTTCTGGCTTCTGAGTGCGATAGTTGATAGTTTCAGGCTTTAAGACTTCCCCGTAGCTCCAGTTCAAGATGTCATCAGCGGATGCCACACTTAAACGAATGGAGTCGAAGTCGGAAGCTGAGATAAAATTATCCATCCAAGCCATATTAGAACTCCTCTCCGAGGTCAACGGTACCATCGTCTTCTGCGACGATTTCTTCGCCTTCCTCATCAGTTATTTGTATTCCTTCGTCATCGATAAGCTCTTCGGTTTCTTCATCGGAGAGATTATCGGTGTCGGTTTCAGTATCTTTTGCGTGTTGCGCATAGATAAGTTTGTCGTCTTGCTCTTTTTCAATTTCGCGGGAAGTTTCTTCGATTACGTCGGAAGCGTCCGTAGAATCGCCATGATCTAGTAGGTCAACCTTGAGGCCGAGACCCTGAAGCTCTTTAACTAGAACGTTAAAGCCTTCTGGGAGCTTTGGACCTTCAATTGGAAGGCGCTTAATAATGGATTCGTAAGCTTTGGCACGTCCGTAAACGTCATCAGATTTAATGGTGAGCATTTCCTGCAAGGTGGTAGCAGCACCATAAGCTTCGAGGGCCCACACCTCCATTTCTCCGAAACGCTGACCACCGTTCTGAGCTTTACCACCAAGAGGTTGCTGGGTAACCATAGTGTATGGACCAGTAGAACGAGCGTGAATCTTATCGTCAACCATGTGGTGGAGCTTGAGCATGTGCATAACACCAACAGAGGTACGTTCTTCGAATGGCTCGCCGGTAAGGCCATCATAAAGTTGGACACGGCCGTCGCGAGCGAAGCCAGCTTTTTCTAGCTCGTCGCTGATAGTTTCGTCGGATACACCGTTAAAGGATGGTGTAGCAACCTTGTAGCCAAGGGCGCGAGCGGCCATACCTAGGTGGATTTCAAAGAGCTGACCGAGGTTCATACGAGAAGGCACACCCATTGGAGATAGGATTACATCGATTGGGGTACCGTCTTCCATGAATGGCATATCTTCGACAGGAAGGACGCGGGAGACCACACCTTTGTTACCGTGGCGACCAGAAAGCTTATCGCCAACGCCGATTTTGCGCATCTCGGCAACATAGATTTTAATCTGTTTTAACACGCCAGCCTTTAGATCGTGGCCCTGTTCACGAGTGTAAACGCGGACACCAACGACTTTGCCGGTAGAAGAACCGTTCATGCGGACAGAGGTATCGCGGACGTCTTTGGCCTTTTCGCCGAAGATGGCGCGAAGTAGGCGCTCTTCGGAAGATAGCTCTTGTTCGCCCTTAGGGGTAATTTTACCGACGAGGATATCGCCGTTCTGGACCTCAGAACCTACGGCTACGATACCATCCTCGCCAAGATGGCGGAGAGAATGTTCGGAGACGTTTGGAATATCACGAGTAACTTGTTCTGGACCAAGCTTAGTTTCGCGGACCTCTACATCGTAATCCTTGATGTTGATAGAAGTTAATGTATCGTCTTGGACGAGGCGGGAAGAAATAACGATAGCATCGTCCATGTTGTAACCGCGCCATGGCATAAATGCAACTAGAAGGTCGCGACCAAGAGCAAGCTCACCGTTATTAATGGAGGCACCTTCAATAAGAATATCACCCTTCTTGACTTTCTGGCCACGCTTAACCTTAACGCGCTGATTATAACAGCGGTCATCATTAGTCTTTTCGAAGTGGATGAGTTTGTATTCTTTTTCGCCGGTCTTGGTGTAGTTAACGATAACAGATACGCCATCGGCTTTGACGACTTCGCCAGCGCCTTCTGCTAAGATGAGCTGAGAAGTGTTTTTGGCGACTTCGCCTTCGATACCGGTGCCCACGACTGGGTTGTCTTGGCGAAGAAGTGGGACTGCTTGTTTCTGCATGGCGCAGGCCATGAGGGAGCGGTCAACACGGTTCTTCTCTACAAATGGAATAAGAGAGGCAGAAACGCCTAGAATCTCTTTGTGAGCGGCGTCGATGTGAGTAACCTTGGAGGATTCTACCTGGGTTGGCGCACCCTTAACGCGGGCAGAAACACGAGCATCGACAAATTTGCCGTTTTTATCCAAGCGAGCGGAAGTATCCGCAATTACCATATCTTGTTCGGAGGCAGCATCAACATAGACGACTTCATCGGTAACCTTGCCGTTTTTGACGACACGGTATGGCGCTTCGATGAAACCGTATTCGTTAATACGGGCGTAAGTCGCGAGGTTAAGCACGAGACCGACGTTGGCACCTTCTGGGGTTTCTACGGTACAGATACGACCATAGTGGGTAGGGTGGGTGTCACGGACGTCGAAGCCGGCGCGCTCGCGGGTGAGACCACCAGGACCCATACTAGATAGACGGCGCTTATGTGCAAGCTCGGAGAATGGGTTAGTTTCGTCCATGAGCTGGGAGAGCTGAGAAGAAGTAAAGAATTCCTTAACAGCGGCAGTAACTGGACGAGCGTTAATAAGCTGGGATGGGGTAACATCTTCTGGGTTAGCCATAGACATACGGTCTAGGATGTTTCTCTGGAGGCGTAGCATACCGAGGCGGAACTGGCGCTGAACAAGTTCGCCAACGAGCTTAATACGACGGTTAGAGAGAGAGTCGATGTCATCTGGGGCGTCTTGAGTATTATTAAGACGAATAATCTCGGCGATGATGGCGATAAGGTCTTTCATCTGGAGAGTACGATTCTGTGAGGTGTTTGGAGTATCAAAGCCAAGGCGCTGATTAATCTTAAAACGACCAACACGAGAATAATCGTAACGCTTATAGTCGAAGAAAGTGCGCTCAATCATGGATTTAGCGTTTTCGACAGTAGCAAGATCGCCTGGGCGGAGCTTACGATAGACCTCGATTAAAGCCTCGCTCTGGCCGGCGGTAGTGTCTTTCTCTAGGGTGGCGTCAATATAGCTGATTTCGCCTTCGTCTAGGCCCTTGAAAGCCTCCTTAATCTCGGACTTCTTGGAGATGCCAAGAGCGCGGAGGAAGGTAGTAACAGGGATTTTTCTACGGCGGTCAATCTTAACATAGATAGCACCAGAAGGCGCAGTCTCAAATTCTAGCCAAGCACCACGACCAGGAATGACCTTGGCGCCGTAGTAGTTACGACCACCGATGTTGTCGGCGATAAAGAAGACGCCGGCAGAACGGATGAGCTGAGAAACGATAACGCGCTCGGTACCGTTAATAACAAAGGTGGCGCGGTCGGTCATCCAAGGATAATCGCCAAAGAAGATATCTTGTTCTTTCTTTTCGCCAGTAACTTTGTTCTCTAGCTCTACTAGTACGTGGAGAGCGGACTCGTATGTAGCTAAGTTGTATTTAGCGTCCTGTTCGTTCTCTTTTGGGGCACGGAACTCGTAATCTTTAAATCTTAATGATAGTTTTTGGCCGGTGTAGTCATCAATAGGGTTTAGCTCATTGAAGACTTCGCGAAGGCCGGATTTGACAAAATCTTCCCAGGAATCCTTTTGATGTGCAATCAAATCAGGAATAGGAAGTGCTTGGTCACCCTCGGTAAAAAACACGCGGGAACCACTTTCGTTCGCAGTTTTCACTAGTTACCTCTTGTTATATTAGTGTTATTATTCTTAGCGCCGAAGAATACTGCCATAGTCCGTATCCCGAATTCGCCAATTTCGGATACATAGAAAAACTTGACACACTACTTCTTGTGGTACATTTTAGCGCATTTAGTCAAAATTTGCAAGGGGTATTTTGTATGATATAATCCAGGAAAGTGGGTGCACCTTATTAAGGTATTTCTATTCTTGTGTTCTACATCGGAAGGAGGGATCACGATGGAAAAAGAGAAATTAGAATATGGCAAGAGACGCATAATCGCAAATATAGTGGAAGTCCTAGTCTGTGAGGTAAACTATTCGGAAGATAATCTTACAACTATAATATATGATTTTTATGATTATCTGTTAGAGCAGGGCCTGGAGGAGTATTGGACCTGTTTTGAGGCGATGCCGATGTTTACTAATAGCGTTGGGCTTTATGCGCTTCCGGGAGCCAAATTTATCTTTACTAGGACAGTCAAAGGAAATGGCGCAACTGATGCTGAGACTATGGGCGGAGGGACACAGTGGGTGTCCGACGTAGTTAACCTGATGAAAGATTTCTTAGTTCACAGACGCGAAATTTGCGAAGGACGCCTAGAAGACGTTTATGATAAGAACACCAGGTTAGTCTTTAGGATTGACGGCGAACAGTTTGAATGGAAATAGTATAAAGGGCGACTATGATCGCCCTTTTTGCCGGAGTGGATTTTGGTGTGGATTTTGCACCAAAAAACCACTAGCTCTCAACTCTAGTGGCTTTTTGAACAGATAAGCTCTCAACTTATATTGTAAGCTGACTCGCAGTTAGCTTTTGTTCAAATAGAACTGCTCTAATTTTAGCATAACAAGAATCTGCGTGTCAAGACTGAAATAACAAAAAACGAGTAAAATATTGTTTTTTAAATATCTAAATCATCCATATCGGCGAGCTCGGCACGAGTTTTTTCGGCGAGATCGGATGCCTCGTCTTCGTCGCCAAAGGTGTCTTCGGCTACGGCGGATTCGTCAACTTCTGCTGGCTCTTCTTCGGCTGGAGCCTCTGGGCCTTCTACGGCTTCTGCTGGTTTTTCTGATTTTTCTGCACGAGGAGCAGTCTCGTCGTTAACAATCTTTAGGTTATAACGGGCATCGTTCTTGGTGCCAAGTGCACGAAGGAGCGTGCGGATGGATTGCGCAGTAGCGCCACGACGACCGATAACACGGCCGACATCCTCTGGATCGACAGTAAGACTCAGGAGCACACCCTTTTCATCAATTTGGCGATCAACGATGACTTTGTCGGGATTGTTCACTAGAGTTTTTACGATATATTCTACGAATTGCTGGTCAATGGTTGCCATAATTTCTCCGAGATTAATTGTTAATGATTATATTATATCACGAAAAAGCCCCATGCTGGGGCTTTTGGTTAAGCTTCTGCTGGGGCTTCAGTTTCTGCGGGAGCCTCGGCTGGGGCTTCTTCGGCTGGAGCTTCTTCCTTTGGTTGGTTTTTACGAAGCTTGTCGGCGTGTTTGGCCTTAGCGTGCTTTTCGTCAGCATCTTTGACCCATTTTGGCAAGGCGATTTTGTTGGCCTTCAAAATGCGGACGACGCGGGTGCTAGGCTGAGCACCATTTTTTAGATATTTTTCGACTGTTTCTTTGTCTAGGACAGTCTCTTTAGTGTGGGGGTTGTAAAAACCGACCTCGGCTACAACGCGCCCCGAAAGAGGGTGACGCTGCGCTTCTTGGACGATTATCCGGTACACTGGTAAATGTGCCCGGCCATTACGCTGCATACGAATCGCTAGCATATTTCTCCTTAAATTAATACTTGTTACATTATATCATAGTTTGCACAAATTGAAAAGGGCCTAAACTTAGGCCCTTCTTGCTCGTTTTTCCTCTCTCTTTTTGTTTAGTTCTTTTCTCCTGTTATATAGGTCTAATAGAGAGACGGTTTTGAGCTTTTCTTCCTCTTTTTTGCTACGTTGTCTAAAATAGTCACGGTTTCTAGCATCAAGCAGGAAGTTTGCAAAGATTTTAACGTCGCGCTCGCTCATTTTCTTTTCGCCAACGCGTTCTGCGGCGAGATTGTACTTCTTGGCCGAAGCATAGACGTCCCTTCTCCTGGCGTCTTTTTCTTGTTGCATGATGGCCTCGGTGCCAAAATAGTCATATCTCACTTTTTGTGCTGGGTAAATGCCTTCTTCACAGTTTTTCTCGAGCTTGTAAATCCAAGCCCAGTCCCCTACTCTGTCAACAAAGCGCCGAAGAGCTGAATGATAATCGTGGATGTTTTGTTCCACTTTTGTCACTTCATCTTTTGGCATAAAATCACCCCCAATCCCGCAAAAAATTAATGTGCTACAATATATCTATTATAGCACACTTTTAGTCTAAAGTCAATCTGTTAGTGGTTTTTGCGAATTCTAACAGGGGAGATTTTGGCTGGGTTAAAATCAGCGTAGGTCTTTCTATAATACTCAATCCCCTTGGCAGCGGCGTCGCCTTGAGCCTCTTGCTTAGAGTGGCCAGTGCCAGTACCACGGAGTTTGTCGCCCACATAGACGCCCACTGTAAAGACTTTGTCGTGGTCCGGGCCTTCTTCTTTTAGAGTGCGGTATTGTGGGGTAATGCCGTCATAATGCTGGGCGGTTTCCTGGAAAAATGACTTTGGATCTAGCCAGGAGCCGGATTTTAGCATGTCGTCGGTCTTACTCAAAATATATTTGGTGATGAATTTTTTGGCGGTATCATAGCCCTGATCTAGATAAATTGCGCCGATTAGCGCCTCAAAACAGTCAGCATAAATCACGGCATGAGCACGCTCGGACCCCATTTTTTCGCCATGAGAAAGGCGGACCAGCGGAGCATATCCTAGTTCCTCGGCAGCGCTACCAATAGAATCAGTGCGAACAAGGGCGCTCCTCCAGGCAGTCATAATTCCCTCATTTTCGTCGAATTTACGATAGAGAAAATCAGACGTCACCATCTCTAGCACGGCGTCGCCTAGGAACTCTAAACGTTCGTTATGTTCCTGGCTAGCGTTCTTGTGCTCATTAATATAGCTCCTGTGCGTAAGCGCAGTCACGAGCAAATCGAGGTCAGAAAATTCAAACCCCAACTTTTCCTTAGCAAACTGCTCGTATTTTTCTCTTGTTTCTTTGTTCATTAAAATTCTCCTGAGCGAATTTTCTTTTTTGCGATTAGCATTAGTTTCTCTATATCATCATATTCAATAGCGTCCAAGGCCTCGTTAAACCTAAACCATTTAATACCGTTCATCCATTTCTCTTTCTGGGGCTTTTCGTGGTCGTCTAGAGAGCGAACAAGATAAATCTGGGTCGTCATAAGGACTAGCTTGTCTTGACGGCGGTATTTGAAGTGGATTTTGCCGAGCCAAGTTAGAACCTGGACATGGTGGAGGCCAGACTCCTCGCCAATCTCACGAATAGCGGTCTGTTTGGCGGTCTCGCCCGGTTCTATATGGCCCTTTGGAATAGTCCAGCGGTTTTTAGAGTCCTGAATCAACAGAATCTCTATATCTTTGTTATCTCTGGTCATGCGAAAAACTATCCCGCCAGAGGTCGGCTCGCGGACGATTTCTTGGATAGCTGGTTTTTTGTGAAAAATTTTAGAAAATGGCGATTCTTTGTATCTTTTAGTCGGTAGTGCTTCCGGAATTTTCAGGGTCTCCCCCCTCGGAGTGCGGTAAGTCAGATTCGGTTTTCTCGCCGGCTTTGGTTGATTGTTCATTCTTATCCTTAGTAGCACCTTCTGGGTCTATCTGGCGGAATGCCGTACCTAGCACGCCGTTAATAAATCTAGAAGAGTTATCAGAGCCGAAGGCCTTGGCCAGCTCAACGGCTTCGTTAATAGCAACTTTTGGTGGGACTTTGTCGCCACAAAACTTTAGCTCATACAAGCCCATACGGAGTACGTTGCGGTCGATAGCAGCAATAGAGCTAATTGGCCATTCTGGGGCTAGAGGTTTCAAATCTTTGTCTAGCTCATCAAAACGTTCGGCCACGCCGTGAGTTAAATTATAAACAAACTCAGTGTCGCCCAATGCTTTCTCATAAGGCTCAATATTCTTAGCGATAATGGCGTCAAGATCGGCCTCGGCGTCGCCCGCCTTTTCACGAAACTCGTATTCATACAAGCTCTGTAAAGATATAATTCTACCTAGGTGCCGATTACTTGCCATTATTTTTTAGTCGCTCTTTTAGTTGATTTTGCTGGCTTAGTTGCCTTTTTGGTGGCAACTTTTTTGACGGTCTTGACCTTAAGATTAGGGGTCTTTTTCTTGGTCTCAAAAGCTTTGACCGGGGATTTCTTGTTAACTGCACGAGCAAGCTTCAGACGCAAATGGCTACGGCGAAGGCCGGTCTTGCGATTACTGCTCTGTTTTTTAGGTTCAGGCATTAAATGCTCCTTTAATTGATAAATATATAAACTTAGGATTATTTTACCATAGTTTAGAAAAATCCGCAACAGTGAAATAGCGCTAGCGCTCGGTTTTTGGCCTAAACACCACTATTTTCAAGGCTACCGCGCTCGGTAGGCCTTTAGAAACAGTGGTGGTTTAGGCCGGGAGCACGATACTGGCGACCAAAAATCCCCCATTTCTGGGGGATTTGGGATGCTAGGGTAGGATGCTAATGTAGGTAGCTAATTGGCATTTATACAGCGCA
>JAGCAJ010000018.1 GCA_017652765.1 Candidatus Saccharimonadota bacterium | reverse complement strand
CTCGCAATGAAACGAGAGACGAGAAAACAAGTTTTCTCTTCCGAGTGAAGCAGCGATTTATCGCAAAGCGATACGTGCTTTTGATTCAAGTCTTGAAGAAAAAAGTGCAATATATGCTGACCGCCAAAAAACTAAAGACCGAGCATCAGGGAACTAAATCGCCTCTCGCTCTTTCTTTAGTCTCTCAATCAACTCTTCTTTTTCCACAATCAGCGTCCTAGTCTCATTGACAAGCTCAGCCGGCGCCTTATCCACATAATTTGGATTCATCATCCGCATATTGAGGGAATCAAGCTCTCTACCTACGGCTAGAATCTTATTTTCTAGCGCCTGTGCATAATCAGCCACCACGTCAGCATCAACATCCAAATATACTTCGTGGTTTGCTACTGGAAGGCGTAGCCCTCTAGGCTGACCTTCGCAAGAAATCACGCTAGCCACCCCTGTTAATTTTTGTACCAGCACTTGATTATCATCCACTAGGGAATCATCACCATAAAGCATAACCGTCTCTGCCTTAGAAAAGCCCTTGTGAGCCTCTGTAAGCGCCTGTAAGGTGCTTCTAGTCGTAGAGACGACACCCATTAGCTTCTCAAAATTCTCTGCCGAAATCGGGTCAAATTTGAAGTCTGCCGGCCATTTAGCGGAAATTAACAATCCTTCCGTCCAGGACAGATTCTGCCAAATCGCCTCTGTTACAAATGGCGCAAACGGATGTAACATCTTAAGAATCGCCATTAAAGTTTCCTTTAGGAGCCCTGTGTTGCGATAAATTTTTTCGGTCTCAATAAACCAATCCGCATATTTATCCCAAATCAGGGAATAAAGCGTTTCCACCGCTTCAGAAAAACGATAGTTTTTCATCTGGGATTCTATCGCCCACTTTGCTTCATTAATCTCCCGACAAATCCAGTCCTCCCCCGGATTCAGAGTCTCATGACTTAGAGATTGCTCAGACTGCTCGCTATCAACAATCTCCTGGATAAACCTTGACACATTCCACAATTTATTACATAAATTACGCCCTGCTACTACACTTTGCTCAGAGAACGCCTGGTTCATTCCAGCCGATCTACCCCTTAAAATCCCCATTCTAAACGCATCACTACCATATTTGCCGACTAGTTCCATTGGGTTTATCACATTCCCCTTAGACTTACTCATCTTCTGTCCGTGCGCATCTAGAACTAGACCGTGTAGATAGACTTCAGAAAATGGCACCTCCCCCGTTACGTATAGTCCCATCATAATCATTCTCGCTACCCACGCAAACAAGATATCCGCCCCTGTTTCCATCACATTTAACGGATAGTACGGGTTAACCGCGCCTTCTTCCCAATCCGTACAAACAATCGGCCAATGGCTACTAGAGAACCACGTATCAAACGTATCCTCATCCCGTTTATACCTCTTACCTCCAATCTCAATCTCAGCAAGATTTGTTCGCGAGTCAAAAATCCATTCGCCATCATCCGCCCTAAACATCGGGATCGCAATACCCCAAGGAATTTGTCTAGAGATATTCCAATCTTTTAGTCCCTTAAGGTAATTAATGAGCACATTTTTCTTGTTGGCAGGGAAGAACTTAATTTCGCCAGCCTCAAGATGCTCTATTGCAACCTTCGCCAACTTTTTTACGTCCACAAACCATTGCTCTTTTAGCATTGGTTCAATTACTGTATCACATTTATAACAATGCGCCACCGAGTGAACAATTTCTTTTTCACCCCTGAGCAAACCTTGTTCTTTTAAGTCTTTCAGCACTTTTTTGCGACATTCCGCCGTAGTTAGACCCGCATATTCCGGCCCACAATTATCCAGCATCTTACCATCAAAGGAAATTACCTGAATTCTAGGTAAATTATGCCTCTCTCCCACCTCAAAATCGTCGTTATCGTGCGCCGGCGTAATTTTTACCGCGCCTGTTCCATATTCCGGATCGGCATGTTCATCAGCGATAATTGGAATTTCTCTATCCGTAAGTGGCAAACGCACTGCTTTCCCAATTAAATTCTTGTAGCGCTTGTCTTCTGGATTCACCGCTACTGCCACGTCGCCAAACAGCGTTTCCGGCCGCGTGGTACTAACCACAAGCTCTAAAGGTTGCTCAGGAGTAGCCAGATGCGATGAAGAAGGAGCACCGGAACGAGACGTACTAGAAGTACGTTGAGTGAGGAGCGCATCTTCTGAAGAAGCAGATGACTGCTCCTGGACGACCTTATATGCGATGTCCCAAAGTTTGCCCTTCTCATCCTTATGCTCCACCTCAATATCCGCAAACGCCGTCTGATGCTTCGTACAATAATTTACCAGCTTCTCACCCCTATAAACCATTCCGTCATTCCACATTTTTTCAAACGTCGCATAAACTCTACGTACCACATTTTCATCCAGTGTGAACGTGAGATCTTTCCAAGAACAAGAAGCTCCTAGCGCTCGCACCTGTAGCTCCATATTTCCACGCTGTTCTTGCACAAAATCCCATACACGAGCATATAGTTCATCTCTAGAATATTCAAACCTAGTATGACCTTGCTTTTCTAGTGCACGCTCATACACTACCCATGTCTCAAATCCCGCATGGTCCGCCCCCGGAATATACCAGGTCATCTCCCCACGTAGCCTGTGATACCTAGTCAATGCATCCTCAATTGCAATCGTCAACCCATGCCCAATATGCAAGTTCCCATTAGCGTTGGGAGGTGGCATCACAATTGAGTAGTGACTCTGAGTTTTTTCAGATGGCTGCCCATGAAAAACTCTTCCGCCAGGAAGAAACTCATCTGCCGCTTCCCAGCATGCGTAAATATCCGCCTCATATTCATTCGGCTCATAAGAACTCGCAAATTTCATCAAAAATCTCCAATTACCCTTTTCTTTATTATAACACAAAACAGGGAAAAGAACCCCTATTTCCCGTACAAATATTGACAAAATCGAACATCTGTGATACAATAAAAACATCCGTGCGTCGGTAATTCATTTTAATTGCTACGCCGTACATTAAAAAGGGGGTGTTTTAGTGAAAAAAGTTCGACAAAACCTAGTTGTCGCTGAATGGTGGCACTACGATTCTATCAGTAGTACCATCTATGGGGAATACAAATCAAAAAGCGACCAACTAAAAACGTTCCATTTCCAGACACTTATCGTGCCCGCAGATGTGGACAACGCTTGGCTTGCCATCGACAAGTCAACGCGACAGAAGTTCTTACTCTGGAATGACCGCGAGCTAGTCCCAGAACAGGAAATTGTGGCCGAAGTCTGGCCATGGTGTCTTCGTTCCGGCAATCTCACCTACGCCATTTATGCCTGTCTTTTAGGCGGATGCCGTTGGGAATGGTCACAGGAAATACCACAAGTTTTCCTCTGCGGAAAATATCGCGACGGCGGATACTTTGAGGACAATCTGCGCCTCATTATTCCGCTAGAGAACGATAGCGCTATCGCTATCAGCAACCGTAACCGACGATACTACCTCCATGGCCCAGCCATAGACAGAGAAGCAGTATTGTCACCAAAGAAGAAACATAAGTCTAGACGGAAAAAATCTATTTCCTGAAAGATTTATGAATAAACATGAAAGGGGTTTTGTGTATGAACAAAAACGGTAACAGAAGGAGATTTAAGTGGTGGTGGATAGAGCTCGACGGAGTTAAATCCTATCTCGATCTACTTAAAATCAACAAGGCAGACATTATTGCTATGACAGATGATAATCAAATCATCAAAAAAGCATCCGTTCCACTTATGAACGAGAAAAAGACCGTCATAGCTGATTTGGGAGAAGATGGGGAATTTTACCTTCTGCCAGGTCAATGGGTTAATCCCGCACAGTCCGAGAGAATCACTGGATATTGGTTAATTGATCAGGATAACAGCTTTAATAGCCCTATCATTAAGCAAATCTATACAGTCATGGACAGCGGAAAAATCTGCGAAACGTTACCAGAGGGGGTGACACTGTTTGGCAACGCAGCCAAGGCAACTTTTGCCAGACGCCAAATCGAAGCTATTGTACCTATCGGGGATAACGAGTACATAGCATGGGATGGCCGTATCGCTTGCATCATCGGCGATCGCGAGACCGATGAAACCACTATCAGGATCTACCTAGACATGGTCCTGTAAGTGCGGTCAGCCCACCCCCACTTAAAAGGCAGCTGAATTTCAGCTGCCTTTTTCCATGCCTGAACAATGTTAGAATGCTAACTTTTCTTGGACTTCTTTCATCTCCGAATCAGACGGCTCCAAAATTCTACCGTATTTCCAAGTAGTATCATACGGCATCAAATGCACATGCGCATGTGGCACATCCGTACCAATTACTTTCATTAGCGTCCTCTGGCCTAGCACTTCTTCCATCCTTTTTGCGACTTTCTTTACGCTTACCCATAGCGCTTCATAGTCTTCCTCGGGAAGTTCATAAATCTTATCTACCTGCACCTTTGGTATTACTAGTACATGCCCCATGCTCTCCGGATGAATATCGAGAAACGCTAGGGTCTTCTCGTCTTCATAAATCTTATAAGCCGGAATCTCCCCCTTCACAATTTTTGTAAAAACACTCTCTTCCATAACTGTATTATACTACAAACAAAAATGGCGGAAGCGCTCACGCCGAAGGCGAGACAGAGCTTACGCTTTTTGCAAAGCAAAAAACCAGACCTTCAGTCTGGTCAATTTGTGAAACAAATTGGCGGAAGCGAGAGGATTCGCCTCCAAGGAGGAGAAGCAGAAAATGCTTGCATTTTCTGGACGACGACGCAGGAGTAGAGAATCCTCCTGTCGGGCTTTGCCCGACAGACTATAAAAATGACCCTTACAGGGTCTATTTTTTATAGTTCTCTTCCTGGCGGAAGCGAGAGGATTCGAACCTCCGAGACACTTGCGCGCCCACACGATTTCGAGTCGTGCGCCTTCAACCACTCGGCCACGCTTCCACCGCCAATTATAACAGATTATGCCTCTCTATGCTACATTTCCCCAAGTGTATAGATATTTCTTAATGATTGGCATTTGCGACAGGTATTTTTCCCACATGCTTACATATCCATCCGTCCGCCCAGTATTTACTCCATATCCTCCCGACATTGACTGATATTCATATAATGGTGTGCAAATATCTCCCGAAGACACCCAGCCTTTTGTCAGTCCTACCGACGTCATTGGCGCGTTCACCTCAATTGTCCCAATCCACGCTTTCTTTTCTTCTTTTTTGCCAACTTCACAAATCAAATATCTAAGTTCATCATTAAAAGAAGGGAACTGCCTCACTGTGATTTCACCATACATCTCCGTTTTCATTGTATAGTGGTCTAGTAACATTCGATAATTCGGCCCATTTTCATCGTCGATGTCCACAGAAAACGGCGGATGCTTTTCTTCTGACAGCACCCCAAAGTTCAACTTTGGCTCATGCTCCATTTCTTTATAATAGTCCGAATCCATCTTGTCTTCTTCAATTAATTTTTGATACTCCTCCTTAGACTCGTACCTCTTAGCGGTGCCACCTAGGAAGAATCCCGTATTTACGCCCTCAATCTCCCACATCCCCCGCGAAGACACAAAGTTTAACTGTTTCTGGATTTTCATCGGCAAGTTTAGGCTTTCTTCATTAAACCCTACACCATACCACGAAATCTCACCATTCCCACCCACATAATCCGGAAGTAGCCTCCACATCGCCTGGGAATTACTTCTATAATACCCCCGTATTTTAACTATCCCATTTAGTCTCACATATGCCACTACCGCTTCATGCGTATCTACCTTAAACGCGCGCGACAATGCAATTTCTGCCCCGCCCATTTCTAGATAGAACCTCGGCCCTAGTCCCACTTTTTGTAAAATCTCTGTCGTCAACGTGTACTCTTGGCCGTTTTGTACCCATTTATCCCCCACAATTTCCGCCCCGGGAATAAATTCCGCCGTTAACCTCACTGATTCTTTCTCTATGTGCCATTCTTCTGCATCTTTCACTATCTCGCGGTACAGGTCTAGGACTTCCTCTTTCTCACCATAAATTTCGTCCACCAGCTCTTCCATCTCTCGCTTGTAGTCATCATATTTCTGCTCGGAATTACTCTCTCTTACCGCATTTAAAAAGTCAATTTCCGCCGCCCCAAATTCCACCGGACTAGGATACTTTTTGATAAAATCTTTCATACTCTGAAGATTAACTTTCTCATAATTATCAAATCCGAGCCCCGTCATATAAGAAATAATGCGCATCTTATATTTGTTGTCTTTGTTTTTCTCATAGATGGCTTCTACATCTCCCACCGGCAGGGAATCAACCACTCTCACAAAATCCGCCCTACCAATCTGTCCGTTAAACACTCTTCGTAGGAACGTTTCTTTCTCTTCGTCAGTCAACTGAATATCATCATCTGCCTTATACAGATTCAAATCTTTCTTCAAAATTGCCTTGGCTAACTTCTGTTTTTTATTCTCAAACCCATCCATCTTGTCTCTATTTTAGCATACAAACTGTTTATGGTATAATTTAACTATGAACTATGATACTAACCCTTTAAGCGCCAATGTAGTCTTTAACATTGGCCAACCTATTGTGTTAATTTTAATCTGTTTTACTGCCGTTGCCGGGTTACTGCTTCTCGCGGGCAAACTTACCAAAGTTTACAATCTAGAAAGTATTGCCGAGCGTTGGGCTGAGCGTTTTCTTCTCGCCACGCTCCACGTTGGTCTTATCTGGCTTGGTCTTTCAATGGTTATCAGTTATATCAGTACTGGCGTAATGGATACAATTAATGGTGTCGTTCTCATTTCCGGCGCAATTATTTCTCTCGTTCGTCGCTCCACATCAGACCAAAGAAAAGCCAACAAAACCTTGGTTATCACTTATATCTTCCTGGCAGCCGTCCTCCTTTGGACTTTTATCTTCGCAAACATCCTAAATGCGCTCCCATCCCAAGTCCGCGACGCCGTCGCCGACACCTTCCGTCCAACCTTCTTCAAAGACCTCTTCACCTACTGGCACTGGATGTAAATTTAGCGATCTTTTCTCCGCGAAAAATTTTTCAAAAATAAAAAGCCCCAGATTGGTATTTTCTCCGAGCGAAACGCGGCTACTAGCCGAGCAAAATTTGTTAGGAAAAATCGCCTAGGTTGGTAGTTTCTCCGCGCAAAAATTTCTTAGAGAAAACTGTTCAAGAGGGTATTTTCTTCGTGTGAAGCGCGCCTATTGGGCGAGCGAACACGAAAAAATGCCCTATTGGGCAGTTTTATCAAGAAATTTGGTACGCCCGACAGGATTTGAACCTACGACCTTTTGCTCCGCAAGCAAACGCTCTATCCAGCTGAGCTACGGGCGCACATGTGTGGATATATTAAAAGAGCAGAAAGCTCCTTACTCTACATCCACCTAGAAATTAAATGAGCATCACGCAATGCGTAACATTACTATTTTAACATATTTTTAAAAATTATGCTATACTAATCTTATGAAAACGCAAGAATCGGGAAAATCAGCCAAAACAAAAACGGGGAGACTAAAAGCAAAACTCCTTGGCACCTATTACGGCCATCCGATTAAAGACATGAAGCTTATCTGTATCACCGGCACCACAGGGAAGACCGAAGTCGCTAATTTTGTCCACGAAATCCTAAAATCAGCCGGCCACCCCGTCAGTATTATGGCCTCCGATTCAGAAATCAAAATCGGCGCTCTACATAAATTCCTCTCTACCGCCTGGAAGGCTGGCAGTAACTATGTTATCGTCACCGCCCCAGCCAAATCCCTAGAAAAAGACGTCTTCTATGATCTCCCAGTCTACGTTGCCGCTCTTACCAATTTTGTCCCATCTGGCCTAGAAGACCCTTCCGCCTCCGACTATGCTTCCGCCGAATCTGCTCTCTTTAACATGAATCCAGATTACGTCATCTTGAATCGCGACGATAGTCACTACCAAGATTTCACTAGTTTTGCTGGTCGCGAAGCTACTCTAACCTATGGCTCCGACCGTTTTTCCAACGTCCAAATCGTTAAGAGCAAACTCTACAAAATGGGTACCGAAGCCGAACTTTCTATTGGTAACACAGACTTCACCGTTGCTTCATTCCTAACCGGCGAACCAATCGTATCATACATGGCCGCCGCCACCGCCATTGCCGACGCGCTTCATATTACTCCAGAAAAAATCGCTGAGGGAATAGGGAATTATGACCCAGATAACCTCACCAAACCAGAAGCTGATTAGTCCGAGTTAGAATACAACAAAAAAGCGCCCACAAAGGGCGCTTCTATATTACTATTTCTATTGAGCGTCAATTACCTTCATTAGCTCGAACAGTGCATCCGCTTTCTTTGCTTCATCCGCGATCCCAGACGCAGCCTTATAAGCTCCTTCTATCGTCTTTACATCGTGCATCGTTTCAATTGCATCCTTATAGATCGCAAACTTTTCTTCTGGAGTCTTCTCGGTCTTATCTAGAAGTGGCAAAAGTTCTTTTAGGATATTCTGTTTTACATCAGCAAGATCAGAAGCTGGCGCAGTTTCAACCGCCTCCGGAGTAGCTGGTGTTTCTGTAGTTGGTGTACTCATATTTAGACTTTCACTTAAAATCTGCTCTGCAGATGGACCGGCCGGCTCGGTAGCAGGCGCTTCCGGAGCTGGTGCTTCTGGTGGAACTAGTGGCTCTACCTTTGGCATCTCTGGACCACCCTCAGGTACAGGAGCAGTTGTAAACATCATATCAATCGGCGCAGTCGTAGGATTATTGTCAGCAGGTGGCATTGGCGGAACTCCAAACGGAGCATTATCAGTACCAGCAGTAGCATTACCACCATTAGCAACATTGTCTATCGCCTGTTGTAAATCATTTGTCTGAGCGAATTGATCCATTTCCACCCTTATATTACTTTATTTAACAATACCTTTAATCCATTTTAACACAAGTATTTTTAAAACACAACTAAATTCTTAGTGTTCTCACAATTTTGTCCAAGATGTCTAATTTTACGCTTTCCATTGGCAATCTCGCCCCAAACGCATCTACTATTTGCTCACCCTGTTTTTCGGGGAAATACACCCACGTTCTCGACGAAAATCTCTTTCTCGGCGTTAATACTATTGCATAATGCCCACCATCATTGATTACGCCAAACCCCTTATAATCTTCAAAATTACGAGTTCTGCTACCTTCTTTTAGGCCTTTGCTTACAATCGCATATTTTATCATTCTCGGTGGACGCACAGAATAAACAATTAACGCCAAGACAGATACTGCTACTAGCGCCACAAAACTCCACCATTTTAACCATACGCCAAGCGCTGATAGCCCTAACCCCACAATTACAAGTCCAATATACCACCCCACATTCTTATCGTGCGGGATGTATTCCTGCGCTTCCCACGCAATATCCTTCGTTTTATCCATAAGCCCATTATATCACAATTACAACTTTAACCCTGATAAAAAATATGTTATAATGTACTCTATTGGAGGGTTACCCAAGTGGCTGAAGGGGACGGTTTGCTAAATCGTTAGACTGGGGAAACCTGGTGCGGGAGTTCGAATCTCCCACCCTCCGCCAAAATAGATCCAGAAGAGCTTGCTCTTGTGGGACTATTTTGAAGGAGGGGCCGGAGAGAACGAAGTTTTCTCCCACCCTCCGCCATTTTTTGTGCTATAATGGTATTAGTTAATCTGCGAGAATCAAATGAACAAAGTTATTAAAACATCTATTCAAATTCTTACTGGTATCTCTGCCGCGCTCACTATTACCGCCGGCAAAGTCATGGCTCTCACCGTCCAAGAGGGTGCCGAAGCCGCTCGTGGCGAAGGTATGCCTTCCCAACTAGTAGGGAAAGAAGGCGTATTCACCCAAATTACCAACACCGTCCTCTATGCCGTAGGTATTATTTCCGTTATTATGCTTATCTATGGCGGTCTCCGCTACGTCGTCTCTGGTGGCGACAGCAAAAAGGTTACCGACGCTAAGAATACTATCCTCTACGCAATCATTGGTCTTATCATTTCTATTCTCGCCTTTGCTATTGTCAACTTCGTCATTAATGCCGTTACTGGCACTACTGATTCCGCCGCTAACCCTAACAGCTTAGACAGCTCATCAGAACAACAGTCCGCCGAAAATTCACAATAATTATTCCGGGGGCATTAGAATCACGGCCGAAGCTATTTTGTAAGCTCCGGCCTTTTTCATGAGCCTAATTGCCGATTCCATTGATGCTCCTGTCGTCCATACGTCATCAATCAATAGATACATCTTAGACGAGTCCATCTTCCCAGAAACCATATAGGCTTTGTCTGCTTGCGCTTTTCTAGTTTTCTCATCTGCTCCTACCTGCACGGTTTTATTTATACGAAAAATCGGCGTCTTCATTTTCCATCCTCTATACTCCGCCAATTTCTTTGCTAGAAGTCGCGTATGATCAAATCCTCTCTCACGAATATGTCTAGCTATCGTTGGCAAGGGAATCACTATTACATCTTCGTCAACGCCAAAATCCTTTGGTATTGCATACGACATTAACTCTGCCAACACTTCTGCCGTTTTCCTAATCGACTTATACTTATAGTCTTCCGTCAGTTTCATTAGTACGCCCTCGCGCCTCCCCACTGCATAGACTGGCACCTCACAAGAACATTTTTTGCAGTTTTTTCTACACCTCGGACATATTTTTGGAATTGCCTGAATGTTGTAATTTTTACAACACTTACAAAGTAGGCTCCCCAGACGCCCACAACCCCTGCAAGAGAAGGGCGCAATGAGGTCTAAAATATGTGAAAACGTTGTAATTTTTACATCAAAACCCATATTTCTCTTGATTTTAGCAGGAAACACCTTTATAATAAAGCATAACAATATTAATGGAGGTTATATGGCTCGTAATAATGACGACGTGCTGATGGAAGATGAACTCGCAGCTGCCTTCTTAGACGAAGGTTCTACTGCTCCAGCTCCTGCAACAGAACCTGCAGAACTGGAAGCTCCAGCAGATGACGACGGGTGGGACAATACCGACGAATTTCCGGGACAGCTCGCAGTAGATGTCTACGAAACCGCGGAACAACTAGTAGTAAAGGCTCGTACAGCCGGGATTTCCAAGTCCGATCTTGATGTCAGTATCTCTGACAATATCTTGACCATTTCTGGCGTCCTCTCTGGCGGAGAAGACGAGCATACCACTCGCTGGCACATCCAAGAGTGTTATTGGGGTGAATTCTCCCGTACCATCGCTCTCCCAGTCCAGGTTAGAGAAGATGAGAACAGTGTTAAAGCTGAACTAAAAGATGGTGTCTTGACTATTACCTTCGAGAAGGAAAAAGTCGAAGCTCCAAAGAAAATCCAGATTCAATAATCTGCTACACCTAGAAATTATCATTAAAAAACCGCCCGGAGGGGCGGTTTTTTGTTAAGCTTGTCTTTCTATTACTAGACTCGTATTTTCCGAGTTTCCATCACCGCTATCACCCCCATCAGCTCCGCCACCAAATACGTTATAAAGCACAAAATTCACAATCGCATATGCGAGAAGCGCTATTACTAGGCCTACTACACCATATATAATAGTATTCTTGGCCTTAGCTACCTTGGCCGCATCACCCTGAGACGTAGTATATGTTACGCCACCAAGAATAATCACAATCACTGCTACAATTCCGAGTACAGAAATAATTACATTAATAATTGTCTGCACTGTCTTCATTAAATCGTCTTCGTCATCTTTTACGTTGCATCCAGCCAACGTATCCGCACTACTCTTTATCGATCCACTAGGACAATTCACTGCCATCGCTGGCTGTGCTATTAGCAGGGAAGCACATGCTATCGCTCCCATCACTACCCCCATCACTATCTTCTTTATTTTCATTATATCTCCTTATTTTCTTAAACTTATCATATCATATTTTCCATAAAAAAATACCCCCGGAATCGGGGGTATTTAACTCCTCAGCTTTATTGTGCATTAAAAACGTTACTGAGAATGAAGTTAACAATCGCAAATGCTAGAAGCGCAATTACAAGACCAACTACACCATAAAGGATAGTATTCTTAGCTTTAGTAACTTTAGCGGCGTCACCAGAAGACGTAGTGTATTGAATACCACCCATAATAATCATCACGACAGCAACAAAGCCGATTACACCAAGTGCTACGTTAATAATTAGCTGCAAAATCGTCATCAAATCGCTACCCTGGCCAGAACCAGTACCAGCACTTGAACCAGTAGTCCACTTGCTAGCAGCACCATAGCCATCTTGAGCAGCGTTAGCATTCGGAGCAATCAAAGCTGCAGAGCCAAGCGTAGCTACTGCTGCAAGCCCCATCACTGCCATTTTGATTTTTTCTGTAATCTTCATAGAATTTTTCCCTTATAGATTATTTTAATTTATTATATCACGACTTCTTCGGCAAAATCAATATTTATTCATAAGATTTACTGAGAAAATGCGCTAGAGAGTACAAAGTTTACAATCGCAAATGCTAGAAGCGCTATCACAAGCCCTACTACTCCATAGATCACCATTCCTCTTGCCGCTGCAATCTTGCTTGCATCCCCCTGGGATACAATATATCTTTGTCCACCGACTACAATTACAACTACCGCCACAATTCCAAGTACAGAAATCACTGCATTAATCAAATATTCCACCACCTTTGGCGCAGTCTGGTCAGTATCGCATCCTAGCGCAACTTTCTGGTCCGCATCCGCCGCATTACAGGCTTCCTTAGTAAAGTCATTCGCTGCAATCGCCGGTTGCGTCGCATATACAAACGACGACACCGTAATCCCCACCATCATTATAAACGCTACTATTTTTTTCATTATTGTGTTGATCCTCCAATTACACCTGTTGCAAATGCCGTGATTGCGCCCGCTAGCACCACCACGCCTAATCCTATAATGGCATAAGCAATAATCTGACTAGCTTGCTTAGTTTTTCCAGGGTCGCCCTGCGACATCACATATTTTACGCCACCATAAACAATTACTGCCACCGCCACAAGTCCACCTATCGCATAAATCCAATATAATACGTTGGTCAAATTTCCACCCGATACACCACTAGAATTTGGCAACTTACTTATGGTATCTTTGACATCCCCCATCCCGTCTGCTACTATCTTCAAAATTCCCATCCTACTCCTTTATGATGACGTATTTGTTAAGATTGATACCACTGTATTCATAATCACGCTAGCGAGCATTGCAATTGCAAGACCAGCAATCGCCGCAATTAGCGTCTTCTTTCCACGCTCCGCCCTATCCGGCATACCCCTAGAAAACATATACAAATATCCACCCCAAGCAATCATTACAATTGCAATATATCCCACCATCGTCATCACATCATATAATATATTAAGCACAATTGACCAAACAAACTTTGGTAAACCATTTCCATCAGGCTTCTTTACTTCACATTTCCCGTTAATCGTCTCCGTTAATCCATAGTACCACGGCCTCAAAGAGAAAAATGCACTAGAATTGCCACATCCCCCATCCTCCGCAAGAGCCACATTCGGTGCCACCGTAACCGCCCCAAATGCCAGCGCTAATACAATAGAGAAATAAGTAAGAATCTTCTTCATAGCTTCATGATATCACATATCAAGAAAAATCACAAAATAGACTTGACGATTCCGCTTATGTGTGCTATAATAGGCCGGTAAGTGCAAAAATTTGCCGGTTGTTTATTATGTATAAAAAATCCCTAAGAACCCGTCTTAAGAACGCCATTTTTGGTGTGCTTTTTGCGTTTTTAGGAGTCTTTGGACTAGCAGTTTCTCCGGTTCTATCCGCCCCTGTTTATGCTGAACCAGAGTCGTCCGAATCATCAGGGAATAACGCCTCCGAAAACACCGCCAACGTCGAAACCTGTTATGACCAAGTCCCCGGAGTCGGCTGGCTTATCTGTCCAAACACCAGTATTCTCGGTAAAGCTATCGATGCCATCTATAGCCAAATAGAAAAACTCCTCGTCGTAGAACCAGTATCTTTTGAGGATAGCTCTCCCATCTATCAAATCTGGCAAATCATGCGTGATATCACCAATATCGTCTTTATCATCTTCCTACTCATTGTTGTCTATTCCCAGATTACCGGCATCGGTATCAGTAATTACGGTATCAAAAAAGCCCTCCCTAAGCTAATTATCGCAGCTATTTTAGTCAATCTCTCCTATATCCTCTGCGCCATCGCAGTCGATCTCAGTAACATCTTTGGCGCCAGTATCCGCGGTCTCTTCGAGAACGTACAGATGCAAGCTATCGACGCTGGTGGTATCGGTGATATTTCCACCCTTAACTGGACCCGCCTTACTGGAGCTCTTATCGGCGGTGGCGCCGTTGCTGGTATCGCTATTATCCACTTTATTTGGCCACTCATTGCCGCTTTAATCGGCGCAATTATCTCCGTCCTTATTGGCCTCATTACTCTTGGCCTTCGCCAAGCTCTCGTTACTATCCTTGTCATGATTTCTCCGGTCGCCTTCGTCTGTTACCTCTTACCAAATACCGAAAAATGGTTCAAAAAATGGAAAGATGTCTTCATCTCCATGATTATCTTCTACCCAATGTTTAGCTTCCTCTTTGGCGCTTCTCAGCTTGCCGGTTGGGCCCTTATTGCTTCCGCCGTCAACTCCGGTAGCGCCTTTATGCTAATCGTCGGTATGGCCGTCCAAGTTCTTCCACTTATTCTTGCTATTGCCCTCATGAAAATGTCTGGCACCATTCTTGGCGCCGTCTCTAATAGGCTTAGTAACCTTGCTAATCGCCCACGCGAAGGCATTGGCAAACTCGCCGCCCAAAACCACGAGCTTTCCCGCTTGCGTCGTATTAATAATTCCACTATGCCATCCGCTCGTTTGCAGCGTTACCTCGATAAACGTAATCGTCTCCGTTCTCTAGATATTGATAATGAAAGCAAAATTCGCGCTGGTCACGCCGAAATTTATGCTCAAAATCGCATTCTTGGTAGAAACCATTACGACCCTGCTTACAATGACGAATATAAGAAGGGAACTATGAGACTTGGCGCCACCGCTTCTGGTCGCTCTGCCAAGGAAGCCATGAACGTCGCTCTCGAAGCCCAAACTGCTACTAAAAATACTGCTCACATCCTTGGTAACTACGGCGATTATCATAAAGATACTTTGAAGGATGCTCAGCTACAAGCAACCGGTGGTAGCAACTACCTTGATTTCTATCGTGCCAACCTTGCTGAGCAAAACGATGCCTTTGCCGACGAAGACTGGGTTATCGGTCAATATGATAAGTTCCGCAATCTTTATGGCGAACCTAACAAAAACGACCGTCGCGACTCAGCACAGAGAACCTATGATTACAAGCATTACATCACTGGCGCTGCCGGCGCTCTCGGCATGAAAGGTGACCACACCGTCCTTGGCGAAGTTATTAGTAAGTCCGCCAAAAACGAAGCAGCTCGTAAGAGCTACACCAACCTTATGTATGCCAAATGGGGCTATGGCAAATCCGACGCTAGAAGTATGCTTGTTGGTTACTATGTTGACGACGACGGCTTTGCCACCACCAAACCAGACGCTCAAGGTCGTCGCGAACGCCTCTCTACCTATACCGATGCCAGTGGTAATACTATCAATATTAAGGAACGTAGCCCTGGCGAATTCCTAAAGTATCACCCAGAATACCTCACCCAGTCTGCTTATGATATCAAAGACGAACACGGCTACTATTACAATGCCAAAGACCAAGACGGCAACTTTATTGCTCGCGTCTACAAAAATGACGGCCCAGCCATGAAAGAGATTTTCCAAAACTGGGATATGCCAATTAACGACCCTATTAACGGTCTCTACGGTATTCTTACTGGCGTCTCAAAAGGCGACTACAAACAATATGGGCTTGACGCCGTTGGCCTTTCCAATCTTAGTACCACTCTTAACCGTGCTACCCTTAGCGCCAACTTTAAGGAAAAAGCTTCCTTTGCTGGCCCGATGTATGCCACCTCTATTGGCCAACGTTATATCAAAGATTTTGTCCACCTCAACATCGCTCGTCTTGATAACCTCATTAAGACCGCTAAACCTTCTGGCTTTAACACCCAGGACGCCGCCGAATTTGGTCAACTTAGAATGTTAATGGACCCGGCCAACTGGGATTGGATGCTCTTTGATGAAAATTCCCTCCGAAGCTTCTTAAACGTTAACGGCGAGCACATGAAAGGAACTGAATATCAACGTGACGATAATGGCAAAATCATCTTTGACAAAAACGGCAATCCAAAAATCGCCAACCAGAATATTCCTATCGAACAAGCCACCTTCGAACAGCTTAAAAATACTATTTTCCGCAAATACCTTCTTCCTGCCGCTCCAAAATTTGCTACTATGATGTCTCGTATCACTAACGGCATTATTGATAATCAAAAACCGGGCGTTGCTGATAACTGGAACGGTCTCCTTGACTCCATGGAAAAATGGAACAGCGACGAATGGTCTGAAAAATATCCATTGCTCAAAAACCCATTCGCTAAGCAGACTAACGATACTATTTCTCGTGCTCGCGAAGTTAGCCGTCGTATCCGTCCAGAACCCACCCCAGAACTCAGAAAACGCATGCAAGAATCAGAAGCCAAAGCTAACAATCGTGATGTTTCCTGGCGCCCATACCAGCGCACCGAAGAAGACCGTACAGTCGACCGCGAATTCTTGCGCGAGCAGCAACAGGCTATCTGGAACACTTGGGGCCAAGACCCAGCCGAAAGCAAAAACTACACTACGCGCATTGATATTATTGCTGCCAGCAGTGTCGACGACACTATGAACTTTATTCGCGAAACTCGTGCCTACCTCGAAGAAGTCGTCATGCTCGATCCTCGCATCGATAACGTGATCGAAGCCTTTGAAAATTACGTCTCGGAAAATCAATTCGATGCTACTGTTACGGTTGAAGATTACGCCAACGAACTCAAGGGCTATATTGCCCAAGCAACGCTTTAATAAGCCTTCCTTTCTCATTCCATTCATGTTATCATAATATTATATGGCGCAATACAAGGTCCCGCAGGACGTAGAAGCCGATGATAAGCTTCTCGGTCCATTTACCTTCCGCCAATTCGTCTATCTTATGATTATGGGTGGATGTGTTGGCCTTGCTTTTGCACTCTTTCAAGTTAATCCATTCTTAGCTATTCTACCTCTACCATTTATCGTCTTTTTTGCCGCTCTAGCCCTTCCTCTCAAGCGTGATCAACCTATGGAAACTTATCTCGCCGCCGTCGTCGCCTATCACCTTAAACCTAACAAGCGCTTCTGGTTCCCAGGTCAACGCGAAGCTACCGTAGAAATCATCGCCCCAAAACAGGTAGAAAAACCTCGCGCTAGAGACCTCTCAGAAGAAGAGGCAGGGAATCGCCTCTCCTTTCTCGCCAACGTTATTGATACAGAAGGCTACGCCGTCCGTGGCGACCTAAACAACGCTCCTTTGCGTTCGCAAATCAACTCCCAGGTTATCGCCGAAGCTAACACCGCCCCAGACGTTCTCGACATCTCCGCATCCTCCGTCATTAATCAAAAACTCGAAGAGCAAGAAGCTATGCGCCACCAAGAAGCCCTTAATCAAATGCGTAGCGCCATTGGCCAATCTAGTAACCCAATTAGCTATGGCTCTCCAGCCCCAGTCGGCGCCCCTACACAACAATTACAAAATCTTGCCACCAACACTGATTTTACCGTCGCCACCATCTCTAAAGAAGCAGCTCGCCTAGAAGGCAACCAAGGAATTAATCAATAAGGAGTAAGCATGAATCCACAACAAACCCCACAACAAGCCTACAACCCATACACTATGGGCATGCCTCCTGCACCTCAACCGCCAGTCCAACCAGCTCAACCAACTCAAGCAACTCAAGCAACTCCAGCTCCACAGCCAACCACTACGCCAGTATCGGTAGCTCAGCCTCTTGATGCGCAACAATTTGCTCAAGCTATCCCAGTTGCTCCAACCACCCCAGGCACCCCTGCTAATCCTGCTATTATCCAACCTACTCCTACTGCCAGCGCTCCCACTTCTCCTATTTCTAACGCTCCTACTCAGCCCGGCAAACCCGCCGTCGCTCCTGCCGGCCAAAAAGGTCAAGCTACTCAAGACAATCCAATTTCTACCCAATCCACCCTCCTTATCTCCGAGCTCCGCGATGGACTTGTTATCATGAAAGATGGCTCCTTCCGCGCCGTCGTCGCCTGTCAATCTATTAACTTCGACCTTATGAGTGAAGCCGAACGAGAAGCCGTAGAATATTCATATCAAAACTTCTTGAACTCCCTTAACTTCACTACTCAAATTCTCATTCGTTCTCAACGCGTCGACATTGGTCCGTATCTAGAACGGCTAGCAGAAATCCGTAAAAACAACGACAATATGCTCCTTGGCGTTCTAATGGATGATTACATCAACTTTATTGATATTCTTTCCCAAGAAGCTAATATTATGGATAAATCTTTCTTCATTGTCATTCCATACTACGTCTCAAAAGAAGCAGAAAAAATCCTCACCCAAACCAAGAATATCTTTACTACCTTTACTAAGTCCAAACAAGTAGAAATCACTAAAATCGACCGCGCCACCTATGATGCTGCCATTAAAGAAATTAACAACCGCGTCGAATCCGTCATTTCTGGTCTCTTTCAGATTGGTATTCACTCCGTCCGCTTAAACACCCGCGAACTTGGCGCTCTCTATTACAACTTCAACAACCCAGATACCGCCGTTAGGGAACCACTCGTCGACTTTACAAAACTCGCCACAACCTATGTGAGAAAAGGAGAAAAGAATGCGTAAAAAGAATAAAAATCAACAACTTACCGCCGCCCAAATTGCCGCCCAGGCCCAGGCTATGGAGGAAGCAGAAATCCAGCGCGCATTCGAGCAGGGTATTACCACACTCCGCGACCTTATCTCTCCATCGTCTATCGAAATCCATTCTGATTATTTCCGCCTCGGCACTAAATACGGTCGTACTCTCTATGTTTACGGCTATCCTCGCTCCCTTATTACGGGCTGGCTTTCTCCTCTAATTAATATTGACGAAGTCCTAGATATCTCTATGTTTATCTATCCAGTCGATACTGCTATCGTCATGAAAAACCTCCAGAAAAAAGTTACCCAGCTCGAAGCTAGTATTTCTGTCAACTCCGAACGCGGTAAGATTCGCGATCCAGAGCTAGAAGCCGCCATCGGCGATGCCGAGGAGCTTCGTGATCAACTCCAAGTCGGCCAGGAAAAATTCTTCCGCTTTGGTCTCTATGTTACGCTTTGGGCAGATTCTCTCGACGAGCTTGGCTTTGTCCAGAGAAAAATCGAAACCCTCTTTGGCCAACAAATGATCTTCTCTAAAGTCGCTAGCTCCCAACAAGAACAGGGAATGAACTCCTGTATGCCACAATGCTCCGACCAACTCCTCATCCGTCGCAACATGAACACCGGTGCTATTTCCACCTCCTTCCCATTCACCTCTGCCGATCTCACTCAAGAAAAAGGTATTCTCTATGGTATCAATATGCACAATAACGGCCTTGTCATCTTTGACCGCTTCTCTCTAGAAAACGCCAATATGGTCGTATTTGCTAAATCTGGTGCAGGTAAATCTTTCACAGTTAAACTTGAAGCTCTCCGTTCTATGATGGTCGGGACAGAAGTCATCATCGTCGACCCAGAAAACGAGTATCAGCGCCTCTGCGACGCAGTTGGCGGCTCATATATTCGTTTGTCACTCAACTCCGATGTACGTATTAATCCATTCGATCTTCCAAAAGTCGTCGACGCCGAAGACGCCAATGATGCGCTCCGCGCTAATCTCGTCGTACTTCACGGCCTCTTCCGTCTTATGCTTGGTGGCGCCACCCAAAATGCTAACGGTTCCACTACTGTTGCCGGTCTCACCCCTAACGAAGAAGCTGACCTAGACCAAGCTCTCATCGACACCTATGCTCGTGCCGGCATCACTTCCGATCCGCTTACTCACCAATCTACCCCACCTACTATTGCTAACCTTTATGATACTTTACTTCATATGGGCGGCACCGGTCCTAACCTTGCTCAGCGCCTCAGAAAATACACTACGGGCACTTTTGCCGGCATCTTCTCTCAGCAGTCCAATATTGATATTAATAATCAAATGGTCGTCTTCAACATTCGCGATCTAGAAGATGAGCTTCGCCCAGTTGCTATGTACATCGTCCTTTCTCACATTTGGAACGTTGTTCGCGCCGAACAAAAACGTCGCATTCTTATCGTCGATGAGGCCTGGCAACTTATGAAATACGAGGACTCCGCCAACTTCCTCTTCTCCCTTGCTAAGCGCGCCCGTAAGTATTACCTTGGCCTTACCACTATTACTCAGGACGTTGAGGACTTTATGTCTTCTAAAATGGGTCGTGCTATTGTTAGTAACTCTTCCATGCAATTCCTACTCAAACAGTCCACTTCCGCCGTCGACGTTTTGTCCGACGTCTTTAAGCTTACCAACGAAGAAAAGAAACGTTTATCCAACTTCCCAGTCGGCCAAGGCCTCTTCTTTGCTGGTCAAAATCACGTCCATATCCAAGTTATCGCCTCAGAAACAGAAGAATCCCTCATTACCACCAATCCGGTCGCTGCAAACCCTGGTAAATAACCTGTATTTGTGTTATAATTAATTCGTATGGAAGGTCAGAAAAATTATTTTGGTAAAGGGAATATTCGCCCCTCTCTTCCTGGTGTCAAATCTCCAGACAACCCAGCTGACCCTAATCTTTCTGCTAAACATTCTCTAAAAGACGCGGAAAACTCCGCTAAGAATCAATCCACTAAGCAATCTTCTGAGGCTTCCAATCTTTCTAGTCTTCGTTCCGCCGAATACGAATCACATACTCGCTCACTCTACACTGGTACAGGAAAGAAAACTCGTCATGGGTTTAGTGGTTTTAAGGGCCTACTAACTAAAATCACCATTGCAAAACTCGCCCCTGTCGCCGTAGCAGTTGTTTTAATTGGCGCTATTGCTGTTATTTTTGGCTCCCAAAGCTTCCTCGGCCCTCATATCGAAGCACTATTCACCGAAGCCACCAACTCCGACTATACTGCCTACAATCTCCGCGCCAACGAAATCATGACAGAAATCCTGGCCGGCAAAATCGAAATGCCAGACTATCTAAAAAAACGTCTAGAAAAAGAGGGAATTACAGTTGTAAATAATACTACCCTAGAATATGACGGTACTACCATTACTGCGGACAATTTCATCACTATGTATAATAGCGATGTTAATTTCCGCGAAGCTGTTACTTATGCCCGTCGTGGCCGTGTAGCTACTTTCTTTGACAGTGCTGCCACTACTTTTTATAAAAAACTCGGGCTTTCTCGCGATGTTCTACATTCTTATGACGTCAGCGGAGATCAGGATGCTGATAAGGCCGAATATGACGGTATCATGACTAATTATTTCAAAACTGACGGCAATACCTCTGCCATCAACACTGCCGAAGAACACATCTTTGAAGATGACCAGGGCAACAAACAACGAGAGATCCTAAAAAACGGCGAAAACATTTCCTCTGGTGGAACCTCCGCAGAATCTCCAGAAGAACGCGCCAGAGCCTATCTTGATTCCGTCGGAGAAAAAGTCTGGGCAGAGACTCCTGGTTGCGCCGCCCTCCAAATTGGCAATATTGTCGCTACGGCCATTGCCTCCAATTCCCGTTACATCCCAGCTCACCAATATATGACTACTATGGAGAGCATTAGTAAAGCCAAATATGGCTCCAGTGATGCTACCGCCATTAATACTGTTCTTAATTGGTTCACCAAACCCCAAGAATCCACTGTTTATGATGCTCGTACCGGAGAAAAACTTACCATGACCGGCTCCCCACTAGAAAGTCAAGGTATGCGCACTGTCCTTGGTGGACTAACCGCTAATCGTACCGACACTAGACGCTATTCCATAGAACGCTCTTTCGAATCCACCAATGTTAGCATGGCTAATAACGGCCTGGTTGCCGACGTTTGTAGCGTTGAGCGCGCTGCTGGGGTCGTCTTAAGCCTTGCTGCTCTTGCTATTCCTGGTAGTAACCTCGTTAGAACTACTGTCGGCATCCTCCTCGGCGTAGGTATTGGTGAAGGTATCCAGATTGTCGCTAGCTCCGTCCTTTCACTCCTCATTCCAACTATTGCCGAGGTTATGTATACTAATCCATACCCAGGCGCTGTCGGTATTGCTGGCGGAGAATTATTCTCTATGGGCGCCGCCAATATTAATATGCTTGCTGCCCAACAAAACTCTGGTTCCTCTGGTGCTTCTCGCGCCGAAGTAATGGCATATAATGTCGCCAACAATGTAACTATCGCCCAACAAGCAGAAATTGATCGCAAAAACTATAGCCCATTTGACGCCACTAACAAAAATACCTTCCTAGGCTCCATTACTAAATCACTCTTACCTCTAGCTACCACCACCTCCAGCCTCACCTCATCGGTCTCTACTATTTCCTCTATTACTCGCACTTCGTTAGCTTCGCTCAACCCCACCTATGCTGCCGGAGAAGACACATCCTACCTTACCAGTTTTGGCGACTACTGCGACAAAACTTCTGAAGTCGACGCCTCTGCCAATATGTACTGCGCCATGATTACCGTAAGCGATCTATCTACTATTAACATTCCAGAAGATGACGCCAAATATCGTGAAGTTATTTCCGAATCCGTAGAAGTAATTAATGGTAGAGAAGTTGTTAAAGATGATTCACCACTTGCTGATTATATTATTTTCTGGATGGGACGCTATTCTATGCCTGGCATATACGATGCTAACATAGCTTACGCTTGCAAACATCGTCTTACTTCTATTCCAATCCTCTCCGACATTGTCGCCATGATCGAGTCCCTTGATGACGAATATTGCCGTTCTGTCGCTGATGGCTCCCGCTATATTAACTCTGAATCCAACCCATATTGGGAAACAGAAAAATACCACCAACTCTGGGTTCTCTCCGCCCGCGTCAAAGAAAACCTCGGCCTCTATAGCGCAGAAAATAATCCTATTGCTGTTTATCGCGCACACTATGACGAACTCCACCCACTAGACAATTCTCGCTCTGGCTACCTTGCGCGCATCTCCGGTCTTTCCAAGGAGGAAGCCCAGATTGCCCTAGATTTAATTGACTACTACCAGGAAATCGCCTCCTATAATCCTTCTACCCGTTTCCAATTCGCAAATCCGGAGCCAACAAAATTAGCCATCAACTCCGACCACACTAACTACTATATTTTAGGCAAGCAATACTCCACCGCCATCAAAAGGGAAGGGCAACTCGCATGAAACACCTAATTCTCTCTATTCTAACTTTTGCAATTTTGTTAAGTGCACCAGTTTCCGCTCTCTCTAGCCAGACTCTGGATTTTATGGACAAAAGCGGTATTTACTACTACAACCCCGAAGGATTTTCCGACGATTGTCTCCCAGGTCTTGGCTCATACAATGGCACCCCCTCCGCTGGCCTATCCGGCGTACAATCCGCCTTCGTTGACCAATATCATAATATTGCTATCCAACTAGGCGCCGAATATAGTATTCCTTGGGAAGCCGTCATGGCACAGGGCATCCTAGAATCCGGCGCTGGTACTAGTAGATTCGCCAGGGAACGTAACAACTTCTTTGGTATTGGTGCTTTTGATAGTAATCCAGACCACGCTTTTTCTTATGCTAGCCCCGCCGAAGGTTGGAAAGGTTATTTTGAGAACATTAGAAAGACTAAGACTTATAGTGCTCACGGCGCATTTAATTACGCCAATGACCCATACGGATATATGGAAGCCATTATGGCGGCCGGCTATGGTACAGACCCAAATTATATTGCCAAAATCACCCCAATCATTAAAGCTATTCAGAACCGCGCCAAAGAACAAGGCTGGTCCTCATCCAGTATCACCAACCCCGGCGGTAATCTCTATGCTTGTACCCCATCCACCCAAGGCAACGGCAACCTCAACGCCACCGCGCTCGCTCTCTCTTGGGCCGATCGCACCCACGCTTTAGACGACCCTAATCCCGCATATCGCGCAGCTCTCGCCGCCGTTGGCCTTAGTACTTATGGTGAACAGTATGTCCAAATCGGCGCCAGCTGTGACGCCTTTGTTGCTACCGTTCTTAGATATTCCGGCGTTGATCCAAATGTTGTATGTTGTGGCGCCGCTAATATGCTAAACTATTTTATTTCTCATCCAGAAAAATATGAAGAAATCCCAAACATTGGCAATTCCTCCAATCTCCAGCCAGGCGACATCCGCTCCAAACCATCCCACGTAGAAATGTATGTCGTTGACGAAAATGGCAACGGCCGTATCGCTTCCGCCTCCCATGGCGACCGCACCGCCGACCACGCCCGCGGTTATTACGCCGATTCCTCCTATCGCATTTTCCGCCCAAAAGGAGGGAATAACTAGTGAAAAATCTATTTAAAAAATATCCTCTTGTCTTTATTGTGTTGGGTGGACTTCTAATAATCACTATCATTCTTGTCGTCGTTGCACTCTCACTCAAAGATACCGTAGAAGTAGAAATAAAAGTCGCCCCCGCTTCCGCCACTATCTTAGTCGATGGAAAATCATATCAAAACGGCACCTTTCGCATTTCTTCCGGTACACATAACATCCACATAGAAAAAGAAGGATTTACTTCCAAAGATTATACTTTTGATACTGGTACTAATAATAAATTATATGATTATCTCCTACAGTCCGACGGAAGCTACACTTGGTATCTCTCACATGAGGAAGATACCCTTATTCTCACCTCTATTGGTGACTATGAACAAAATCTAAAGTCTATAAATTACAATTCAAAATATCCAATCATTGAAAGTTTGCCAATTATTTATGCCCATTATGATGAAAATTACGACTATACAGAATATCGTATTGATGGCGGATCTTTTAGTGGTTGTAATACGGATTTCTGTCTCAAAGTTACAGATACTACTGGTAATAATTTAGAATCCGCCAAAGAAAAAATTAGAGAAGCCGGTTTTAATCCAGACAATTATCAAATCCTTTATGAATATACCCCTATTGAGAGACTTGAATAAACACTAGCTTTTCTGATATAATACATATTATATATGGGTCGAAAAATTAGAATATTAATCTGTTCTATTGTTTCTATTTTTGTTACCGTTGGCTCTAACTTTTCCGTCCAAGCCTTAGCTAACTATACCGACAGAGAAAAAACCGTCTGGAAAGAGACTAAAAACATCTTCTGGAACCCTTACGAGGGCGTTAAAGCCAAAGACGGCGAATGTCCAGATGGCTACATAGCCACCAATAGCAATGATGGCGACTCTAGTAGCTCTAGTGGTAGTGATTCTGGCGGGGAAATCCCTCAAGGTGACGACGCTGCTAGTATTGTTATCGGATATCTTATGAAAAATGGTTACACTAAGGAAGCGGCTGCCGCCGTTGCGGCTAACCTAATGGTAGAGTCCGGAATTAACCCAAGAAAACTCGAGGGTGGAAAAATCGTCCCAGAAGATTTCGTCGCATATAGTAGTAGTGGAAAAACTTTTAGTGGTGGCTTTGGTATTGCACAATGGACTACTGCTGGACGCGTTAAAAATCTTCAAGATTATGCCAACTCTACCGGTAGGAAAGTCACTTCACTTTCAGTTCAGGTAGAATTCGTTCTAAAAGAATTGACCGGAGCTTATGCTAGCTCTTCTAGTCCAGGCAAAGTAAATGGCATGGATTTAGCGCACGCCGTCTGGCAAATTAGAAAATACTACGAAACCCCTGGCGGGTTTATCTGGACCACCCATAATGGCAAATACTATAATGACTACATTCCGAATAGCCTAGAAGAGTTAAGCGAAACTAAGACCCCAGCCGCTTATAACGAATTCAAAAAAGCCTACAATGCCGCCCAGAGTATGCTAGGTATCACTCCGTCCGACGATTTTCCTACAGATTCATCTTCCGCAAATATTGTTTGTGTTCCAGACCCTAATTACGACGGCGACGGTAGCGATTATGAAGGCGGAGATGGGAGCCCCGTTAATGTAAATGGTTACATTTTCTATTCACAATGTGACCCATCCTGGAAAAATCTCTACTACGGTTTGAATGGCGTCAAAGGACCGGATGGAAACGCTATCTGCAAATCTGGTTGTGGACCAACTTCATTCGCCGTAATTGCCACTAATCTACTTCACAGATCTATTACCCCGGGAGAAACTGCCGATATCGCCGGAAAAGCCGGAATGCATACTAAAGACAAAAACGGTAACTACACCGGTAGTAGTCATAGTATTACAAGTGTACTAGGTAAACATTATGGATTGAACGTTGTTAAAATTTCTAAATCTATTGACGCTATAAACTCCTATCTAAGTAAAGGCTATATGATTCATACCTCAGGCTCCGGCGCCGCACCGTTTACTAGTGGAGGGCATTACATTGCTATTGTTGCTCGACTCAGTGATGGTAGGTGGCTAGTTGGCGATTCATCAAAAAACGGCCCTAGCGGTATATATAATCCAAGTACCGTTATGGCCGGTATGAAAGCGGATAATGTTTGGGCAGTAGGAGTAAACTAATGGAAATTATAAAAGAATTACTAAAAACTACTAAAGGAAAAATTATTGTTTTTGGTGGCCTTATTACAATTATTGTGATAGGTGTAGTCGTCTGGTTTCTAACAAATCGTACAGCACCAAATTCAGACGAAAGTATCACCTATCTAGATGATCCATCTGGAGCAAAACTATACACTACTAATGCTGAAACAGAATCCGAATCCGTAGAATTACCACTCATTATTGGCTTCGATATTTTCTTTGACTTTGGTTTCTCCGCTAATCAACAAAACAAAATCTATGATACCGTTCATCTATACTTTCTAAATAATTACCCATCCGTCACTAGAGTAAGCTACATTAAAGATAGCTTTGAATATACTTCGGCTGATGAATCTAATGAATCCAAATTCGAAATTATGGCTGATGATAATCAAAAATTCATAGTTAATCTTAATACTAACTGGTCCTATCTAGATATAGATATCTCTATCCAGCCTCTTAATTAGTCCCATCCACACTTGTCAAAATCACTTGGTGGTCTTTAAAATTACTTACCAAGCTTTTTTGGCGCGCACTATCTAACTCAGAGAATACATCATCAAGTAATACTACTGGCTTTTTTCCAAGCGTCCTAAAAATTTCTCTCGCCTCAATAAATTTCAGTGCTAGTACCATACTTCTTACTTCACCCCTAGATGCGCTTCCATCTGCAAGGGAATTATTAAACACAAAATCATAATCATCTTTATGCACTCCAAAATTCGTATGCCCCGTCAATCTGTCTCGCCCAAAATCCATCTCAAGAAGTTTTAGATATTCACTTTCCCCCACGTCTCCCGTACAACTCTTGAGTCTAAGCACTACCTCATCCGTATTATCCGCAATTGAATGATACGTATCAGTTAATTCTAGGTTCAACTTTTCCACAAGCTTCTCTCTATTTTTTCTAATTTCCACCCCATATTTCGCCATTAGAATGTTCCAAGAAAACAACATCTCTAAGTTTACATTTTCTTGCTTTAATAATTCATTCCTCTGTTTTAATGCCTTATTATATCTAGACAGGGAAGTGCTATAACTACTATTGAGCTGTGTAAGTACTCTATCAAAATAGTCCCGCTTCTTTGTGGGTGACGTCGCAACTAAATGTAAATCCTCCGGCAAAAACAACACTACTGGGTATTTTTCTTTCACTGGGAGCCTCATAGATTTCTTATCTTTTATGAGAAACGTTTTCTTATTCCCATCATATATGGCGACCACCTTTTCACCGTCATTATACCGTAATTCTATTCGATAAAATTCCGCGCCACGTTTTATAATCTCCCTATCTACCGCCCGGAAGCTTTTCCCCCGAAGCGCAATATAAATCGCCTCAAGCACCGAGGTTTTTCCGCACCCATTTTCGCCCAAAATCAAAGTCGTATCCGGCTTACATTTAAGACTATAATTCTCATGACACCGAAAATTACTTAAACAAATCTGGTCAATTATTACATCATTCATTAGACATTAAGTGGCATAATAATATGCCTATATTTTTTATCTTTTTCGTTCATTAATAATACTGGCGCAGACCCTAGAGAAAACTCCATTCTTACTTTTTCTTCTTCAAGTACATTTAATGCATCCATTAAGAATCTAGAATCAAGTTTTACTTTTCCACTCTGCTCTATATTGGTCTCAATTTCCGACCTATTCTCCCCAACCTCATTAGAGATAGATGAAACGGAGAAAATTTTCTTTTCCACATCTGTTTCACAAGTAATTGCACGGTTAGACTCTCTCGCAAATAGCGCTGCCATTTT
>JAGCAJ010000017.1 GCA_017652765.1 Candidatus Saccharimonadota bacterium | reverse complement strand
TTCGTCGCATAGTACTCCTGAAAAAGGCTCGCCTAGGGCTGTGATCTAGTCTGGTGCTCCTCTCGCCTCGCATAAAGCTCGTAAAAAGCAAGAAGAGAAGCGTAAGAGCTTCCTTGAATAACGCTCACGAGATAAAGGAACTCTAGTTTGGGCCGTAAAAAGCAAGAAGTAGCACTCCTGAAAAGGGCTCGCCTAGAACTTACTCGTAAGAACAGGAGTAGCTAAGGCTTGATGAGATTGACAAAGGCGGTGAGAAGAAGAGTATGAAGGTTGGTCATGATGATAAGGCCGAGGCCGGCGATGATAAGACCCCAAAGCTTGACGCGGCTATAAGAGGCGACACCACTAGCAAAATTATCAGAAATCTGGCGGTAGAACAAAACAATGGCTCCGCCACCGAGAAAGATTAGAAGGCCTAGAAAGACCCAACCGAAAGAAAAAGTCCAGTCCATATGTAAAAATTATAACACATATTGAGAAAAAAAGATAGAAATAGGGTTGAACTTTAACGACATTTAGTGTAAACTAGAGGTGTAGTTTAACAATTTTGGGGATATAGCTCAGCTGGTTAGAGCGCTATACTGATAATGTAGAGGTCTGTGGTTCGAGCCCACATATCCCCACCATGATACATGGGGTAGCCTTCGTCCCCCCGTAGGCTACTCCACCATTTTTGTCTGGGGTAATAGCTCAGTTGATTAGAGCGCCGCCTTTGCAAGGCGGAGGTCCAGGGTTTGAGTCCCTGTTACTCCACCAGTTTGAACTAAAAGCCGTGGATAGCGGTGTTTTTTGTGCTATAATTTAGGCATGGATTTTAATGAATATCAGAAGAAGGCAATAGGCACTGATCTAGAGGGGAAGAAGGATGGCAACAACATCTTTTATCTAGGCTTTATGACAAAAGCGTTAGGATTGGTCGGAGAAGCTGGAGAGGTGACAGAAGATATAAAGAAAATTTTGCGTGATAAAAACGGAGAACTGACAGAGGACGATCGAACAGCCCTAACAATGGAGCTAGGAGATGTAATGTGGTATATAGCAGTAATCGCGGATTATTTGGGGGTTTCCATGGAAGAAGTAGCAGAAAAGAATTTAGAAAAGTTGCAGAGTCGAAAACAGAGAGGAAAGTTGCACGGAGCGGGGAATAATCGATAATGTGCTCTAGGTTTTAAATTGATCACAAAAGGGGCAAAACCAGGTCTTATCGGAGGATTGATACATGGTAAGGCCGCATTTTTTGCATTTAGACTGGCTGTGGAGCCAATCGCGATAGGTATCGAGGCTGTCTTCGACGTATTCATCATCCCAGGAGGGGAGAGAGATTTTTTTAGTAAACTCTAGATAGGCTTTTTTACCTTCTTTCCAGGCGGCCACCTCGATTTTAAGGCGTTCGGTGGCAGTCTGGTAGGTGTATTTATTAGAGAGGGCATGGCCGAGCTCGTGGAAGAGTAGCATGGGAGCTCTCTCGCTTTCATCTGGGCTGACAACAATAGTTTTAGGGGGGCGAAAAGAAAAACGTTTTCCGCTAATAAAATGTAGATCTGGGTAGTTTTTCTGGAGAGCTTCTAGGAGATTATTTTTGTTTAGCATAGAGATACATACCTCTAGAAACGGCCTCTTTAGGGGATTTAGCAGGGCGAATACGGGGGAGCTTGGTTCCGGGGAGCTCGGACTTTAGTAAGGCCTTTAGAGGCTTTATAAAATGGCGAAAACGAAGGGCGAGCGGGCCACCAACGACAATAGTATCGGGCCGCTCATCTCTGATGATGTCTTTTAGGCCGAGACAGACACGAGTAGCGACATCTCCATATTTAGCACGGCCGCGGATAGAGGTAGCACGGACGCCATAGGCAGCCTCGAGGG
>JAGCAJ010000016.1 GCA_017652765.1 Candidatus Saccharimonadota bacterium | reverse complement strand
TGCGATTATTTGACGAAATATGACGTCTGTAACACCTTCCATTGGAGCAAGGATTAAAAAAGGCGTCTCTAAATTTTCCCAGATATTCATTAATAGACTATAAATTTATGGAGGCGCCTACCGGAATTGAACCGGTGTACGCGGTTTTGCAGACCGCTGCGTAACCACTCCGCCAAAGCGCCGTGTAAGATTATTTTATCATACTTTTTTAAATTTGCATTATAACAACGCCAGCGACAACTAGGATTGTAGCGATTAGGTGGGCCATGACGGTTTTTTTGTTGAGTTTTTCACGACCGAATTTTGGCCAGATAAGAGTCAGGAGAAGTCCCATGAAAAAGATTAGAATGGGTTCGGAGGTGTCGGAGATTGCAGAAGCGAGGGCGACGGACGGGGCAGAGGCGAGGGCAAATTTGTAATACAAGCTTGCTATTATACCGATAATGGCATTAACAAACATTGGTCTTAAGGCTTTATATTTACTTTTAGAGACAACATGATAGAAACGTTTGCGCCATTTTGGATGAGTGTAGACGATAGCGAGGTTGCCAACTCCTTTACCGATTAGAACGAGCGTGGCGGCTCCTGCAATGTTGATACCGTTTGAACCTTCTTTAACAAAGATAAATGTACTTAGGACGTAAAAAACGACGTAAAGTAATGCATATAAGACGGCTTGGACTTTTAGGTGGCGGCTTTTTTTGCGAGCGGCGAAGACTATGACGAGCGGAGCAGATAAAATGAGAACGAAAGAGATGAGCTGCATGAATGAGAAGGATTCGCCAAGGAAGAACCATCCTAGAATTAGGTAGAGGACGGGAGCGAATTGGATAAAGATGCCGATGCTAGTAGAATCTTCGATTTCGAGGGCGCGATAATATGGTATACCGCCGATGCTGCCGAGAAAACCGGACAAGAAAAGAAGGATGATGGTAGAAATCGTAGCTGTGCTGAAGTCGGCGCTAAAACATAGGGCGATGATTGGGGCAAAGAATAAATCAGTATAACCATAGAAGAGTTTTTGGGAGACGGAATTTTTGCCTTTGAAATAAAAATCTGAGACGTAGTTGTCGATAAAAATACGTATGGAATCAGAGACGACATTTATAGCGATTAATGGAATCCAGTTCATGCGAAGGCTCCGTAAACGATGTAGCCGTAGTAGATTGTAAAGATGGCAAGCATTAGTATGCCTTCGGTACGTGTGACGTCATGGTTGCGCCTGGCGAGAAGTCCAAGTATAATGGCGGAGCCGATAAACATGACGAGGTCTAGGGTTTCGAAATTTTCAGGGCTGATTGAACCGGAGACGGCGACTGGGAGAGCTAGGACGACGCAGATATTAAAGATGTTGCTTCCGATAATGTTCCCGACCAGGAGGTCACTTTCGCCTTTTCTCGCTGCTGTGATTGTCGTAACGAGTTCTGGGAGGGAGGTACCGAGAGCGATGACGGTAAGAGATATGATGCGTTCAGAGATTCCAATAGCTGTGGCGATGGTCGAGGCAGAGCTCACGACTAGTTGGCTACCAGCGACGACCCCGGCTAGCCCGACGATGACAAGGAGGAATGATTTACCGAGTTTATAGGCTGGTTTTTCGACCGTTTTCGCTTCCTGGCGATTTTTGCGAGCTAGGGAGATTAGATAGTATAGGAAAATGCAGAATAGGAGTAGGCAGATAATAGCGTCGCTACGTGAGAATACGTTAGTTACGGATTCAGCGAGAGGTGCGTCAAGTACTAGGACGATAAGGGCAGTCGAAATTAAGAGGAGTAATGGTAATTCTTTTGAGACGGTGTCTTTTTGGACTTTGATCGGTCTAATGATGGCTGCGACACCGATTAATAATAAAATATTGATAATGTTGCTACCGATGACGTTACCGAGCAAAATGTCTGTATTACCGCCAATAAGGGAAGAAAAGGAGACGGCAAGCTCCGGAGCTCCGGTACCAAAGGCAACGATAGTGAGGCCAATAAGCAGTTTTGAGACTTTGAAATTCGAGGCTACGCTGGATGCGCCGGATACTAGCCAGTCGGCACCTTTAATTAAAAAGATGAAACCGACTATGAGTAAGATGATTTGTAGAAAAATTT
>JAGCAJ010000015.1 GCA_017652765.1 Candidatus Saccharimonadota bacterium | reverse complement strand
GGGTTCAGAACGTCGTGAGACAGTTCGGTTTATATCCGGCATGATCGTTAGGAATTTTGAGGAGATCTACCTCTAGTACGAGAGGACCGAGGCGGACGAACCTCTAGTGTATCGGTTGTGGCCACCTGCTGCATTGCCGAGTAGCTATGTTCGGAAGGGATAAGCGCTGAAAGCATATTAAGCGCGAAGCCCACTCCAAGATAAGAATTCCCTATGACCCTCCAGAAAGAAGATCTGGTTGATAGGCGCAAGGTGGAAGCATGGTAACATGTGGAGCCGAAGCGTACTAATCTGGGCATTGCCTTTTTATGACCAAGTCATTTACGCCTATGCTTGCATTAGCGTATGTGATTTGGTAAGATTGACTTAGCTAGCAATCGGTGCTTGAAGCACCGCTAGAAGTTTACAATTTCAAATGGCAACTTATGGACGCCAATGATGCGCTTGAACGTAGTTCAAGCGTCTTAATCAGTGAACAAGTCGCGACATGCGCGTGACTTGTGAACGGAACTTTCTTTTGAAAGAGGAAGAGAAAACTTTTCTCTCAGAAAAGTTGTCTCTTATCGCTTGGTGCCCATAGCGCTGGGGAAATACCTGTTCTCATTCCGAACACAGAAGTCAAGCCCAGTAGCGGCGATTATACTGCAATTGCGGGAAACTAGCAAGGTGCCAAATTATAAAAATCCACTCCTTAAAGGGGTGGATTTTTCTTGCTTTTTCTACTATTGTTTGCTATAATATAAACATACTTTACTTGACCGGACCGAAAGGCCCGGCTTATTTAATAAGAAGATAAGAAAGGAAAAAATGGAAGGATTAGATCTAAAACAGATGTCCGCGATGGTCAAAGTCATCGCCGAAGAAAAAGAACTCCCAGAAGATGTTGTAATTGATGTAATTGAGACCGCTATCGCTGCTGCTTGGCGTCGTGATAACGGTGACAAAGACATGAACGTCCGCGCCGAGCTTAATATGAAAACCGGCGACGCCACTGTCTATGTCGCTAAAGAAGTCATAGAAGACGGCCTAGCCTATAATCCAGCTACAGAAATCCCACAAAGCGAAGCTGGTGGCAAAGAAATCGGCGACATCGTCGAAGAGTCACACAAAGTAGAAAGCTTTGGTCGTGTCGCCTCTCAAACCGCTAAACAGGTCGTTGTTCAGCGTCTCCGTGAAGCAGAGCGTGACGCCGTCCTTGCTAACTTTGAAGACAAAATCGGCACCGTGGTAAACGGAGTTATTACTCGCGTAGAGCCAAAGCTCGTCCGCCTAGAAATCGGTCGTGCCTCTGGTATTATGCCAAAGTCCGAGCAAATCGACGGTGAATACTACTCCGTTGGTTCCCGTATCAAGGTACTAATCAAGGAAATCGAACACGGCGAGCGTGGCGCCCAGCTTATTCTTACCCGCGGTTCTGCCGACTTTATTGAATACCTCTTCCGTCAAGAAGTCCCAGAGATAGAGAACGGTACCGTAGAGATTAAGGGCATCGCCCGTGAAGCCGGCAAGCGCACCAAGATTGCCGTGACTTCTTCTACCCCTGGCGTAGACCCAGTTGGCGCCTTTGTGGGTGGCCGTGGTGTCCGTGTCCAAGCCGTTATGAACGAAATCGGCGACAGAGAAAAAATTGACATCGTCAACTGGAGCGACAATATTTCTGAATACGTCCGCGAAGCACTTTCTCCTGCCGAGATTGTTAAGGTAGAAGTAGAAGGCAAAAAGGCCAAGGTTTACGTTACCGAAGATCAGCAGTCTATTGCTATCGGCAAACAGGGTCAGAACGTCCGCCTTGCCTCCAAACTTACTGGCTATGATTTGGATATAGAGCTAGCCAAAGCCCCAGAAAAGAAGAAAAAGAAGAACGTAGAAGACTCTCTCCTCTCCGCCATCGAAGAATCCGGCGAAGACTCCGCCGAAGAGTAACCGCCGCAAAATTCTAAAATGCCCCACAGCTAAAACTCTGAGGGGCATTTTTTTGCCGTGCTTATGCTTGCTCCCACCCTGCCTAAAATGTCAATAATAATCCCCAACAGATACAACTGTTGTAAAAATTACAACACCACTTGCGCTTTCTATTCCGCCTATGCTACAATAGACCCATACAAAGGTCATTTTGGCTTTTTGCCAGAAGACTATAAATCGCAAATAAAGGGAAGGTCAACAATGTCAATCAGGTCAACACGGGGGGGGGTATAACAGAACTAAGAAACTAACTAGGCGCGCACGCCTCGTTGGTCTTTCTCGTTCTAACTCTCGTTGGCATTTGTTTTCTACCGCTACGGCTATGTTTTCCGTAGCGTTTCTTGTTACTTTCCTATGCTCTTCTATTCTTGCTCCAGCCAGAAACACTAACGCAG
>JAGCAJ010000014.1 GCA_017652765.1 Candidatus Saccharimonadota bacterium | reverse complement strand
TTTCGGAGTTTAGACATTTCTGCCCTCTCCTTAGCCTCTTGCAGCCTTCTCAGCCTATCGGCATTGTATTTGCTCCTTGCTTTTTGTATTGCCTCCATAGTATTGGCGCTCACCTCTTCAGAAGAGCGAATAAGGCGACAGAAAGAAGAAGTAACCTTGACCGGAGCCTGCGTTTTGAGAGCACATACAAAAGCCAAATACATACCTCCAGGCTTTGGATAAGGGGCACGAAAATAAGGGAGAGATATATTGGCCTTGAAAATTGTGTCCGAGACTGGAATAAGCAGATGAGAGGCTACCAGGCTAATTACATATTTTCTCCACAACGGGCTAACGAGTAGATTAATCCCTAAGAGTCGGCCGGGCTTTAAAAGGCAGTGGGCAATTTCGAGAATATCGCCAACAGAAGTAGTGGGCATTCTAAACCTTGTGGGCACGAAATAAGCGGCATCAGATTCATTGCTTTCCACTGGTACCACCCATTTTTCAGCACAAAGGGCTTCTACTTCGTTTATGACCAAATCCAAAGAAAACTTGGAGCAGTTAGGAGCCGCAGGTAAAGCGGGGGGCAAAAAAAATGGAAGCAAATATTCATTAGAAGAGGACATCGTCATCCACCATTTCCAAAGTTTTCTTACGGGGCATTTGAAGACAGTCTATAAGTTCCTGCACCCAATCAGACTGAGGCGGCCTAAAAAGCGCTCTACCGCTCAACAGTTCTCTGTTTACGTAGTCTGCCACAGACATATTCGCAGCATGAGCACGCACAGAAAGGTTCTCCCATGCAGAATCAGAAAAACTGAAGCACTTCTGGTATTTCATAGTCATGGGGTTAAAGCGAGGGGCAGGAAGCACGACTTTATGATCAAATCTATGAACGGATTGCCTACTCACGATTCTCTACCTTTCCCTTTCATGCCAATTCTCCTTGCAAACATCGTTATGGCCGGAAAGAAACTGCTAGCGAGTGCGTTTTAAATTTTCTACAGACGAGTTAAATGCCACCAAGAAAGCTACAAGGCAGGAATCTAACACAGTGCAGGGCTTATCCGGCTTCAAATCTAAAACAGGATCAGCTCCATCACGCTTCGCAGTCTTCTCTCTATCCAAAAAATTCCATACTCCAGAAGGAAAAGTTTCGTCAAAGATGTCGAGAGTGTTAAGCCGCCATGTATCTTTTACGTGCTTTCCAAACTCTTCACCGCACCACTTAGCGCCTTCAGGGCTAGAAAAGGCCTTATTCTCGGCCAGCCAATTCCTCATGAGTGCATTAAACAGCTCCCTGCCTTCTCTATCCCCGCTTTCAGCTTTAAAGTCAAACGGAGTAAACGGCGGTTTTTCATTCTGAAGCACAGGAGAAACTTTTTGCGTCCCATCTTCCGCGGAGGATTTAGGGGGCTGAGCAGGGGTATGTTTTATCCCATAGTACTTATCCATATCTGCCAATGTAGTCTCATCAAGATAAGAGTCGAAATCCGAATACAGTTCCACACACTCATCAAAAGGCGTTGGAGCAAAATCATCGCCGCAAGGACTATTTTCTTCATCTTCGCCACCCACTTTGGTATTGGGAAAAGCAAAAGGTACCGAAAAAAGCTCAAGCAGGGGGACTGCCTCATTTTTCAAAAACTCCCCCCATACCTTCTCCATGTTGACATCAGGTCCAAGTTCGCCTTCATTTGAGCGGGTCGACCAATCATTCTTATCCTTATGCATAAATTCCCACAAAGCGCACGAAGGATTAATTTCAGCCCCATGGATTACGTATCCCCCGGTCTTGCCCCCTATGCCATGGCTCTTCGACATCTTTTTGACGTCATAGCCAAATTCTCGAAACTTTTCAGCTAAATACTCATAGGACTTCTTGGCAATGGGGAGATTGGCTTTTTTCAAAACAGTTTTAATTCGACCTATAGTGATGTCGGCATCAGCAGGGCGCAATAAATCTGCAAACTCTGCTGCTTCAGAATTGCCTTCAAGCCATTCCTGCCTCAACGGATAATCTTCCCACACAGATCTAGGAAGCTGAGGAAGCCTTAAACATGCACATAAAAGACGGCGCGCGTCCTCTATCAATTCCGCAGAAGGTATAAAAGCATGACCTGTAGAACGGATCAGCTGCCGAAATTCAATGCAGCGTATCTTGCGTTTAAAACCAAAAGTGGACCCGTCCTTAAACATGGGCAAGCGGTTCGTAGTCATATAGGGCTTAAAGTAAGTGTACTGGCTCCACTTCTTACCGCCTTTTATCTCCATGTTATGCGAGTCCTGAGAGATAGCCCCCTTCGTATCGTCATCCGAAAGCATATAATCAATCGGCAATTCGTCAAAATGAGCCATATAAAGTCCGCGGGCTTTCAGCCAAACAAAACGATCAGCCTTTCCGGTCAGAATTGAATTGTCGAGTTTGGAACAGCGTTTAATTCCAAGGGCGGCTTCCCAAAGGGTAGTCATAGAACTTTTCCCGTTACTTCCTTTTCCGTATTCCACCAGGCACTGTTCGTCTCCGGTACAACCTCCCATAGCCGATCTGAATAAGTCAAACAGTATGTACAGCTCTACCGAGAAGGGGAGATGCTCGCCATGGCATCGGGGGAGGTACTTATGAAGGAATTTCCATACGGGACCCCCTGCTTTCGGCAATTCAGTTGTGTATTCAAAAGGAAGGGCTTCAGTCAAAAATTGCCCAGGCTCCAAAGGGGTAAAAGCCTGTTTGGTTACGTCATAAATTCCGTTCAGAAAATAGCACTTGTATTCATGCCTAAGCACCAATTTTTTAGAACTCAAATTGATGGGGCGAAAATACGTCTTCTGTTTGTCTTTAAGCCTTAAAGCAATTTCAGGGTCGACCTTTTCATACTCACGTATTTGTTCTGCTACATACTTGTCATACACGCTCTGATCGCATTCAAGGGCGACACCGCAATCGGGAGCAATAGTGGGGTAAAGTTGGTAAAGCTGGCCTGATTCGTAACGTTCATCGTAATAAACCGCCCCTTCGGGAGGAGTCAATATAGCGAATTTCTCCTCGCACTTTTTATTTATAAACTCACACGCGGCAAATACATCGCTGGCAAATTGCTGTTTTGACCGCCTAGGGTAAGTAGAGCCGGTAAAAGACCCTGATTTTGCATACTGCCCTAAAGTCACATTATCTTGAGCCCAGTTAAAAAGAGCGGCAGCTTCTTCGCTTGTAAAATCACCGTTAGGCTTAACTTGATTTGTGTAGGCTTTAGCGGCTTCTTCAATCGTATTTGAGTTCTTGATATCATGAACTGCCAATTTCTTAGCGGCTTCATGACGTTTGCCCGGCTCCTGAGTCTGTTTAATAAGCTCCTCGATATCTAAAGGGGAATTTTTCTTTTCCGGCAGTGCGGGAGCTGATAGCAAAGGACGCCAGTCAAGCAGGGGAGCATCGTTTTCAAGCACCCAATCGGCGGGATTTTTTACAGGAGCACCTTCAAAAGAAAAACGGGCGGCGTCTTTTACGGCAGAATCCACATCGGGATAAATAAGGGAGATTTTTTGGATTAGAATGCAGCAAAGATTTTTGTAGTCTTCCGAACTTGTAACCGGGATCACAAAGGGGACGAGTACATGAGCTTTGAAATGATTAGAAGGGTAAACAATGACTTTAAAGCCAAGCGAGAGCAAAGGGAGGACCCACCCCTTCCACTCTTTATTGTCCCGATGCTGCTTTCCGTCTATGTCTACATAAAGGCAACTAGCTTGAATAAATTTGTCAGATTGCCGATAG
>JAGCAJ010000013.1 GCA_017652765.1 Candidatus Saccharimonadota bacterium | reverse complement strand
CGTCTTTGCCGTCTTCGCTTTTGATAAATTTAACAGTCTCGGCTATAGACTCAAGAATTATATAGATTTCGCGACTAAATAAGTTCTCTAGAATCACCGGGAAGGAATCCGGGTTCATCTGGTAAAGTTTATAGAGTTCCATTACATCAATTTGATTCATCTTCTTCCACCTCCTCTAAGTCTGTATCAATTTTAGATGCAAAAGTCATGTTGTCAGCACCCCCTTTGGTACGACTGTAAAAAAAATAACAGTAACCGATATATTATATCAGATTACTGTTATTTTGTAAAGACTATTTCTTGTCGGCTTTGCCAGATTTGATATCGTCAATAAGATCACGGAGGGAGGCGGCGCGCTCAAATTCCAGGTTGGCGGCGGCGAGCTTCATTTCGCTTTCTAGCTGTTTTATTAACTTTGGAATTTCTTCTGGTGGAACCTTCTTCAGATTGAGGGCGTTTTTCTGTTCTTTTTCTGGGATGATAGCACGGAGGCCGGCAGAAATTTCCTTGTTAATTCCCCTTGGGGTGATGTGATGTTTCTTATTGTACTCTTGCTGGATTTCGCGACGGCGATTAGTTTCCGAAATAGCCTTTTCCATACTCTCTGTAATGTGGTCGGCATACATGATGACCTTGCCCTCGACATGGCGAGCGGCACGACCAATAGTCTGAATCAGAGCACTCTCGGAGCGAAGGAAGCCTTCTTTGTCCGCGTCAAGAATCGCAACAAGAGAAACTTCTGGGAGATCTAGACCTTCACGCAAGAGATTAATGCCGACTAGGACATCATAGACACCAGCGCGAAGATCGCGCAAGATATCGCCACGCTCCAAAGTATCGACGTCAGAGTGGATATAGGCGGTCTTGACACCGCGCTCTTTTAGATGGTCTGTTAGGTCCTCGGCCATGCGTTTTGTCAAGGTAGTAACTAGGGTGCGCTGACCTTTGGCGATACGCTGGTCGATTTCTTCCATGAGGTTATCAATCTGGCCGTCGGTACCGCGTACTTCTATTTCTGGGTCTAGTAAGCCGGTTGGGCGGATGACTTGCTCGGCGGGCTCTGGGGAATGTTCTAGCTCGTATTCTCCGGGCGTAGCAGAAACATAAATCGCGTGGCTCACGTGGCGGTCAAATTCATTAAAAGTCAGAGGACGGTTGTCCAGGGCGGAAGGCAGGCGGAAGCCGTATTCTACTAGAGCCTCTTTTCTAGCATGGTCGCCGTTGTACATCCCGCGAACCTGAGGCAAGGTCATATGAGATTCGTCTACTAATAATAGAAAATCTTTTGGAAAAAAGTCAAGAAGCGTAGCAGGAGGCTCGCCCGCGCGACGGCCGTCAAGGTGGCGAGAATAATTCTCAATACCTTTGACAAAACCGGTTTCTTTTAGCATTTCTAGATCATATTTAGTGCGCTGAGACAAACGCTGGGCCTCTAGGAATTTGTTGTGGCGCTCAAAAAAGCTAAGGCGCGCATCAAATTCAGCCTTAATAGTTTCTAGGGCGCGGTCGAGCTGGTCGCGCGGCGTAGCGTAATGAGTGTTTGGGAAAATATGAATGTGGTCGGGTTTTTCTCTAATTTCGCCAGTTAATGGATCAATAATCTTTACCATTTCTAGCTCGTCAAAGCCAAATTCAAAGCGGTAGGCGTATTCGCCGGAAGCAGGAAAAACGTCGATAGTGTCACCCATGACGCGAAAGTTGCCACGCTCAAAGGCTAAGTCGTTCCTGTGGTATTGCATTGAAACTAAGTAATAAATAAAGTCGGACTGGGTGATGACTTTTTCTTCTGCGTCCTTCCAGCCGGACTCTTTCTTCCATAGCGGGAGGGACATGGCGGTGTAGTGCTCGGGGGAGCCGATGCCATAGATACAGGAGACGGAGGCAACAATAATGACGTCGTCACGCGTTAAAAGAGCTTCGGTGGCGCCGTGGCGGAGACGGTCGATTTCATCATTAATAGCGCTGTCTTTTTCTATATAAGTATCACTGCTTGCGATATAGGCTTCTGGCTGGTAATAGTCAAAGTAGGAGACAAAATAATGCACTTCGTTATCTGGGAAGAACTCGCGAAACTCGGAATAGAGCTGGGCAGCGAGAGTTTTGTTATGCGCGAGGATGAGTGTAGGGCGCTGATAGTGCTCTATAATGTTAGCCATGGTAAAAGTCTTGCCGGAGCCGGTAACGCCAAGCAAGGTCTGTTCACGGATGCCTTTGTCTAGGCCATCACAAAGAGTGGCGATAGCTTGGGGCTGGTCGCCGGTGGGTTGGTACTTACTGACAAGCTTAAATTTTGGCATACTATAACATATATTTTACCATAAAAAACCGAGAGCGTTACTCTCGGTTTTGCTTGGACTAAGAATCGTTGGAATCGTCGTCGGAATCGTCAAAATCGTCGTCCTGTTCACGGAGCTTGAATCCGTCATAGTCGTCAAAATCCTCGTATTCCGGCGAACCATAAGGCTTGTCGGTAACACTATAAAGGTCCGGAATCATGTCCAGATAGTTATCCGGCAAGAGATGCTCAATGAACAATTTACGCCAATTTACGCAGTAGCCAGGACGGAAACGGATGCCGACGTTGTAGGTCTGGTTAAAAATTTCTGCGCTAGCTAGTACCGAAATGCGACCAGAAGTAACCGCCACCGGATAAGAGTTGAAAATCTTGATGAAATAGAAAACATCACGGTTGACCGGGTCCTCGATTGATTCAACTGGGATATAGAAATGTCCGCCATGAAACAAAACAATATACCCGCAAGTAGGATAGGACTCGATTTCGCAAAGCGCGTTGCGATAGGCCTCTTCTACCTTCAAAATCGGATGGTCGAGGTTAAAATTATTAACTACGAGCGGTTCGTAAGAAATTGTAACATCTCTGTAACTTTCCTTGAAATAGTTTACCGGAAAAGCGCCGTTCATACCGTATGACGTAGCGGATTTTTCTGCGACTGGAGACGAACTACTGGCTTCGTCACAATATTCGTCGTCAGATTCGTCGTCTTCGTCGTCTTCGTCAGCATAGACTTCTTCGTCCTCATAGTATGCTTCGTCTACCGAATCGGAATAAACCGTCTGGGCGTAGGCATCCATCATGAGATCGGGGATTTCGTTCCAGTCATAATCGTCTTCGACATAGACTTTGCCGCCCAGGACGTATAGCCCGAGCTCAGCATTATAGCCAGAAGCAATCTCAAACGTATGAAGTTCAAATGTGACGTTTTCGCCGTTAATAGTTAAAAGAATGGTAATTCTACCACCAAGTTGCCAGAGAATACTAGCGTCGGCGCCAGTCTCTATAATGAGATAATCATCTACGTTTTGACGAAAATCTGCAGGAAAATGCTCTGCGTTTTGTTTATTGTACTCAACTAACCTAGTTTCTGACATAGCTATACCCCCCTTCCAAGCGTCAAAGTGCTAACCTAAGTTCTGACTACACTATACCACAAATTTTAGCCTTTACGAATGGCAGGCATGGATTTTCTAGGGTCAAAGTTATCATAGAGATTCTCGTTAACGCGCGGATGGCCAATTCTATTGGCGGCGCGAACGATTTCGTCGATATTATCAGTCATCTTATAGATATGAGTATCGGCGAGATGGATATAGTTGTGGCCGGCAACCTTGGTGCGGAAAAACTTGTCTAAACCTTTCCAATAGGACTTACCAAAGAGATACATTGGCATACGAGGCATTTTGTTTTCTTGCATGAGACAGAGAATCTCGGTAAATTCGTCAAAAGTGCCAAATCCGCCCGGAAAATAGACAAAGACCTTACTCGCCATACAAAGCATGACCTTTCTAGCAAAGAAATATTTAAACTCTAGGACGTCAGTTAGGTATTGGTTGGCGAATTGCTCGTGCTCTAGGGTGATATTAAGACCAACAGAGCGCCCGCCGTATTCATAGGCACCACGGTTGGCAGCCTCCATGATACCGGGGCCACCACCAGTAGTAATAGCGTGGCCATTCTTAGCTAGTTCGGCGCCAAGCTCGCGAGCCTTGTTATAGTATTTGTCGCCCTCACGCACGCGGGCAGAGCCAAAGACGGTTACGCCCTGCGGAATAGTACGCAAGAGGTTAAGCCCCTGGGAAAGATCGTGGGCATACTCGGCGGCGCGGTCTAAATCTTCTGGGGCCAAGCTAGCGGCAAGAGCCTTTAAACGTTTTTCAAAATCTGCGTTCATTTTACCTCCTGAATTGCCATTTGATGTAGTTTTTCTGTACCAGAGAGAAGTCCAGCCTTAGCGCTAAATTCGGAAACAACAGAGGTGGAATTAGCAGAGGCATAGACTAGCGAATCGTAGAAAGAATGGCCATCTGCTAGGTGAGCTAAGAATCCAGAGCCAAAAGCGTCGCCAGCGCCAGTAGTGTCCCTTACCGGCAAATCCTCATAAATACCAAAACGATAGGTCTTGTCGCCATCGGTCGCGATAGCGCCCATGTTGCCATCGGTAATGATTACGGTCTTTACATAGTTAGAAAGCCTAGAAATTAGCTCGGATAAAACCTTGCCGGGGACGATTTGGGCAGATTCGGATTTGTTGACAAGTAGGATATCGACGTATTGTAGGAGGCTGGTTAATCTTTTTTTCTCGGCGAGCTCTGGCTTACCGGGATTAAACATGACTTTGCATGAGATTTCTTTGGCTTTTTTAAAAAATCTCTCTAAGGTATCCATGTCACCCTTTAGAGAAGTAACATAGAGCCAGTTAGGTTTAATCTCGTCAAGGACTTTTTCGTCGAGGTTATCAAACTTGGCGGAGGCACCGCGATAAGTGAGAATTGTGCGTTCGCCGGATTTAGCGTCTAGCATAACAATGGAACAACCGGTGCTCTTACCTTTGGCGTATTTGACATAGCTATTATCCACACCTTCTTCATCGAGACAGGCCAGAACGGCGTCGCCGGCTTCGTCGTGGCCAATATTACCAAGATAGGTACTCTTGTGATTATGACGAGCAAATTCAACGGCGGAATTAGTACCGCCACCGCCTACGGCGTAAATTAGCTTATCTATGTCTACCTTGGACCCAATGGCAAGTTCGCCAAAAACGGATTTACAGGCCTTTTTCTTGGTGTCACAAAACTCGGTAGCAGTAAAATCATCGCGGTCAATCAGGAAAATATCCTGGAGGGCGGAACCTAAACTAACGATACGAGCCATTATAATACTACCCCTCTCTTATCGAGGTCGGCAACAAGCGCCTCGTACATAGCACTAGGATCAGAAGCAGTAGAAAGCGCTGAACCAACATTAATAATATCGGCGCCGGCACGATAAATTGCTCTCACGGTACGGAGGTTAGCGCCACCGTCCCAGCCGATTTCTACATCACTATTAATCTCTTTTATGAGGGGGATTTTTTCGGTCTGGAGCATATCAGCTTGGCTTCCCTGTTTACCGATTTCGCCAGCAAAAACTAGGACATGGTCGGCCCGCTCAATGTACTGTTTAACACCACCCGGAAAAGTAGTGGGCATTAGCGCTACACCGGCTTTGATTCCGGCGCCCTTTAATTGTTCAAAAAGTGGGAGTAAATCTTCTCCAGCCTCAGCGTGAAAAATACAAAGTGAAGGTTTTAACTGCAAAATTGTAGGGAGATGTTCGGACGGACGTACCACCATCATGTGTAAATCTACCTGCCAGCCCTCTGGCCACCAAACATTATTAACCGGAATAGTTGTACTAGGCGCAAAAGTGCCGTCAGAAATATCAACCTGGATGTGTTTAGCAAACGGCTGGAGAACGCCGATTTGTTTTTTGTATTCCTCGGCATCGTTGGTTAGGATGGTTGGTACGATTTCTGCCATTATACCTCCTCGTCTAGGCGATTAATTCGGCGAACGTGCCGTTCTTCCCCTGAGAAACTAGTATTAAGAAATATTCTTGCTATTTCTGCAATTTTATGGTTATCTAAGAAATCGGCCGGGAGGCAAAGAATGTTAGCGTCGTTATGTTCGCGACCTAGTTTGGCTAGCTCTGGGGTAAATCCTTCTATGGCACGAATACCTTTAAAACGATTAGCCTGAATCGCTACGCCGTGCGACGAACCACAGAGCAAAATACCCTTAGACCCGCTGGTAGATTTAACGGCTTTTGCCACGGCGATAGCCGGGTCATTATAGTCGTCGTCGGGGTTTAGTTCAAATGGACCCAAATCAGAGATAGAATATTCGCCATTTAGCGCAGAAACAAGGGCGTTTTTGGCGTCGTATCCGCGGTGGTCGCTAGCAACAAAAACCTCTGCCTGATCCATTCAATCTTCCTTTCCAAAATCGGCGGTTAGCTCAACTAGGCGATTAGAATAGCCCCATTCGTTATCATACCAAGCGACGACCTTAACCAAGTTGCCACCAACTACATCGGTCAGAGGCAAGTCCACGATTGCGGAATGAGAATTGCCACGGAAGTCAATAGAGACCAACTCTTCTTCTGTAACACCAATAATGCCTTCATAAAATGGCTCTTTGGAAGCGTTTTTTAGCGCTTCGTTAACTTCTTCTATGGTAACGTCACGCTTCAATACGGCGGTAATATCAGAAAGCGAAACTACAGGGGTAGGGACGCGGACGGAAAGACCGTTAAACTTGCCCTGGAGAGATGGGATAGCTTTAGCGGCGGCCTTAGACGCGCCGGTAGTAGTAGGCACGATATTCTCGGCGGCAGCGCGAGCCTCGCGGAGGTCTTTAGCTGGAGCGTCCTGAAGTCTCTGGGAAGCAGTATAGGAGTGGACTGTAGTCATCATAGCCTTCTCTATACCAAAAGTATCTTCTAGGACCTTCATTACTGGGGCGATACAGTTAGTGGTACAGGAGGCGTTGCTGATAATTACGTCATCAGTTGTGACGGTGTCTTCGTTTACGCCGAGGACTACGGTCTTGATGTCGTCGCTCTTTGCTGGGGCGGAAATCACAACGCGTTTAGCGCCAGCGTCAATATGTTTTCTAGCATCTTCAGACTTAGTAAAGAGGCCGGTGGATTCTATCACGACATCTATGCCCATCTCGCCCCAAGGGAGAGCGGAGGGGTCCTTTTCTGACAAAACGCGGATTTTTTTGCCACTCACAATAATGTTTTCGTCGTCATAGCTCACGTCGTGGCTATAAGTACCATAAGAAGAATCGTGTTTTAAGAGGTGAGCTAGGGTCTTTGTATCTGTTAAATCGTTCACTGCGACAACTTCCAGATCTGGACGCTCAAAAGCAATCTTAAAAGCATTGCGGCCGATTCTGCCAAAACCGTTAATTGCTACTTTTGTCATTTTACCTCCTAAAATATACTTACGTTTATTATAGCACAAGGCAAGGGTTAGCGGAATATATTGACTTTTATGCGTAAGTGTGATATAATGGAAAAATGGGCGGAGGCCCTGGAATTCCTCCCTGTTTAGCGACGGGGGTAACTAAATTTAAGGAGGTGCACCTTTATGCGAGAAAGTAGCGAAAAGCGAGTTGTGGAACGCGTCCAACAACTCACGGGACTGACTGGAACTAGTCTGGACTATGCAGTAGGAGCGGCCGTTATGACCGCGACCATCGGAAAATATCCGACCAAGGTAGATTTATACACCTACCTCGGAGTTTCCGAGAGAGAGATGGACCATATCTCACATCAGGCATCAAAAGAGGCCTGGAACGGAACGGCTTATCAGAGTTGGCTTGACGAAGCCGACGCGGTGTTTGACCACAAAGCCAAAAATATGGTTTATACACTAGCAACAGACCTGGTTGCAAACAACTATCTAGACGATAGAGCTGACAGTAACGGAAAAGTAAGACTATTCCTAGACAGTATGATTCCTGCTCAGAAAATCTATAGCCGGGCACTCTTCTCTGGATATCTAATCACATTAGAATATCTCAGACATAGAGAAAGAGGACTGGAGTCGACGTTGACTCAGTTTATTAGGCTAAGATATGGGAAGCTTCGCGGAGTCTATGACGATTTGGCCGTATTCTGTCAGGCTGTGGCAGAAAATGACTCGGCTGGAAGTTTTCTTAAAGATGACTATGGCTATGTCATCGGTAGAATGAGAGAGCTCTTGGAAATCTCCGACTAAAGTTCCGTAGCTACACGCAAAAAGACCGCAAGTGATTTGCGGTCTTTTTCCTTGCGCGGTAGCGCGTCCACGCTAGGCGCGAGCGATTAATAGTTGGCATTAATACAACGGACACTAAGACCACGGTGTTTGCCGTAAATGTTAGGCTCGGCTGGTTCAACTTTGGAATTACTGACATAAAGACGGTAGGCGCGTTTCTGGTCGTTAGCTACTGGCGTGCTAGACCAATAGCGGCCAATCTCTCCGGAAGCCTGCGTGTTTCCAGCCTCGCGAGCGCCAGACAGGACAAAGTGTGGGCCGCCAGCATCTTTCATCATGAGGGCTGGAGTGTTATAGCCGGCATCGTAGAGCGCTTGGAACTCGCCATTTGGACCGCCTTTCGGTAGTCTCCAGCCGGCTGGGCAGATAGAATACTCTGTATCAGTATTTGTACTACGTTTGCCATAAGTTGCGGTAGCAGTATACCAGTTATAGTAGTTGCCATATTCTGGGTGGTTGGAGTTACCAGCATCAATATAGTTCATAGTGATAAGGCGTTCATAGCATCCGGCGCTGTTACCGTTGCACCATCTATTCACACTATCGCTCGAAGATGGAATTGCAACGGTTTTACCCGACGGAAGGTTTGAGTCGGCGCTAGTGATAGTAATGTCTTCTAGGCGGAGGTTTTCTGTCATCCAGCATCTACCATCAGCCAATTTCTTGACTTGGTAAGCCTTACCATCGCGCACGTCAATCATGGTATGGGTCGGGACGACGGTGGTTTTGTCGGCCACGGCAGAATATTCGGCCCATGACGTTACATCTCTAGTAGCAGAGGCGGACGGAGTAACTAGGTCATCGCAAAACTCTGGCCAGTCAGCGAAGCCTTGTAGGGTTTTTAGGGTCCAGATATTGTCCGGTGTGGTATCCTTGATTGGGATGACTTCTGAATAGACCTGATTATAATGTGGAATGTCTATATAAATATGATTCTCGCCAAGCGACGTTTCGATGGTAGTGCAATTTAGTTGTAGGGCGATTTGTTCTGTTCTACTGCATTCGAGCTCCTTATTAGAATAAGTTGATGCTGGCGTGCCATTATTCGTTACATCTTCATACTCTGCGGCGGTTAGAAGATAGACGTGAGTTTCGATTTCTGGAGTCGTTGAATAGAGTGATGTGGTGATCTGCAAAGTTTCGCCACCACGTTCAAAAATTGCGGCCGGAGTAAAGTATAGGTCTGGGCTAGCCGCGTCATCGGCAATTGCCGTATAGAGTACCTTGTTTGAGTAGGTCCCAGCAGCAGTTTCGTAGCCGGCTCGAAGCCCATAATAAACGGTCAAGATATCTTCGCCATAGCTATCGGTTTCGGCGATTTTTTGAGCAGGCTGGTCGCTTTCAGGTATGGCAGCGAATTTGTTATCATTCGGTGTTCCACTTTGCATAGTGTCATAGTTTGCATCGAAGCCATTTGAGTCAACGAGTGCATCTTCGGAGCTAGAGAAAGCGTATCCCCACCTACCGTTTGTGAGGGGTACTGGATCAGTGAAAGTCCCGGTGGACGTGATTTCTTTATCGTTATCTGCGTTATTAAGCAGAGAGTTGGTCGTGCCATTACTACCAGCCATTTCTAGATATAGTTGATATCCGGTAGTCGAGGTGGTGCCGACATAAATATTCGATGAGGCCACCGTCATGAGACCGTTAATGTCTGGAGTAAGTTCAAGTGGAACTATCTCTGGGACAGAAATCGCAACGATAGAAGTTGGTCGTTCAACTTGAACCATAACTGTTTGGTCTCCTTCAATCTCTTCCGCACTAACGTTCTTAATTGGCGAGGTCGCAAAATGCATAAAAGAGAACAAAAAAGCAGAAACAGAAGCGACAAATAAGCCATTTAATAAGCGTTTACCCTTTTGAATTGTCATTTTTCGCACTCTACGTATTTTCTATTTTATTATAGTATCATTATAGCACAAGCCTTTTAAAAAACCCACAAAAAAGGCTCCGATTAAGTTCGGAGCTCTTTTTTGTTTTTGTGCTTAGGCGCGGGCAAAGTGTGCGAAGGCGCGGTTGGCTTCGGCCATACGGTGACAATCTTCTTTTTTCTTGAAGGCAGCACCGGTTTCGTTGTAGGCGTCGATAATTTCGGCTTCTAGGCGCTTGGCATAAGGCATACCCTTGCGAGCGCGAGCAGACTGGACTAGCCAAGAGAAGGCAAAATGTTGCTGACGGTGGCCAGAAATTGGGAATGGAATCTGGTAGTTAGCGCCACCGACGCGGCGGGATTTAACTTCAAAATCTGGACTAATGTTAGCAAGAGCTTTCTCAAAGACGGCGACTGGGTCTTCGCTCTTTAATTTCTTAGCGGCGCCCTCTAGGGCCTCATAGACAGCGCGCTCGGCGGCCTGTTTTTTGCCGTCTAACATAGATTTGTTAATAAGGCGCTGGACTAAGATGCTCTGGTATTTACGATCTGGGGAAACTTTTCTAACTAGAGAAGTAGTAGTTTTACGTGGCATTACTTGTCCTCCTTCTTAGCGCCGTATTTGGAACGGCCTTGTTTACGACCCTGGACGCCTTGGAGGTCCAAAGTACCACGGACAATGTGATAACGAACACCTGGGAGATCTGGGACACGACCGCCACGAACTAGCACAACAGCGTGTTCCTGGAGATTGTGGCCTTCGCCACCGATGTAAGCCCAAACTTCCTGACCGTTTGTTAGGCGCACACGGGCAACCTTACGGAGAGCGGAGTTAGGTTTCTTTGGAGTCTTAGTGGTGACCTTAATACAGACGCCACGCTTTAATGGGGATGGCTGGTTGTAATAACGGGTTTTAAGCGTATTTACAATGGAGCCGAGAGCTGGTGCCTTGGATTTTTTGGCAGCCTTTTTTCTAGGCTTGCGAATCAACTGATTAATAGTTGGCATTAAAATATTTCCTTTAGATTATATTGCTGATGCCTGTCCGTTTACAGCAATGCGGACAAGCTTGAAACTCTTACGACAATAATAGCACAAATAAAGAAATAATGCAAGTAGAATTGCGTCACGGTCGCTCACGCCAGGAAGCAAAAAACTTGCTAGGCAGGTTTGCGACGCGGATGGGACGCTTACACAAACACTGTAGCAAGTTTTTTACTTCTTGGGTTGCGCTCTTTTATGCGACGCAATCCTCTTGCATTATTTCTTCAAAACCTTTTTGTCGTACTTGGCGGAGCCGAAGGCGAGGATGAGGGTAAAGATATTTGGTAGGAAGAAGAGGCCAATAGCCGTACCAGCGCCACGCTTGAAGGCTTTTGCGAGCTTGGCACAGAGGACGATGTAGCAAATAAGCTCAAAGATAGCCATAGCTGCAACAACGATAGCAAAGGAAATATCCTTAATTTCGGTAACATTGCCGTTGGCGTCAGTAACGACACCGCCATTGTTTGTCGCGATAATTGTATCAACGAAGACAATGATTTCTGCTACGACTAGGCCCCAGAACCAGCTCTTGGCGCCGGAAATCTTGAAGAGGATATAGATGTCATAAATAGGAATGAGGGATTTCCAGCCTTTTTCGCCAGCTTTTGTGAAGAGTTTCCACATTGCGACGATCATAAGGATAGCGACGGCGATACTGGCGACGATGATTGTGCCAAGTAGTCCACCGGCAAGCGCGCCCGCAGTTGCGGCTTCGGCGGTTGTAAGGGTTTCTGTTGATGAAGTTAGCATTTTTACTCCTTTTATGCTGTTATTTTACCTTTATTGTAAATCGCTTATGCTTATATGTCAAGCAAAATAGTGTACAGGTCAAGAAAAACTGACACTCTGCATGCGCGCACAGCACTCCGGCCCGTCGTTACGGGCGGAGTGCAGTGCAGACGCTCCCGTTGTCGCTAGAGCGCACGCAGAGCGCAGTTTCTTCTTGACTTTTGACATTATTCGTGGTATAATTGAAGTATGGTAAATGATATTATCAAGTTATACAAGAACAAGAACGAGTTAAAGCTCGTTGAAATTGCTTATTTCTTTGTAACGGTGCTCTCTTTCGTGATTGCAGGGATTATTGCGCTGTTTTCTCAGTCTCTCGGTGTGAGCGTGCTAATAATTCCGCTAATCGCCCTAATTGCTGGCGTAATGAATATCGTTACCTGGGCGCTAGTAAAAACTGGGGTAGAATACCTCATTTCTATCAAAGAGAAGAAAGACGACGCCAAGAAAACCGCTAAGAAATAACCTTTCCAATAAAAATAACCCCTGATATTAGGGGTTATTTTTTAGCCTGTTATTGGGCGTTTACGAGGAACTCTAGGGTCTTTTCTATCGTCATGCGATTTTTAACATCCTGGCGGACGCGTGGGTCCTTAAGATTCTTTAGGGCTTCTGGGGATTTCTTGTAAACGTCACGGAGCTCGGCAATCTTGGCGGAGACATCGTCGTCAGCTACGGTAATCTTTTGGTCGCGGGCGAGAATCTGGAGGACGAGAGAAGCCTTGACGCGAGCCTCGGCGACCTTTCTAGCTTCTTTTTCCCATTCTTCTTCGGTCTTGCCGATTTGTTTGAGGAAATCTTCAAATTTCAACCCTTGGGCGGCGGCGTTGCGGTTAATGTCGTCTTTTATGAATCTCATCTGATCAGAGATAAGGATTTCTGGGGCAGAAACCTTGGATTTCTTGACTAGGGCTTCTACGAGGTCATCTTTGTATTTCTCTGCGACTTTGTGCTCGTTCTGGGCAGAGAGGTTCTTCTTAATGTCAGCCTTCAAATCATCAATAGTCTTGAATGGGCCACATTTTTTGGCGAGTTCGTCATCCAACTTCGGCTTTACTACCTCGGAAATTTGTTTCAAAAGTACCTCAAAGACAACTTTCTCTCCAGCGAGATTCTCGGCGTGGTAGTCTTTAGGGAAAGTAAGGTCGAGGTCGAATTTGTCGCCAACGGAATGACCGACGATTCCCTCTTCAAAGCCTGGGATAAAGGATTTAGAGCCAAGGGCTAGAGTGTAATCGTGGGCGGAGCCACCATCAAAAGGCTTGCCGTCTTTTTTGCCGGTGAAATCGATGATAACTTCGTCGCCTAGCTTAGCGGAACGCTTAACGACCTTTTTTTCGGCGTAGGCGGAGGCGATGTTGTCTAGGACATCTTTGATATCTTTTTCGGAGACCTTAATTTCTGGTTTTTTGACGCCTAGCTTCTTAAAATCGCCTAATTTTACGTCTGGGAGAATGTCGGCGGTGGCGGTAAATTCGGCGGATTCGTCTGGGGCGTATTTGTTAACAGAGACTTCTGGGATAACTAATGGGTTCTGTTTGTTAGAAATAAAGGCCTGTGGCACCGCAGTACGAACGGCGATATCCAAAGCAACCTGAGAAACGTCGTTAGGATTCAGGTGTTTCTCGGCCATGTCGGCTGGGACTTTGCCTTTTCTAAAGCCTGGGATTTTGACTTCTTTGGAAAGACGCTCAATAGCTTTTTTCTTAGCTTCTGATAGTTCTTTCTTATCTAGAGTGACTTTGATTTCCACCCGGGTATCTGAGATTTTTTTAACTGTAGTCTTCATCTTTTGATTATATCACAGATATAATCAAAAGAGAAATCCGGGCGTCGCCTCAAAAGAGAAAGCAAGCTTTCTCTTCACTCGGCTCCTACGGGTTTCATGACTTTAGCTAATTACATCATTTAGATAAGAGGCGCGAAGGTGGCGGACGGTGGCGTTGGTGGTGGCACCGAGTTTAATATCTGGAGCAAAGATTTCTTCTGGGTCAAAAATATTCTTAATCTTAGTATAGAGGGCGACTTCTTCGTCGGTAAAATGCTTTTCGGCGACGACGGCCTTTAATCGACCCTCTGGGGCGCCACCGGTGATGGAACCGCTATGCTCGCGAAGGAGCGAGTCAAAATCATTGATGAATTTAAGGACAAATTGGCGACCTTCGACGGTGTTTAGCTGGATATCTGGACGGACGGAATAATTAGACGTAGAGAAGGAGCCAAAGACCGGAAGCTCTTGGCCATAAGTCTTTTCTAGGTCGCGGAGGTCGGTTAGGAAGTTAGAAAGATGCTCGGATGGAACATAAAAATCGTCGCAAATAGGGGTGCGCTCGCCGGAAACATCGTTGTTCAAATAGCTAACGATAGCAGAGTAAAAACGCTGGAAATCGGTCGTGTTATCATCCGTCTCTGTAACGGCGGCAGCGTTCTGGGGCAGAAGTTTTAGACATTTTTTGAGCTTTTTGTTAATGTGGCGAGGTTTGTCGTCGAAACCAGCCCAGACAAAATAGCCTTTGTTGAACTTTGGCGCAAAGAGAGCGGGATCCTTGCCGTGATCGGCAGAGGTCTTGAACATCCTGGCGTCGTAGAGGTTAAGCTCTTCTGGCATGAGAGGCATGATTTCTTGGATATAGCTCTCGGCGGAGCTAATAGACTCAAAGGCAGCGACAAAATGGCGAACGCTTGGCTGGAGGACACTACAATGTAAAATTACCTCTGTAATAACGCCGAGCGTGCCCTGGGCGGCGTAGAATAATGGGAGTAAATCAAAGCTCCTAACTGGGTCGCGCACGACCTGGGTAATCATCTGGTAGCCGGCGGCGTCGACGGTGTTTCTACCGCCAAGCTCGGCGATAAGCTCGGATTTGTCCTCTATGAGTTGGTCAATTTCACGGTAGATTTCGCCCTCGTAGGAGGTGAGGTCGAGTTTTTTGGTGAGATGACGGCGGTTATAACGGTTGGTCTGGATGGCGTCGCCCGTAGAAACTATAGCTTCTAGGCAGTCAACATAATAGTAGATACCGTTGTATTTACCAGCGCCAGCGTCGGTAGTGAAATTAGAGATAAGGCCGCCAATAGTCTCACGCGGGTCGGCGAGAACAGGGACGGTAAGGCCATAAAGCGCCAAGGCGGAGTTAAGCTGGCCGAGAGTTACGCCGGCCTGAACACGGACAAGGCGAGAATGGTCGTCGATTTCTAGGATTTTGTTGAGATGCTCGGTAGAAAGGACAAGGCCAGTACCAAGGTCGGCGCCGGTTTTATCCAATCCGGAGCCCCTAACAGAGATAGGAAGATGAACGGACTTCTTGGAAAGCTGATTCACAAAACGCACAATCCGGCGGACGTCAGAAGTATTTTCTGGGATGGCGACCATGCGCGGAGTAATCTTGAGCGCGGAACGGTCGGTAGAGTATTTTTCTAGAATAGATGGCGAATCAAAAACATTGCCGATGATGTGCTGATTAATGTATTTTGCAATTTTATTCACAAACCACCCTATAACTTTCTTACTTATTTCATTTTAGCACAAGAATTTTGGAAATGCAAAAGAAAATTAGAAAATTTTGCTTGACAGTACTTGACTTTATTTATACTCTGTGATAAAATATGTTGGTTACTGAAAAAGTCGTACATTTATGGAGGTAAAGAAAATGTCAAGTTACAACAACCCTGGTAAGGTTAACACTGAGGCTCTTAAAGCAAGTTTCATCAACAACGGTGGAACGATTGAGTCTAAGACAAATGATGATGGTAGTACTCACTACACCGGTCATTTTAACGATAAGGGTCGTACGGACCGCTGTTCTTGGGATGAGGATAGTGACGGAAACGTTACAAACATGCACACAACCCGCGACAACGGCGATCACACTAACTACGGAAACGGGAAATAATCCCAAATCAAAACACAGGCGCCAAATTGGCGCCTGTTTTCATGTTCTAAGATGGTGCCCGGAATCTAAACCTTTATGAACCACTCTGTGGAGTGGTTGAATACGTTATTGTGAATCCAACTTGGCGACCGAACCTTAGTTTGGCCGAAAGTAAACTTAACCCTGAACTGCAAGATTTCATATACTAAGCGCATGACAGCGAAAGCAAACTGAGAAAAATATTCTTGACGCTGTGGCACACTCAATTGCGGAAAACAGAGGTTTTTTGAATATCTAATATCAATAGAATAAGAAAAAGCATAGACATATTAAAGAAAACTATATATAATATAGACAGTAGTATTATCGTGGTGCTCGTCATAATTGTGTAGAAAGGTGGCTAAATGAATATGAATTATATTAAACGAGCTGGTTTAACGTTTTTTGCGTTAATGTTCTCACTTATGTCGAGCCTAAACGTCAGTGCCATGGGTGACGAAAAAACAGATGACGAACCGTGGCTTCATACCACCGCAGTCAATGGCAAAGGTCGCATTTATTGTGATGAAAGCGCAAAGAGCCTTTTTTCAGCTCTCTGTTCCAATTCCTCAGAGGCACTTTCTGGAACGTCATCTAGCAACATTGTCACGGTCACTATGCACGTCAATAGTGGTGAAGGACATTTTGATGGAGAAACTGACCCATTGACGCATAGTCAAGAATTCTATTTTAGGGACAGCTTCGACGATTATACTAAGCCAGTTTCAGAAAGGAGCGATTACGTCTTTGCGGGCTGGTCAAAGAGTCCTGAAGCGACTTCGGTTGATGTCGTCGCTGGAGAGACTAGGGTCAGTAATGTCGGTACCGATCTCTATGCCGTTTGGAGTAACAAAGCTTATGTCTATTATCATATTATAAATGGCTTCTGGGAAAATCCAGCAGACGGTGAAGTTTATTCGGAAATCATCATGGAATACAATTCTGGCTCCACTTTCCAGAATTTAACTCCTGCCCCACGCACAGTCGAAAATGTTTACGACTTTGTCGGCTGGTATGAGCAGATGAGCGGTCAAGGCGAAGAATATACCACTAGTACAGTTATCGACAAATTCATCACTGATGTCTATTCTGCCTGGAATTATAATGTCGAGAAAATCGATAACCGAATGGAGCTTAATACAGAATACGATTTTACTGCCGGCGTTTCCGTTCCAATCTTTACCTTTACCGCACCTGAGACCGCCATCTACGAAGTCTATACTGATGGCATCGTCAGTGGAGACACCGAGGCTGACAGCTATCAGGGGATGGTCCGAGTTCGTAATATCTTTGACCGCGGTCTCTCCATTGAAGAACAGATGAATCCTGCGGAGGGCTGGGGTGATGTTCATACGTACTATGAAATGCAGGCTGGTGAAACTTATTACATTCGCGTTGGCGAGGTTAGTGGTAAATATCTCAGTGCTAAAATAGCTGTCCGTAAACCAACCATGGTCAATGTCAATCTTCATGCCAACCTCCCCGGCGAAACTGGCGCCTATTTCAACGGTGATCCTACAAAGCTCACCGAAACCATTGCTTTTCCTGTCGGCTATGATATCCGAACTAAGAGTATCGATGGCTTAAACTACGATGAAGAAAACTATCAGTTCGGCACTTGGCGGACCGAAAATGATGACGGTCACAGTTATCTACTTATCACAGAAGATACGACTGATCTCTATGCTTCTTATGTTGAGATGACCACCGTTTACCTTGATTATAACGGAGGTTACGACCCGTTCACAAAGGCCCCCTCTTATGCAGCAAAGTTTATCCCTGGCCGACCTTTCCAAACCCCAGTTGACCCGTCAATTAGCAACCCTGCAATTAGCTTTGTGGGCTGGTCTCGCAATCAATCTGCAACCGAGCCAGACAGCGACATTATAGAAGGCGGTATGGATGCTGGTAGTTTAAAAAACCAAACTCTTTACGCAGTTTATGGTGAAAAAGTTCCAGTCACTTTTGTTGTACATGGTGGTGGTTATATGGTTGACGATCCGAATATCACTGTTTTCGAGACCTCAATCGGCAAAGGTCACATCTTCTATGGCATGGCGGTTATGCATGACAATGAAAATATCAAGCATTCTGGCTGGATTGATCAGAATGGAGAGCGAATCTACGAAACCTCTGAATATGATTCAAATTATCATGTTAATGGCGAGTCGATTTTTACCGCCGTTCTTGATTACCAACTCACCGCATTTGCTAATGGTGGTCTCTTCCCGAACGGCGGTATCGGCGGTGCCGAGATTATTCGCGCCGAAGTGCCCTATGAAGATGAAGATTCAACTTTCTCCTTGAGCGATATTTTAGCGCGCACCGGTACTCCGATTGTTCCAGATGATGACACGAAAGAATTTGCTGGCTTCGCCACTCGGGCAGACGCCACTGAGCCGAACATTACCGACGAAACTCCACTTGTCAATCTTAATTATATCTATGCCGTCTGGAAAGATCGGGAAGAGCCTACTCCATCCGAAGATGATACCGATGCCGATGAAGATGAATCCGAAGAAACAGAAACCCCTGCCGTTCCGAACACTGGTGCCAACTTCCTTGGCATTGATGGCGCCACAATGGCATACTCTGGTATTGTAGCAATGATGCTTATTCTAAGTCTCGTCAGTGGTTGTCTTATCCGTAAACACCGTGCTTAAGTTTAAGAACAAGTTCTGCATACAACAAAAATGAGGTCTCCTTCAGATGGAAGAAACCTCTTGAAAACGTCTTTAACCAGGCTCCTCGGAACAGAACTAGGTTTGGTGCCCGAGACTGGACTTGAACCAGCACGCCTTGCGGCATATGCTCCTAAGGCATACGTGTATACCAATTTCACCACTCGGGCATAAGTCTATTATAACACAAAAAGACGGCCATTACTAGCCGTCTTTTTAATTTTGCCAGACTTAGAGTAATTTTAAGCTTCGCGAGTGGCAAGTTTCTTTGAGGAAACATAAGCCGTGAGGCCACCAAGGACGAGGGCGAGAGGAAGGATTTCCTCTGGGCCGGTCTCTGGGACGGCGCTCTGGGCGGAAGCTGTAGTAGTGGCTGGCTTGTTAGTAGTATTGCTCTGGGCAGTCTTGCTAACGCCTTCTGTAGATGGGGCGTTAGACTCGGCTGGGACGGTAGAAATCTCGGTAGATTTGCCCTTGCCATCGTCTACGTTGGCGACCTGAGCCGGTTGATCGGCGGTAGTGTTCTTTTTTGAGCCACCAACAATAGCAATAATAGACCAAACTGCAATACCAAGAATAATCACAGCGATAGTCGTGGCGACAATGATGATACGGCGACGTTGCTCTTTATCATCGGTAGTATAAGGATTAACTTCCATAAAAACTCCAATAAATGACCTTTATTTTCCACTATTATATCACGCTAGTGCTAGAAAGTCAACACGCTAATCTAGTGACTATAGAAGGAGAGGTGGGCGGAGGCGTAGGATTTAGTGGTGAGGAGTTTTAGGTTCTTAAAATACTTTATTGGATCGATTGAATCGGGGTGGGACAAGACTAGGATTCCGTCGGGGTTTAGCATATCGGCTAGGTTTTCTAGAGAGGACGGGAAATTATCATAAGGCGGGTCGGCAAAAATCAGGTCAAATTCTAGGCCGTGTACCCTGGCAATATCGCCGTCGGCGACGGTGGCGGTATCTTCTATGCCGAGTTTGGCTAGGTTGTCGGCGCAAATTTCGCCAGCATCCCAGTCGTTATCAATAAAAACACCCATTCTAGCGCCACGAGAGAGCGCCTCTATACCGATAGCACCCGAACCGCAATAAGCGTCGAGTATAGTTTCTGTGCCTGTCATAGGGCCTCTCAGGCTGTTTAGGACGTTAAATAGGGCTAATCTCTCACGCGAGCCCATAGGGTGAGTAGTGTTCCCCTCTGGGGACTTAAGTAGACTACCGTTGAATCTACCTCCTGTAACGTGAATATCGTTGTGGATTTTTCTAGGCTTTGGCATTTTGGTCCTTATCTGTTATATGATTATCTGCAGGTTTCTCTGTTATAGGCTTCTCTGGGAGGGCGGATAACCAGCCGATAGTAATCATTTTGACTATTTCTGGTAAGAGAATTTGTGCGGTATCTCTGGACAAGTCGGTGGTCCAGCCTTCTTCGCGGAAAGTGTCATACATCTTTAACTCATGAATCTTCTTGAGGGAGTTATAAAATTCGGCGGTCAAATCAAGGCTAGAATAATCTTTAAGGCGGGAAATTTCCTTACGAGAGAGCTTAGGAGTGAGAGATTTCATAGTCTTTCTCTTGGTAATCATCGCGACACGGTATTCATAGGCGATATGTTTAGTCATATAGCCTTCTGGACCCCAGTAAAGCCAGTTATTGTGCGCGGTCTGTTTTAGACTGTCGCCCCGCATAATTCCCTTAATTGGCTGACCAAAAATCGTGACATAATCTTTGTCGCTCATTAGCTCGGAAATAGCCTGTTCGTAGGGGAAATGATGGGCCGGGGTAAGGCCGTCTGTAATAGCGTGCGCCAGCCAGGACGCTTCAAAAGCAGAACGCTCGCGATTATGATCTTTTAGGGCGATTTTAAGGTTGTGATGGTGATTTTTTATCATCTGGACCAATTTGCCATCATCGTCATCTGGCAAAATAAAATGCATCGGCTCATCTACTCCTGGGGATTTTCTTTTTAGGCCGTCTGGGCCACGCGTGCCCTCAAAATGGACGATTTCTTTATACGTCGGGAAATCTACGTCCTCTGGGGCGAGGCGAGCAAAAAGCGCACGGGCAATCTTATCTAGGCGCTGGTGTGTGCCGATAAGTTTGCCTGAATGTTTAGAATTTTTGAGTAAACCGACGGTTGAATACATTAGTTTAGCGTAGTTAATTGTTGGTAGTGGGAGATGCTTTCTCCCAGCTCTTTATATTTTAGCATGGCGGAAGGGTCGTTTACGAAAATTTTGGCGACGGATTTGGCTTGGCGGGAAGCCTGGGAAATTAGGGCAGTATCAGAGAGAGAAGCAATCTGGAGATCTAGGGCGCCGTGCTGGAGACTACCATAAATCTCGCCGGGGCCTCTGATTTTTAGGTCCATTTCTGCCAGATAAAAGCCGTCTGTACTTTTTTCCATCGCCTGGAGGCGCTTGCTGGGATGTTCTGAGGTAGAAATCAGATAACAAAAACTCTCGGCGTCGCCTCTTCCGACGCGACCCCTAAGCTGATGGAGCTGGGCTAGACCATAACCCTCGGCGTCCATAATTACCATCAGAGTAGCATTAGGGACATTAACCCCAACTTCTACTACGGTGGTAGAGACGAGGAGATTGATTTTTCCCCTAGAGAAGCGGTCCATGATGGCGTCTTTTTCTTCTGGCTTCATCTTGCCGTGAAGATATTCTATTTTAAGTTCCGGAAAAATACCCTGGAGTTTAGTGGCCTGGCGCTTGACGCTAGAGCTGTCATTGTGTTTTCCCTCTTCAATTTTGCGACAAATCCAGTAGGCTTGGTGGCCTTTTTTGATTTCTTCGCGGATTTTGGGGTATAAGATTTCTTTTTGGTCGGTCTCTTTAATAACAGAGGTAATAATAGGTTGGCGACCAGCAGGAAGCTGGTTAATAACAGAGACGTCAAGGTCGCCAAACACCGTAAGCTGGAGCGAGCGCGGAATAGGGGTGGCAGTCATAGATAACAGATGTGGAGCCATTGTGCCAGCGGGGTTTTTAACTACGTTATGTGCGGTTTTTGAGAGGAGTTTTTGGCGTTGATTAACCCCAAAGCGATGTTGTTCATCTATAATACAGAAAGCTAGGCGATTAAACACCAAATCATCGGTAATCAAGGCGTGCGTGCCGATGACTAAATCAACGTTTCCCTGTTCAATTTGGCGCTTAACAAGGTCCTTGTGTTTAGTGGAGCCGATGAGGAGGGCGATTTTTACCCCTAGAGGCCGTAGGAGCTTGTCTAGGCCCTCTGCGTGTTGAAGGGCCAAGATAGCCGTAGGTGCGAGCAGGGCCACCTGAAAACCGCTAGAAATGGCCTGCATGGCCGAAATAGCGCCAACTACGGTCTTTCCAGAGCCAACATCACCCTGGAGGAGGCGGTTCATAGGGGTAGATTTGTCTAAATCCTGTAAAATATCCCAGGTAGCCTGGCGCTGGGCGTCAGTGAGTTTAAAGGGGAGAGAGCTGATGACTTTTTTAGTATTACTAGCGTTAAAGGGGAGTTTCTCGGACTTTAGCTTATGATTCTCTTGTTTTGACAAATTAGCAGAGAGAAGTAGCTCAAAAAGCTCCTCATAAGCTAGATAGCGACGCGCCTCGCCGATTTCTACGGAGTTATCTGGGAAATGAGATTTAAATAGAGCGTCGGCGCGAGCGCCGGGATAGACAAAATCGGGCAAATCTAGGTTTTTTAGACTGTCGTTTTCTAGAGTGCCGGGGAGAAGATCGGGGATAAAGGCAAAATTCTCGCGGAAATTCTCGAAAAGTTGAACGAGTTTAACAGAGGGGATACCAGAGACGGCGCGATAAATCGGGTTAAGGTCGGAGCCGGTAGTATCGGCATCTTTGGCCAAAGTAGCAGATGGAGAAGTGAGCTGATAACGGCCGTTTTTAAGGTCATAAGTGCCAGTAAAATAGTAGTCGCGATTATCATCGAACTGCTTAGCACGATAGGGCTGATTAAACCAAACTACACGAAGAGAACCAGTCTCATCAGAGATAGTGCCAGAGGTAATAGAAAGGCCACGGCGACGAGTAGCGGTGGTTTCTAGGTCGGAAATACGGCCCCGCACCATAACTTTGCCGGGGCGAAGATCACAAATCTTGACGGTGTTCTGGAAATTCTCGTAATCGCGCGGGAGGAAATACAAAAAATCACGCAGGGTATAAATCCCGGCTTTTTTTAGTTTTTCGGCGAGTTTTTCGCCGATACCAGAAACAGTGGTTACCTCCGAGGATAAATCCATAGGGATATTATAGCACTAGCTAGCTTTGCGCTCGTGGGATTTTCGCCACTCGGCGACTTTGCCGTGATGACCAGAGAGAAGAACTTCTGGAACTTTCATGCCACGAAAATCGGCAGGCTTGGTATACTGCGGAAATTCAATATTGTCGCCGTCGGAGAAGCTCTCGATTTCGGCGGAGGTTTCGCCACCTAATACGCCAGGCAATAATCTAACAATGCTGTCAATCATAATAAGAGCAGGAAGTTCGCCACCTGTCAAGACGTAGTGGCCTAAGCTAAATTTGTAGTCAACAATGCTCAAAATTCGCTCGTCGTAGCCCTCGTAGTGCGGGCAGAGGATAATATAGTGGCTAGGAGCGCAAGTCGGTTCAATCGCGACTGGGTGTTCGGGGTCCTGCCAGGCGCTTGCCCATGAATCCTCGGACGAGCGAAGCTCGTCCTCAGCTTCTGGGCGCCCATCGCCTGTCACCCCTCCCAGCCCGTCGCTAATCTCCGACTTGCTTGCGCTCGACATTCCCGATAGCCTCTTTGCCCAGTCCTGGGTCCAGAGGTCGCCGGCGGGGGTCGGGAGGATGACTTTGGCGGAGGGGTCTTTTTCTTTGACGCTCTCGATAGCATTAAAGACCGGCTCGCAACGGAGGAGCATACCGTCGCCACCGCCATAAGGAGTATCATCCACGCTCTTGTGCGGACCGAGGCCAAAATCACGTAAGTTTACAAAATCAAATTCGGCAATTCCCTTTTCCTTTGCCTTCCACATCATAGAAGTCTCTAGATAAGGGCGGATAGCGTCTTCAAACAGTGTAATAATGGTGAATTTGATTTTTGGCATATGTATATTTTAACATAATTATGGTTATTTTACAAGAAAAAGGCGCTACTAATAGCGCCTTAGATTTCTGGATAGGTCATATGCCTACCAACCTGAACCCAGATGAAGCTGTCGGGCATGGTCAAACCATGGAAAAACTTTTTGTTCTTGTAGGTGGAAAAGATGATATTGCCACCGTTATCTTCTTCTCGTTCTATCCCGTCAAAACCAGCATAAAATCCCTCAAACCAAACGACTTCGTTTATGATATGTCTGTTAGGAGAAGGAATGCCAATGTGCGGATAGCCCGCCTCTGGACGTTTCAAAACGCGATAAAAACCGTTTCTTCTGAGCAACGTCTGCCAATATTTTGGACTGCAGTCTGGCAAATCGCTAGGTTTTGAAATAAGGCGACTGGTGGTCTCCTCTATTTTCCAGGCACAATAGCTGGTACAATCTTTGACCGGGAAGCCAAGATGGTCCAAAACCTGGCTATTACCTTCTGACCAGATTGCAAACTCTGGATCGGAGTAGGGCCAAGGATAAGAATCCATGACATGACCCTGTTTTACGCGTCTTTGTATCTCCATGTATTTTGGAGATATGGTCATCCAACAAGTAGGCATGGCCTGGTACGCTTTGCGACAAAGGCCCCTTGTAATGCAGTCTTTGTCAGCTATAATTGAGTTTTTGGCAAAAAAATTAGCCAATTCTGTCATCTGTTTCATAATGTACACCCCCTTTTCTTTTTACATTATAGCATTATTATTTTATGATGTCAAATACTGTGGAAAAGGCCAAAAATTGTGTTGAATATTGCGGTTTTATGCCTTGACAAAAGCCTTTTTGTAAATTACAATAAACATAAGCTGAAACGCTTCACAGGGGTTCCACTGAACATTTAGTGGAGTGTGGAGACTTACATTAAAAACAAACACAGCGGATTAAAACAAAACAATGTGCCCCATGGGTGGGCGCGCTTCAGCGCAAAAGAAAAGACCGTGATTCACGGTCTTTTTTATAGGGGTGTTATTTGCCATCGGTGTCGTATTGGATAGCGCTAGCGCTGTCTGGGATGTGGATACGATAGAGGTAAATCTGTTTGTCCTTTCTATACATCTCTACCCGATAAGGTAAATCATCGTCCGAAGGCAAGAGCTCGCATTTGTCGGTTGGAGCCTCAATTTTGCCGATAGAAACGCCGTCGTTTAGAAAATAGCAGAACTTGTATGTTCCCTTGCTGGTGATTTCTAGGTAATAGCTTTCACTCTCTGGCTGGTCATCCTGGATATAAAAAGCCAGGTTAACCGTAGCCTTCTCTGGGGCTATGTCGGCGTACTCGTTGGGAGTATTAGAACCATAATCATAGCCGAGATGATAGAGAAAATAAAAGGCAAAAACCAGGAAGATGATACCTACGATAGTCCTGGTAAAGCGGTGCTTTTTGTGGCCGATGGCCAGCGCAAAGCAAGTTGCGGTACAGAATGCTAAAACAATAGCTAAAATCACTTCAAAAATCATGCTACACCTCCTAAAAATTAAAGAACACCCACCTATGACTCCATTATAGCACAAAACAGAGTAAAAGTCAAGAATAACAGAGGCGAATGCGGGAGGGTGGGCTTGGCGGGGGTTACCAGTCTTCTTCGACGAGGGTGAATTCGTGGCCGGCGATAGAGATGATGGAGTCATCTTTGGCGCCACGAGTAGTAAGTTCGGCGCGGATGCCCATTTTTTTCATGATGTCGCGGAGACGGTTAACAGAAGCGTAATTAGAGAAGTCGGTGCGGCGGGCAAATTTTTCGATTTTAGCGCCGCGGACGATGAATTTGTCGTCCTCGGCCTCGACAGTCCATGAGTCGCTGACGGCTTCTTTAGACAATTCTATTACAGGGAGCGCCGAGTTCAAAGCTCCTTTCGGCAAACGCGCTTCGCTTCGGCCCGTCGTTACGGGCGAAGCTTGCGCAGACGCTCCCGTTGTCGCTAGACGTTTGCCGAAAGGACTTTGCAACTCGGCGCTCAACGCCCTAAGCAAGTCGTCTAGGCCTTGGTGGGCGGAGGAGGAAATGTGATAGACGCGGGCGTCGGGGTTGATGGCCAAAATACTAGCCGTTTGCATTTTGATAATGTCTTCGTCTAGACCTTCACACTTGGTGAGGGCGACGATTTCTGGGCGGTCCTTTAAGTCAGAATATTTTTCTAGCTCATGGCGGATAGTCTGATAATCTTTGCCAGCGTCGTCGGAATAGACATCGACAAGATGGAGCAATGCTGCCGTACGATCGACGTGGCGCAAGAAATCGTGGCCTAGACCCTTACCCTCGGAGGCGCCTTCGATAAGCCCCGGAATATCGGCGATTAGGAGATCTTGGCCGTCAATCGTGGCGACGCCAAGGTTAGGCGTAATAGTAGTAAACGGATAGTCGGCGATTTCTGGCTTGGCATTAGAAACAACAGAGAGAAAAGTAGATTTGCCGGCGTTTGGCAGACCGACTAGGCCGACGTCGGCTAGGAGTTTTAGTTCTAGTTCCGCTTCGAACTCTTCGCCAGGCTCGCCGAGTTCGGCAAATTTAGGGGTTTGGCGGACACTACTCTTAAAATGCGCATTACCAAATCCACCGTCGCCACCTTTAGCGATGATTGCAATCTGACCGTCCTCTGTTAGATCGGCGATGATATTTCCCTCTTTTTTGACTATTGTACCGATAGGGACATCAACAATTAAATCCTTGCCGGAGCGGCCAGCAGAGCGAGTGCCGGAGCCGTTTTTGCCGTCTTCGGCGGTGAGGATAGGGGTAAAACGGAAATCTAGAAGAGTATTAGTGTCTTTGTCGGCACGAAAAATCACGGAGCCACCACGGCCACCATCTCCGCCGTCTGGACCACCTTTGGGAATATAGATTTCGTGGCGAAAAGAGACGGCACCGTTGCCACCTTTTCCGGCTTTTACACTAACTTTTGCTGTGTCGACAAACATAATACCCCTATTATAACATAATTTAACGACTTTTACTAGCGACCGTGGATGTAATTATAGCCAGCAGCCTGGGCGGCAGTCCAAGTAGTAGTACCAACGCGGCCCCAGCCGGCTACACCGTTCATATCAGAAATAACAACAGAGCCATCGGCGTTGACTTTTTGGACGATGCCGACGTGACCAAGACCGCCACCACGCTGGAAGACGGCACCCGGAGCCGGCGTATGATTAACTACGAAGCCGGCAGCAGCAGCAGCAGAAGCCCAAGTGTTGGCGTTACCCATGTTGGATGGGAGATCGTAGTTGGCTGGCATATTATCGTGACGCCATTGCCAAGCATACCAAGTACACCAACCATAGGCATAGCGGTTACCAGAGGCATAGGCAGCGGAATAGTGAGAGTAGGCGACGGTGCTAGTGGTGTAGTTCTGGGTAGGGGCGACGTATTCTGGGCGCTCTGTTTCTGGGAGGACGCCAGAAGGAATCAGGATGATAGTATCAGGTTTCAATGTTGGGTCTTTTTCTAGGTCGTTAACAGAGATAATTTGCTCGGCAGAGGAGTTGTATTTAGAAGCAAGCGAGTCCACAGTATCGCCACTCTTAACTTTATAAGCGATACCAGCGACAGACGGAATCAGGAGGGTCTGGCCGGCAGAAATAGAGGTGGTCTTTAAGTTATTAGACCAGCGAACTTGGTCGGTAGTGAGGCCATAGCGTGCGGCGATTTGCTCCATTGTCTCGCCGTCTTTTACGGTATAGCTAATCACGCCACGAGAAACGTCGGCAGGGTTGACCACGGTAGGTTTAGAAATTTTACCGGTGTCGCTGACGATTTGGTTGTTTTGTTGGAGAATCTGGATGGTGGAATAGTTAATCGAAGCAAGGTTAGCAGAGGCCAGCTCTAGAGAGTCGGCGACTTCTGCGACCATATAAAACTGGGTAATTTGGTCGGTGGAGACCTGGTAATTGGACGCCACGATAGAGTCCATACTCATAGACTGATCAGAGACGGCGAGCTTGTCCTGGGAGCCAAAGACGGCAACAGCAATAACGCCGGCGAAAATCAAAAGATAGGCCCAGTAGTTCTTTATAAACTGAAATTTTTTCTTAATCGTCATAGTTGAACGTTACAGAGTTTCTGGCAATGCTCGACAATGTTACGGTTGTGCTCATCCTCTGTGTAACTATAATACATCACACCATCGTCACCTGTCAAGAAGTAAAGATAAGAGGTATCAGCAGGGTTGGCGACAGCGAGAAGCGCGGAAACACCGGGGTTAGTGATAGGGCCAGGAGGGAGACCTTGGTATTTGCGGGTGTTGTATGGACTATCTACCTCTAGAGAAGCGCTGTTATCGGTATAGGTTGTGCGATCCGGATCGACGAGGTCAACGGCGTATTTAGTGGTAACGTCAGAACCAAGCATAATGTTCTGAGAGAGACGGGAATAGAAAATCTGGGCGACGGTAGCTTGGCCGGTAGTACCGGACTCTAGCTGGACGATAGAGGCGAGGGTGATTCCCTGATAGAGATTAAGGCCGTGAGAAGCGAACTTATTAACCATATCGTTGCCCTCTATGACATCCCAGAGAGCGGTCATAGCGGTAGTGATAATTTTTTCTACTTTGTCGGTCTTGTAGAATTCGTACGTGTCGCCAAAGAGGTAGCCCTCTAGAGGTTCGGCACCGTATGGATTGCTATTACCCGGCCAATCTTGGAGGAGACTGTCAATAGCTGGGCTAGTGCCACGATAATCCTTAGCGAAGGCGGAGTTAATCTCGCTCTCTGTGTAGTAGCCGAGTTTAAGAAGGTCGGCTTTGATATCCTTGACGGTGGCGCCAGGGAGAATAGTAAAGGAGAAGACGTTAGGGTTCTTAGCTCCTTCGACGAGCTGGGCGCCAATCTGGGCAACGCTCATATTGCGACGGAATTGATAATCACCGATTTTGATTTGTTCGGACAAACTCTGGGTGCGCATATAAATCTGGAAGACAAAGGAGCTCCTAATCAGGCCGGCGGCCTCTAGGTTGTCGCTGATTTTTTGGAGAGACTCACCGGATTCGACGGTAAAATCAATAAATTCACAGCGGGCGTCTTCTTTGCCACTAGCGCTACAATCAATGTCATAAACTGGGCCAAGCGCGGAATTGTACCAAGCAAAAGCAATACCACCGCCAATGCCGAGGGCGACAATCGCAATCACTATAAACAGGACTATTTTTCTTAGCATTGGGTTTCCCTTTTTATCACCTTTTTTCTTTTTGGTGTCGTCAATTATTATATCATCTGTGCTATCATATGGCTCGTCGGAAGTATTGTTGCCGTGAGTGGCGGTAGCCATGGATTCGATGAAATCTTGGAGGATAATAGAGGCGGCTTCGGCGTCGATTTCTTCCCTGCGGTAGCCACGTTTACGAGCTTTTAGGCGTTTTTCTGCTTCAACAGAGGTGAGAGACTCATCTTGGAAGCGAATTTTGGCGCTAGGAATGGCCTTTTTTAGAGCTTTGGCAAATTCGCGAACGTAGTCGGACTGGGCGGTTTCTTTGCCTTCATTGCTACGAGGGAGCCCTAAAACAAACCAATCGGTGTTGTTTGCGCGCGCAATGCGGGCGATTTCGGTAAATTCTAGGCCGTTATTAACGATGACCGTAGTGTTTGGGACGGCGATGCGTACGCTAGTATCGGCGGTAGCTACACCAATACGACGAGTACCAACATCTAAGCCAATTATCTTCATTATTCCTCCACTTTAAGTTCTATTGTGATTTTGTTTGGATCGTTTGGAACGGTGCTAACCCATGGGAAAGACGGAGTAAGCTTAACAGAGCTGACGCCGTTGATAGACTTTAAGATAGATTGGACTTCGCCGAATTTTTTGCCTTTGGATTTTTCTAGGATGTCTTCTTCGCTCACCTTTGGACCGGTTTCGGTGGAGCTTTTTAGCTTGGCAGTGTAATTACCATCAGAAACTTTAGAGAAGTTTTCAAAGAATGGCTTATTAACGGCGTAAATTCTCTGGTCGTTAGCTAGGCTCATGGAAGCTTTTTCTTTGATGTAGTCTTCTACCTTGACCTTGTCGACGGCATACATGGTAAAGGTGGTCGTGGCCTCGATTTTTGGGGTGGTGCCGGATTTGACTTCTTCGTTGACGGCCGGGGAGGACTTTGGATCGGAGGTGCTAACTTCTAGGCTAGACTCTATAACAATCATATCATCGCCAAATTCTTTGACTAACTCGGATTTGCCGTCTTCTCTACCTTGACTTTCTAACTTTTCTTTAGCCTTCTTGAAGTCATCATCGGAGACGACGGTGACGACATTAGAGGTACCGCCAGAGAAGGCGGAGGTGTTAGAGGCGGAAGTGCCGTTTGGCGAAGACCAAGAGGAAGAAGCCGCAACATTGTACTGGTCACCAGGAGCGGTAGCAGTAAGCTCGGCGGTTTTTGTATCTACACATTTGCCAGTACTATAGTCTGCACGAGTACAGCCATCAGGGTTTTCAAAAGAAATGGCGGAGTTGGAGGTGAAGGTAGCTGAGCCACTAGAGAATGTGGAACCGGCCGGAATAGTAAAGCCTTCCTGAGTAGAATTCGTAAATGTGTAAGACACCTTCAGTGTGCCATGAGCCTTTTCGCCGATGTCTTTTTGGCCGGTGGCCTGGAATTCGACGGAGCTGGTTTTTTCTACCTTTTTCTGCTCTAAGAGGAACTTACCGTCAGAGGTATTCTCTGTGCCGGATTTGGTGACGAAGGAGACGTTTTCTGAGAAGTTGTTAGCCGTAGTTCTGATAGCGACGGCGATGTCCGCGCCTGGGGCAAAAGCAAAGGCCCAGACTAGGAAGATAATTAGAAGCACAAATGCGCCAGCGCCTATGATAATCCATTTGCGATATTTTTCTAAGGTTGGGATGATGTTTTTGCCGTTTTTGCCTGGCTTTTTGTCGGATTTGTTGGTTTTTTCTTCGTCTTTTTCGATGTCGTCGGAAGAGATTTCTTGGTCTGGTTTTTTAGTACTCTGGGCGACAGGGCGAGGTTTGTTAGGCTTGACGCTGTTATTTGGGTCAAACTCTTCGTCGTCAAAATCTTTTTCGTCAATAAATTGCTCGCCATGAGCGCGCTCTTCTTTAATAATTTCCGATGGGAGCTTTGGACGGGATTGGAGGGTCTTAGCTACGGGAATCTGGGCAGAAGCAGCGAGTTTGACTAGGGAGCTATCAGTAGTAACGATGACTACGACCTTGCCAGATGCCTTGGCGGTCTTGGCAATAAGTTTTGTGTTTACGGCACTACGCAAAACACCAATCTTTTTTGGCGGGACGAGCGCAACGAGTTTTTGTTTGGAGTTTTTGACTCTGGCGATGATATCGGTGATGTCATCTTCCGGCTCAATATAAACAACATCCTTATTCATACCTCAATTTTAACACAAGTTATTCCGTTTGTGTTAAAATAATATTAATGAATATTTTCCAGAAGAAACCCATGGTGGCTGGGCTGGATCCGCAAACGACGAATCGACTGCTTCTTGCCGAACTTGTGTTAAACTCCATAAACGATGGAGTAGTGATTATTGACCAAAACGGGCTAGTAAAACTGCTAAATCCGGCGGCGGCACGGATGACTGGAAATGCGGATTATTCTGATGCGCTAGGACTATCATATTTGTCGCTAATGAAGCTAGAAACAGGGGAAGGAATGGCCGTACCAGATAGCCAAAATCCGCTAGCCAAGGCCGTAGTGAATAACCAGGCTTGGGAGTCTAGGAACTATTACCTAGTTACGCCACAGGGTGGAAAAACGCCAGTGATGATTACGCTGACACCTTCGGGCGGGCGGACGGCGGATAGGATTATTACCTTCCGTAATATTGCCGAGGAATTAGCTAAGGAAGGCGAGCAGACGGAGTTTATCTCTACGGCGAGCCACGAGATGCGTACGCCGGTGGCGTCGATTGAGGGGTATCTGGGGCTGGCGCTAAATCCACAGACGGCGACGATAGATGACCGCGCTAGGCAATATCTAACAGAGGCGCATAATGCTTCGCAACACCTGGGCAAGCTATTCCAGGACCTACTCGACGTAACAAAATTGGATGATAAACGCGTACGAATGAACCTAGTGCCGGTAGACGTAACGAACGCGGTGAGAGAAATCGCCGGGCGCCAGATGACGGCGCAGAATAATAAGCATATCCAATACACATTTGGTGTAGAAGATGGGGGTGGCGACAAGATGCAAATAGACCAGCTAACGTACGCAATGGTGGATGTTGATTTCTTAACAGAAATTATCAATAACCTAGTTGGAAACGCAATTAAATACACCGAGGAGGGCGGTAGGATTTGGGTGAGCGTGCGCGCGGACGGAGACGACGTGCTAATTAACGTCACCGATAGCGGGATTGGGATTCCGCCAGAGAATTTGTCGCATATTTTTCAGAAATTTTATCGGGTGGACAACTCCGCGACGCGGACTATTGGCGGAACGGGCCTAGGGCTATATCTAGCCAAAGCCAGGACAGAGGCGATGGGTGGACGAATTTGGGCGGAAAGCGTGTTTGGAGAAGGGTCAACGTTCTATGTGGCTTTGCCTCGGATTTCTCAGGAAGAATATGAGCGCCAGATGACGGTCCAGCGCAATACGCAGATGATGCCGATAAAACCACCAGTATCCCCAACAGAGGTAGCATTATCTGGGGTAGCAGTAAAGGCCGTAGTGTCGCAACCGACACCGGTACCTCAGCCAACGACCGCTCCGCAACCAGCAGTCGCGCCTGTGCCGACGATGGCGCCGGCCCAGTCTGTGACGGTGGCTCGACCAACGGCGCCGGCCCAGTCTAGTCAAAATACCACAAGTGTTATACAATAAGGAAAATAGGAGGAATAATGGCAAAAATAATGCTAGTCGAGGATGATAAAAGTTTACGCGAGATTTACAGTATTCGCTTGGTAGCCGAGGGCTATGACGTAGTTTCTGCTGGAGATGGTGAAGAGGCCCTAGCTATGGCTGTACAAGAAAAGCCAGACCTAATTCTATCAGACGTGATGATGCCAAAGATTTCTGGGTTTGATATGCTAGATATCCTCCGCTCTACACCAGAGACAAAAGATATTAAGGTGATTATGATGACAGCACTAAGCTCCGAGGACCAGAGGCAACGCGGAGAAAATTTGGGGGCAAATAAGTATCTAGTAAAATCGCAAGTAGGAATTGAGGATGTTATCAACGCAGTGCACGAAGTCATGGGCGACAAGAATACCACTGCGGAGGCGTCTTCGGCGTCATCAGATGCGATGCTCGCTCAGCGTACCGATAGTACGCCTCACTCCGCTTCTCCTGATTCCTTGAATCCATCCTCCGCAGAGGTATCCTCAATGCCTACTGAAACCCCTGCTCCTACTCCGGTGGAGACTCCTGCTCCCGCGCCAGTAGCGCCACAGCCGTCTGAGGCGGAGATGAAAATGGAAGCCGTACTAAACGAAGACGCAGGTGCGCAAGCTCAACAATGGCCTGGTACCGCCACTAACCAGTAATTATGGAACAATTTAGGCTAAATAAATTTCTAGCGGAACGCGTAGGAATCTCTAGGCGTGAGGCCGATAATGCCATCAGCGCCGGCAAGGTCCTAGTAGACGGGAAGCCGGCCGTGCTAGGCGCACGTATTGACAAAAATACAAAAGTGTGCTATAATGGTAGTATAATCCCATTTGACATGGGATATACTTATTTGGCGATGAACAAGCCGGTGGGATATGTCTGTTCTAAGAAGCGCCAGGGGGACACGCCGACGATTTATGAGCTACTGCCCAAGAAATATCAGGAATTAAAAACGGTGGGAAGGTTAGACAAAGACAGTTCTGGACTAATTCTACTCACCAATGACGGGGATTTTTCTTATCAGCACACACATCCGAAATTTGTCAAAGAGAAACAATATGAGGTAGAGCTAAACCGCGACCTAGAGCCACTACACCAGCAGATGATAAGTGATTATGGGGTAGAGCTAACGGACGGGGTGTCTAAACTAGGGCTGGCCCATCTAGACGACGGGCGGAGGCGCTGGCTAGTCACCATGAGCGAGGGGCGGAATCGCCAGATACGGCGGACGTTCTCGGCGCTAGGGTATACCGTAAAAAAGCTACACCGAATACAATTTGGGAAATATAGATTAGATGGGCTGGCGCCCGGGAAGTTTGTAGAAATAGATTAGTTTTGGAGAATCTTGGCGATGCGCTCTTTAATTGTGCCACCTTCTGGAGAGCCGGCAAGAGTATCTAGAGAGACACGAAGGAGACCTAGCGCCGTAATGAACGAATGATCTAGCTCGACGTCGGTCTTATTCTCCATGCCTGGGATGTCTCCTGATTCTACGATATGAATGACTGGGCGACGATTAAACGGTAATTCCTCGTACCAATCGGAGGTAGCGAGAGTCTCTTGGATTTGCATTAGACCGGCGCCACCGCCACAGAGGAGGACCTTTTGTGGTAAGACTTCTAATAAATCAAATTCCGAAAGCGCTAGCTCTACGCCGCCGAGCCAGACTTCAATGTTTTTGGCGATAGTCGCCTCCATACGTTCTTTGGCTTGGGCAGGGAGCTCATCGGATTCTGGGTTTAGCTTGAAAAATTCCGCAGTGTCGTAATCTACGCCTAGGGCCTCGGCAATCTGGTGCGTAAAGCTACGGCCACCGATGCCAAACATCTTGGTCCCGTCTACGCCACCGTCATCTACGATAGCAATATCCGTAGTGCCACCACCGATATCCATCACAATAGCAGAGAGGTTAGAATCTGGATCGTCGCCCAGGCAGGCGCGACAAACCGCAAAAGGCTCTACCGCAACAGAGAGCAGGTCTAGACTTAGCTCTGCACAGACTTTTTCTATGGCGGAGATATGGACCAGGGGCGCAAAGGCAGTATAGAATTGAATCGTGAGGTCTGACCCTTTAAACCCGATAGGATTGGCTACCTTGTATCCGTCGATAACTAGGCTGACGATAGCGGAGTTAATTAGGCGGACCTCTATGTCGGGATTATTAGTCTCTAGCGCCACTTCTTTTCTAGCGATTTCGCCGGCTTTGTCCTGGACACGCTTAATAATCAGGGACATTTCTTGTTCTGAGAGAGGGCGATTACCGTTTTTTCTACGGTAATGAACAGTGGTAGTGTTTCCTTTTACTAGTTCTCCGGCGATGCCAACAGAGACAAGTTTACAAGTAACGCCGGCCTGCTTTTCTGCGTCGGAGAGGGCTTTTTCACAAACGCCGACGACGGCGCCGATGTCCGCAATCGCGCCAGCGTGCATATTAGACGGGTCTTGGTGCGCACGGCCAACACCGATGATTTCTAAGGTATTATCCTTTTTTTGTCTGGCAATCACAGCTTTGACAAATTCGGTACCGATGTCTAGAGATAATAGGACGTCATCTGGGGGAGGGGTGGGTTTTATGGCGGGTTTTTTGCCTTTGATAATGCTCATAGTTATATTATAGCACAAAAATCCCCCAGAAATGGGGGATTTGGGATGCTAGGGTAGGATGCTAATGTAGGTAGCTAATTGGCATTTATACAGCGCACAGTACTCCCTTGGTACTTGTAGGCGTTGCGCGCAGGGTAGACATCCCAAATACTCAAGTACAGGGTGTATGCGGAGTGATTATAGTACGCCGTATTAGACCAATTGTAGCTCTCCGTACCGGTATAGCTCATAGAGCCACCGATACGCCAGCCGGCGAATGTGAAGTTAGGACCGTTAGCGCCGCTCAATAGTGTAGATGAGTTGTACTTACCATATAATGTCTGGAACTCTCCAGAGTCACCGCCTTTTGGTAGTCTCCAGCCCTTAGGGCAAATGGAGTAGCTTGTATCGGTAGTAGTTTCATATGTACCAGTGCCAGCTGTAGCGGCATACCAGTTGTAATAGGCGCCATAGTTATCGTTTCCGGAATCTAGGACCATAGATTGGTCATCACAAGCAGAAGAGTTGGTAGTACACCAGGTACCAGAGTTGGAAGCGGTAAGAGCGAAAGTACTACGAGAAGTGACGTTAGTATTGGCAGGGTTAAGATCAGAAGCAGAGATTGGACCGACTAGCCGGAGATTTTGCGCCATCCAAACCCTACCATCAGCAAGTTTTCTAATGGTGTAGGTCTTGCTGTCGCGGGAATCGGTCAAGGTTCTTTGCGGAACGACGGAGCCTGGAGTGGCAGCGTTGTATTCTGCGCTAGTGGTGGCGAGGGTAGTGACACTAGAATCGGTTGGAGCAGTAACACTGTTTGCTAACTCTGGGGTCATTTGTTGCATATAAGTTATACTCCAAAAATCTTGCTCGGCAATACAGCGCACAGAGAGCCCGCGGAACTTGGCGTTGATGCCCAGGTAGACATTGGAACTATTCATCAAGTCCAAGTGGTATGCGAAGTTATTATTGCTCGCCGTACTAGACCAATAGTTACCGCTCGTACTGGCATTGTTCGTAGAGCCACCGCTACGGTTGCCGGCGAAGATAAAGTTGAGTGGGGTATTACGCCAGTCATCACCAAAGGCAGAACTAGAATATACGTTTCTTAGGGCTTGGAACTCTCCAGAGCCACCATCTTTTGGTAGTCTCCAGCCCTTAGGACAAATGGAGTAGCTAGTATCGGTAGTAGTATTGTATCCACCATACGTAGCAGTAGCCGTGTACCAGTTATAGT
>JAGCAJ010000012.1 GCA_017652765.1 Candidatus Saccharimonadota bacterium | reverse complement strand
GACGAGTCCAGGAATAAGTTCGTCTACGAGCAGATAGGAGAAACCGCCGAAGCGATGGAATCGACTTTTAAGTCTGCCAGCTTTTTCCGTAGAATGGAAATAAAAAACGGCGCCACTGGCGAAGATTTAAGAGATTTTATGTATCCTTGGATAGCGCTCACGCGTACCATCGAGGAAAAATCTAGGGCCGAGTTTGAGCGCGAAGGCCAGAAAGCCTTCCCTAATGTAAAGAGTTTTGCGCTGGGGATTTTGGATACTGTTAGGGAACAATTTATTGAGCTCGACAAAGATTTTCTCTACCTAAAAAAGTGGAAAAAGCCCGCCAGTCCAGAAGACTTAGAATAATGTTCAGCATTAGCGACCCGTTCTTGGGTCGCTTTTTCATTTCTCCCCTTAAATTTTTGTGGTATAATTAAAGGGATGGAAATTACACGCGAGGAAATTGATCACCTTGCCAAACTTTCTGATTTTTCATTAAGTGATGAAGAAAAAGATGGCCTGACAACTGATCTTAAGAATATTATTGGCTATATCTCCCAGCTAAACGAGCTAAATACAGAGGGAATAGAGCCTACTTATCAAGTTTTTGAAATGGAAAATATCTGGCGCGAGGACGAGATTCTGCCTCAAGAAGCCGACCGTGAGGCACTGTTGAATCTTGCCCCGGCTTACCTTGGTGCTTCCGGCGTCCAGGACAACCAAATTAAAGTTCCAAAGGTGTTATAGTTATGGAAGAAGACGAAAAAGATCTAAAAATCCTTGAGCAAGAAGAAAAAGATTCCGAAAACCAAGAAAGGAGCGAGTGTGAAGATTGCGAGTAAAGACGTCAGCGCCGTCAGCATGGTCAAAGAAGCTTTGGAAAAAGCTAAACGTTGTAAAAATTACAACATTTTCACCTCTCTCAACGAAGAGTCCGCTTTGCACCGCGCCAAAGAAATCGACGAAAAAATCGCCCGTGGCGAGGATGCCGGCCGTCTTGCCGGCGTGCCTTATGCCCTGAAGGATAATTTCTTAAGCAAAGAAGGAAACACTACCGCCTCGTCTAAGATTCTAGAACCTCTCCGCGCCCCGCTAGATTCCACCACGGTCGAGAAGCTAGAGGCCGAGGGTGCGATTATGATTGGCCGTACTAATATGGACTCTTTTGCGCATGGCTCCTCTACAGAGAACTCCTACTTTGGCCCAACTTTGAACGCTTATGATAAAGAGCGCGTTGCCGGTGGCTCCTCTGGTGGCTCCGCCGTAGCAGTAGCTAAGGGTATTGTCCAGTTTGCTACCGGTACAGATACAGGTGGCTCTATCCGCCAGCCTGCTTCATTTAATGGCGTTTACGGCTTTAAGCCAACTTATGGTACCATTTCTAGATATGGCGTCGTCGCCATGGCAAGTTCCACTGATTGTATCGGCTTCTTCGCTCGCTCCGCCTCTGATATTGACTTGCTGATGTCCGTCTGTGCTGGCCAAGACCCCAAAGATTTAACGACTTTGCCTGACTACTATAATGAAAAAAATGATAAAGAAATTAAAAAAATAGGAATTATTAAGGACTTTGATCTCTCGAAGGTCGACCCGGCCATCAAGACCGCCTTTGATAACAAGGTAGCCGAGCTAAAGAAGGACGGCCACGAGGTTGTCGAGCTTTCCATGCCCGCCCTTAAATACGCCCTTGCAGTCTATTACATCGTCGTCCCCGCCGAGATTACCTCTAATCTTTCTCGTCACGACGGTATCCGCTACGGTTATCGTAGCGAGGATGCCAAATCCCTAGACGACGTCTTTAGCATGTCTCGTGGTGCCGGTTTTATGCCAGAAAACAAACGCCGTATCATGATCGGTAACTTTGTTTTGTCAAGCGGTTTTTATGACGCCTATTATCTCAAGGCCCAGAAAGCCCGCACCCTAATTATCGACGAGTACAAGAAGGCTTTTGAGAAATGCGACTTTATCCTCACTCCTGTTTCCCCTAACCCTGCCTTTAAGCTTGGGGAGAAGGTGGGCGACCCTGTTTCTATGTACCTAGAGGACGTTATGAGCGTACCTTTAAACCTAGCTGGCGTGCCTGGTCTTGCTATCCCGGCCGGAGAAACAGAGAGCGGTCTTCCTGTGGGGCTTCAGATTGTTGGTCCGCGCCGTAGTGATAAAGCTCTTCTAGAATTTGCAGGAAAAATCGCGGGGGAAGCAAAAATAAATGAGGAGGTGGAGTAATGAACTCATCTATTATCTTTTTATTAATCGCAATTGCCTTAGTCGGCGTGATGGTGTTTATTGCTATTTCTCTCACCTCTAAAAAACGCTATTCTTTTGAAAAAGAAGAATATCAGACCGCCTGGCTCCATATTGAGAATTCCTTTGATAAAAACAATCCAGCCACTTTTTCTACCGCTATCATAGAGGCAGACAAGCTCCTAGACAAGGCCCTCCTAGAAATGAGTGCCCCAGGCAAGAACATGGGCGAACGCCTCAAAAAATCCGAAGGTTATTTTTCCCAGATTAATTCCGTCTGGCATGCTCACAAGATTAGAAATCAAATCGCTCACGAACATGGGTTTAAGCCGGAATATCTCCAGGCCAAGCGCGCCCTTGCCAGTTTCAAACAAGCTCTAAAAGATTTGGAGGCTATTTAGATGAAATACATCCCAACAATCGGCATAGAATGTCACGTCCAGCTCTGTACTAAAACTAAGCTATTTTCCGAGGTCGATAACGACGCTCGTGGCAAAGAGCCAAATTCTTGTGTCTCGCCCGTAGATTACGCACTTCCAGGTATGCTCCCACGTCTTAATGGCGAGGCTATCCGCTTTGCTATTCGCGCAGGGTTTGCTATGAACGCCAAGATTAACCCGATTTCTCGCTTTGATAGAAAACACTATTTTTATCCAGATTCCCCTAAGGGCTACCAGATTACCCAGTTCTATCACCCGATTATTGGCGAGGGCTACATAGAGCTACCTAGTGGTACCAAGGTCCGCATTGAGCATGCTCACCTAGAAGGCGACGCCGGTAAACTCACCCACTTTGACACCTATTCTTTAGTTGATTTGAACCGCGTCGATACCCCACTGATTGAGATTGTTAGTATGCCAGATATCCACAGTGCTAAGGATGCTCACGATTATTGTAAAGAGCTTTGGCGCACTATGTGCTATGCTGGCGTTACTAACGGCGACCTCTATAACGGTAATATGCGTTTTGATGTCAACACTTCTATTGCTCCGGAGGGTAGCGACAAACTCGGCACTCGTACCGAGGTCAAGAATCTAAACTCTTTCCGCTCTGTTGAGCGCGCTATCGAATACGAAATTTCCCGCCAAAAGAAGCTCCTAGAGAACGGGGAAAAGGTCATCCAAGAGACCCTCGGCTGGAACGACGCTACCGGCAAGACTACCGGCCAGCGTAGCAAGGAAGAAGCCAAGGATTATCGCTATATGCCAGAACCAGATCTCCCGCCAGTTCACCTAACCGAGGAGTTTATTGACGCAGAGATTAAAAAGGTTCCACTTCTACCGAATGATTATAGGAAGAAATTCGGCGAAATCCTACCGGCCGACACTTTGGAGGTACTCCTAGACTATCCAGATTTAATGAAAAAACTAGGGGAACTAGACGTTAAATCTATCAAGCCTGTTGCTAACCTATTTGCAAGCGTTCTCCTAGCCGAAGAAAAATCCGTCGAAATGCTATCCCATCTTCCTTCTGCTACACAACTTTCTGACCTTGTCGAGATGAAAGAAAAGGGCGAGCTCTCTTCTACCGCAGTAAAAGAAGTCTTTCTCAAATTCTTTGATCCTCAAATGGGCAAAAAAGACGCCCGCGCTATCGCCAAGGAGCTCAACGTCATCCAAGAGAACGACACCGGTGCCCTAGAAAAAATCATAGACGAAGTCATCGCCGACCCTGCTTGTGCTCAGGCCGTGGCCGACTTTAAGGCTGGCTCAGAAAAGGTAATTGGTTTTCTTGTCGGCCAGGTCATGAAGAAGTCAGGCGGTAAGGCCAATCCAGGCTCCGCCCAACAGATTTTACGAAAAAAGCTAGCATAAGCATTGACAAAACTCACTAGGTGTGCTATAATCGCAAAATAGGCCAAAAGGAACTCTACCTTTTCACGGTCTAGTATTTTTGGGTAAACTTCATACAGCTTTTAAAGAAAGGGGGTTTGAAAGCTTGTCATATTTGTGTTATTTTATGTCAGGACCGACAGGCCTGCCGCCTTAGCTAATCTCATTTTGAGGTAACACAGCCAAACGGCTTTAGGCAAAGTAACTATTAACTAACGAATTGTTAAGAACAAAACACAACCAAAATAACGTAACCCAAATAATCAACCCCGAGCAAAAGCTCGGGGTTTTCTCTTTACACCCAGCCACTTATTGTGCTATAATATAAAAAATTATCATTAAATCATTTTAAAGTTAGGACATGCGCCTAACTTTAAAATCGTAATCAAAAAGAAAGGTGGAAAGGAAAATGTGTTTCCTTTCCAGATTGGAGTATATGGCTGAGAAGCTTACAGACCTGTCCAAGTTGCGCAACATTGGTATTATCGCGCACATTGACGCAGGAAAAACTACAACTAGTGAGGCAATTCTTTATCGTACTGGCTTAAAACACAAAATTGACCTCGTAAAAGGCGACACCGGTGGTGCTACTACCGACTGGATGGAGCAGGAAAAAGACCGCGGTATTACTATTACCTCCGCGGCCGTTACTGCCCACTGGAAGGGCCACCAGATTAACATTATTGATACCCCAGGCCACATTGACTTTACCGCCGAGGTAGAGCGCTCTCTTCGCGTGCTTGACGGTGCTGTCGTAGTTTTTGATGGCAAGATGGGCGTTGAGGCTCAGTCCGAGACCGTTTGGCGCCAGGCTACTAAATACGGCATTCCTCGTATCTGTTTTGTTAATAAAATTAACCAAATCGGTGGTGACTTTTATAAGTCTCTAGAGTCTATCCACAAGCGCCTCTCTAAGAACGCCGTCGCTATTCATCTCCCGATTGGTTTTGAAAAAGATATCTGTGGCGTTGTTGACCTTGTTGATATGAAGGCTTACACCTACAAAGATTACGCCGACCACGAGCTTACCGTTGGAGAAATCCCAGCTGATATGGTAGAAAAGGCTAAAAACGCTAGTTCTATGCTAGTAGAAGAAGCTGTTGCCGCCGACGAAAAGCTAATGGAGAAATTCTTCAACGAAGGCGAAGAAGCTATCTCCCAAGAAGAGCTAAAGACTGCCCTAAGAAAGCGCGTCCTAGACGGCGACTTCTTCCTAGTTACTGGTGGCGATGGCCGTGGTGTTATCGTTGAGAAGGTCCTAGACCTTATGACCGATTACCTTCCATCCCCTCTAGACCGTGATCAGGGCCAAACCGTCGGTACCGATCCAAAAACCGGCGACGAAATCATCAGAAAGGCCGACAATAACGAGCCTCTTACCGCTCTTGCCTTTAAGATTGCGACCGACCCATTCGTAGGTAAACTCATCTTTATCCGAGTCTATGCTGGTAAGCTTACCTCCGGCTCTTATATCTTAAACGCTACTACCGGTAATAAGGAACGTGTTGGTCGTATCGTCCGTATGTTCGCCGACAAACGCGAAGAAATCTCCGAGGTTACCGCTGGTGATATCGCCGCTGTAGTTGGTCTAAAAGACACTACTACTGGTACTACTCTTTGTGACCCAGCTCATCCAATCCACCTTGAGTCTATCGAATTCCCAGACCCACCTGTCTCTATTGCCGTCGAACCAAAGACCAAGTCCGACCAAGAAAAAATGGCCCTCGGCCTCTCTAAACTCGCCGAAGAAGACCCTACTTTCCGCGTCCACACCGACGAAGAAACCGGCCAGACCATCATCTCTGGTATGGGTGAGCTTCACCTCGAGATTATTATCGACCGCCTCAACAAAGAGCACGGTGTAGAAGCTAACACTGGCGCCCCACAGGTTGCCTACCGTGAGACTATTCGCGGTACTGCCGAGGCCCAGGGTAAACACATCAAACAATCTGGTGGTCGTGGTCAGTATGGTGACGTTTGGATTAAATTTGAGCCAAACGAGCCAGGCAAAGGCTTTGAATTTATCGACCAGATTAAAGGTGGTGTTGTTCCTCAAGAATATCGTAAACCTGTCCAGAAAGGTGTTGAAGAAACCCTTGCTGGCGGTGTTATCGCTGGCTATCCAGTAGTTGACGTTAAGGCTACTCTCTATGATGGTTCTTACCACGATGTCGACTCCTCCGAGCTCGCCTTCTCTCTAGCAGGTGCACTCGCTACTCGCGAAGGTATCAAGAAAGCTAACCCAGTTCTTCTTGAGCCTGTCATGAAGCTAGAAATCACCACCCCAGAAGAATTCATGGGCGACGTGATTGGCGATATCAACGCTCGTCGTGGTCGCATTGATGAAATGGAAGACTTAAACGGTGGCGCTAAGCTCATCAAGGCCTTCTGTCCACTTGCTAACCTCTTTGGTTACACTGGTGACCTCCGTTCTATGAGCCAAGGTCGTGCCGCCTCCTCTATGGAGCTCTACGCTTACGAGGAAGTTCCACCTAACGTAGCTCAAGAGATTATTGAATCTCGCGCCTCTAAATAAGCATTGACTTTTTAGGGCGAGTATGGTATAATAAGATAAGGTTGTAATATACCTTATCTTATTTTGTACCTTAATACATCTAGACTTAGAAAGGGGTGATTATATGTCTAGAACAGATGAAAAAATGAGCGTAGTAGAAACCGAGCACGGACTTGTCTTCGTCTTGGACGAAGACAAAAGAACCACTTCCAGTATCGTTGTAGAGGTCAAAACTCAGAATCAGCCACTAATATATGGCGCTGGAGACCTCGGTCTCCCCGAAGACAGAACCAGTATGATAACTGTCACAAAAAGTGGCATTATCATCCGCAAGGGCGACGATACAGAGCTAGCAGTCCCGGTCAATATAACCGACGAAAACGAAGCCAAAATCTACTTATACGGTAGAAATAGCCACGTTTGGATTTGGTTTAAAATCGCCGGAGAGACTTTCATAAAAGAAGTTCAGCTCGTAGAACATGGCATGAAAGACGTTTGCCTCTGTACTAAAGGCCTCTGGATGTTCGTAGATCATGCTCGCTTAATTAGAGTTTCATAAGAAAAAGCCCGCGAATTTCGCGGGCCTTTTTAAGGTTATTCAGTTATACCTTTGGCGCTACGTACATAGGGTAATTTTTCACCTCCCGGTAACGGGAAGAACTCAATCCTTGCGGTGAACGTCTCGCCTACACGGTAACTCTTATAGATTACAGGGTTAAAAGTTTCATAGATTGTGCCGTCTTCAGCCTCTAGCTCCATAATCTTACGTTGATCGTTCTTTGCGCAGGCTATTAGCCCGTCACAATCCCTCACAAAACGTCGAGTATAGCGCTTAATTACGGCTACTTTTACCTCTGTAACCTCATTGTTGGTTGTATACCTCTTCGGCTTTTTTAGGTTTACCTTTTTTCTTGCTCTTGACATACTCCCACCTCCGTTCTGTCAGCCTAAAGTCCTAGACCAAAGTCTACCTTCCCATTATAGCACAAATCAGGCGAAAAGTCAATCATGCTATTGACTTTTTCTCTATAAAGTGCTATAATCTACGGTTAGGGTGAGAGTTTTTTAAAAATTAGGAGGTGTATTGATGTTTAATTTTAGAGTAAAAAGGTTTTTTAGCCTAGCGATTGCTACTGTTATGCTAGCTCAATCTAGCCAGGTAGCACTAGCTAAAGATATGCGCGTTACGGAGGAGCTGTTTGACTACCGTAATCTAGACGAGAAGTTTACCGCGCCAAACGAAGATTATATCTTTGATTACGAACATGATTTCAAAGAAAATCCGTCTATATCATACGTTTTAACGTCCGAGCAACTAAAAAGTAAGCCCGGTACCGTCATTATAGAAGGGAACGAGAGTGACGACAACTTAGAGCGTTGTCGCTATGTTATCTCTGTTCCGACTATTAAACAGGACGGAAAGACGACCAGTAAGCTAAACGACTACGGTATGATTGCTATCTTTTCTTATGGCATATCTATGGGTCAGTACGACAATTATTATGCTAATCTAGACCTACTTCTCTTTGACAAGGATTTTGCGACTAAGCATCCTATAGAGATAGGTTTTAGCGGTGTTGGCCCCTATATTAACACCACAGTTCCGCATCTTTTGGTTAGTCTCTATACCAAAGATTATGAGACTCCAGAGGAAGTAGAACAGATGTCTACCTATGAAGCTAGCTATTATAGCTCTTGGTTTGACGAAGAAAGTTGGTGGGAAGAAGACCCAAAAAACGTTAGCTTTACAGACCGCTCTATTGACTTATCTAAAAAGGACCTAGACCAGATTATCTGGCGCACTCAGCTATGTAATCTGCTTTGTAGAGACGAGCTCGAGAGCTTCGATCATGGCGACAGTTTTGACTATGATAGACTGTTTAACGCTTATAGTGGCCCACTTTCCGGGCAGTTTACTAGAAGGGGCGGGTATAACGGTTTTAGTTATATTATTCCCTCAAATAACCCCTCTGCCGTCATCGCTTTTACAGAGAACAAAGTTTATCTAGGTATCTCTGCTAGATGGGTGGACGACATAGACGCGAACGTTGAGAATGATATTCTCTATACTGCCTTGGTCTATGAAGACAAAACAGAAAATCCAGAGATGGTCAACATTAATAAATATGACTCTCTCACGCGTGGCACTCTGGATGAGATTTTATACCTCCTAACCGACTCCGGTATCAACTGGGCAGGCCTAAATGCTTTAGACCTGAAAGATTAAGGAGGCGCCCCCGAATTTCGGGGGCTTTTTCTAGATATAATTTAAAAATTACCTCTTTACATCTTATAAAAAATCGTATACAATATTCTTAAGTGTTTGGAGCTGGTTTTTATTAGTGCTCCAAACAAATTAATAATAAAGGAGATAATAAAGAATGGCAGATTTTGACCGTTCCAAACCTCACATTAACGTAGGTACCATGGGTCACGTCGACCACGGTAAAACTACTCTTACTGCTGCTATTACCGCAGTTTTGGCAAAGAAGCTTCCTTCCGAAGTTAACAAGCCAGTTGCTTATGATCAAATCGATAACGCTCCTGAGGAAAAGGCTCGTGGTATTACCATTGCTACCTCTCACCAGGAATACGAATCCGAGAAGCGTCACTACGCACACGTTGATATGCCAGGCCACGCCGACTACATCAAGAACATGATTACCGGTGCTGCTCAGATTGATGGTGCTATCCTCGTTGTTGCCGCTAACGACGGTCCTCTTCCACAGACCCGTGAGCACGTTCTCTTGGCTCACCAGGTTAACGTTCCAAAGATTATCGTCTTCTTGAACAAAATGGACCTTGCTGACCCAGAACTAGTTGAGCTCGTCGAGATGGATGTCCGCGAACTTCTCAACAAGTACGGCTTTGATGGCGACAACGCTCCTATCATCAAGGGTTCCGCTACTAAGGCTCTTGAAGGCGACGCCGAAAACGAACAGGCTATTATGGACCTCGTCAAGGCTATGGACGAATACTTCGACATCCCAGAGCACGATCTAGACAAGCCATTCCTCATGCCTATCGAGGACGTCTTTTCTATCAAAGGCCGTGGTACTGTTGCTACTGGTCGTATCGAGCAGGGTGTTATTAAACTTAACGACGAAGTTGAAATCGTTGGTCTCCGTGACACTCAGAAATCTGTTGTTACCGGTATTGAGGCCTTCCACAAGACTCTAGACCAGGGTCAAGCAGGCGATAACGCCGGTCTTCTTCTCCGCGGTATTGAGCGTGAGCAGATTGAGCGTGGTCAGGTCATCGCTAAACCTGGTACTATCACCCCACACACTGAGTTTGAAGGTGAGGTTTACATCCTTAAGAAAGAGGAAGGCGGACGCCACACTCCATTCTCCAAGGGTTACAAGCCACAGTTCTACTTCCGTACTACTGACGTTACCGGTGAAGTTGAGCTTCCAGCTGACAAGGAAATCGTCATGCCTGGCGATACCGTTACCTTTAAGGTTAAGCTTCTAGCTCCAATCGCTATGAACAACAACGACCGCTTTGCTATCCGCGAAGGTGGCAAGACCGTCGGTTCTGGTGTTATTACTAAGATTATTAAATAGTAGTAATCTATCGTAAACCAAAACAAAGTCAGGACACGTGCCTGACTTTGTTTTTATGCTAGGTTTCTTTCGTTGGGACTTTCTTTCCAAAAAAGTCCCATTTGAGAAAAACTCCCCGAAAGGGGAGTTTTTTGTTGTTTGTTGGGCAAAGCCCTTAGACGGCAGATTGTTCCGAATCGGCGTTCTCAAAAACACTAGTTCTTAGCATTTCTAGAAGCTCTGTGCAGGTCTTGTTTAACTCGTCATAAGAAAGCCGTTCGCCGGGTTTGTTTGCCAAGCCTGGATAATAATATTCCATTGCTGACAGCATATACGGGGCCTCGTCGCCTAGCCCTAGATAATCCCGTAGGATGTCGTAGGCCGTATATCCGGCATAGTCGCACCTCTGTAATGTTTTTAGTGCATATTGTAACCTTAGTGCGGCCAGTGGCCCTGGCACATCATCTTTCCTAGCAAGTTCGTCAATCAACACCCCCATTCTGTTTGCTTTTTCTGCCTGTCTAATTCTAGTAATGTTCATGCATCCACACCCCCTTTGTGTAGTAATTTACTGCAACCTTACTATTATAACACACTTTCTTAAGTTTGTCTTGAATTTTTAGCTATTTTGTGCTATAATATAGAGATACGTTGTTTTTCATAGAAAGGGGTGTTGAAAAATGAAGAACTTTAAATTTTTAGGTATTTTATTGATTATTTGCTTGACCGTTGGGCTATTTCCGACGAATAGGGCAAAAGCTATGTCAGAGGTCGAAGTCATGGAACTATCAGAAGATGAGCAATGCATAAAACTTAGCTCTATCCCCAAAAAAGAAGGGGTTTTTATAAAAGACGTTGCGCTCTCTGATAATACGACAATCACTTTTTCTGTACCAAAAATCTCGGATTCGCTCAAAAAGGACTTGACCACTAATAAGCTTGGCTACTTTATGGGCGTTCTTAAGATTAAGGGCTCAGAGGCTAGTGATGATAGTGTCCACGTTGATCTTTTTATTTATGACCCAAATAGGCTAGACGGGGATGTTGTTATCTATGCTAGAAATGGCTACATTAGGCTAGATAGCGCTCGCGTGGCCGTAGTTAATGCTTATGCTAATGCTCGTCCGAATGGCGGCGTCTATACTATGTCATTCGGTAGTATCTCTGATTATTTTTATACATCAGGTGGTGCAGAGGTTTCCGGTAACTTTACAGAAACGGAATTTACGATGGATGGTACCGGTACGGAAGACCTTTTGTGTGAAGTAAAAGAATACAACGCATACAATTCTGACAAGAAAAAGATCCTAGAGGGCGCCGAAGATTATTGCGACGCCGAAGGTATCGCGCTAGACTTCGAGACTTATGCCAAGCATTGTGGAGTTAAGTCTATCCAGACTACGTTTGAGCGTGACCTTAGCGGTGGATATGCCGTTAAACGCTACTTTGTTTGTAAAGACATCGTAGTTGTGCTTGCAAGCACCGACGAGCGTTGTATCTGTTATACTTATAGCCTGGGCGACAATATGGACGACCCAGAGCAGTTTAGCGCTGTTCAGGCATTAGACACAGAAAAAGATCGCGTCATTCTCTATAGTGACTATCTCAGTAGCCTCAGTACAAGCATGGCTTATTCCAACTATTTTGAGACAATCTTGGACTCTAGCTCTAGATTGACTATTAACTGGGATTGTTTCAAAGAATTCAAAAAGCTCATCAAATAAAATACCTGGACCGGCCACTCGCCGGTCCTTTTCTTTGACAAAATTGCAATTTTGGTGTATACTGACAGAATAAATTAATAATAATTGTCTCCAGACACTCATGGACTGCACGTCTAGTCGCAATCTGAGATTGTGGAGAAGAAAAGGAAATCATGGCAGAGACTGCTAAAACCACCAAGACCGCCAAGGATGAAGGTCTCAAAATTCGCATCCGTTTGAAGGCTTATGATCACCGCGTGATTGATCAGAGCGCCAAGCAAATCGTTGACACCGCTATTCGTACCGGCGCCCGCGTTTCTGGCCCAGTGCCTCTACCTACCAAGCGTAGCACTTTCACCGTAGTCAAATCCCCGCACGTCTACAAGACTGGTGGCGAAGCTTTCGAGATGAAAGTCCACAAGCGTCTCATTGATATCCTCGGTGCTACCCCAAAGACGATTGATTCTCTCCAGAATCTCTCTCTTCCTGCTGGCGTCGACGCAGAAATCAAGATGTAATCAAAACATCCAAAATAGAGCCTTCTCTAGGCTCTATTTTTATGTTATAATATACAAGTTACCCTAGGCCAGAAACCTGGCCTAATGTTGTTCTTTGAAAGGAGGAAGTATGAAAGAAGAAAAGCTCTGTGAGAGCCTAAAAACAATCCTGGAAAGGACCGATTCTAGCACTAGATTCGGACTAATGGAATCCGCACTGATGGCAAAACAGTTTGACTTTGTAAAAACATTCTGTAACCCAGACCAGTCTTGGAACTTGAGCCAGATTCACCCAGAATACACAAATGAATTTGTGCCGGCGCTATTGTTCTCTCTAATTTGCAACCATGAGTGCGACCTTCAGACGGTGCAATTTCTCTGCGAAAATTATCAGTTCGACATTAATATCCTTACCGGGCGTAAACAAATGTCTCTGCTCCAGGCATCTCTACAATACGGCGATTTAGACATGGCTACATATCTAATAAGTCGTGGCGCAGATCCTAAAGCCGGCATGCAGAATCGCTGCTATTTTGACGTTTTAACGCATGCACCCAAGACGACGTCGCTAATTGAGCGTTTTGAGTTTATGCATAATCTGGATATTCCAATCGATCGCAGTGCTTTAACGTACGCAATCTACAACATGGAAAAAGATTCCGCAGAGGTCATAAAATGGCTGGTGACGCACGGTGGTTTTGCGGGTTCTTCTGATAAAGAGGGCGACATTCTAGAAGACATTGTTCAGGCAATCATGAGAGAAGAAATCTTTTCTACGGATATTTGGCTTGAAAAGATTAAAGCCTTGCTCGACAGCGGTTTTAGCCCCAATCCGATCATCGGTCGGGACTATAATCATAGCGAGATAAGCCTGCTTAATCATGTTGCACTACACAAAAGAAACGGTTGTAAGCGCGCCGAAAAAGTCGAGAATCTCTTAAAAGAGTACTCAGAAAAATAACTTCCTTCAAAAATCCCCCGAACATCGGGGGATTTTGGATTTGGTATGATTTAGTTATTGATAAATTCAGTGAGTGCGTTTGACTCGTCAGAGTCGTCGGATTCGTCATCCTCCATATGCTCAACAATCCAAACGGCCTCGTCGGATTCTTCGCCCATCACATAGCAAACGTCGTTATCATCATCTAGGTTTGGATAGATATTGTGATTATATAGAATCTCAAAAATATCTATCATCTGATCCCTATGCGGATTACGCATCGCGTTCCAATATGGAGACGCGTCGTCGCCACACTCTAGGGCGATTTTTTGTTCCGCCACAAACTTTATGATTTCTGCCGAACAATGATAAAGTATATCGCCAAACAAGGTATCGTCGCCGTCTTCTTCGACGGTATTTTTTGGCTCAACTTTGGCACCGTAGTTGTCAAAAATAAACTTCACGATATCCATATCAACGCCGGGTGCGTGCCTATCAATCATATGCCAGAGAAGAGCTACCGGATAATAATCTCCGTATCCACCCAGAGGAACGTCCCAGTCCGGATCGCAGATGGATTTGAAGAACTCAAAACGCTTATTGCCAAGCGCTGTCCGCATGCACTTAAAGCGTTCAAATTCTTCCATATCTTCAAAGACCTCCCTTGTCTCATTTAGAAGTTTGTCAAAAGAGACTTCACTTTTCATACCTTCCTCCTTTCAAAGAACAACATTAGGTCAGGTTTCTGGCCCAGGGTAACCCGTATATTATAACACAAACTTATGACTTTACAAAACTCCCACAAATCCAGGCTTTTTGGTATAATATATACATGAGTTTTACGGCGCGTTTTAAGAAACGTTTTTACTTTGTGGTGGCTGGTTATTTTCGATTCTTTGCAAATCACGCTTTCAAAAAATGGCACCCTCGCGTAATCGCGATTACTGGCTCCGTTGGCAAGACTACAATGCTTCATATTTTGGAATGTCAGTTAGGCGACCGGGCCCACTATTCTCATAACGCTAACTCCGCTTTTGGTATTGCTTTTGACCTTGTTGGCATCCACAAAGGCGTAGTCGGCACTAAGCTCCGCTGGCTTTATCTCTTTGTCGCCGTGCCTATTCGCTCGCTTTTCTTCCACTATACTGATGAGTTTTATGTTGTAGAAATTGACGGCGAGCGCCCACACGAGACAGAATTCCTCGCTAAATGGCTTCGCCCAGAAGTTACGCTTTGGATTGCGCTGGGCCGTTCTCATGCTATTCAGTTCGAGCACCAGGTAGATAGTGGCGAGTTTGAGGACTTAGACCGTGCCATTACGCATGAATTTGCTATGCTCCCACAATATACCCAGAAAAAGATTTATATTGATGGCGACATCTACTTAATGAAGAAGGCTCTTCAAAAAATTAAGGAGCACCACCACATTAAGGCGGACGTCGTAGAATGTTTTAAGTCCAATTTGAAGGGTTATGTTATTTCGCCAAAATCTACGGATTTTGTGTTCGAGGATAATGTCTTTCATTTTTCTGCTCCACAGCCTAGAGACCTCGCCATTCAGCTCGATATGCTACAAAAATTATGTAAATACCTAAGATTAAAGCCAAAGACTGACTTCTCTAATATGGTACTTCCTCCGGGCCGGAGCTCCTATTTCCCAGGCAAAAACGGCCTCACATTGATTGATAGTAGCTATAATGCTCACCTTATTAGTATTAATTCCGTCCTAGAGATGGTCGCCAACATGAAGGAGCGCCACCTCTGGATTGTCCTTGGTGACATGATAGAGCAGGGCAAGATTGAGGGCGAAGAGCACAGAAAACTGGCCGACGCTATCGAGAATGCCCACCCAGAACAAGTTATCCTAGTCGGCCGTCGCCTCAAGAAATATGCCTATCCAGAACTAGAAAAGAGAAAAATTAAAACCGAGGTTTTTTCTGATGTCAAAGGCGCCCGTAAATTTATAGAAGAAAACACTACCGGAAAAGAGGTCCTTGTATTTAAAGGTAGCCAATATCTAGAGTGGCTCGTAGAAAAACTACTAAAAAACCCAGAAGACGCGTCTAAATTGCCACGCCGTGATCCGATTTATGTTAAACGTCGCGAAAAGAGAGGATTATATTAATGAAAACCCTATATGTAATTCACGGGTGGACATATACGGTCGAACCCTGGAAAACCACAATTGATTTATTAAAGCAACATGGCATCGAAATTAAGATGCTAAATGTTCCTGGTCTAACTAGCCCCTCAAACAAAGTCTGGAAAATTTCCGACTATGTCAAGTGGGCCGACGAAAACATCCCAGACGGCGCAGTTGCCCTGGGTCATAGTAACGGCGGACGTATCCTCTTAAATCTACTTTCTAAAAAACCAGAAAAACTAAAACACGTCATTTTGCTAGATTCTGCTGGTGTTTATGAAGAGTCTAAAAAACGCGACATCGCACGCAAAGTCTCTAAACTTATGGCTCCACTAAAGGGAATTAAGCCCCTCAGAAAAGTCTATCACAAAGTCCTAGGCGCCTCGGATTATGACCGCGCTCCAGAAAACATGAAAAAAACTCTAGCCAACATGCTAGAAAGTGACAAAAAACTCGACATGACAGCGGTTTCTACCCCAGCCACGATTCTATGGGGCAAGATGGACAACGTTACTCCTCCGCGCCAAGCCGCCACTATGCACCGCCGACTCAAAAACAGCGAAATTAAGTATTTTGAAGACTGGACTCATGCTCCATATATCTGCGACCCAGAGGGCCTAGCCAAGGCAATTTATGCCACTATGGAGAAATACGCATGAAATATTTCCTAGGCCTGTCTTCTCAGTATTCACTGAGCGATATCTTGCGCCATACTTTTGCTTTTGGTGACGAATACCAGCTCCCAGAGCTTCGCGCCTTCCTAGCTGCACATTATGGCGCTACCTTTGACCATGTAGCAGTTTACAGTAATGGCCGCACCGCACTTAACGTTGCTATCCGTGGCGTCGCTCCTCGTGGAAGCAAAATCGTCGTAACTAGCCTTACCTGTTATGCTGTCATCCAGGCCGTTAAATCCGCTGGCTGTGTTCCGATTTTTGCCGACGTCAATAAAGACACCTTGCACTATGGCGCCAAAGAGCTAAAAAAGGCCCTAGAAGGCGAGACTAATGTCAAGGCTATCATTATCCAAAACAACTTAGGCATTCCAGTCAACATTGAAGAGATAGAAACCGTCGCCAAACTAAACAAGCTCGCAATTATCGAGGATCTTGCTCACTGTGCCGGCGTTAAATACCCAGACGGTAGAGAAGTTGGTACGGTTGGACGTGTAGCGGCACTATCTTTTGGTAAGGGTAAGTCCATTGACGCTGTTACAGGCGGCGCCGTGGTCTTTACTAACCCTCTGGATCCGCCAGTCAAACAACCTACCGTCGCCCCAAAACATTCCGAGAATTTCCGTGCTAGGTTTTATCCGCTATTCTCCTTGATTATCCGTCGTCTCTATTATGTCCATCCCAAGGTTGGCAAAGCTTTTACTGCCTTTCTTTTGAAGACTAAACAAATCAAACGTTCCGCCGACGGCGCCGTAGATCCCAAGACTAGATTATCTTTCTGGCAATGCAAAATGGCCTTGCGCCAGCTTCGCGCCATGCCTCACCGCGGGCGTAAACCTTTGCGCGATTTTTATCTAGTTAGTGATCGCGACGAAGTTCTAGCTGGCCTAGAAAGAAAAGGCTACTATTTTAGCGACATCTGGTACGATATGCCTGTCGCCCCAAAGCGCTATTTTAGGAAGGCGGACTTCCATCCAGACCAATGTCCAGTTGCCACAGAAATTGCCGAACAGATTGTTAATCTCCCTACTTGGTACGACCCAGCCGAGCTCCGCTCTGCTAAGCGTCTAATCATGGCTCATCTAGTAGAAAACCCAGACAAAGATGCCGAAAACGCCGAAGTCCCAGAAGATGAAATGACCGAAGACGAAAAGCGTGCCAAGATTAAAGCTGAAAAAGCCGAGCGCACCAAACAACTAAAAGCTGACAAAAAAGCCAAAAAAGACAAAGCCAAGAAACTAAAGGCTGATGGCGCTCCAGACGAAGAAATTGAAACCGAAGAAAAAGAAAAAGCCAAAGATAGAGCCAAGAAAAAACTAGCCACTATCCTAGAAAACGCCTCCAAAAAAGTTGTCGAAACTGCAGACGAGAAGAAAAAACGTATTGAGAAGGAAAAGAAAGAAAAGCTAAAAAGAAAGAGGGAAAAAGCTAATCTTTCTTCGCTAGAAGATACCTCCGACATCTTGAGTGCTACGGACGACCGCGAACAGGAAGAAACCGAAATTGACGAAGACGCCGACATCTTTGTTGCCGAAGAACCAGAAGAGCCAAAAGAAAAGCCCGCCCCAGTTAAAGCTCCAGAGCCGACCAGAACTCCGGCCAAAAAACCAGAACCAACCAAGAAGCCAGAGCCGGCCAGAAAATCCGAGCCAACTTACCGTAAGGCCTTTGTTCCTAAGGCCGAGCCAGCTATCACGGTTATCAACCGCCCAAGCCCATCCGGCATGCGTGTTGCTCCGCGTAAGCTATCCGATCGCGAGAAACTTAAACAAGAATTAGAGGCGGGCAAGAAGGAGAAGCCAAGTGTCCTCTAGATTATTCCTCGGCCAAGCCTCAAACTACCGTGCCAAAGATATAGTACGCCATACATTTGCCTTCGGGTCAAAGAAATGGTCTAATATGTTAAGGCAACATCTGGCAGATTCTCTAGGCACTAAACCAGAACGTGTTTACCTGATGAATAACGGTCGCTCCGCGCTAGCTGGAGCGCTGAAATGCTTTATTTCGTCCGGTTCCGAGGTAATTATTAATGGATTTACCTGTTATGCCGTACTCCAAGCCGTAGAAAAAGCCGGCATGAAACCAGTCTACGCAGACATTAACAAACGCACGCTTAATTTCGACGAAAAGACCCTAAAAAAGACCCTAGAAAAACATCCTAAGGCCAAGGCTCTAATTATTCAAAATACCCTAGGCATCTGTGTAGATATTAAGTCTATTGAAAAATTCGCACGCGAGCATCACCTCGTTATTATTGAAGATCTTGCCCATTGTGCTGGGTTTACTTATCCAGACGGTCGCAGAGTTGGCTCTGTTGGCTCTGCTTCTGCACTTTCTTTTGGCAAGGGTAAATCACTAGATGCGATTACTGGTGGCGCGCTCATTATAAATGACGCCCCAGAAAGACTACTCCGTTTCCCGGCCAAACGTCCAAAACTATCCGACACTCTCCGCGCTAGGTTCTATCCGCTTCTTGCTAGCATCGGTCGCGGATTTTCTAGGATTCGCTTACAAAAATATTGGTATGGTCCGCTTATCCGGATGCACTTTATTGAACGTGCCGTCGACGCCAAGCTAAGTCTTACGCGTCGCCCTGCGCATTGGCAGTCTAAACTAATTTTGCGCCAACTAAAAAATATTGAGCGCTCAGGCGCCTTGCCTATCCGTACCCACCGTTTTGTAAATGACCGCGCCAAAGTGCTAAGCGGGCTAGAGCGCGCTGGCTATAATTTCCGCGAAGTCTGGTATGATGTACCGATTTCTCCGGTCCGCTATTACAATAGGATACATTTTGACGAATCTGCTTGTCCGGTCGCCACCGAAGTCGCAAAGCATATTATTAACCTTCCGACTTATTACCCGCCAGAAAAGCTAAACCGTGCCATAAAAATCATTGAGGAGGACGAATGTTAAAGACTAATTTCCTCCAATCCCCCGCCTGGCAAAATACCAACGAACTTATCGGCCACAAAGTTATCGTCGAAAAGCTAGACGACAAATCTCCGACCTATATGATTGTTAAGAATGCTAAACGTGGTCGCTATCTAGAAATCCCTGGTGGGCCAGTACTTGACTGGGATAACAGGGAAACGCTAGCTTCCGCCATTAGCAAAATGTCCGCTATTGCCAAGAAACACCGGTGTGCTTTTGTCCGCGTCCGTCCGCAGCTCCTCGATACAGCGGAGAATCGTGCTCTGTTAAAATCTCTAGGTGGTAAAGTCGCCCCTATGCACCTCGCCGCCGAGCATACCGTTATTTTAAGCCTCAAAAAATCCGAAGAAGAGCTCCTAGCTGGCATGCGTCGTCAGACTCGCTACGAAGTTCGCCGGGCTGGCAAGCTGGGTATCGTAGTCGAATCCGGCAACTCCGAAGAATTGTTTAGGGAGTTTCACCATGTCCAGAGTAAGACCGCTGAGCGTCAGCATTTTGTACCGCCAAACCTAAAGACTTTGCTCGCAGAGAGAGAAGCCTTTGGTGATAATGCTAGAATTTATGTCGCCAAGACGGCGAACGGCGAGCCGATTGCCTATGGCTTAATCTTAATAGGCAACAACGAAGCAGAATACTACGAAGCTGCCAGTACTGATCTTAACCGTAAACTCCCCGGTGCTTATGCTCTCCAGTGGCAAGTTATCCGCGACCTTAAAAACCTTGGTATTAAATATTATAATCTCTGGGGTATCGCTCCACCGGGCCAGCCCAACCACCGTTACGCCGGCGTTACTACCTTTAAAACTGGCTTTGGCGGAGAAATAGTGGCGTTTATCCCGGCGCACGATTTTATAATTTCCAAACTTAAATACGCCCCAGATTACCTTATCGAAACACTACGAAAGCATAGGAGACATTTATAATGATAGAAATTAAAGATGCTAATTCTAGGTCAAAGTGGGATAAATTCGTCACGTCTCATCCAGAAGCAAATTTTCTCCAATCTTGGGATTTTTATGAATTTCATGCTTCCCGTGGCAATCAAATCGTCCGTCGCATCGCCGAAAAAGACGGTAAAATCATCGGCGCCTATGCTGGTGTCGTAGAGAATGCTAAGCGTGGCCGTCACCTAGCTATCGCTGGCGGCCCAATTCTAGATTGGAACAATAAAAAACTAGTAGATCAGATTTTTGAAGATATTAAAGAGCAAGGAAAATCTCATTCTTGTGTTTTTGTCCGCGTCCGTCCACAGTTAGAGAGAACCGACAAAGCCTATCAGATTTTTAAATCCCACGGTTTGAAACCCGCCCCAACTTATCTTTCCGTAGAGTATGCTGCCGTTCTAGACCTCCACAAGAGCGAAGAAGAAATCATTAAAGGCATGCATCGCCGTATTCGTTACGCGGTTAATAATGCTAGAAACAAAGGCTTTACTATTGAGAAGTCTCAGGATCCTAAGGACATTCACGAATTTTATCAGATTCAACTTTCTACTGCACGCCGTCAGAATTTTGTGAGTTTTTCTGAGGACTATCTTACTAAACAATTTACTGCCTTTGCCAAGAATAACGAAGCCGTCCTCTATACCGCTAAATACAACGACGAAATCCTAGCTCAGAATTTTATGATTTTTTATGGTAATGAAGCGTCTTATCACTATGCCGTCTCGACAGAACTCGGTACTAAAATGTCTGGCTCTCCGATTCTCCATGTAGAAGCCATGCGTGATGCTCGCGCTCGCAAGATTTATCGTTATAACCTCTGGGGTATCGTCGGCGAAGACGAAAAAGATCACCGTTTTTATGGCGTATCTTTCTTTAAGCGTGGCTTTGGTGGCGACGAGCTAAAATACCTCCCAGCCCACGATTTAGTAATCAATCCTGTTAAATACCAAAAAACCAAAATTATTGAAAAAATCCGCAAAAAAATTCGCCACGTTTAAAGCGCTTATGCTATAATAGATATAAGCTAAGTTAGAGGTATATTTTATATGGCAAGAGCCCGTAAATTTATTGAAACGCATTGGTTATTCTTTGCTTTTCAAGGTATCGTTAGTATTCTTTTTGGGGCATTTATTCTGTTTACAAATATCACCACCATTTCTTCATTAACTGGCATTATTGGCGTATCTTTACTCCTGCTTGGTGTAATAGAAATCTTTAGTATGATTTATCGTAAGCATTACGGCAATTCGCTTCTATTATCCCTAATTCTTTCCGCCTCAGAAATCGCTATTGCTATGATGCTCCTCTTCACCCAAGATTACAACATGGCTTGGGCACTCACGCTTCTAGCTATCTATACCATTGGTCGCGGCGTTTTGGAATTGTTCCTAGCCTTTACCGCCGTCACAGATAAGACCGACCGCTTTATGTGGGGCACCTGTGGCATTTGTGGTGCAGTTATTGGTATTGTTATTCTAAACTCGGGTGGGTTTTTGGATCAGACCGCCTTTACCAAATTCTTCAGCGCGTACATGATGATCTATGGCGTGACGAATCTCTTTTACGGTATTCACAATCGTAACGAGCTAGCAGAGCAGAAGGAGGCCCGCAAGATTGCCCGCGCGGCTGCGCTAGCTAACAAGAATCAGCGAAAACAAAAACGCCAAGAGAAAAGAAAAGCCAGAAAACGAAAATAAACAAAAAGCGCTCCACGAGGAGCGTTTTTTGATATTTTAATTATTTTTTCTTGGAAGCTTTGGACTTAGTTGCGCGTTTTACTGACTTTGCTACGCGCTTACCTTCGCGAGAAATGTTTTTGGCAGCTTGCTTACCTTGGCGTTGGAGTTTCTTGCCTTCAGTTTTGGCGGCCTTTAGCGTAGCTTTGCCTTTTTTCTCTAGCTTCTTTCTAGTTTCTACGCCAGACGCCGGTGCGGTTAATATTCCAGCCACGGCTCCCGCTGCAGCGCCTAACACCGCGCCAAGCAAAAACGCTCCACCGCGATGAGTTTTCTTTTTCTTTGCCATTTTCCCACCTTTCTTAGTGTTTTTTAGCGTTATCTTTATTATATTTGTTCACAAAAGTTTTGACAAGACCGCCAACCGAGGTCATCCCCTTGACGTTTTCTACCACGTCATTAGTCTTGTCTGCAATAGACTGGCCAGTTTCCATGATTTTCTTGGCCTGGTTAGCTATCCCAATTAATTTAACAAGGAGGATTAATCCCACGATTAGGAATACAAACAGTGTTCCAGCTAGTATCCCTACAATAATCCACTCTGCAACGTCCATCTTATTCTCCTGTGATTATCTTTTTAACATCATCATAATAATCTTCATGTTCTTTGACGTAATGTGTGTGAGCTAAGAAATAGTTCTTTGGATCGCCCGTCGTCATCCAAGTACCCTTGGCCTCTTTAACATAGACTTTACCGGTTGGAATTAGTTTGGCGATGGCGTCCGCCGTCCAGAGCTCGCCGTCTAGGCCAGTGTTTTTAGGGTCTAGGTGTTGGAAGATTTCTGGAGTTAAGAGATAACGTCCGTAAGATGCTAGGTCCGATGGTGCGTCTTCTGGGTCTGGTTTTTCTACTAGGCCAACTAACTTCTCGCCGTCCATAGAGATAGAAGCGTATTTTTTAATTTCTTCATGTGCTACTGGCTGGCCAGCGATAATCGCGGTGGCATCTGGGTGGGCTTTGTGGGCCTCGATTAGGTCTTTTACGGCACCCTGGCCAAACACTACATCGTCAGAATATGCTACAATAAATGCCTCATCGTCATCAATAAACTCGCGTGCGCTAGCTACCGGGCTGCCGTTTCCATAAGGTAGGCTCTGGTCCTGTTCGATTACGGTTACCTTCGGGAAATTTAGAACTTTCTTTACTGGCTCAAATCGGTCATCTTTACCCTGAGCATGGAGTTGTTTCTCGATTTTTGGCACGGCATTATGGAAATAATCTTCATAAATCGCCTTGCCATCCGGTGTCGCGACGATGATGATCTCCGTAATTCCGGCGTCTACACATTCTTCTACCACCAGTTGCATAATTGGCCTATTTCCAAGTGGCAACATGGCTTTTGGAATGGTTTTAGTAATTGGTAAGTACCTACTAGCAAATCCTGCATCGGTAATGATTGCCTTAGTTGGTGTCTTGTAGTTCATAAGTTCTCCTTGAAACCTCATTATAGCATAAGTGCCAATAAAAAGAAAAATCTTGAGAAGTTTCCTGTGATATAATAATCCTATGACAAAGGAGGAACTAACACCCGCTGATTTTGTGCATCTGCATAATCACACCCACTATTCACTTCTTGATGGGCTGACTAAGGTTCCTGACCTGATTAATTTTTGTACAGAAACCGGCATGGAGGCCGTCGCCGTTACAGACCACGGCACCATGTGTGGCCTAGTTGAGTTATACAAAGAGGCTGCTGCCGCCAAGATTAAACCCGTCCTCGGCCTAGAGGCCTATGTTGCTGCGCGCAAGCTCACCGACAAAGATCCGGCTCACGACAAAGAGCGCTTTCATATTACACTTCTCGCCATGAATAACAAGGGCTACGAGAATCTTTGTCGTATGCTTACTATCGCCGAGATTGACGGTACTTACTACAAGCCTCGTATCGACCACGATTTAATGGAGAAATACAACGAAGGCATTATCTGTCTTTCTGGTTGTGCCTCGTCCGAGATTTCTGTTCGGCTAAAAGAAGGGGATTACGAAGGCGCCAAGAAGTTAGTTGATTGGTATTCTAATGTCTTTAAGGACCGTTTTTATCTAGAAATGCAGGATCACGGCCACCCTGACTCTCCTACCCATTGGGATGTCCAGAACAAAATCAACCAAGGTCTACAAAAAATCGCCAAAGAAACTGGTCTTCCGCTTGTCGTTACTTGTGATGGCCACTACCTAAAACACGAAGATCGCGACGCACACGAAATTCTACTCTGTGTCGGTACGGCATCTAATCTGTCCGACCCTAACCGTATGACCTTAAAGGATTTTGAGCTCCACGTCATCCCACCGGCTGACATTATTAAGCGTTGGGGCAAGGATTTTCCAGACGCCATTAGGAACACACGAAAAATCGCCGAAATGTGCAACGTTGATTTGCAACTTGGCCGTATCTTAATTCCAAAATTCCCAGGTATCCCAGATGGACTTGACGAGAAACAATATCTAGACCAACTGGTTTTTCGCGGGCTAGTTTTTCGCTATGCCGGCAAAACAGAGGAGGAAGCTGGAAAACTTAGCGTTGAGGAGTGTCGCAAGGCCATTAAAGACGCGGGGCGAGACGACGTTTTAGAGCGCATTGACTATGAGCTTTCCGTAGTTGACAAAATGGGCTATAACGGCTATTTCTTGATTGTTCAGGACTTTATTAACTGGGGTAAACGCCAGCGTATTGTCTATGGCCCGGGCCGTGGCTCCGCCGCCGGTTCACTCCTAGCGTACTCTCTCCGTATTACCGAGCTAGACCCACTTAAATACGACCTACTCTTTGAGCGTTTCTTGAATCCTGACCGTATCTCTATGCCAGATATTGATACAGATATCCAGGATACGCGCCGTGATGAGGTGATTCAATATTGTACAGATAAATACGGCCGAGGTCGCGTGTCCAACATCGTTACCTTCGGCAAGATGATGGCGAAGAACGCCGTACGTGATGTCGCTAGAGTTATGGAAGTGCCCTACGCCGAGTCCGACAGAATCGCTAAATTGGTTCCCGACCCGGTCATGGGACATCACGTCCATCTCGCTGACGCAATCAAGACTGTGCCCGACCTCAAGAACGAGTACGAAAACAACCCTACCGCTAGAGAAGTCATTGATTTCGCCAGCAAGCTGGAGGGAACTATTCGTTCCCACGGCGTTCACGCTTGTGGCGTGATTATCGCCCCAGATGATTTAGTTAAATTCCTCCCGCTCGAAGTCGCCAAAAAGACTGGCTCCTCCGGCGAAATGGTTCTCGCCGCCCAGTTCCCAATGTCCCAGGTAGAAGAGCTTGGCCTACTTAAGATGGATTTTCTCGGCCTGTCCAACCTCTCCGTGATTAACAACGCCCTCCGCATGATTAGAAAAGTCTATGGCGAGGATATTGACATGTATCAGCTCCCGCTGGACGACAAAGCTACCTATGAGCTCCTCCAGCGTGCCGAAACTACCGGCGTCTTCCAGCTTGAATCTGCTGGCATGAAACGCTACCTAAAAGACCTGAAGGCCGACCACTTTGAGGATATCATCGCTATGGTGGCGCTCTATCGTCCTGGCCCGATGCAGTTTATCGACTCCTTCATTAAAAGAAAACACGGCGAAGAGCCGATTACCTACCTTCACCCCGGCCTAGAAAACTCGCTAAAATCTACCTATGGCATTATGATTTACCAAGAGCAGTTCATGCAGATTTCGCGCGAGTGGTGCGGATTTACTGGTGGTCAGGCTGATACTCTGCGTAAGGCCGTCGGTAAGAAAAAGGTAGACCTCATGAAAAAGGTTAAGCCAGAGTTCATTAAGGGTGCCGTAGAAATCGGTGGCGCTACCGAAGAAATCGCCGAAACTTTCTGGTCCCAGCTTCTAGATTTTGCTAACTATTGTTTCAACAAATCCCACGCCGCTTGCTATGCCCTTATCGCCTATTGGACCGCCTATCTTAAGGCGCATTACCCAGACGCCTTTATGGCCGCGCTCATGACCTCTGATATGCGCTGGACCGACCGCCTTGCTATCGAGATGAGTGAGTGTAAGCATATGGGCTTGAAGGTCCTCGGCCCGGATATTAACGAGTCTTACGGCGATTTTGGCATCGTTAAAGGCAAGAAAACTATTCGTTTCGGCCTCTCCGGCATTAAGAGTATGGGCAAGGCCCTAGTGGAAGAAGAAGTTATCCCCGAGCGTGATAGAAACGGCCCATTTAAGTCCGTTTGCGATTTTGCCAAACGCGTCAATTCCTCTAAGTTTAACAAACGTTCCTGGGAGGCCGCCATTAAAACCGGCGCTTTTGACCGTTTTGCTGATCGCTCGGATTTGTTATTCAATCTAGAATCTATCCAGGCCTATGGCAACAAATGCCAAAAAGACGTCGCCACAGGCCAGACCGACCTCTTTGGCGCTTTTGGTTCTGCCGGCGCTATTCCAGAGCCAGAGATTAAGACTGCTCCAGTCAAAACCTCCGAAAAAGAACAGCTTCTCTGGGAGCGCGACCTCATGGGTCTCTATCTCTCCGCCCATCCTCTAGACAAATACGATACTTATTTTGAGGAACAGACCCACCCATACAGTATAATTACCGCCGAAAACGACAACAAAGTCGTTACGATTGGTGGAATTATTACAGGTATCCGCACAATCTTAACCAAATCTAACGCCAAAATGGCCTTCGTCAAGATAGAAAACAAGACCTCCGAACAGGAAATCGTCGTTTTTCCATCTGTTTTTGAACAATACGGCGCCAAAATCGTCCAAGATAACGTTATTAAGTGCACTGGTCGGGTCAACGCCAAAGACAAGAATGGTAACGTTACTCCAGAAATTAAGGTTCTAGCCGAATCCATAGAGGTCATCGCCGACGAAACTCTAGATAATTACGTCTCTACAGGCGCTAGGATGCCTGCTCCAGTGCTAGCCCCGTCTACCCGCCGTGGTAGCAAGGTTTCAGCCGAATACGTCAGAAAACGCTCCACAGGGGCCGAAAACACTAAAATTACCGCCCCAGAACCCGTTATTCCCGCCAAACCTGTAGAAGATGACCGCAGTAAACGCCTCTTTTGTCTAATTAAAGACCCAGACAACACCGATATCCTAACAGAGATAAAGCACCTCTGTGATCTCCACCCCGGCTTCCAAGAAATCATCCTAGTCCTAGAAGAAAAATCTGGCAAAAAGCCTCTCCGCCTACCATTTAGAGTGGATGCCGGAAATGAGCTCACCGCGCCCCTATCCGAACTTTTGGGCAAAGATTGCGTAAAAGTGGCCTAAGTGGTATAATAATACCAAATGGAAATCATATTGTTATTACACAATATCCGTTCAACTTATAATGTGGGTGCTATTCTTCGTACGGCCGAAGGCCTAGGTGTCGAGCAGGTCATCTGTTCTGGCTATACTCCTAGCCCTCTAGATCCTAACTGTATGCCCCATATCGCCGACAAGATTAGTCGTCAAATAGAAAAAACCTCTCTTGGCGCCGAAAAATACATCCCTATTTCTTGGGCGGACGACCCAACTAAACTTTTGAAGCGTTTCAAAGAAGACGGCTACCAGATTATCGGCCTAGAAAATCACGTTAACGACGGCCGTAAATTTGACCTTGGCTCGCCATCTCTACTCTCTCGCCTAAAAAACAAAGCCGTCCTCATTCTTGGCGAAGAAGTCCACGGCATAGACCAAAAACTCTATGACTATATTGACCTCTTTATTGAAATCCCAATGGTCGGAGTCAAAGAATCTTTTAACGTCTCTGTTGCTGCCGGCATCGCCCTCTTTGCACTAAAAACCGCTATTTAATCCACGCCTGGCCTTAATCACGGCATTAAAAATCCCCCGTCGCCTCGGTATAACCTTGGTAACAGGGGCAGGGGTGATATTAATAGAGCGGAATCTCCAGGTCATAATCGCGCTTCTGGAATCCGCGGTAATCAGATTGTTTTAATATTCCTTCGTTCCATCCGTGATAATAATAGAACAAACATACCCTAGAAAGAAGTCTTAGTGGTTGGGCAAAAATAGCAAACGCCACGAACACACACATCAGTCCTAGAAATACCTTCGTAAATATATGCGCATGAATGATAAACGTAAAGATAAATAGAATCACCTCGATTAAAAAGATTCTCTTATTAATCACTAGCGATCTAAAAATCGTATCTACATCCTTGTGTAGCTTCTTTTCATCCTTTTCTAAGGCCTGAGTGGCTTGAATCCTGACATCTTCTAGCTCATTTCTAGATAGTTTGCTCATGTTTCTATTAGATAGAGCATCATTAAATCCTGCCAGCCGAATAGTCTCGTTGATTTCTCTGCGCCTTCTCACAATAATATCAAACGCCTTGTTTCGTGTCTGCGCCATAATTAGCGCCTTGAATTCAGAAAAAGCAAGACCAGTATCTATCTGAAAATTCTGGCCATCACAGGATATTTTTGGATTATCCATACTATCACCTCCCTTGTAAAGTGCACCCCCGTATCTTTCTATTATATCACAGATTGTCAGAAAAGTCAATTTATGTTAAAATTACCAGAGTAAATAGAGGACATTATGGAAAGATACAACCCGCAAGAAATCGAGAAGAAATGGCAACAAATTTGGGAAAAGGACCAGACTTTTCGCGCCGCCCCAGAAGGCAAAGACCTCCCAAAAAACAAGAAAACGCCAAAAGTCTTCCTCGCGGAGATGTTTCCATACCCGTCTGGCGCCGGCCTTCATGTTGGCCACGTTAGAAATTTCACTATCGTTGATGTCCTCACTCGCTTTTATACCCAACAACAGACGAACGTCCTCCGTCCGTTTGGTTATGATACCTTTGGCCTCCCCGCAGAAAACTACGCAATAAAGACCGGTATTTCTCCCCAGTCCGCTACAGAGACTAATATCCATAACTTCCGTAAGCAACTAAAACGCCTTGGCTACGCTATTGACTGGAGTCGTGAAATCAACACTTCTAATCCAGATTACTATCGCTGGACCCAGTGGTGCTTCTTACAGTTATACAAGAAAGGCCTTGCCTATCGTAAAGAATCTTACCAGTGGTGGTGTCCAGTAGACCAGACCGTCCTCGCCAACGAACAAGTAGAAAACGGTCACTGTTGGCGCTGTGGTACAGAGGTAGAAAAGAAGAAAATGAAACAATGGTTCTTCAAAATTACCGACTACGCGGACGAACTTCTAGCCGACATCGACCAGCTAGATTGGCCAGACAAGATTAAAACTATGCAGAGAAACTGGATTGGACGTAGCGAAGGTGCCGAGATTGACTTCGAAGTAGTCGACTCCAAGGATTTTATTAAGGTCTTTACCACTCGTCCAGATACGATTTTTGGCGCCACTTTCCTTGTCCTCGCCCCAGAACATCCGCTCGTATCTAAGTTGGTTAACGACGATACTAAACAAAAAGTTGATCAGTATCGCACCGAAACTCTCAAGAAATCCGAAATCGAGCGCCAAGAGAACAAAGAAAAAACCGGCGTCTTTACTGGTTCTTATGCAATTAATCCCGGCACCGGAGAAAAAATCCCTATCTGGGTCTCCGACTATGTATTAATGGGCTATGGCGAGGGCGCTATTATGGCTGTCCCAGCTCACGACGAGCGCGACTTTGAATTCGCCAACAAATTCGACCTACCAGTCAAACAGGTCATAGAAAAGCCAGAAGGTTCTACCGACTCCGACGAATGTTATCACGGCGAAGGCGAACTAATTAACTCCGGCCATTTTAACGGTACTCGTACCGAGGACGCTAGGGAACAGATTGTTGCTTGGCTACACGAACAGGGAATCGGCGAACAAAAGGTAACCTATCGTATGCGCGACTGGCTGATTTCTCGCCAGCGCTACTGGGGTTGTCCTATCCCTATCGCCTATGACGAGGACGGCAACGAATACCCTATCCCCGAAGACCAGCTCCCAGTCATTATCCCAGAAGTAGAAGATTATAAGCCTGATAACACCGGTCGCTCCGCCTTAGCTAAGGCTACGGATTGGCTAACCTTTGAGATGGAAGTAGAAGACAAAAAGACTGGCAAAAAGGTCAAAAAGACCCTCACTCGCGAAACTGACACCCTAGATGGCTACGCCTGTTCTTCTTGGTACCTCTGGCGCTACGTTTCCCCACATGACGATAAATCCGCCTGGAATCAGGAAGCTATTTCCTATTGGGCACCGACCGATATCTATGTTGGCGCCGACCACGCCGTGGCGCATCTTCTTTACATTCGTTTCTGGTGTAAATTCTTTGCCGACCAGGGCCTCCTCCCATTCCGCGAGCCAGTTAAGACTCTGCTTTATAACGGCTATATTAATGCCCCAGACGGCAAAAAAATGAGCAAGAGTAAGGGCAATGTTATTGACCCACTTGACGTTATCGACCAGGGCTACGGCGCCGACACGCTTAGAACTTACGAAATGTTCATCGGCCCATACGACATGGACGCTGCTTGGGATCCAAAATCCGTCGGCGGTGTCTACCGCTTCTTGAATCGTTGTTGGAACCTTTGCTTCGGCGAAGAGCGCAATGCTCCTTCGCGGAAGATAAGCGACGCCACGAGGAGCGTCACAGCGAGCGATACCCCTGTGACGACAGGGGTAGCGCGTGGCGTTTCCGAGAAGGAGGCATTGCGTCTTCGCCATACTACGATCAAGCGCGTTACGGACGATATCCACCGTCACAATTTCAACACCGCCGTCTCTGCGATGATGGAATATGTGAATGAGTTATATAAGACCGGCGCAGAAAAAGAAGATTTAGTCACGCTCGCCAAGCTTTTGAAACCTTTCGCTCCGCACCTTGCCTGTGAAATGCTAGAGAAGTTGGACTCTGACGATGTCTGGCCAGTCTGGGACGAAAAATACCTTGTCGCCGATACGGTAGAACTAGTCGTCCAGGTTAACGGCAAGCTCCGCGCCAAGATAACAGTCAGCGTAGACGACCTAGAAGACCAAGAAAAGATAGAAAAACTCGCCCTCGCAGAGAAAAACGTCCAAGCCTTCACTAAGGACGGAATCAAAAAAGTCATCTACGTCAAAAAAGCCAAGCTCCTAAACCTCGTCGCCTAAACTCCCGTCTTGAAAATTTATTGTGGCCGTGGTATGCTTGCAATAGTTTACGCAGGTGAGTCCGAGAGACGAGTAAACCTATGATGATCTCTCGGCATAGTCCGTGCTCTCCAAATAATTAATATAATTATAAGGAGGCCTTATGACGAAAGAAAAACTACCAAAAGAATCTAATTCCCTAAAATTATTTGAGGGGAGTGAAATCCGTTCTGTCTGGAATGAGGAGGAGGGGGAGTGGTATTTTTCTGTCGTTGACGTTGTCCAAGCGTTAACGGATAGTCCAAATCCACGAGATTATTGGTATCGAGTCAAGAAACGTATGGATGAAGAAGAAAAAGCTAAGTTGTCGACAATTTGTCGACAACTGAAATTAGAATCATCTGATGGTAAAAAGTATAAAACTGACGCATCCAACACTAAAGGCGTCCTTCGTATCATCCAGTCTATTCCATCGCCCAAGGCTGAGCCATTTAAGCAGTGGCTAGCAAAAGTTGGTAGCGAGCGGATTGACGAGGAATTTGACCCGGAGCTCGCGGTGGCTCGCGCCGTAGAATCCTACCGCCGTAAAGGCTATTCCGAAGAATGGATTAATCGGCGAATGCTATCTATTAAGGTTAGAAACGGCCTAACCGACGAATGGCATAAGCGCGGGGTAAAGAAGGGTAACCAGTTTGCTATGCTGACGGATATTATCTCTAAAGAGTGGTCCGGAATGACTACGCGCGAATATAAAAATTATAAGGGATTAAAGAAGGAGAGCTTGCGCGACAACATGACGGATTCCGAGCTAATTCTAAATATGCTTGCAGAAAACACCGCAAAAGAAATCTCCAAATCAGAAAAACCAGCAACTTTTGCCGAAAATCAGGACGTCGCCAGACGTGGCGGTAAGGTGGCAGGCATTGCCAGAAAAGCCGTTGAAGAAAGCACGGGCAAACCCGTAGTTACAGACAAGAATTATCTCCCCGGCACACAGAAAAGAATCGAGGAGTAGAAAAAGAGCCACGAATTGTGGCTCTTTTTCATAAATCATGCTTGTCTTTTTTAACTCGCTTGTGCTATAATCAATACATACAAAGGTCATTTTGGCTTTTTGCCAGAAGACTATAAATCGCAAATAAAGGGAAGGTCAACAATGTCAATCAGGTCAACACGGGGGGGGGTATAACAGAACTAAGAAACTAACTCGGCGCGCACGCCTCGTTGGTCTTTCTCGTTCTAACTCTCGTTGGCATTTGTTTTCTACCGCTACGGCTATGTTTTCCGTAGCGTTTCTTGTTACTTTCCTATGCTCTTCTATTCTTGCTCCAGCCAGAAACACTAACGCAG
>JAGCAJ010000001.1 GCA_017652765.1 Candidatus Saccharimonadota bacterium | reverse complement strand
TGGTTATGTCTGGTTTATTGAGCAACTGATGGATTACTCGCTTACCTCTGAACTCTCTGGCTTTGAGGACGGAGATACCGTCTACGCTAAGATTACCTACTCTGTTGATGGGGTTGAGAAGAGCGATACGGGTAAATTTACCTTAAACATTGAGAATGACCTGGCCTCGCTTGATTACGACGCTCCTGTTGGCACTCGCTGGACGGGGGCTTATATCTCCGAGGTTAATGCTGGAGATACCACCGTTAGATGGCCCGTTCCCTCCTCTGACGCTTCTGCTACCGTCTATATTACCGAGATAGAATACACTAAGGTTAAGCAACTAGACGCTCAATATATCCCTATTGACGGCGATACGGTGAGGGTAAACGCTAACGGGGAACTAGAAGCTGATGTTCAAGGTGGGCCTACGGTTGTTCAGACCACTGGTACTTCCACTACGGACGTGATGAGCCAGGATGCTACAACCAAAATGGTGTTCGACACTGATACTCTTAATCAGATTAGTATAGGGTGGAAAAGAAACGGTAATAATAAAATATGGATTGGTAACAGTCTTGCGAACAACCACTCTTTGGCGAATATTGGGATAGATGGAATTCTAATCGGTAAATTTGGTAGTTCGTCTGGGGCACCGAGCATCGGACAAAGCTCAATCGTAATTTCTCAAGACGCTTGGAACGTTTCGGCTAGAGGAGCGGTCGTCCTTGGAAATAGCACTTCTGGAAATTATCAAGGTAGTATTTTGCTTGGCTATGGTTCTTCCGTCTCAGCCGTCGGTCAGATGGACATTGGTTCTACTAACACCTCTTACGGCTACAACTCCTCTAACTACCGTCTCTTAACCGGCGTTTACCCAGGTCAATCCGAACACGATGCCGCCACGGTAGGACAGACAGTTGGCACCACAGAAACCCTCACCATCTCCTCTTGGTCTGCTCTCTCCGCCTCCGACCCGTATGACTACTCCGCCACGGTTACGGCTACCGCAACTATTAACGCTAGCACCGGCATAGTGGAACTTTTGAACGACCAGCCAGTACTTTTTGGAACTTATGGATTCGCTATTGGGGCGGTCTCAGGACAATCCGTAACAATCTACTCTATCGGTCAACCCGACGCTTCTGTTTCGCTAAAACTTAACATAAGGAACTTATAGTATGGCAGTAGAGGATTGGAAGCCCGTAGTTGGTTTTGAGGGGCTGTATGAAGTGAGCAATCTGGGCAGAGTAAGAAGCCTGCCCAGAAACGGGACAAGAAAGAAAGGGACGATTCGTCAATTTGGAAATGTCGCGAACGGATATCGGGCTGTCTTACTAGCTAGATTTGGGGAACATAAAAACGCGTTAGTCCATCGTCTTGTCGCAGAAGCTTTCATTCCCAATCCCCAGAACAAACCATGCGTGAACCATATCGACGGAGATAAGTGGAATAACGCTGTTGACAACTTAGAGTGGTGCACTTATGCAGAAAATATAGCACATTCCATCCGCGTATTGCACCAACACAAAAACAGTCCTTTGGCAGTTTCTGTGTTGTGTGTTGAAACGGGAGTGGTCTACAATAGTGTCGCAGAGGCTGCTAGGAAAACGGGGATATTGAGAACTGCTATTCATAATTGCGTAGGAGGTTTTAGCGCCACATCGGGTGGATACCACTGGAAAAAAATAACACAAGGAGAAAAAATATGTTAATCAAAAATCCTTTGACAATCGTAAACCAAGGCGGGCCTACGCCAGTTCCTAGTGAAGACCTAGAACTTCCGACTCCTGCCGAAAAAGAGTGCTATCTCCTCCTTGATATTCAGCCCGACGCAATAGACGACGTTTATTTTACGCCCGGGCAGTTGTCTGGAAACGGTATAGTTTGTGCTTTTGGCACGTCCTCCGGAGGGCAATTCGTCCAAGACGCCACTATTCCAGAGTTGAACTCTACCGCCGGCTGGACAACCTATATTCCAGCCTCGAAGTTCGTTACAACCGCCGGGGGGAGGAAACAACTAATCGCTAAGATTTATACCACGGATTCATTTACGGGGTTCGGAAGCGGAACTTGGCAAAGCATTGGGCTGATAAGGAAATACAGAGCAAATCTACCCGGAGCAAATCATTTAAGTTTCTATAGTTCTAACGCGTATGCACAAGGTTATGCTTTGATAGAAGCAGAATTGAAGAACGGTCGGTTGGCAAGTAATACGTTTAACGGGCGCGTCAATCTCTACAAGGCAAAATTAACAGACGTTGCGCTACCTAACAACAACGGGGCAGAAAACCTATTTGCCAACTGCGCGTCTCTCGAAGAAGTTGAGTTAAGCGGTTTGACTTTCGACACAGGGAAGCGTTTTTCTACTATGTTCTCTGGCTGTAAACTCCTTAAAAAATTGCCTATGGCTTGGCTAAATAGTGCTTCGGGGAATATAACAGTATTTACAAGTATGTTCAGTAGTTGTTGGTCTATCTTTTATTACGATTTACGAGAGATGGATTTTTCGTCGGCAACTAATATGAACGGTATGTTTAGTTCTGCGATTTTTAAACCTACAACTATCAGGTTTGGCGACAAGTTCCCCGCAGGAGGCATTCCTGCGACAAACGCGATAGTTTCGCCGCCGAACAGCGCTACCTATCGACCGTGTTACGTTACGATAGAAAAGACTGACGCTATGTTGCCGATTACTACTAATGCTTCTACCCTATTTCCAGACTCATATACTACTGTTTATGTCCCAGATGCGCTTCTCGCTACCTATCAAGCCGATACTTATTGGTCAACGCTAGGCGACAGGCTAAAAGCTCTCAGCGCCTATCCGGGAACTTTACCAGCTTAATTTAAGGAGAAATATGCCTATCCATAAGAATAAATCAGGTTATCAATGGGGAAAGACTGGGAAAGTTTATCCCACTAAAGCGCAAGCAGAGGCTCAGGCTAAAGCTATCTACGCCTCTGGTTGGAAAGAGAAGAAGAAGAAATAGAAAGGAAACCTATGGCCAAACCTTGCAAGTAATAGTATAATAGACATGCAGATTATTTTCGTGTAGAAAGCTAATAACCCCTTGCTTCGGCGAGGGGTTGTTGGTATAATGGAGGTGTCTGTGAAGTATCAGACATACTCTGTAGACAATCAACAGTGAAAACTAATAACCCTTCCCTCGTGGAGGGGTTGTTGGTATGATGAGGGTGCTTTTTTGTTTAATCGACCTCCAGACTGTTATGATTAAGGTATGAATACGAATACTCCTTT
>JAGCAJ010000011.1 GCA_017652765.1 Candidatus Saccharimonadota bacterium | reverse complement strand
GTATTAGGTTGCCCCATTCGGAGATTCCCGGATAAAAGCTTGCTCTCAGCTACCCGAGACTTATCGCAGAGTTCTACGTCCTTCATCGGTATTGATTGTCAAGGCATCCACTATCAGTGCCCTTAGTAACCTTTTTATGCATTGACTTAACTAGCAACCGATGTTCGATTGCTGTCATGTCGTCTACAATTTCATCGTTGTCACAAATTGTTAACTGGAAATTTAAGTGCAAAGTAAGTTCTAGGCCACTTTTATGCTTGGGCTAAAGAAAACTACCTCGCATTAGTTTTCCGACTTTTTTGACAGAGGAAACATCAGTTTCTTGTTTAACTGTCCCCTATTATATCGCATCCATCCTAAAAACGCAAGACTTTTTTTCAAGATTTTTACTCAATTTCTAATAAATGCGTATGGACGTCTTTGTAGTCCATAGAAAGAAGGCGTAATCTAGCGTCAATATCAGCCTTTGCAACAGAGATAGTACGGGTCAAAACTGGGTTTTCTGCCAGAGGAGTAAAGAAATCCTCAAATCTCTTGGCTTCCTCTGTAGTGCGGATAGCGGTAGCGAGGAGCCTTGGGTAGTCCTCTAGAGATTTCTCTCCAGTCATTTCTACGACGTCATTCCAGTTATCGTAGAGCCAATCCATAGCCTTTTCACGCGTCTTGTGGTTCCTAATGAGGTCCACAAACAGATAGAGATGATCCTGTGGACGGACGATTTCGTGCTCTCCTAACAGATTAATCAGCTCGTCAATATGAGTTCTATCATCTGTAAGCGCAGAAAGATAGTCGTCTTTTATGTTAGGGTCAGCAGTTGACTGGTATTTTTTAAGATAAGTATCAAACATATCTGGCTCGGAGCGGAGCTTGGCTAGGAGTACAGAGGCGCGCATCTCTGGGTGAATTTTGGTGGCGTCGTCATTGTATTTGTTAGCAAGTTTCTTAATAACCTCTTTATTGCCAGAGTAGAGAGCGAGCCCGGTAACGACCTGACGGAGTTTAGTCTTATTATCGTCTTCGCCATCGTTAGGCGTGAGGCCGAGTTTTTCTAGATTATAGTCGATTAGCGTAGCTACGAATTGTTGGAATTTAGGAAAATCGGCGTCATCAGGAGTGAAAAACAGTTTAAGGTCGGAAATTAAGGCTAGAACTGGGTTCCAGATAACGTAATTAGTCTCTTTCCTAAACTTTGGTAATAAATCAAAATGGGTAGCGGTAGAAACTAGAGAGGTTTTGGACAGCATAGAGCGGTCTATAAGCAAGCGAATCTTTTGCTCCTCTGTTAGGCCGTTAAATCCTGCGATTTTTTCGGCAAATTCCTCGCCAGAGAGGTTAATAATATAGTGTCCGGACATATCGTCAGTAATGCGCGGGAGCGGCCACACGGTATCATCGGTAGCACCAGAGAGCAAGAATCTTTGTTGGTTACCATCGGTAATAACCGGGAAGCCTGGCTGGGTAATCCAAGCGTCCATAAAGTCTTTAACGTCAAAATCAGCATATTTCTGGAGGGCTAGCCAGAGGTCATTTCCGGTGGTATTGCCGTATTTATGCTCCTTGAAATAATCTTTTAGGCCGTCAAAGAACGGCTTTTCGCCCATGAGGCGGAGGAGCATAAACATCAGATGAGCACCCTTGGCATAGACAATAGCGCCGTCAAAGAGCGTGGCGATCTCTGCTGGGTCGGTTACTTCTTGTTGGACGGCCTGGACACCCGGCAGAGCGTCGCGCATTAAGGCCATGCGACATTCACCCGTAAAGAAATATTCCCAGATATGGTAGCTCGGGCGGATAGCGTCAATACAGACATATTCCATCATGTTAGCAAAGCTCTCATTCAGCCAGAGGTTATTCCACCATTCCATAGTAACGAGATTACCAAACCATTGGTGAGAAAGTTCGTGTGCAATCACAGTAGAAATGTATTCTTTGGTGGTCTTGGAATCGTCTGGGCTAACCAGCATGCAGGACTCGCGATAGGTAACTAGGCCCCAGTTTTCCATGGCGCCAGCCTCAAAATCGGGGATAGCGACCTGATCTAGCTTTGGCAGAGGGTATTTAATGCCAAATTTGTCATCATAATAATCTAGAGAATCGGACGCAATTTCTGTAGCAAAAGTCAAGGTCTTTGGGTCTTGATTTAAGGCGCAGTAAGAGGTGATTTTGACTCCGTGGGCGTTAGTTTTGGACTTTTTGTGGAAACGACCAAGACAGAAAGCTAGAAGATAGGTAGACATCTTTGGAGTGGTCTCAAATTCGACGATTTTTTTCTTGACTTTAGTATTCAGAGAAACGCCTTTGGTCGGGTCGGCGTCTGGATTAACAGATTCGTACTCTACGATTCTCTCTGTTTTTGCTGGCATATTAGAGATAATGGTGTCTTCTGTATCAGGGGTGATAATCTTTAGGTCAAAAGTGGCTTTAGCGCCAGGCTCATCTATACAGGGGAAACATTCACGAGCATAATGGCTCTCAAACTGGGTAGAAACAAGGTATTCCTTCTCGCCGTTGTAATCATAGCTAGAGAGGTAGGCCCCCTGCATATTAGTATTTAGATAGAAAGAGTATTTAATAGTGTATTTTTTGGCTGGAACAACGATAATTTCGTCGTTTTCGACGGAAAAATCCAAATTTTCGTCGTTTTCGTCCGTGATAGAGGTGATTTTGAGGTTTTTGGCGTGAAATTTAACCTGGGGCCCAACCGGGGCACCGGTAATAATAGCGGTAGCATAGCATTTACGCGTTTTTTTGTTGATATTTAGGGTTAAATTGTAATTTTTGGGGTTAAAATACGCTAATAATCTTTCCATGCTACCTCCTCTTATGTGATTATTCTAGAATTGCTTTGATGCGACGGACGCCCGCAGAGCTGGATTCTTCTTTTTTTAGCTTGAAATGACCAAGGACGCCGGTGTGCTCTACGTGTGGACCGCCACAAATTTCGCGAGAAACAGGGGCGTCGAAGTCGCCAATGGTGTAGACCTTTACCTGGTCGTCATATTTGTCCCAGAACATACCTTCGGCGTGGAGCGTGTCGCGCGCGTAAGCTTTGTCAAAAGTATCAAATGTAACAGGGAGATCCTGAGAAATCCACTCGTTAACCTGGTCTTCGACGGCTTGCTTTTCCTCTGGGGTGAGTTTACGGTCGAAGTTAAAATCAAGACGCATGCGCTCTGGGGTGATATTACTTCCCTGTTGGTGAATGTCGTCGCCTAGGACTTTTCTAAGCGCGGAGAAGGTAAGGTGGGTAGCAGTGTGATATTTGGTGCTCATCTCGCCGTGGTCTTCTAGGCCACCTTTGAACATGCCTTTTGACGCGGTTTTGCTACGCTGGCGTTGTTCTTCTAGGGCTTTGTCAAACTCATCTTTGTAATTCTTGGATAGTTCAATTCCCTGACGATAGGCTTCTTCGACGGAAACCTCGAATGGAAAACCGTAGGTGTCTTGGAGCTTAAACAAGTCCACACCTGTTAGGATGCCGTCGGTATCTAATTTTACCATCTTATGCATCTCTTTTAGACCTTTGCTCAAGGTCTGGCGGAAGGCGCGCTCTTCTTTCTCTAGAGCGGAAACGGCGGAGTCGCGGTGAGTGAGAATGCTATCTGGTAGGTCTCTATAATTCTCGGCGATAATTGGAATGATTTCTGGGATAAAATCCTGGGCGATACCGAGGTCGAGCGCCTTTAAGACGGCGCGACGAATCAGACGACGGAGGGCGTACCCCTGTTGTTTATTGGATGGGGCGAGACCCTGGGCGGTCAACAGATAGGCGCCACGGAGATGATCGGCGATAATGCGCATTTCGTCGGTGTTGTTGTCATAGCTTTTGCCGGAAATTTCTTCTAGTTTGTCAATAATAGGCTTAAGTAGGCTAATCTTAAAGACATCAAAGCTATTAATGCTAGCTGCGGTAATACGCTCCAATCCACCACCAAAGTCGACGTTTTTCTTCTCTAGCTCGGAAAAAGTACCGTCGGCATTGCGCTTGTATTGCATAAAGACTTGGTTGCCGATTTCCATAAAACGGGCGCCGTCAGAGGCAGGGTGGGACTGGCCGTATTTCTCTATGTCTTGTTTGTCCTCGCCAAAGTCATAAAAGACCTCGGAATCCGGGCCACAGGGGTCTCCAACAGGGGTGGATTCTATACCGCCACCTCTACTCCACCAGTTTTCTTTGTCGTCATAGAAGAAGATATGCTCGCCAGGTTTGATACCGCGTTTGCCGCCCTCGGAGGCGCTGCCAATTTCGGCGATTTTGGCATCTACGCCGGCTTTTTTGAAGACTTGTTGCCAAATCTCGGCGGATTCGGTGTCTTTTGGGATACCGTATTTTTCATTACCAATAAAGCAAGTGACGTAAATTTTTTGTGGATCGAGGCCAACAACCTCTGTTAGAAACTCAAAAAAGGCCGGGATTTGTTCTTTCTTAAAATAATCGCCTAGAGACCAGTTGCCAAGCATTTCAAAAACAGTAGTGTGGCGAGGGTCGCCAACGTCCTCTATATCTTGTAGGCGGAGAGAAGGCTGGGAATCCGTAAGACGAGTGCCGTCAGGGTGGGGCTGGCCAAGTAGGTATGGCAAAAGCGGTTGCATACCGGAGCCAGTAAACAGGGTAGTAGGATCATTTTCCAAGACTAGAGGGGCCGGAGCGATGGCTTTGTGGCCACGCTTTTCTTGGAATTCTAAAAATTTTTGACGGATTTCACTTGCATTCATAGGGGTTATTATACCATATATCTGTTTTAGCATAAATATATTGACTTTTTAGGCAATCTGTGGTATAATGAAGGTATAGTTAGCGACTAGAGGATGTGTTGATAACTAAGCAAAGTATCTCGTTTCGGCAAAGGAGGGTATGCCATATGAAGAGAATTAAAAAATCTATCTTGTTACTGTTAACACTAGCAGTTGTTTGCGCTTTTACCCCTGTAAAAGTACAGGCTATCACTGTCACGGAGCCCAGTAAAAAGACTGAAACTACCAAGAAAAAAGTTTCTGCTAAGGAGCAGACTTATAATAACGCAGTGAACAGAGCAGAAAAACTGAACAAGAAAATCGCTAAGTATGGCTGGGAAATCAGTAGAGCAGAAAAGATGAAGAGCACCAAAAAGGAATGTATCCTGGATTGCTATCTTGAAAGCCCTGATAAACAGTTCAAAAAGCCCGTCAGAATTCGTGCAAAACGCATGACTTCTAAGAAATATGTATATTATTATACCTATGACGGCAAGAGGACTACGGTGTCCTCAGTAGTAAGCGTATGCAAGAAAAATGCATATAAAGAAGAAAGTTAAGGGTACACATCCTCTAAATAACCGACACCCCTTAACAAACCCCCGGAGAAATCCGGGGGTATTTTTATGCCTTGTGATAGAGTTGGGATTTAACTAATCTAAGATAGGCGCGAGTGGCTTTTTTGAAGTTTTCTAGCTCTGCGCCTTTAATCTTAACGTAATCCCCACCAAGAGGGCATTTATAGACGCCGTTTTCTCTAACGGAATAGGTGATAGTCATTTCTTTGCGCTTATTCTTCTGGTCGCGCCAGTTTTCGTGATAAATCCAAATATTGTGGCGATAGCGGAAAAATTCACGCCTGTGGCCAGCTGGAATAGGGCCAAAAAGGCTAGCACCCAGACGGGATTCGGCATTAATGAGGTCCGCCTCGGATAATTTTAGATGTTTGCCGGAATTGGCAAAAATACGGCGTTTGGTTAGTTTAGTTGTGAACTTCGGCATTTTCCAATCTCCTCAGAAATTTCGCTGAGTTCGTGATAGAGCTCTAAATCAAGAGTATCAAAAGCATAGTCATTACGACCAAAAGATGGGATATTAGATGTGGAATAATTGTTCTGCATTTTTTGTTGTAATCCTGGCAATATCCGCCTCGGATTCTCCCTTAAGCTTTGATACATGGGCACAAATCTCTCTGATTCGGGCCGGCTCATTAATAGTACCACGAAACGGTGCTGGTGTCAAGAAGGGGGCGTCGGTTTCTAGTAAAATACGGTCCAAAGGGATATCGGCAATAGGGAGCTCTGGTGCGAAGGTAGAGAGGCCGTTCACGCCAATATAGAATCCGTGATCTAGAGATTTTATTAGATTTTCCCTGTTATCAGAAAAAGAATGGACAACGCCACGAGCGGACGGGAAGTTGTCTAACATCGCAAAAAAGTCGTCAAAAGCTTCGCGGACGTGGAAAATTAAGGGGAGGTCGTAATCTAGTGCAAGCTGGAGCATGCGCTCGAAGAGCTTTTGCTGGGCAGGGCGGTTGGCGTCGTTATGGTAGTCTAGGCCGACTTCGCCGATAGCAACCAGAGCGGGAGCGAGCGAGTTCAAAGTTCCTTTCGGCAAACGCGCTTCGCTTCGGCCCGTCGTTACGGGCGAAGCTTGCGCAGACGCTCCCGTTGTCGCTAGACGTTTGCCGAAAGGACTTTGCAACTCGCTCGCTTCGTCGGGGTGGATACCGTAGGACCAGAAGACACCGTCGGCGTGGTACTTTTCGGCGAAGTCGCGAGCATTTAGCGAGTCCTCGTGCGAGGTGCCGATGCAAATCATCTTCTTGATGCCAGCATCGTGGGCACGGACGATAATCTTTTCTGGGATAAAATCATCTGGCTCGTGCGGGAAATCTGGATATCCTTTTAGTAATTTCCTGCCAATTTGTTGACGAGAAAGCGCATGATTATAACAACTTCTATCATGAATATGGCAATGAGAATCTATCAAATACATATAAATTATTATAGCACGCAAAAAACTCCCCCCTGTCCAGGAGGGGGAGTTTAATAGAAAGGATCACAAGATTAAGGTCTTTGTCCCCCTTTCCTAAGAAAGGAAAGCGGAAAGGGGGAGTTTTTGTACTAATTAGTCATTAGCGGTTGCGGTGTATACCAAGGTATTCTTGTATACGCCCTGAGGTTGGTTGTTAGCAGTTGCTACACCGTAAGTTACAGTCGTAGTTGTGCCACTGATAGCTTGGTCTTCGATAAGGGTAGTATCGCCGTTAGCTAGACCCTTGAAGGTGTCACCACCATCAAGATTGTAGCCCCATGCAGCCGTACCAGCTACCAATGTTGCTCCAGCAGGATCGTCAATAGCTGGGATAGATGCGCCGCCTTCGCTGATGAGAGCTGTTACGCTTGGGGTCTTAGGGGCGACTGAGAGGTCGTAGCTGGAAGCGTTGGTATAGACAGTGATTCTAGAGTTCATGCTAGTGTTTACCTGATTTGGTTTAAGCACTGCTTTGGCAGAGGATGGGCCAGCCACTGCGGTCAAGCCGAATTCCTCGACGTTACCACCGGTATAGCCAGATGTGCCACCGTCACCGTTACTGATGATATCCATAGCAATAGCGGAACCAACCTCGACGGTAAGTTCAACTTCACCGGATACTGATGTAGCACGAGACATTGCTGGTAGAGCAATAACGCCAAGCGCTGCAACTACACCAAGACCTAAAAATGCTTTGTTTGTTTTCATTTCCTACACTCCTTTGTTTTCTGTTTTTTGTTTTTTGTACCCAATGGTTTTTTTGTTTTTATGACCTTTTGGTTATTCTTATAGTAAACCATAAGCGAAACAATGTCAATAACTTTTTTGGACTTTTTTATAAAAACATAATAGTTTTCCACAAGAAACAGGGGTAGAGGTAACGATTTTTGAACGGTTTTTGATTTGTTCTTGACCGCGTCTAGCTGTTTTGCTACAATTGGACTTAGTAAAAGGAGGTTTATGATACGTAAAATAACGACGAGGTTTTTGTTTGCATTAGCGACCGTTCTGTCGATCACTGGAATTAGTTTTATTATGGGAAACGCGCCTGTTAGTGCTACTGATAATCCAATATCATTGCAGATTTCGCCAACCAAGCAGCGTGTAACGCTGAATCCTGGCGATAGCTATACTGGCAGTTTTGAAGTGATGAATATCGGAAAAGAAAGTTTTTCTTATTCTGTTGATGTTTCGCCATATTGGGTGGTTGATGAAAAGTATGCTGCAAAATACGACGTTAGAAATAACTACACTCAGATAGCTGATTGGATTACTTTTGATGAGTCAACCCAAGGAAACACTATCGATCCGGGTGAAACTCAAGAAGTATTCTTCACAGTAGATGTACCTTATGATGTACCTGCCGGTGGCCAATATGCCACTATCTTCGCACAGACTGACGATGGTAACGAATCTGATGCTAATTTGCAAGTTGTGAACCGTGTAGGAATGGTATTCTATGCAAAGGTGGATGGCGACACCCGCGAGGAAGGTAAAATCATCAGCAACAGTGTGCCTGGCTTTACGCTTTCTTCTCCGATCACTGCGGCTTCATTGGTAGAAAACACGGGTAACGTTGAGGCAACCGCATATTATAAATTCAAGGTCATGCCACTGTTCTCCGATGTCCCAGTTTTTGACAATGAAGATGGCCGTAAAAAAGCAGATGTCCTGCCTGGAACGAAGCGTGCCAACAATTTCACATGGGACAGCGCACCTATCATTGGCATTTATAGAATAGAACAGACGATTGATTTCTTAGACGAGCATTCTTCCGTCAGTAAAGTAGTAATTATCTGCCCATTCTGGCTACTCGTAGTACTAGCATGTCTGGTTATCTTTGTAATTTATCTAATTGTAAAGAATAAGAGTAGAAAATCACAATCTGCCTAGAACTAGAGATTAGGAACGGTTTTCGCGCTTGCGCTTGATAGGGTCTAACTGACGCTTGCGCAGACGCAAAGATTTTGGAGTGACTTCTAGGAGCTCGTCGTCTAGCAAGAAATCTAGACATTGCTCTAGGGACAGCTGGGTGTATGGGGTGAGCTGGATAGCACCATCACTAGCGTGAGTACGCATATTAGTAAGCTGTTTTTCTTTGCAGATGTTAATGTCGAGGTCGTCTTTTTTGTTGGAAAGACCTACGATCATACCCTGATAAACTGGAACCTGGGGCGGGATATAGAGAATACCGCGAGCCTGGGCAGAGTCAAGAGCATAAGCCGTAGAAACACCAGATTCGAAGGAGATGAGTGCGCCGTTTCTTTCTGGCTTGTATTTAGCGTCGACAGGTTTGTAGCCGTGTGGGATACTAGACATAATGACGGTGCCTTTAGTAGCAGTGAGGAGATTATTTCTAAGGCCGATTAGTGCGGCGGTAGTGATTTCGTAAGTAAAGCGGGTGCTACCGGTGCTGGTAAGCTCTTGGGACTTTAGCTCGGCACGGCGGATGCCCATTTCCTGGGAGACGGCACCAACAAATTCGGAATCTACTTCGATGGTTAAATCTTCTACTGGCTCTAGTTTTTCGCCATTTTCTTCTTTGTAGACTACTTCTGGGCGACCGGCTTCTAGCTCGTAACCTTCGCGACGCATAGTCTCGATAAGGACGGAGAGGTGGAGTTCGCCACGGCCAGAAACTTTGTAGCCGAGGCCGTCTGGCTGAATTTTCAAAGCAATATTAGTTTCTAGCTCACGCTCTAGACGCTCGGCGATTTGGCGAGAAGTAGTAAATTCGCCTTCTTTGCCCTTTAGTGGGGAGGTGTTTGGGCCGATGTAGATAGAGAGCGTAGGTGGTTCTAGCTCGATAGTAGGGAGAGCCTCGGGATTGTCGCCGGTAGCAACGGTATCGCCGATGTTGGCTTCTGGGATACCGGTAAGAGCGACAATGTCGCCGGCGATAGCTTCTTCGGCTTCTTCTTTGCCAAGACCACGATAGGTGAAGATTTTTTCGATTTTGGCATTTTTGTCGCCAGAAGTTTGTAGTAGCTTAACAGTCTGGCCTTTTTTTAGTTTGCCACGGAAAATCTTACCAATGGCGTATTTGCCGAGGTAATTATCAGCGGCGAGGGCAGAGATAAGAAGCTGGGCGCCAGCGCCTTCGTTGTCGTCAATCTTTGGGGCTGGAATATCATTAATGATAGAGTCAAAAATCACGTGGAGATCGTCGTCTAGGTCGGTAGTTTTACCGGCGCGACCGTCACGCGCAACAGCATAATAAATAGGGTAGTTTAGCTGGGATTCGTCGGTAGCGAGCTCTAGGAAGAGGTCAGAAATTTCGTCCTTAACCTCGTCGATACGAGCAGCAGGTTTGTCGATTTTGTTAATAATAACAACGGGCTTCAAGTGGAGGCCAAGAGCTTTTTGGAGGACAAACTTAGTCTGGGGCATTGGGCCTTCTTGGGCATCAACAATAAGGAGAACGCCGTCCGCCATATTAAGTGTACGCTCTACTTCGCCAGAAAAATCAGCGTGGCCCGGGGTATCAATAATGTTAATCTTGTATCCATCATAAAACACTGCGGTTTGTTTGGCGGTAATGGTGATTCCCCGCTCGTGTTCCTGGTCCATGCTGTCCATGATGAGGGTCTGGGACATCTCGGCCTGATTATCACGAAAAGTGTGGGACTGTTTAAGAAGCCCGTCAACAAGGGTAGTTTTGCCGTGGTCGACGTGCGCAATAATTGCAACGTTTCTGATTTTTTCTGGATTCATAACCTTGCTATTTTATCATATTTCTAGATAAAAGTCCAGAGCTATCCTGGAATGAGCCACAGAATCATGCCGGCGGCGACAGCATAGAGTGCGAGGCCAACGATGATTTCTAGGAGGCGCTTCTTGCCGAGGGCAAGGCGCGCGGAGTTATCCCTAGAAGTCATAATAATAATTCCGGACCAGACAATACCAATAGTTCCGCCAATACCGACGCCACCAGAGAGAATAGTAACAACGAGTTGTAAAATACCGTTAATGCTACTCATGTCGCCACCTGGGCCAGAGCCACCAGTATCGCAATATGCGTCGCTAAGGACGGACGTGCTACATTTCTTGCTATTTTTCTGCTCTTCGGTAGGGACCTCTTCGGGGGCTAGAGACGAATCTCCGCCGTAGCCAGGGGCGTTATGATCCTTAGTAGTGCCAATAACGCTAGCGGGGATTTTGTAGAAGGCGGCGCCCTGTTTGCCGGCATCCTTGTGGAGTTGAGCATAAAATAGATAGACGTCGCCGTTGCCGTCAATAGAGATATCTTCTACCTCGCCATTAACTACGCCTTTTGGAATATAGAAGGATTTGATGAGTTTCTTGGTTCCCTTCTCGTAGACAAAGATAATGTTGTCATTTCTCTGCCAGGCATAAGTCTGGTTAGGGTGGAGTTCTGCGCCACCGTCCCAGCCCAATACATAGACATAACCGTCGGCCTGGGCTTCGCCCTGACCGGTAAGACCTTTAACGCCGTAGTCCGGAGGACGCTTACTAGCGCAGTCGCCATCTTTTCTCATCTTGAGCGTAGCGAGGTCTAGACAGCCGTCCTTACTAGCAGACTGTTTTTTGCCGTTTTTCATATTGAGGATTCTAACCTGACCAGAACCCCAATCATAATAAAACGAGTTCATGTGGCCCCAGTTACCGCTAATGGTCTTGATAATCTTGCCGTCGCTACGGTTGGCAATATAAATATAGTTCTTAGAATTATCATTCTTATACACGGAGAAGACGTAATATTGTTCTGTCACGGTACCACCCTGGACATAATAGCCCTCTGGAATATGGGTAGTACCCTTGCCGTATTTCTTGGCGGGGGTATATCTAGCAGTGGCGGAAATCTGGCTAGTATCTAGGGTTTCTATTTTCCAGGAGTCAGCCTTTTCTTCTGCCCAGTTGTATTTTTTGGCGCCAAAAGCTTTGGTGCTAGGGATTAGAGAAACAAAAACAATAGCAAGAAGTAAAACTAAAACCGTCCTAAATTTAATAATCTTCATATTGTTCGCACTCCAGAGTTAAAGCTCCGTCCATCAGTAGATTAGAATCAGTTAGGTTGACTGTCCTATCCGCACCATATGCGATAGTGAGCATAATAGCGCCACTATTGACTTTGTATGTGCCGATTTCTATTGGCTCATTTTTAGACGGGGAATAGATTTCGTAAGTATTGTCCTTATAGAACTGGTATTCTTTGTTGTTATTCTTACAGCCCATTCTAAGGGAAATTACCTTGCCGGAGGCGCTATAATAAATCGACTCGCCGGCCGGGCTTTCTCCGACCTCTTCGTCGGAAACTTCGGCATCCATGGAATCTTCTTCGCTATCGGTAATAGTAGTGGAAGAATTGTTGGCGACTAGGGCGACGATACCAATAACGACAAGAAGTAGTAGCGCCAGCCCAACAAGCACCCAGATAATGGCCTTGTTTTTGTCAGCGCGAGCTTCTTTGGCTGAGCTAATAGACGGCACGCCGTTTTTTACTCCTGACATAAAACTCTTGTAGAAATCGTTATTTTCCATCTATCTTATTATATCATGTTATAATAAAAGCATGAGCACTAAGAATTCTAAAGTCACCAAAAAATCAACCACCAAACCTACTAGAAAAGGGGGCAAAAAAATCGCTCCGCCAAATAAACCACTATGCTTGATTGCGCTGATTATCCTAGGTGTGGCCGGGCTAATTGTAGCAAGTTTCTTGATTATTTATACTGTGATGGGCAATAATAGCAGGGTTGATTCGGTACGGTTTGCGAATGAATATTCTAGCGTGTCGGACAAAAATCCATTTGTTTATCGCACAGGCGAAGAAATCGTGGATATCCTAGAGCACGGTACGGGTGTAGTTTACCTTGGGTTCCCATCCTGCCCATGGTGCCAAGCTTATGTTGGCTATATGAACGAGGCAGCGCAGGAAGTTGGCCTAGACAAAATTTATTATTATAACATTGAACAGGACCGCAAGGATAATACCGAGCTATATCAGAAGCTAGTTTCTATTTTGTCTTCTTATCTACAGTTTAGCGATGAGGGGCAACGTAGGATTTATGTGCCAAATGTAACGTTTGTCGTGGACGGGAAAATTATCGGCAACGACCTAGAGTCGTCTAAATATACCGCCGGAGAATCCGATCCAGCTAATTATTGGACCGAGGCTAGAGTAAATGATCTCAAAACTAGATTAATCTCCTATATGCAGGTGGTGAAAGACGCGGGAGGATGCACAGAGTCCTGTAACGAATAAATAAAAAATTAAAAGAGACCCTACGGGGTCTTTTTTGATGATGTGAAATTGGTGAGTCGGGAGGGGCTCGAACCCTCGACACCGGGCTTAAAAGGCCCGTGCTCTAACCTGCTGAGCTACCGACCCAGGAATCAAGTACCTGTTTATTATATCACAAGTACTTGAGTTTGGAAAGCATTTTATTTGGTGCTACCTAGGTATTTCTTAAGTTGCTTGGCGAGGCCTTTGATGTTCTTCTTTAAGACACACATATCGACGACGGTAGAGATAGCATAGACAATCATCATGATACCGGCAAAAATCATCATGGAAATATTGCCACCCCAAGGATTAGTAATAAGTAAGACGCCACAGACGATGGAGAGGATGCTAGTAATCATGGCGTAGGTGCCGGCAGGAGTGCCACGAAGCGCCAAGGTGAGGCGACCAGAAGTAAAAGCGTGGACGATAAAGATAGAACCTAGGACGATTGGAAAGACGTTCATTACGCCCGGGTGTATAGCAAAGACGAGGCCGAGGATTAATAATACAATGCCAGCAAAGCTGGTAGAAAAGTATGGCGTGGCACGGCGTCGACCAAGATCGGAGAGGACCAAATACGCACCGGTAGCGAGCGCGCCAATAGCGATAGCCCAGCGCACTAAATCAAGCGACAAGCTTGGCATGATGAGAAACATAGCACCAAGCACACCAAACGCCAAAGAGACAAAAATTGAAGTGTTAATAAAAATATTAATTTTCTTTTGGATTTCTTGCATTTATTATTCTCCTTATGGTTATTATAGCATGAAAGAGAGATAAAAAAGAGCCCTCGCGGGTTCATTTTTATGGTGGGCGAAGAGGAAAGAGGGTATTCCTCTCCGCCACAAAAAAATAAACCCTTCGGGTTCATTTTTATGGTGGGCGAAGAGGAATTCGAATCCCCGACCTTCTCTACGTCAAAGAGACGCTCTAGCCAACTGAGCTATCCGCCCATAACAGTTATTATTATAGCACGGTTTTATGAAAAAGAAAAGCATAAAAGTGGGCGCCCTCGCAGTTAGCGCCCACTCATAAGATTAGCCAAAAACAAACTCTTAGGGTGTATGATTATTTTCTACACTTCTTGGTGCGTGCAACAACGAATAGTGCAACGACACTGATAGCGGTAAAGCCAATGATGCCGGTAATCAGGAAGTCTGCACGAGAAATATTAAGCGCGGACAAGATAGAACCAGTGTTTGGCACATCCGGTGAATCTGGTGCGGTATAGGTGAACGTTAGCAGGGCTGTGCCAGCAACTTCACCAGTACCGTCTAGGCCAGAGTAACCAACGATATAGATTGTATAGTCACCGGATTTGAGATTGTAATCAGTCAAATCAATGCTAAGATCCATATAGCCACCGTTTTCCGGGTCGTCAGTGTTGGCAATGAATTGATCCGTAACAGGATTGTTATCCTTGTCGTAGACCCTGTAAGCTAATGATTTTACGCCTGCAGTGTAGTCAACTCTAAAGTCAACTTTACCTGCTGGAGTAGAAACATCGTGCTCGTCGGCAGAGATTGAGGCGTAGACGAACTCCACAACGTCTTCGTCTGGGGGACCGAGCGGAGCGGTGAGTCTGGAGATGAAGTGATATTTGCCTGGACCACCGTTCTCATCCATATCAAGAATGAATTCAGTGTGGCCACTGACATCATCACCAGTTACACGGTACTCGGTTAGCTCTTTCTCCCACTCTTTTGTACCGTCAGTATTGTATTTTGCCAAATAGTATTGGACTATTTTGGCGTGACTATGTGTCTCTTGGAAGGTGATGTTTGGACCCGTAAAGACATCACCATCTAGAGGCCTATCGATTCTGGTGACAGAATCGTTATCGTACACTTCTACTGTAATTTCGACGTTCCCTTTGACGGGGACGGCGCCAGTTGGAAGGGTACATGCAAAAGCGGTCATGGCTGCGACAACAGCCAGACCACCAAGCCCTAGCAATTGCTTTTTTGCTATATGCATACTCTACACTCTCTTTTTATTATTTTATTTTTTGTTTTGGCTTTGTAGAGAGTTCTCGCAGTTGCAAATCTGTGGCTGTAGCCGTCCTCGCTAGACGACGAGCCTGGATTTGCGCTCTCTACGCTTCCTAATTAGGATTATAATCCATATAATTAACAAAGTCAATATGAAAATGGCTATGATTAACATATAGATTGGTAGAATAATTACAACGCGGGTTTCTTCCTTGATTTGGTCGGAAGCCTTGACGCGGTAGGTGACATTAAAGATACCCATAGGCTGAGTATTCTTCCACTCGAAGCTGGTCTTTCTACTGGTGTCCGGGAGGACGGCGTTGATTTTTTCTTCGCGGAAGAGCTCGGCGCCGGTGATAGAGGTAACGGAGAAAGAATACTCTGCGTTAAAGTCGGTGTTGCCGGAGTTTCTAACTACGGAAGTAGCGGTAATAGGTCCGGAGAACATGAAGCCTGGGATGTCGTATTCGGCGATTTCGGCTCGCTCTTCGGTGTCGCCGTTGGTGCGACCATAGACGACGGCGCCTAGACGGGTAACGGTGCCAATACTGCTAACGTCGGATTGATTATTATTGTTGTCGGCCTGGATAAAGATGGCAGAATATTGGCCACCGGCTGGGATGTCTTCTGGGACGGTAATACGATAAGTTAGAGCGATTTGACCATCAGCAGGAACCTTGCCCTCGTATTTGTTGGTGGTGGAGCCGTCAGGATTGACAAAGCTAATCCAACGAGAAAGCTGGGTGCGAGGAGTATCCTCGGAGAAGTCGATGTCGTAATCTTCGTTCAAGACAGAGTAAGGCTTAGCATAGGCGGTGAAGGAAACCTCTTCGTCGCCACGATTAGTCACGACGAGAGCATAGTCGATAGAGGTGCCAGCCTTTAGTACGACACTAGAGGTAACTGGAGAAATCTCTAGCTGGGAGTTAGGGTTAATGGCGTCATTGACCTCGTCACGCTCGTCGGCAGAGACGGCGATTGGCGAAACTATCAAGCCGAGAGCGATAATTGCTATGGCTAAAAATCGTTTCATTTATTCCTCCTTTTCTTCGTGTTTTTCGCTGTTAGAACTTCTAGTGGCTTGGCGTTTACGATCGCGAGCACGAGAAACGAGCCAGAAGATGATAAAGAAGAGCATTGCAAAGATGACGAAGAGGAGCCAGAGCGGACAGATAAGGACGAGTTTCTTGTTGGTGGAGACTTGGCCGGCAAATTCGATAGTCTGTTCTACGGAGAAGATACCGATACGCGGGGCGCCTTCCCAGGTGATAGAGTTAAACCGACTAGTCTCCGGGATGATATCTAGTTGCTTTTCTTTGTCTGGCTTTTCTTCGTTAGAGAAGATAGCTTCGTTAGAAAAGAGCGGATAAATCTTGACGTTATAGGTAGCGGTCTGCTCTATGTTGCCGGTGTTCTTGACGAGGGAGGAGACGGTTAGAGGTGGATTAAAGTAGAAGGTGTTAACGGTGTTCTTGATAATCTCACCAGTCTCACGGGTGTCGCCAGGGACAGCGGCATAGAGAATCATACCAACACGATGGACGACGGCGACGGTGGCGTTAGTGTCGTTGCCGTCCTCGGTCTGGGCCATGAGGGCGGCGTATTGGCCACCGGCAGGAGCGTCCTTTGGAACGTTAACGGTATAGGCGACGTCGACAGAGGTGCCAGGCTGGAGTTTACCAGTAGCGGTCTTTGTATCGAAGGTAATCCATTCGGCAATCTGGGTGTAGTTAGTGAGACCCTCGTAGCTAGGACTATAATCTTCATTAATCACGCTATACGGGGTAGCGTAGACACTATAATTGAACTCGGCAGCACCGACGTTCTGGACCTTAAAGGTGCCGACATAAGAAGAACCTGGAGCAAGCGAGATTTTCTGCTTGGTAGGGGAAACTTGTAAGTGAATTGCGTTTCTCTGTCCCTCTTCTGCGCGAGCGACGTCATTACAGATAAAAGTATACGTCCCGAATGTTACGGCCGCGAGAATAGCGATAAGAAATAGTTTGAAATTTTTAGCCATTAACCTCCTTGTTATGTGTAATATTATACACGGGCAGAGGGCTGGGCGCAAGAGAGAAAATCTAGAAAATTTGGGAACAAAATAAGCCCCGGGAGGGGCTTATTTTGGTCTACTAAACTAGGTTAGTTATTAATCGTAGTTGCGGTGTAGATAATAGTGTCCGCGTAGATACCGGTTGCTTGATCGCCGGCGGTTGCTACATTGTAGTCAACGTATGCCGTACGTCCATCGGTGGTCTTCGTTGCTAATGTATCGATTACTACATCTGCGGCGGTGATTGCCTGATGTTCTATGGCTGCTAGTCCGCTACGTGTTACATCGTAGTTCCAGCCCGCAGTACCAGCAGTAAGAGCGGAGCCACTGGCAGGAATGAACTGAGTAGGGTCAGTCACGTGAGACAGGTTTGTATTAGAGTCGGCATCCCTGACAGAGAGGTTGTAGCCGGTTGCATTGTTCGTGTAAACGGTAACGATGGAACCGAAGCTGTTTTGTGGATCTGAGGTATCTGAGATGTCACCTTCGACCAATGTGTTTGGAAGCATTGCCCAGTAGCTCGAGGAAGTACCTACTACGGCTGCGGCTGGAATCTCGTGACCATCAATTTCTTCTCCGGATGCAAGATTTGCTGGATTGAAGTTGTCAACTCCGTGATAGGAAGGGGAAGTAGTCTTCACAATGTACTCCTTGCCAACGCTAACCGTCGTGTCTTCGCTCAACGTATATGTATTAGTAGCTGAGTCATACTCGTACCAACCTAGAGCAGATGGGTTTTGAGGATTTTGAGTCTGGTCTGCGTTTGGAGTTACTTTTACATAAGTAGGAGCGGAGTGAGTGCCATCATCTTCGTTCCCAGTGATGGTCATGGCAATAGCCGGTTGAATTTCAACCATGATTTCTACTTCGCCATCAGTTTCTGCAGCATACGTGAATGCTGGTAAAGCGGCAACGCCGAGACCTGCGACTACACCGAGCGCAGCAATAATTTTAGTAGACTTGGACATATTTATTTTCCTTTCTATTTGTAATGTTTGTTATATGACCTTTGTGATTATTATTGTACTATAGCGCATATGCTAAAGTCAATAGTTTTTTAGCATAAATTTTATGGAAATTTAAGCAGTTTTCCACATAGAAATAACCGCCCGGAGGGGCGGTTATGAGTCATATATATTATATATTACTGCAAAGTAGTAGCGGTGTAAGTAACAGTGCTCTGGTAAGTGCCAGAGACCTGGTCAGAAGCGGTGGCGACGCCGTAAAAGACCCTAGAGTGATCTAGCGTGGTGGTGCTAGTTGGGGCGATGTTGCGCCTAACTTCTATTGGAGTGCCGCCCTTTAGTGGGACAGCTTGCCAGACGTCGTTGGCGGTGTTGCTGTCGCCATCGTCGACACGGACAGCCCAGCCCGGATAGGTAACTGCGACAGGTTCACGGTTAATCGTGGCGATAGTGTGGTTAGTACCGTCGATACGGAGAGCATTGTCGGTAGTGCTGGCATCAGTCATGGTGAGGACGTAGCCACCGAGGCTGTTAGTACTGACATAAATATCCGTGTACATAGATGTCTTGTCTTCTGCGGAGGGGTTCAAGGTAGTACGGGCGTATTGGTCTTCGCCGGTACAGGACGGAACTTCTGGGTCCTGTGGGTCGGAAGACTGGCGCACTGGATCGTTACAGATGAGGGCGTCATCTGGGTCGGTAGTGCCGGAGCCAGAAGAAATGAGTTTCATACTAATAGCTCCACCGATAACGGCGGTAACCTGGTTAGGGTTGGTGACAGCTGGAGGGTCGTCATCCGCATAAGTCGTAAGCGGAAGCACAGCGACGCCCAGCCCGGCGATAACGCCAAGTCCTGCAATCACGCTTTTTACTTTGGACATTATTTATATCCTTTCTATTATATATAATATATGACTATTCTGGTTATAGTTTATATCGTGAAAGAGCTTATGTCAAGCAGGAAGACAGGAATTTCGTAGACAGAATCGTCCTAGGCGGGTGATTTCTCTGTTTGAAGCGCGGTTATTGACCGAGCAAAAAACAGAAAATCGCCCGGATAGGCGATTCTAATACGAAAGTCTGGTGCGCGCGACTGGACTTGAACCAGCACAGCTCTAAAATGGCCACTACCACCTCAAGGTAGCGTGTCTACCAATTCCACCACGCGCGCAAAAGAACGTATCTATATATTATCACATCTTAGACAAAAATGCAAAACCTATGGAGTGCGGTTTTTGGAGGTTTTTTCTGTAGCCCAGAAAGAGACATCCGTAAACCGGTCCGTAGCAGTGACGAGGCGGTTGTCCTCAGAAAAACTGCGGACATTCTTATTGACAAAGTAAGAAAGGTTAACTTGATAAATACCTATGGCGGGAACGTCTTCTACCCAAGTCTTTAAAAAGGCAGAATATTTGGCGTTACGTAGGCTAGGGTCGATAGTGCGACGAGCGGCGAGCAGGGCGTCGGAAGCCATAGCGCTATTATAGTTAGAAAGGTTAAGGCCGTTTTCTGTAACCTGGGAAGCGTGGTAATAGGCAAAGAGGTCCGGATCGGAGCCGAGCTCAATCTCATATAATAGAATATCGTAGTTACGTGGGCGAATAACGTTAACGAGGAAATCCTGGCCCGGAGCCATCATGTTGACTTCTACGGTAAGGCCGAGGTTTTCTAGCTGGAATTTAAGGTTGTCGGCGAGAGCTGGGAAATAGCCAGAATCAACCGTAGCGATACGGATAGGAACGTCGCTATTTAGATTCAGTTTTTTGATTTCTTCTTTGGCGGTTTCTGGGTCGTATTCTGGGAGGTCTGGGAATTTTTCGATGTCAATTTGGGTAGAGAGGAGCGGATAATCTAGGTCGGCTTCGTCGCCAACTGGAGCGCGGAGAGAACGCATATCAATTCCCTGTTGGACGGCTTTTCTGAGAGGCTTGGAAGAGAAGGCGGAATAGCCGGTATTAAAGAAGATAAAGACACCAGAGTTGAGCGCGGTTTGTTTCTCATAAATGCTAGTAGAAGTGATTTTGTCGGCGTCGGTCGGGAGGAGTTCAGCAGAAGCGGTAACGGAGCCAGAGTTAAGCGCAGTAATAATATCATCCGTAGTGAGGTAGGCGTGTACAGCAAAGCTATCTAGGAGTGGAGCGCCCTTGTAATAGGACTTGTTAGGAGTCAGATAGACGATTTTTTCGCCGGCGGAGCCGATAGACTGGGAGGCGTTATAAGTGAATGGGCCGGAAGTAACCGGGGTGGAAGAGAAATTGTTCTCTAGGAGTAGGCTAGGAGAAACATCGCTCAAGATATGAGACGGTAAAATTGGAAACTCTAGAGCGGAAGAAAAGTTAGAGTATGGAGCCGGGAGAGTAAAGACTAGGCTACCATCAACGTCGGCCACAGTGATACCGGTGAGATTGGAAGAATAAGATGTAATAACCGAAGGGGATTGAATAACGCCGACTGTATAAATAACATCAGCATTAGTAATAGGCTCGCCGTCGGACCATTTAAGACCGTCGCGAAGTTTGACCGTCCAGACAAGTCCAGAATCATCCGTAGTGATAGAATCAGCCAAGCCAAGACCGATGTGGCCGGAATAATCAACAGAAGTGAGAGTCTGGAACATTAGGCGACTAAGAGCCTTTTCGCTACTGGTGGTAGCAAAGAGAGGATTAAGAGAGTTGACCCGGCCAAGTGTAGCCTCGGAATAGGTGCCACCAGAAGTAAAAGTAGTAACAGCGTAAGACTCGGCATAAAGAAAAGATTGCGTAACAGAGAGCATAATAATTGCCAAAACTAAAAGCGCCCACTCTAAGATGAGCAAGCGGACGTTCTTGACATGGGAAATGCGATCAATAAAATTCTCGCGGATGTGTTCTTTGCCTTCCGCGCCGGCGCGTCTAGAAAAACGAGAAACGCGTCTTACGATTTTGTGCCCACTGCTTTTGATACCTTGTTCCATATATTATGCTGGGATAATTAGAAGTCCTATAATAGAGCCGACGAAGACTACCGCAAAAATTACGGTAGCGTTAAAGAGAGATTTGTCTAATCCACGGCGAGCGGTATAGAGCTCTCCGGATGCGCCAAAACCCGCGCCAAGCGAGGCGCCACGCTGTTGCACTAAAATAAGTAGGATGGTCAGAATCGCTGAAATGAGAGTCACAGCTTGCAAAAAACTTCCAATATTCATATTGATTCTATTATAGGACGATGGGGAGGATTTGACAAGTGATTATATTATTTTAGGAGGGATTTTCTCTGGAGGAGACGGTGGTAGGTGATAGCAAAACGGTGGGATTCGTCATCAATGCGAGCGATTAGTTTGGCGACGTGGGAGTCGGATGGAAGAAAGACAGAGCGAAAGCCAGAAGGTTCTGTATCGTCTGGGATGACAATATGGACGGAGGCATTCCTGGTATGGTCGCCAGATTTGTCGCGCCCAATGACTGGGATGTTAGCGGTTTTTAACAAATCTTTGACGGCATTAACCTGACCTTCGGCACCATCAAGAATAACAAGATTAGGATAATCCCATTCCTGGTGTTTTAGTCGGCGTTCAATAATCTCGCGCATATTATTAACATCATCATTGGTCTGACGGCGAAGTTTGAACTTGCGATACTCTGAACGGTCAGAAACGCCATTAACAAAAACAACCATACTGGCTACGACGTTACTTCCCTGCTGGTGGGAAATATCGTAGCCCTCTATGCGACGTGGAGGGTTGCTTAAACTTAACATCTTTTGCAATTCTAGGAGGGCTTGGTCGGAAGAAATGTTAAGAAATTCCTTGTCGGAAAAGACGATTTTTTTCTTTAGGCCCTTTAAGCCAAAATACTGATTGCGAAGCTCGGTAGCGCGCTCAAAATGATTTAATTTAGCCTCTACCTTCATTTCTTTTTCGATATCGGAAATGAGCTTTTGGCGGTCGCCCTCTAGATAGCGGATGAGCTTTCTTAAATTCTTCTTGTATTCGGCGGGAGTGGAGCGACCTACTTCTATGCCCGGAGTGAGGCCGAGGTCAGTATTCAAGGTCTTTTTGCCGTCATACGGACGGTCATAATATGGGAAAACCTTACGTAAGATACGGAGCGCGGTAGCGATAGTGGTCTTGGCATAAAACGGGCCGATGTAGGTAGCTTTGTCGTCTAATGGCTGGCGAGTCATAGAGACATATGGGACTTCTGATTTCATATCAATACGGACGTATGATACAGTCTTGTCGTCACGAAGAAGAATATTCCACTTAGGCTTGTAACGCTTAATCATTTCTGATTCTAAAAAGAGGGCGTCCATTTCTGTATCGACGACAATCCAGTCGGTATCGTAAATTTCTTTGACTAGAGCGGTAGTTTTGGGATCTTTCTCGGTATTTTGGAAATACTGGCGCACACGATTTTTTAAGACGGCGGCCTTGCCGACATAAATAATCTCGCCCTCTTTGTTTTTATGAAAATAAACTCCGGGTGCGGAAGGGAGAGTTTTTAGTTTGGCTTTTAGTGCGTCGGTCATAGAGAAATTATAACATTTTATCTGTTTTATTGGTAACGCTTATGCTATAATTAAGATATGGATAAATTTTCTATTGCAGATATTAAAGCGAGACAAATTTTAGATAGCCGGGGAAATCCTACGGTAGAAGCTGATGTGTATTTAAGTAGCGGGCAGGTAGGGCGAGCTGCCGTGCCGTCTGGCGCGTCAACTGGCGCCGGGGAGGCGCTAGAGCTTCGCGATAATGACCCCAGATTCTTTAGCGGGAAGGGTGTGCTAAAGGCAGTCTGGAATGTGAATAGCAAAATCAGAGACGTGCTTGTCGGAAATACCGCCGAACAAAGGATTGTGGACCAATTAATGCTAGAGATTGATGGCACAGAAAACAAGTCCAACTTAGGAGCAAACGCGATACTAGCAGTTTCCCTAGCTAACGCGAAAGCCGTAGCGAAGGCTAAAGAGCTACATTTTTATGAGCATATCGCGGAGCTGGCTGGGACGGTAGGAGAAATGTCACTGCCAATGCCGATGATGAACGTAATGAACGGTGGAGCGCACGCTGATTGGAGCACGGATTTTCAGGAATATATGATTGTGCCAGTGGGTGCTAACACTATCAGCGAAGTAGTCCAGATTGGCGCGACAGTGTTCCATACGCTAAAAGATGTATTAAAAGAACGCGGATATGTAACTACCGTGGGAGATGAAGGTGGCTATGCGCCAAGAGTAAGAGAAGGTAATAATGAACCGCTAGAATGTATTAAGCTAGCCATAGAAAAAGCTGGGTATAAGCTAGGTGAAGACGTAGCGATTGCGATGGATATTGCTTCATCGGAGTTTTATGACAAAGACCACTATGTATTAAAAACTAACGGCGACTGGAAAAGCTCGGATGACTTGATTAACTGGTACACCTGGATATTAGATAATTATCCAGTAATTTCTATAGAGGACGGATTGGCGGAAAATGACTGGGCGGGATGGAAAGAGATGACTGCAAGGCTAGGCAAGAGATGTCAGTTAGTGGGAGACGATTTGTTTGTTACTAATACTAAACTGCTAGAAAAAGGCATTGCTGAGGGGGTAGGTAACGCGATTCTAATTAAGCCAAACCAAATCGGAACACTAACAGAGACGATAAACGCCGTACTCATGGCAAAGCAAGCTGGATATAGGACGATTATCTCTCATCGCTCTGGAGAAACGGAAGACACTTCTATAGCACATCTAGCGGTGGGATTAGGCGCTGGACAGATTAAGACTGGGTCTATGAGCAGGACTGATAGGGTTGCAAAATACAATGAGCTAGTCAGAATTTCTGAGGGCAATTCTACGCTAGGGCTAACGAAATTCTAGCCCAAGGTTAGACTGGGGGCTAGGCGCCGATGAGTTTTTTGAAACCGTCGGCGTTTATGGTAGGAATACCTAGTTTTTCTGCTTTTTCTAGTTTGCTCTTCCCTGGTTTTTCGCCTAAAATGAGGGCGGTAGTGTTTTTAGTGACGGAGCTAGTAACAGTAGCGCCGAGATTACGGAGTAAATCTTCGGCTTCTTCGCGACCGTAGCCATCTAGCGTACCAGAGATGATATAGCTCTTGCCGGCGAGCGGGAGGGCGGAAGTATCGCTATAAGTCGGAGCGACGCCTAGTGCTTCTAGGTCGGCGAGCATTTTTAGATTATCCTCGTCGGCGAAGTAGGCCAAGATGGACTCGGCGACAATCTTGCCGATGTCTGGAATATTTAGCAAATCTTCTTCTTCGGCAGAGGCGAGAACATCTATAGAATGGAACTTATTAGCAAGCGCGATGGCGGTCTGGCCACCAACGTGACGGATGCCGAGTGCAGTAATAAACTTAGCAAATGGAGCAGTCTTGGACTTTTCTATGGCATCCACTAGATTCTTGGCGGATAGCTCGGCAAAACGTTCTAGGCTAGCGACTTTAGGAACGGTTAGGCGATAGAGGTCGGGGATGCTCTGGACGAGTTTGCTATCAACTAGTGCGACGACGTTTTTCTCTCCTAGACCTTCTATGTTTAGGGCGGGCTTGCTAGCATAATATTCTAGGGAGCGTTTAAGAATTAGGTCAGAAGTTTCACCCTTGACGCGATAGACTACCTCGCCAGTCGGACGCTCGAACTCGAGCTCGGGGTATTGTTCCTTCAAAGCCTTCTCATAATCAAAAGGTTTGGAATTTTCTGGGCGGAGAGTTAATAGAACTTCCTTGACCTGGGGGATAATGTCGCCAGCCTTGTAAATAATAACCGTGTCGCCGATACGAATGTCAAGACGGGCGATTTCGTCGGCGTTGTGGAGAGATGCATGTTTAACTGTACTACCGGCTACGACAACAGGGTCTAAAATGGCGACAGGGGTGGCGGCGCCAGTACGCCCAATAGAAATAACAATATCGCGGACTTTAGTAGTGGATTCTTCGGCGGGATATTTAAAGGCGACGGCTCCACGAGGGGTCTTGCCGACGATGCCGAGGCGCTGATAAATAGCGCGGTCGTTGATTTTGATGACCATACCATCAGTATTAAACGGGAGGCTCCCACGAGTTTCGCCGAGGTGCTTTATTTCTTGAAATACACTTGACAGACTGTCAAATACATTATCTTGCATAGAAGTTTGGAAACCGTAGGCACGGAGTTGGTCATAGGCTTCTTTGTGGGTAGGGAGGTTTGGTTCTACTAAATCATAGGCCATAAATTTAAGGGGGCGAGAAGCTGCGACCTTAGGGTCTAGCTGGCGGATAGAGCCGGCGGCGAGGTTTCTAGGGTTAGCAAAAGGTTTTTCGCCCATCTTGACTTGTTTTTCGTTAAGCGCATCAAAATCTTTCTTAAAGATGATGATTTCGCCTCTGGCCTCAACTTTTTCTGGAATGTTGTCACCACGAAGACGAAGCGGAATATTTTCTATTGTGCGGACGTTCATCGTGACGTCTTCGCCGACTAGGCCGTCGCCACGAGTAACGGCTTTTTTAAATATGCCATTCTCGTAGTGGAGGGAGCAGGCAAGACCGTCCATCTTGATATCGGTAAAGAACTCAAATTTAGCGCCAGGGACGAGCTTCTGATTACGTTCGTACCATTCGCGGACTTCGTCCTCGGAAAAAACGTCGGCTAGAGAAATCATACGCTGGGCGTGTTTAACCTTAGTGAACTTGTCTAGTGGGCGACCGGCGACGCGCTGGGTAGGAGAGTCTGGAGTGATTAAATCCGGGTAGGCTTCTTCTAACTGGGAAAGCTCATGCTTCAGCGAATCGGCGGCGGATTCGGACATGATGCTTTCATCTAATACGTGATAGTGATAGCGATAATCGTTAATGATTTCGCGAAGTTTTATAACACGTTTCTCTGCTTCAGTGTGAGATAATTTAGTCGTCATAATCTAGGAGCCTCCTGTAGAATAAATATAGATATGTAGTAGCATAAACAAACGAGAAACAAGTCATAATAAGGAGCTCTAGTGAGACGAACGGGATGCCTTCTAGCCAGGCGATAGATTTCTTCAGAGTCAAATCTAGGGCGATAAGTGGAAGCATAATAATAACCCAGGTCAGAATCAAGACGAAGAAGAGGTAGACCACGCGAATAATAAACTTAATCCGGCGACCGGCGAGTAAATCTCTGGCGGTATGGACGGCGACAAGCGGATAAAGCCCCGGCGCAGAAACGGCGACGAGGGCGATAAGCGAGCTAGAGATAAGATAAGTTGATAACAAGACAAGGAGCGAGGCAAAGATAAAATAAATCAGCGCATAGAATGGCGTAGCTAGGAACTCTGTAGCGACGGCGGCGGAATAAGTGATAACGACAATCATGAGAGGAATGGCTTCTACAAAAATCACGGCGAGGACGACTAGCGTAGAGATAAACGGAGCAAGAGCATTGTACAACCCGTCGCGGAGTTTAATCTTATGGCCGGCGATGCGGTGGCGAACGATATAAATAGTAACAAGCCAAGTAATAATAAAGAGAATGACGGCGGAAAACTGCTGGGACTCGGTCATACCCTGGGAGAGGCCACCGGTAGTAATAGTAGAAACAAGCAAAAGTCCGGAGCGAGCAAAGGTACCAAGCTCGCCGGCCTTGATATTCTTGGCCGTTTCGTCTAGAGAGGTCTGGAAAGTAGTGAAAGTTTCTTCGCTCATCAGGCCGACCAGGATAATATTAAAGAGGGCGACGAGGAGAATGAGCGGAACAAAGAGACGCCAGTTCTTGCCGAGGAACTTGAAGGTCTCTATGGCGTGGGAAAGTAGGCCCGGAGCCTCGAATGGGCGCTCGTAGTCTTCTCTATAAGAGCGGTGAAAGGAGCGGTGGAGGCGGGGCTTTCTGGACTTTTTGGCGAGGATACGGTTTTTGGTCGCGGACTTGTGCGTATAAAAAGCAGTGCGAAAGCCCTGCTTTTCTGCAGGGGCTTCAGGGTTGCGGGGGGCATCTCCTTTGTCGCGGGGGGCGTCGGAATTAGAAGGATTTTTTGGCATTTTCGAGCCTTTCTATACGCTTTTCGATTGAGGGGTGGGTGCTAAAGAGGTTGGTAAAGGAATTCTTTCGGAGGGGGTTGTTGATGTAGAGGGCCTCTGTGGCGGCGTTCTGGCGACGCATCGGTCGGCTGTGCTCATCGAGCTTCTTCAATGCGGAGATCATGCCTTCTGGGTAACGAGTCAAGCCGACTGAAGATGCGTCCGCCAGATACTCGCGCTCGCGCGAGACCGCTAGCTGTGCTAGCGACGCCGCCAGCGGAGCAAAAATCGCCACGACGACCATAATTACCGCGCCAACCGGGCTTCTATCGTCATTGTCACTATGATAGAGCATGCGCAGGCCCAGGTCGGAAATAAACCCAACTAAACAGACTAGGCCAAAAGTAATCATAGAGACTCGGATATCGTAATTTTTAATATGGGAAATTTCGTGACCAATTACGCCCTCTAGTTCATTCTTTTCCATGATGTCTAGTAGGCCAGACGTAACCGCGACTACGGCGTGGTTTGGGTCGCGACCGGTAGCAAAAGCGTTAGGCGCTGGATCATCTATGACGTAGACCTTAGGCATAGGAAGGCCCGCAGTGAGAGAAACGTTCTCTACGGTCTTATATAATATAGGGTATTTTTTCTTGTCGGCAATTTTGGCGCCGGTCATAGCTACTGCTATGGAGCTTGCACAGAAGTACTGGAAAACTGCATAGATAATAGCGATGACAAAGATGTATAATTCTATCCACCAATCTTTGTAAACCCAAGCAAAAATGCCACCAATCGCAGAAATCAGAATCACGAAAAACATCATGATTAATACTGTATTTCTTTTGTTGGTGGCAATTTGCTTGTACATATTAGAATTTAGAATTTAACTTCTGGAGCTTTGTTGACTTTTTCTCTTTCGGATTCTTCTACGTCGTAATATTCACGCTTTTTGAATCCAAAACCCTTAAACAGATTAATTGGAAAAATCTTAATCTTGGTATTAAGCTCTTTGGCGCCGGCGTTGTAGAAGCGGCGAGCAGCCTGGATTTTGTCCTCGGTATCGGATAATTCTTCTTGTAATTTTTGGAAATTCTTGTCAGCTTTTAGTTCTGGGTAAGATTCGGAAACAGCCATGAGTTTAGACAAGGCACCAAGCATGGATTTGTCGGCTTCGGCGGTGCTGGATACAGAACGAGCACCCATCATTTTAGCACGAGCATCAGAAACTTGTTTAATTGCTTCACTTTCGTGTTTGGTGTAGCCTTTGACGGTTTCTACTAAGTTTGGAATAAGATCCGCACGACGTTTTAGCTGAACGGTAATATCGGACCAAGCCTCGTTTACACGTTCGTCAAGTTTGACTAAGCTGTTGTATGAGCCCCAGACAAAAGCGATAATGACTAGAACAATACAACCAATAATGATTCCAGCGACCATTTTTTCTCCTTATTTATACATATTTTATTATAGCAAAAATGGTATAATTAGACAAATGAAACTGAACGAGCCAACCGTACTAAAGGTGCGTCAGCATACTGTGATTTTTGATAAAAAAGTACCACCGGTCAAGGTAATGACGACCGGAGATTGGCATATTAGCCCGATTATTTCCTCTAGGCAAGCCGACTTTCTAAAGGAAGCGATTTCTGTCGTGAAGCCTGACGCGATTATCCTCCAGGGGGATATTGTGGATAGTCCGATGGAGCTAAAGCGCGACACTTCATTAAAAAAGCTAGAAGCGGAGCTAAAAACCTGTAGTAAGTCCGCGCCAACAATGCTAGTTTTGGGGTCGCATGATTTTATTACTCCGACTAAGCCGGCTCATATAATGAAAGATTTCTCGATTCCCTGCTGGAAAGAAATTTGCAAAAAATGCCACGTAAAACTACTGATGGATGAGAGCTACGAGCCGATTCCTGGCGTAGTATTCTATGGGCTATTCCAAGATGAGCGCACTATGATAGAGCTAGACAAAACCGGACAGAAAAAACACTGCGACAGCGCGTCTGGATTCCTAGCTAAAATCAAAGAGGCCGATTTTGACCTAGATAAGACTAAGGTGAATTGGTTTATTTCTCACGCACCACTTTTAGATAAGCGCGTTGCGCGCGAACTATCGGATTTTGACATTCTGTCTTTTGGACATACGCACGGAGGCGTCGTACCTAGAGGACTAGACGAGATTTTTGCAAAACTTAATATTAATGGCGGACTAGTTTCTACCTCGGCTAAGCCATGCCCGCAGATGGTTAGGGGGACAAAAATACTAAATGGCGACACTCTATTGTTAATTAATCCCGGAATGACAGGAGCGCAATTTTGCGCGCCAAAACTACTGCAAAATCTGAATTTTGTTAAGGCTTCTGAAATCTCTGTGGTAGAAATAAAAAATAAGACCGATTAGGCCTTATTATTGGTGCCCGAGATGGGACTTGAACCCATATGGAAGATTCCATTCGATTTTAAGTCGAACGCGTATACCAATTCCGCCACTCGGGCTGGAGGCGCCGACCGGAATTGAACCGGTGTACAAGGTTTTGCAGACCTCTGCGTAACCACTCCGCCACAGCGCCATATCAGTATTTTAACACAAAACCCTTGATTTCCCAAGGGAAATTATGTATAATAAGATTATTAACGTGCGAATGTAGCTCAGTTGTTTAGAGCGCTTCCTTGCCAAGGAAGAGGTCGAGAGTTAGAGTCTCTTCATTCGCACCATTTTTTATGTCCTAGCTAGGCCTAATTTATAGGCCTATTTTTGTTGCAAAAAAATGCGTCCCGGAGGACGCACTTTATGTCTCTAGGTGAATGGACTATCCTTCTAGAAACTCCACGATATCAGGCGGCTCTCAACTTCGTCCGATATCTTAATTCAATTTTAGCATGAGCAAAATCTGTGTCAATATTGATTTTTTAGATTTTTTGTGTTGTGATTTATTACGAATTTACAGGGGTGAAAGGCGGAAATCTATTGACTTTTTACTTTATCTGTGATATAATGTAATTATAGTATTAGATAATCTTTCCCTCCTAGTGGGGGATTTTTGTTGTATAATGGAATCAATGAAAGAGAAAGTGGAGAAGTGGCTAGACGATACTAGAATGGCTAGCCTTGGAATAGTAATGGCCAGCCGGGAGTGGCGATTTTGGGCGGTATTTGTGCCAGTGCTTGCTATATTTGGAACGCTTCTTTCCCTATTATCCGGAGGGCTTGGCGCAATTAATCTGTTCTTTGCCTCAGATTTTGGCGGGAAGATGCAAATTATCGGAGATGGATTCTTAGGGTTTCTTGGTAAAGACCGAGCGGTCTTAGATTTTTTACAGAGTTTAGCAATAGCATTACTCCAATCCCTGTTAATTGCGTTAATCGTAGTAGTTTATAAAAAGCGCAAGCAGAGTAATCTAGAGCGTAAGAAGAATGAGAAAAAGCAAAAGCAGGATGAAGCTGGCGTAATTTCTAACGCTGGGATTGCGGCGGGACTGGCGCTACTCGGGTCGGGTTGTCCGACTTGTGGTACAACCTTAATCACTCCGATTATTGCATCGCTATTTTCTTCTTCTAGCTATGCGGTGGCTGGAACCATATCTGGAATAATTACGATTCTGGCGATTTTGCTAATTCTCTGGTCTCTCCGGCGCGTTGGGCTAGAAGCGTATGCTATAATCATTGATGAGAAATGGCGTAAAAAGCATCAGAAAATAACGCAAGAAGCGTCAGAGAACGGAGGAAAATGAAATACGTTAAATGGGTGGTCTTAGTACTAATCTGTGGGCTGTTTTTTGGTATTATAATTATCAATTCTAACTCTACGGATCATTCTGATAAGGTCTGGAACCAGGCTATGACGCTTGGAAATATCAACGCAAAAAACTATTACATCCAGTATGCAGACCTGGCCTGTCCGTATTGTGACGTGTTTTCTATTAATATTATGGAGAACGAGGAGGAGTTCAAACGGGATTATATTGAGGGAAAAGATATCCTCTATGAAGTTAGAATGACTGATTTTCTCTATGAATACGGCGAACATCGCCCAGATATGTCTAGGTGGGGCGCGGAAGGAACATATTGCGCGTCGCGCGAGAACAAATTCTGGGAATATTACCATACGGCTTTGCAATCGCTAGTTGATAATTACTATTCCAAAGGAATCGGCAATTCTAAGTCTGCGCCAATGATTACAGATATGACGGCGGAGTATTGGTTAAATATCGGTAAACAAATTGGGCTGTCAGAGAATTTTGAAAAATGCTTTATAAACCACGAAGCACTAGAAGAAATCCAGAAAAACACCCAGGAAGCAACTAAATACGTCCAGGGTGGCCTGCCATACTTTAAGTTTGGGAAGTTTTCTACTGGAGGATTTGATACTAATTGGGGGTGGGATTATGTTAAGAAGTATTTGAATGCAGGGCTAGGTAAGTAGCGCTCGGTTTTTGGCGACCAAGGCTCTACCCGCGCCAACGATACGCTACACAGGCTCTCGTCTACCTGTTAAATCTTTTTTGCTTCAAATAGCACGGTGGGAATGGCGGGAGGGGGAGTAAAATCCGTAGGACGGAGCGGATAGCGAATCTTAGTCTGATATTCTTTTATTAAAGCCTGGCCAAGCTGAGAAGTGTAGTGACGGTCGGTATTTAGCAATTTCAGGGCAAATTGTTTTTGTAAAATTAAATAAAAGCTTTCTGGCTGATTTTCTGCTTCTAGCAGTTTATGCACAATCTTGGACGACAAATGGAAGGGCGGGTTAGAAAACACCTTGTATGGCTCGGCTGGCAAATCATATTCTAGGAAATCCTGCTCTATAACTTCTACGTTTTCTACGCCACGCTGGGCTAAATTATTGCGGAGCTTTGTTGCGGTGTCATGATCCGGCTCTATGGCAATCACCTTACGGCAACGCTTAGATAAAGCATAGGTAATAACGCCGGAGCCGGCACCAATATCAATTACTAAATCGCGCTTCTTGATATTGCTATGGCCAATCAGCATTAGCGCCAGGCGTGGACTTCGCAAAAAATGTTGCGACAAATGATGATTCCTAGTGTGAGATTTCTGATCCATAAGCTAAATTTCTAGCGGAGTTTGCTCGCCGGTGGCAAAATCTTTGAGCATAAAATTGCCAGATTTGACTTCGTTTTCTCCGACGACGATGCCGGATTTTGCGATGCGGGAAGCGTGGCGCATGAGATCGCCGAGTTTTTTGTCGAACAAAATTACATCAACAGATTTGCCGGAAGCGCGAAGTTTGTCGGCAAGCTCGTAGGCAGGTTGGCGCGTGTCGCCAAGGTACATAATAGCAATATCAACAGGAGCGGAAACGGCGTTCTCTAGTAACCCGGCCTCGCCGAGCACGGCAAATAGGCGGGTAAGACCAATAGAACCACCAACGCCTGGGAATTTTTGGTCGGTGTAGTTGCTGGCGAGGTTGTCGTAACGGCCACCGGAGCAGATAGAGCCGAGCTGTTCGTAGCCTGGGATGCTAGTCTCAAAAACGGTGCCAGTATAGTAATCTAGGCCACGGACGATTTTCATGTCGGCCTCGGCGATGTCAGATAGACCAAGTAGGCCTAGTTCGTTCATAACAAATTTTAGCTCAGAAAAGCCCTCGGCGATGCGAGTGCCGTTAAAATCTAGAAAATCAAGTTTTTTAAGCTCGTCTGTAGAACCGTGGACGTTGATAAATGTTGTAATTTTTACAACAGTTTCCTCTGGAATAGTAAGCTCGCGGAGATTTTGGATAGTTTTCTCGGCGGGAACTTTTTCGGCGTGGTCAATAATACCCATGATATCCGTGGCATAATCTGCGACACCTAGGAAATCCAGGACGCCGGATAGGAACTTACGATTATTGACGCGAACCTTGATACCCGGAAGTTTGAATGCTTTTAGGGCGTCGACTAGAGTCGCGATAATTTCTGCGTCATAGCTTAGCGGCAATTCCCCGCGCCCAATTACATCAACGTCGCACTGATAAAATTCGCGGAAGCGAGCTTTTTGGGCACGCTCACCACGAAAATTGCGACCGATTTGACTCACACGGAACGGAAAAGCGAGATTACTCTCGTGTTCTACGATGTAGCGAGCAAGCGGAACGGTATGATCATAGCGAAGAGATTGATCGGAGTCTTCGGCGGATTCGTCGGTCTTAATCACGCGATAAATCTGTTTCTCGGTATCTCCACCAGCCTTGGCAAATAAGACCTCATTTCTGTCAATAGTCGGGGTTTCTATGTTCTGGAAGCCGTGAAGATGAAAAGCCTCGGCAATTTCTTTTTTATAGTTATTAAAAATAGCCTGCGCTGGAGGCAAAAGCTCCTGCATGCCAGAAATTGGGGAGGTGTTTAGTTTCTTCATAGTGATATTATATCATATTCTAAGCAATAAAAATGGTGGCTCCGACTGGACTTGAACCAGTGACACAAGGCTCTTCAGGCCTCTGCTCTACCAACTGAGCTACAGAGCCACAAAATAATTTGTGATATTCATATTATAACAAAAGGGTCGCGATTTCGCAACCCTCTGGCTTTGTGGATTGAACAGTCATTTTGTGCCAAAAATGCGGTCGCCCGCGTCGCCTAGCCCCGGAACGATATAATTATTCTTGTTTAGACCGAGGTCTACCGTGCCAATATAGAGGCTGACTTCGGGGTGCTTTTTCTGGAGCAAATCCACGCCCTGTGGAGCGGCGATTATGCAGATAAAATTGATGTTTCTGCCGTCGCAACCCATACTCTTTAGCTTGGAAATAGCAGAATCAGCGCTACCACCGGTGGCGAGCATTGGATCGAGGATAAAAATTTCGCGCTCTTCGGCGTTTTTGGGCATTTTGTAGAAATATTCTACCGGCTCAAAAGTTACCTCGTCACGATATAATCCAATGTGTCCGGTACGACTCTGTGGAAAGACGCGTTTTACGGCGGGCTCCATGCCTAGTCCAGCACGCATAATCGGTGCTAGAACCATTTTCTTGCCGGCGATACGATGCGCAACCATTTTGCAAATCGGCGTCTCTACTTCGTATTCTTCTAGCTTAAAATTACGCGTAGCCTCAATGATTTCTAGCTCGGTAATTTCTTCGATAATAGTCCTAAAGACTGAGCTGGGCAGACTAGCATCGCGAAGCTGGTCAATCTTATGAGTAAGCGCAGAATATTCTTTGCTAAGGACGTGGGTGTTGTCCGCGATTTTGACCTCGGGATATGGCACGATTAAATCCCGGCAAATTTCAAGAGTTTTCTTCCTGTTCATATTTCCCCCTTTCAAGGTGCATCACAACAATTGTTACAACAGTGGTATTATAGCATAATTTCTAATTTTTGCCAGTGGTGTCGTGGAAGAGTTTTTGGCCGGAGATTTCGTCGGGGAGATAACTTTTGTCCAAATGGAAACCAGCTTCCCATTTTTGACCCTTGCCAAAGCCAAGGTCTTCCATGAGTTTAGTTGGAGCATTACGCAGGTGAATTGGCACGGGCAATCCCATAGAATTATGAGCGAGAGCCTTGGCCTGAGCCCAGCCATTGTAGGTGTCGCGATTTTTCTTACACTTAGCGAGCACCACAGCAACATGGCTTAAAATAATTCCACCTTCTGGCATACCAACGCGCTCTACTGCCTGAAAAGCAGAAACAGCAAGATTTAGCGCGCCATTTCCGGCAATACCAATATCCTCACTAGCAAAAATCACCATGCGACGAGCGATAAATTTAGGGTCTTCGCCGGCCTCCACCATGCGCGCAAGATAATATAACGTAGCGTCTACATCGCTACCACGCATGGACTTAATGAAGGCAGAGATATTGTCATAATGGTTGTCGCCCTTCTTGTCGTAGCCTGGAACCTTACGGCCGGCGGCTTCTTTGACGACGTTTTCGTCAATTTTTTGTGAGAGAGAAAGCGCAAGCTCTAAATCACCCAGCGCGGAACGAGCATCTCCGCCGGATAGCTCGGCGAGATAGTCAATAGCCTTTTTGGTGACGCGTTTTGTAGCTTTTTCGGCTTTGATAGCGCGAGTTAGTACGGTTTTTATATCATCTTTCTTTAATGGTGCAACTACTACAACACGGGAACGTGATAGCAGCGGAGAAATAACCTCGAAGCTTGGATTCTCTGTGGTGGCGCCAATTAGAGTAATTAGGCCAGATTCTACGTGAGGAAGAAATGCGTCTTGTTGAGCCTTATTAAAGCGGTGGATTTCGTCCACAAAGAGAACGGTGCGAGTCTTTAGGTTCCAATTCTGTTTGGCGCGCTCTACTACTTTTTCTACGTCAGATTTGTGTGCTGTGACGGCAGAGAGTTCGATAAAATCCGCCTTAAATTCCTGCGCCAGAATGCGGGCAAGCGTAGTTTTGCCAGTGCCGGGAGGTCCCCAAAAAATCAGGTTGACCGGCTCACCCTTTTTGACGATTTCTGTGAGGATTTTGCCATCACCAATAATCTCGGATTGACCGACGACCTCGTCCAAAGTCTGCGGACGCATTCGCTCCGCTAGAGGAACTCTATTCTCCTGCATAATGATATAACTATAACATAATTCTCTGTTTTGTGCTATAATAGACATATGCAATATCTTGCCATACTTGGACGGTTGCCAAAAATATCTTTGGCGGAACTTGAATCACTTTTTAATAAGGTGCAGTATCTTGGTGGGAACTTGGCAACGTTTGAAAGTAACAAAAAACCAGAAATTGACCGGCTAGGCGGAACAGTAAAATTAGCGAAGCCAATCAAAGGTGGTCCAGAAAAATTCTTAATTGAACAAAACTACTCTGGAAAATATGTAGTAGGAGTATCGGATTATTCTAAGGGGGCAAACGCCAGAAAAAGCCAAGCATTGGCATTAAAGTTAAAGCGCGTACTCAAAAAATACGGCATGTCGGCGAGAGTACTAGATAATAAATCGGCGGAGCTGTCCACTGCGACCGTATATCATAATCAACTGGGCGAGAAACCGGGACATCATGAGTTAATTAAAATCAACAATAATTGGTACGTAGGAATAGGAGTACAGAATATTAACGCATACCGCGATCGCGACCAAAATCGCCCGGCCAGAGACGCAAAAAATGGCATGCTTCCACCAAAACTAGCACAAATTCTAATTAATCTGTGCGGGGCGCTAAAGCCGGGGAGTACGGTGCTAGATCCGTTTTGTGGGACGGGAGTAGTGTTGCAGGAAGCAATACTGATGGGATACCGTGGATACGGAACAGACGCTAGCGAGCGGATTGTTGGGTTTGCAAAGAAAAATCTAGAGTGGCTAAATAGGGGAGAATTCCTGCTTTCCGTTGGCGATGCTCAGGATTTTAAGTGGGAGAAGCCTATCGACGCAGTGGCATTTGAGGGGTATCTAGGGCCACCAATGAGTCAACCGCCAGCTGATATTAAAATGAAATCAGTCATGGCGGACATCTATCCACTATATTACCATACTTTGCGTAATTTGTCAAGTCAGCTAAAATCTGGGGCGCCAGTAGTGATGGCAGTGCCGGCGTGGCTACGACCAGATGGACACTATCAACGCTTAAATTTGCTTGACGAAATCCGCGACATGGGGTATAATGTTATAAAGTATACAAACTCGAGTCAAGAGGATTTACTCTACTATAGAGACGGTCAGGTTGTGGCTCGAGAAATAATAGTATTAAGGAAGAAATAATATGTCACACGTGAAAGCTGGCGGTACCGCCAAGAATATCCACAACAACGCTGGTCAGCGCCTTGGCGTAAAGCGTTTTGGTGGCCAGAAAGTTAGAAACGGCGAAGTACTCGTACGCCAAACTGGTGCTACTAAGATTGCTGGTCCTGGCACTTATATGTCTCGCAACTTTACGATTCATGCAGCCAAGGATGGTGTCGTAACATTTGTAAAGACCAAGAAGACTCATTTTTCTGGCAAAAGCCTACCCCGTGTACGCGTTGAAGTACGCTAAATTAAAAAAATAACCCCCTGGCGGGGTTATTTTTTGTTTCCCTAGTCAATATCTTATGATACAATGAAAGCATGAGTAATATTTTGATAATTGGGAATATTCTCAAAGATGTTTATCTGCGCATGGATGAGCGGTTAAATAATTTTGAGATAGATGAGCACGGGACGCCGTGGCTCGATTTCGGATTTGACGGAAGCTCACATAAATTTTTCCGCCGAATCAGTATTTATGGCGGAGCAGCCATCGCACTTGAGGTACTAAACCGGTTTGACCACTCGGCGAGAATTGCTGGAGCAAAGCTCGGATTTGCGAGTGGCGAGATTGTCCCGAATGGACAGGTTGCCAATAGCTATCGCTATATGCTATGTCATGGCAATAAAATCACCTATCTAGTCCCGAATGAGCGAACCGAGACCAAGTGGGTAGTGCCAAGAGGAATGGTAGAATGGCTGTTTATTGATCGTTCTACCGGGGTGACGGACGAGCTAGTCACGGAGATCCGTAATTTCTTGTCAATGTCACAGCATACACGCGTGGCAGTGTTTGCGCCAAAAGATTTGAAGGAAGCAGATAAGCGTTTAATTGAACTAGCTAGCATCGTATTTACTGAGGACAAGCTAGACGACGACATCAAGGTCAACGGCTCGATTTGTTATATTAACGATAGAGAAATTTCCCTAAACGGCCACAGGCAAGCTTGGAGAATAGAGCGCACAGACCTAATGACGCACATGACGGTACATTCTATTATTGCATCTACGGTGTTTGGCGCGTTAGTAAAGGGCGTATCCGTAAAAGACGCTCTACTCTATGCTAAGATTAATGCAGAAAATTCTTCTCTATCTGGAACGATGGCTGTAGAAAAAATTAAGGCATTAGCAGAAAACCAACGCGCAGAGGAGTCTGATATCCGGATGATTGCGTCCAGCATGATGACGCCGGGCAAGGGTATTCTAGCAGCGGATGAATCGGGCGGAAACATCCATCAAAAATTTGAAGGCCTGATGATTCCGGATGACGAACAACATCGTCGCGATTATCGAAATGTATTACTATCTACACCAGAACTAGAACGTTATGTGAATGGTGTAATCTTGTTTGATGAGACCACTAGACAAAAAAGTGACGACGGTCGCGATTTTGTGTCGTATCTCACCGCCTATGGAATTATTCCTGGCGTAAAAGTTGACGAAGGGCTAGAAGACTTGGGCAACCTAGGCGAGAAAATCACCAAGGGTATCGACGGGCTAAAAGAACGCCTGCCAAAATATTATGCTCAAGGGCTACGTTTTTGTAAATGGCGCGCAGCGTTTGAAATTGACCTAGGCAAGCCAAGCGAAAAAGCCGTACTAGAAAACTGTAAATTACTCGCAAAGTACGCTAAGATTTGTCAGGACTGCAATATGGTACCAATCGTAGAACCGGAAGTAGTATATGATGGCAACTATACGATTGACCAATGCAAAGATACGACTGGCAAGATTCTAGACGTATTGTTTGATGAGCTAGCCAAGGCCGGCGTAAAGTTAGATGCGACAATTCTCAAAGTAAATATGGTACTGGCTGGGAAGAAATACCCAATCCAGTCCACTCCAGAAGAAGTAGGACGGGCGACAGCAGAAATGCTCAAGTCGCACGTGCCGGAGAACGTGGCGGGCGTAGTATTTTTGTCCGGTGGACAAACCGTGGAGCAGGCGACTAACAATTTGCAAGCCGTAACAAATTGTGGACCATTCCCTTGGCCGGTAACGTTCTCGTTTTCTAGAGCGTTGCAGACCCCAGCGTTAGAAGCTTGGAGAGGCGATAACGCAAATATGGAGAGCGCACAAAATGCGTTCAGGGATAGGCTAGTCGCAAATGTTGAAGCGCTAAAGAAAAAGTAGCGCGGGCGACACAACGGACAGAAATCAAAAAACTCCCTTGCGGGAGTTTTTTGAATAAGTTGATTATTCTGATTTTTTGTCGCCGTTTTCTTCGCCTTCGGATTCTTCTGGCTTGGAGCCATTGTCGGAAGGAACGTCAGCAGCGTCCACAGCTTCTTCGGCAGCAGCAGCTTCAGCTTCACGAGCAGCAGCTTCGGCGGCTGGATCATAAAGGCTAGCAACAACCTGTTCTGGGTCGAGCTCTTTGTCGGCGAGTTCTACGCCAGCTGGGAGAATGAGGTCGGCGATAGTGAGTTTGTCGTCGAGCTCTTTCATGTTGGTAGCGTCGATAGTAAGCTCTTTTGGAAGATCGGCAGGCTTGGCCTTAACGTCGATCTCCTCGATACTCTGGGTAAGGGCAAAGTGGGTAAGCTTAGAAGCTTCGGACTCTTCAAAGTTAACGATAACGATAGGAGTAGTAGCTTCGACGGCTTTGTTGGCGGAAACGGTCTGGAACTCGACGTTTAGAATCTTGCGGGAGACCGGGTCGATACCAACGTTTTTAACGATAGCCATGGATTTTTTGCCAGCGATATCCATATCAATAGTGGAGTGGTAACCTGCGCCACGAAGAGCTTTTTCGGTTTCGTTGTAAGCAGATTGAGCTAAAATTGGCTCGCTACCGTCTCCGTAGACAACGGACGGAATGAAGCCATCAGCGCGAAGACCGGCTAATTTTTTGCCAGTCACAGTGCGTTTTTCTAGAGACAATTTGTTGTCAGACATATTATTTCCTTATTATTTCCTAACTTCTGTATATTTTACCGCATTTTGGCGAAAATTGCAAGGGGTGGACCAGGTTACTTCAGTATTTGCTTTAGGTATTTACCGGTCGGAGTACTGGCGGACTTGGCTAAATCTTCTGGGGTACCCTCGGCGATTACGGTACCACCATGTTGACCACCCTCTGGGCCCATGTCAATAATCCAGTCGGCAGATTTAATGACGTGGAGGTTATGTTCAATAATAATCATGGAATTACCGCCGTCGACTAATTTGTTCAAGATGCTGAGCAATTTCTTAACGTCGGCAGTATGGAGACCGGTGGTTGGCTCATCTAGAATGTAGAGAGTTTTGCCGGTGCTTCTGCGCGATAATTCGGTAGCAAGTTTAATACGCTGGGCTTCGCCACCAGAAAAAGTAGTAGCAGGCTGGCCAAGACGAATATAGCCGAGACCGACTTCTTGGATGGTTTTAAGCTTTGGCGCGATAGATGGGATATTAGCAAAGAATTCTACGGCTTCGTCGATAGTCATGTCTAGAACGTCCGAAATGCTTTTGCCTTTGTATTTGATTTCTAGAGCTTCGCGATTGTAACGTTTACCATGACAGGCCGGACAAGTAACATAAACGTCTGGGAGGAAATGCATTTCGATTTTGTTGACGCCGTCACCCTGGCAGGTTTCACAGCGACCACCGCGAATATTAAACGAGAAACGGCCGGCCTTGTAGCCACGAACCTCGGCTTCTGGCTGTTTGGCAAATAGTTCACGAATTTGATTAAAGACACCAGTATAAGTAGCAGGATTGGAGCGCGGAGTGCGACCGATTGGACTCTGGTCGATGACGATACATTTATCAAGATTCTCAATACCTTCGATATTATCATGGGCGCCGGACACGGTCTGGGCGCGGTGGAGACGAGCGAGAAGCTCATTAGCCAAAATATCATTTACGAGCGTAGATTTGCCAGAACCGGAAACGCCAGAAACAACCGTCATCACACCAAGTGGGAATTTAACGTCAATGTTTTTCAAATTGTTTTCGCGTGCACCAAGCACAGTTAGATATTGCGACTGTTTTTTACCGTCTAGCATTGCGGTTTTGACCTTGCGACGACGCTTTGGGACGTCGATTTTTTTCTGGCCGGAAAGATATTGACCGGTTAGAGAATTAGGATTCTCCATAATTTCCTTTGGAGTCCCACAAGCTACGACCCGGCCACCGTTAATACCGGCACCAGGACCAATGTCAACAATATAATCAGAACTTAACATGGTATCTTCATCGTGCTCGACTACGAGGACGGTGTTTCTAAGGTCGCGAAGATGTTTTAATGTGGCGATGAGCTTGTCATTATCGCGTTGATGAAGGCCGATAGATGGCTCGTCTAGAACATATAGGACACCCTGGAGACCGGAGCCGATTTGGGTAGCTAGGCGAATACGCTGGGCCTCGCCACCAGAAAGTGTATTGGCGGCCCGCCCAAGCTCCAAGTAGCCTAGACCGACATCCTGCATAAATTTAACACGCTCTCTAATTTCTTTCAAAATTGGATCGGCGATTTGATGCTCGGCTTCGGTAAACTCTAGGTCTTTGTTTAAGACCTCTAGAGTGGTGTCGACGTCCATATTGCACATGTCAACAATATTCAAATCATGAACCGTAACAGCTAGGACGACGGGCTTTAGCCTAGCGCCATGACAAGTCTGACACTCGCGCACGCGCATAAAACGCTCAATGTCTTTTCTAATAAAATCGGAATCCGTTTCGCGGTGGCGACGCTCCAAAGTTGGAATTACGCCCTCGTAAGTAGATTCATAAACGGCGCCTTCGGAAAACTTACCGGTACCAGCGATTTTGACTTTATATTTCTGTGAGCCGGTGCCGTATAGGATTTTTTGTCTAGCTTCGGCGGACAATTCGCAAATCGGAACATGAATAGAAAAACCGTTAGCTTTGCCCACAGCATCGAGACGTTTGAGCCACCAAGAATCTTGGTTGACGCGATTAAATGGGCGGATACCACCTTCGGCGATAGTGAGATTTTCGTTAAAAACTAGCTCTGGGTCAATTTCCATGCGCGTACCAAGACCAGTACAAGTAGGACAAGCACCCTGCGGAGCGTTGAAAGAAAAGAGGCGTGGCTCTAGTTCTGGGATTAATTCGTCGGGATGGTTTGGACAAGCGTAACGCTGGGAAAAAGTATAAATGTTGGAGTTCTCGTCCGTAATAGATTTGTTATCAACGGCGGTAGAATTGTCGGTGATTTTTAGGAGTTTAATAATTCCCTGGCCGAGCTCCAACGCCTGTTCAATAGAGCCGGAAATTCTAGACTCTAAATCTGGGCTCAAAATAAAACGATCGACGACGATTTCTATATCATGGCGCTCCTGCTTTTCTAGCTCTGGAAATTCGTCTAAAGCATAAACTACGCCATCCACACGAACGCGAGAAAAACCTTTGGCCTGATATTGTTCTGGAATGTGTTGGAATTCGCCTTTTTTCTGCTGTACAATCGGGGCCAGAAGCATTAATTTAGAGCCGAGTGGAAGTTTCATAACTTCGTTTACGATGTCTTCATTAGTACGCCTGCTGACTTCGCTATGGCAAATCGGACAATGTGGCACGCCGACGCGTGCAAAGAGAAGACGAAGATAGTCAAAGACTTCTGTAACAGTAGCAACGGTAGAACGAGGGTTGCGCGAGGTCGATTTTTGGTCGATAGAAATAGCGGGAGAAAGACCGGTAATAGTATCAACATCCGGCTTGTCCATTACGCCGAGGAACATACGAGCATAAGAGGATAATGATTCAACGTAGCGACGCTGACCTTCGGCATAAATCGTATCAAAAGCAAGACTGGATTTACCAGAACCGGAAAGCCCAGTTAGCACAACTAATTTGTCACGCGGGATATCAACATCAATGTTTTTTAGGTTGTGTTGACGCGCTCCGCGAATTTTGATTGCATTTTCCATAAACGCGTATATTATACCTGATTTTGGCGAAAAAATCTAGACCCCTAGCCTTGCAAATTCTGGTACCAGAGGGAGAGTTCTTCTAGAATAAATGGGTCGATGATCTGGCCGTGAGGGGTGGTGTTAACGCCACCTGCGAGGAGCTTTTGGAATTCTTCCATTTGTTTCATAAAGCTTGGGAGCTGACGGTTAAGGCGGGCCGTGCGATATTTTTCCCACTGCGGGATTTCGTCGGCAGAAAGTGCGTTTGGAAAATTCTTGGCCTTGTAGTGTAGAAGTAGTGATGGGAGGCGTTCGTCCGCAAAGTTTGGGTGGAAATCGGACAGGCGATGCTCGTCGGCGTTTCTAATGGCATTACATAAGTTTTCGTCTTGGCGAGAAAGGAATCCGCCGTATAAATTAGACTCCTGGTCAAAAGCTTCTGGGAATTCTGGGCGACTCTCAAAATGCTCACGCATACGCTCGGCAAAGTCGGGATGACTTAGTAAACATTCGAGATTTTTTTCGACTTGGTCGCGCGTTAATTCTAGGCGCTCCCAGCCGGTTTGTACTAGTGGTTCCCTGCCATCTGCAAAAGATTCTATAGTTTCACTATCCAAAACACCAATTGGAGAAACAGCTGGGCATTTGTTAAGGCTTAGTTCCTTTACGATTGGGTAAAAACTGGTGTCCTCTTTGGCGTCTTTTAATAAATCATCTAAATTACAGCGGAGGTCAAAGACAATAATGTTGCCGTTTCGGCCGGGGGCGATTGGGAAGGCAACGGAAGTTTTGTGGTATAAACCGGAATAGCGACCAGTAGCATAAACAAACGGTTGCTTGTTTTCTAGGTTCACTAATTTAGCTACCTGGCGTTTGTCACGCATGGTAAATAAATAATTATATAGTTTTGGTTGGTTTTGTTTGACTAGGCGAGTAACGTCGATTAGAGCCTCGACGTCCGACAAGGCGTCATGGGCGTGTTTATGTTCAATCCCGTTTAGCTTGGTGATTAGTTCTAGGCGGTTGGTTTCGGCTATGACCTTTTTCTTCTCGCCAGTTTCTTTGTCTTCGTGCTCAACTTCTTGGACGGGCCAGAAAATATTATCCGGGCGAAGGGCGCGCGTGAGGCGTACTACGTCTAGCATATCCCAACGGCTACGACCGTCTTTCCAGCTCCAAGCATAGGGGTCGTGAAAATTGCGCCAAAAAGTGTGGCGCATGAATTCGTCATCAAAACGAACAGAATTATAGCCAATAGCGCAAGTGTTTTTGGTAAAAATTTCGTTGTCTATATAGTCACAAAATTCCGCTTCGGATAAACCATCGGCTAAAGTTTGTTGCGGGGTGATTTTGGTTACTATAATAGCGCCAGGACTTGGCAAAGTATCGTTGCTTAATTTTACTAGGAGATTAACCGGGTCGCCAATTGGATTCAAATCCATATCAGTACGCTGGCCGGCGAATTGCATAATGCGGTCTTCACGCGGGGAGAGACCAGAAGTTTCTAGGTCATAAAAGAAAAAAGTCTTTTGCATGATTCTATTATAACATCTTACGCATGAAAAATCCCCGAGAAGACTCGGGGATTACTGTTACTCGTTATTGTCTGCCTGCTCGTCGATTTTTCTAGCGTGATAGTTCCACGCAATACTAGCAAAAAAGTCTAACAACAAATAGCAACCAGTGCAAACTGCGACGATGATAAAAGCAAAACTTGCGGAATGTGCGTTGGTGATTTGTTCATAAACGTGGTCCCAGTAGAGCTGAAACAACGTTAAAACACCAAGGCAACCAGCCAAAAGACTATCGAAAATCTTGACAGCTCTAGGATCGTTGGTCTCGGCAGTACTGTACGATAAGCCAAAAGCGACCGGACAATATAGCACGACAACAATTGCCAACATTTTCCAATTGATCATCTTAACAGATTCTAAAAATACGTTCATCATTTTACACACCCCCTGTAAATATGAAATAAAATTGTTTAGTAACAGATGAGGATTATTACAACCTCATATCTACTATTATAGCACAGATGGGCTAAAAAGTCAATAGACTATTCGCCAACTTGGACGGAGCTAGAGTTGTAGTATTTACTCATTAGTTCAGCATAGACGTTTTCTAGCTCGTTGTTAAGTTCATTTAGCTTGGTGTCTTCTATGGCCATAACGACGAATTTGAGTGGGGAGTTAGTAGTGCCACAAATCTCGCGAGAAGAGCCATAGGCGAGTTCGCCTGGGATTTGGATTTCGCGGACGCCACCGATTTTCATACCAACAACACCGGTGTTCCAGCCCTCAATTAAACCTTGGCCGGCGTAGATTGGAGTCTTGAGCTGGGTAGGGTTAGAAAAATCATCAAATGAAGAATCAAAAACTGACTCGTCTGGGCACCAGCCGATATAATAGGCGTAATACTCTAGGTCGCCAGTAGCAAGTTCGCGGCCGGTTCCCTCCTTAAGATCGGTAGTTTTGACGCCGGTACCGTTAGCGGAGTCAGCATTATAGGCCTTTACACGGGAACGAAATTCAGAGAACGTATCAAGGTACTGTCCGGACAAAGTAGTGCCATAGGAATTAATCTCGGCAAGTTTGGCGGTATATTCATCTTCTAGAGCAGAAGTGCTTTTATTGCCATTACTGCTGTTGGATAAAATGATACCAATATAAGTCGCAATAGTAGAGCCGAGCAAAAGAAGCGCAATTACGATAATGATAACGCGTTGTTGCCATGTGGTTTTTAGTGCTTTTTGATCCATGTTACCTCCTGGAATTAGAAAATATTATACAATTTCAGCCTTAAGACGGCCTCCCACGCTCTTTGAAATTTCCTCCATTATATCAGATATCTCGGCGTTATCCAAAGTCTTTTCACTGCTTGCAAAACGTAGATGGAAAGAAATATTTTTGGTCTTTTGGTCGGATTGATAGATAGATGTAGGGTCTAGTTTAATGATAAGATTTCTAGCTTTAAAAATGCTTAAAATTGGATCGATTAGGTCCGCATATGGCAAGTCCGCAGAAACCTTCAAAGTCAAGTCGCGCTCGACGGATGGGAAACGGCTGATTTCTGAGGCGGAAACGACGGTGGACGGCTCGACTGCTAAGAGCTGGTCTAGGTCAAGCTCAAAAGCAGAAACCGTGCCGGAAATTTTGAGGCGCTTACACACCGGGGATTTGACCTCGCCGAGGGAAATCGTAAGTTCGGACTTGTTGTCGGCGGACTTAACGACAACGGATGCAGAGTGTAGTGGCTCAAGATAGGCGTACTCGTCTTCATATTTTTTAATTTCTACGTCTCTAATACCGAGGTCGGAAAGAAGATTTAGCAAAACAGCCTTGGCGGAATAGTAGTCGCCAGTAGTGACGAAAGCAAGATGATTTTTGAGAAGCGGGACACCGTCATCATCGCGACCGAGAGATTTTTTGGAAATTTGGTTAAACTCATAGACGGAGAAATCTTTGTAGCCGGCTTTGAGGTTGTCGCGAACTTTTTCGAGGAGCGACGGAATAATGCTCTGGCGGAAGCGCTGGAGCTCCGGAGAAATACTGTTAACGATTTCGTAAGAATTATCCGGATTCTCGCCGACGGTTTCTTGGAGACGACGGCTAACGAATGAATAAGTTAGAAGCTCGTGCGAAGCAAAACGACCAGACAATAAATCGCGCAAAGTAGATTTAAGCGAGATGAGTGGGTTCTTTTTGGCGCCGATGAATGGGCGGGTTGGGAAGTTAAGCGCGATATTATCGTAACCAAGTAGGCGACCGACCTCTTCGATAAGGTCTTCTTTGATATGAATATCGGTGCGCCAAGCGGGAATGGTATATTTATTATCAATATAATTAATACCTACATTCTTTAGAGTTTTTTCGATTAAGTCCTGTGAGTAATCGGTGCCGAGGAGAGAATTGATTTCGTCGGCGGAAATGGTAATGATGACTTGTTCGGCGTCTTTGCCAGAGAGCTCAAAGTCGACGATGTCGGACGGGGAGGATAGGAGCATAGAGGCACAACGGGCAAGAGCTGGAATGACGCCGGCGACTGGCTGGCCCTTAGTGAATCTAGTGATAGCTTCGGAGAAAATGCCATGAGCCATTTGGGTTTTGCGTAGATTATAAAGCGAGAAAGTGGCGGATTCTAGAATGATTTTCTTGGTATCCTCATCAATTTCTGTAGATTCGCCACCCATAGCGCCGGCAAGTGCGACTGGAGTGTCGCCAGAACAAATTACAATGTCAGTATCGTTTAATTCAATTTCGCTATCGTCTAATAATTTTAGAGTCTCGCCAGACTTAGCGGAACGAACGGTAATTTTTGGCTCGCCACCACCGCCAACGGCTTTGAATTTGTCGTAGTCAAAGGCGTGGAGAGGCTGGCCGGTCATGAGCATAGTAATATTAGTAGCGTCAACAATTTTGTTAATAGTACGCATACCAGCTTTGGCTAAGAAAATTGTACCCTCGGTCAGATAATTAGCAGAATCTAATGCGGTGTCTAAGCCGGCAGAAGAAACAGAAAACACGGAGGCGGAATATCGTGGGCAAAGTTTCTCGTCTACGATTTCGATTTTGATACGCTCGGAATCGGAAACGTGTTTTGAGAATTCATCGGCGGTAAGGGTCTGAGAGATTTTTAGGCCACCAAAATCAAGTGTTGGCTCAACAAATTCTACACCCAAAATCCCAGCAACTTCACGCGCAAAGCCAATCAAGCCAAAAGTATCTGGGCGGTGGGTTAATGATTTGTTTTCTATGTCCAAAATAATGTCGTTCAAATCGAATTTCTCAGCAAAACTATCGCCAGGTTTAGCAAAAGCAGGATCGATTTCTATGATGCCGGCGTGGTCTTCGCCAAGGTCGAGCTCGTCCAGTGCAGACAACATACCGTGACTTTCGAAACCACGAAGCGGACGAACGGAAAGCTTAAAATTCTCGCCACCATAAGTCTCTGGCACGATACAACCCGGAGCAATCCAGACGGCTAGCATACCACTATGTACGTTTGGAGCGCCACAGACGACTTGGACTAGGTCTTTTTCTCCGGCGTCGATTTTGCAAACATGGAGATGGGTTTCTGGGATAGCTTCACATTCTACAACTTTGACGATTTTGATTCCCTGGTATTTTGGGGCAAGGTCGATTTTTTCTTCGACTTCTACGAGGCGAGAGCCAATTAATCTGACGAGTTCGTCGGTGTCAACTTTGCCCGCCTCGGGCACTAATTTTTTGATTTCGTTTAGACTTACGCGCATATTAAAACTCCTTTAAGAATTCAAGTTTGCCAGATTCGAAATTGCGGACGTCGGTAAGGCCGTATTTTAGCATGACAAGACGATCGATACCACCACCCCAAGCAAAACCTTTGTAAACGTCAGGGTCGATGCCGGCCATTTTGAGGACGTTTGGATGAATCATGCCACAACCGAGCATTTCTAGCCAGCCATCACCCTTGCCACCAAGAGACTTTGGCTTTTCGATTAATAGCTCAACAGAAGGCTCGGTGAATGGGAAGTAGCCTGGCTGAGTTTTAATGTTTAGGTTCTGTCCATAATAAGTTTCGAAGAAATTTTTAAGGAGACCCATCATCTGGCCCATAGTAGTCCCACGACTTACAAAAATGCCCTCACACTGGTAGAAGGTGTGTTCGTGCGTAGCGTCAACGTCTTCGTTTCTAAAGACGCGACCCGGAATAACGACGGCGATTCTACCACCGCTCTCGAGATTCTTTTTGTATTTTTTGAGTGCGCGATGTTGCATGGTAGAAGTGTGAGCAGGAGGAATAAAGCCCTCGGCAGTGCGGAAGGTGTCATAACCATCACGAGCTGGATGGCCTTCTGGGAAGTTGAGTGACTCAAACATGTGGAATTCGTCATCGAGTTGCTGGGCCTCCATAACGTCAAAGCCCATGCGGGAATAAATATCTACGACGCGATCTAGCTCGGTCATTAGAGGGTGGCGACTGCCACGAGGAATGGTCGGGATGTCTTGGTTAGGCGCGGAGGGAGCGGTAATATCAATTGGGGTGATATTTTCGCTTTCGGCGCTGTCCATAGCCTGCTGTAATTCGGCCTGGAGAGTCTCGCGTTTTTTGTTTAGCTCCTGGCCAAAGGCTTTTCTGTCTTCGACAGGAATATCTTTAATTTTGGCATACTCGGCATTTAGAGCCTTCAATTTGCCCTTAATTTCTTCTACACTCAACATGTCACTATTATAACACATTTTTCTTGACATCTTGAAGGGTGTGTAAAATTGACACCACCTCTACAGTATCACCGTTGATTACAGAAATCATTATGTACTTATAGTGTTCAAAATGTATTATTCTATACCTCTCTTCTGCAAGTTCGGGCTCTCTACACAATTTGTAAATATCCGCTGATTTTGATAGCTTCATTATAACACGCTATACGTTATCTTTGTCCTCCGCAGGTCGACGGAGACCAAAGGCCTTTTTGGCTATTCCTTGCTTCGTTTTCCGCACGGACAAAAACATCATGATATTTGTACGGATTGTTAAACAAATATTCGAAGGCGTAGCCAGAGCTTATCATTAGAAGATTAACGTTTTGGTTGTCGTAATAAACATATCGCAAAAGTCTGCCGTAAACATCTGCGTTCGATTGTGTGCTGTCAGATTCCAACTGAACTATTTTTCCAGCGAGGAGACTTGTGAGATAATTTGATGATTCTGGTCCGAAACATTCAACGGGCTTTTTAGGATTCTTGGTTTCTGGGGTGTCAATGCCAATCATTCTAACTTTTTGCTCGGAAGCTCCGTCGCTTACCACTATGGTATCGCCATCAACGACGCGCGAAACGTAGTAAGAGGGGAGGTTGGAGGGAATTGTTGAAGCTGAGGCTTGAGATTTTGGCTTTTCTTGTGCAGTTTGACTAATCTGGGTATTATTCTGAGCTACGTTAGTCTCTGCTTTTTTGTTATTTGAAGTTACTACACCAATTACGAGAAAAATAACCACGACAGCACTAATTATTGCAACTTTATTCCAGAGTGAACTTGGCTTTTCTGCTACGAGGGTATATTTAGGACGGTATGTTCTTTTGAATTTCATTGTCATTTTCTTCACGCTTTTTCAAGACGTCTTCCATGACGGAATAAGCAAGCGACGGTTCAATATCATTTGAGGAAATCACTCTACCTACAATATCTGACATGGCTGACCTTTCCGTTTTAGAAATGCTTAGATACGTTTTATTTCTCTGTAATTTTAGCGAATCATAGTGCCTATCATAATTCTGAAGCATATTGATTGCTCTTTCAATCTCGGCAACCTCAACAGATAGTTTTTCGTGATAATAATCAAATTCCTTCTTTGCTCTCCTAGCTTCAGCCGTTTCGGAATCAAACATGCGTTTTGCAGATGCTGAAATTAAAGTACCCGTGCCAACATAAGAAACTGTGAGCGGTATAATTTGTATAATATTTCCAAGCAAATTATCCATCGCGCCTGGAGTAAAGAATAAATCTAGTAACCTAATCATCGCATACACTAGGCCGATAATGACCCATGTGATAAAGAATCCTCTAGAATGTTTATTAATTGAGTGCTCGGAAAGATTCTCGCCGTTTTCTTTGCCCCATAACAGAGCCGTAAAGTTCGCAACCGTTGCTAAAACGAACGAGAAAATCATTGACATGCCATTTCCCAGATGCGTTAGGTGGTTAACTGGTCCTTGGAGCATAATCATATCAAAAATAGCTAGAAGGAATGACGCGATAGTTAGAATTAGACTCCCTATCGGGAACTCAACCCTCTTCTTTTTTATTACTTCTTTTTTAGTATTATCCTCTTTCATTTTTTACTCGCTTCCTTTTTTAATTCGGCTACAGCTTTCTTTAGCCGCTCCAACTCCTCTTTTTTATAACTTAAGTCCGGATATTCTTCCGAAGAAATTTTACTCATCGCTTTTTTGAATTCAGAGAATGCAATATTATGTGTTGCAATACTTTCTTCTAGGTTCATCAATCGGAAACTCACGTCCGCGACGCCATTATTATAGGCGGTTTTCAAATTTGTATATCTGGAAGAATAGTCTCCCTCTAAAATTCTGTAGGCGGAATCAAATTCTCCATAAATAGACTGGAGCATCGCTTTTTCCGCAGAAGCGGGGTAATTATCTTTGGCATATTTTCTCGAAATAGCGCTGAGACACTTTTTTCTAATTTTTCTGATATACCTTTCCGTTACGGAGTTAAAGTGTTTCGGAGTGCTATCATAGGAAAAATCTTCTTTTTCATTAAATGCGCTAGACTTATTGTTTCTTAGCATCTTTGTATTCTCCTTTCATCGTCTTAGAGACTATTTCATTGTGTCTAATTGGCTTTGGCATGAAGTCGTTAAAATTAAGACTGTTTTGGATTTTCTTTGTCGCGCTTGAGGTGTATCTTCTTTTATATAAGTCAATGGCCGTTTCAGCATTTTCAATTTGCTTTATCCAGCTAGCTTTATTAGTTTCAATCCTAGTTTTAGCTTCATCTATCTTCCTAGATAGTTCATTTACCGCGTCGGTCTGATTTTTAATTTTTGCGGCTAAGTTACCGGCTTTAGTTTGGAATGCCATTTTATCTGAAGGGTCTTTGGCAGATTTTTCTTTTTGTTTGTATGCCATTTTTTCTTCCCTTAGCTCGTCTAGAAAAATTTGCTCTTCTTTTAATTTTTGGCTATTATCTAAAATTTTGAGTTCAAGCTCGTTTTGAATATTTACGTATTCGCCATAGTATTGTTCCAAAATTTTGTCACAGCTTTTATCAAGATTTTTAATTTCATCAGTATCAACTACGTAAGAATCTGATTTCATGTGATACTTTTTCCCGCGGACTGGCGGATACTCAATGCCGATATCACTACAAAAACGCTTCATGACTCTTGTGCGGTCAAATAATCCGGCGAGCATAAGATGCACTTTTGACCAGAACCTTAGACCGATTGCTTTTGCTATGTATTGCTCCATTTTTTCTCCTTTTTATAATTTGTTGATTACGATTTTTCGATTCTTTTTTCTAATAGCTTCGTCTGGATACGCCGAGCTGGCACATTCATCTTCTTCGCCAAAACCACCAGATTTTGTAGAAATACGACTCTCGTCAATCCCAGCGTTTATCATGAGCTGTTTAACGGCGTTGGCTCTGTTTAATGCCAAATTATGGTCAGGCTCCGAATTGCAATTTAACCGTGCAACATAGCCTACAATTTGAGCTTTGATACTATCGTCGCGTTTCATTTGTTCAATGTATGGAGTGATAACGGCGGATGGATCTGATTCTTGCGCAAATTTATCCGAGTTTCCTTCGAAAAAGAGACTAGAATATTCGTCTATGGATTTTCCCCAGATATTTCCGCTCGAATCTTGGGTCTGGACTGTCTTTACGGTATATGTCGTTTCGACACTTTTTAACTCATCTGATTCTATTGGACTGAAACCGCGCACTCGTGCACCGGCTTCTTCTAATACCTCCGTGTATATCTCCTGTAGTTTTTCACGCATAGAATCGTTTAACTCCGCTTGTGGAGCAACCGTCTCCCCCAATCCTGACCAATAGATAGTTAAGCCGGAAAGCTCTTTTTCCGTGATTATCTCGTTATCCTTTAATGTTTCTACTATTTCACTTGGCGATTTATCAATCAAATTTGCTTCTGTATTTGTAAAATTTAGTACGCCAGAATCTGATAGACCCGAACCAATAACAATAACAGCGGCTTTTCCATTTTCAAAATCGGTAGCTTTATTTAATGCTGAACGGCCAGCGCGTAGGACTGCCTCTAAATATGCCGCCCCACTCTCAGTCGGACTAGTCTGAATTGCTTTGCTAACAGCTTCAATACGTAGGTCAGCTTTTTCTTCCATAGCAGCGATATCATCTTGAGAATTGGTGCTTTGTCTTTCTTCTTTATAGTTAATTCTTGGATGAGATGGCGTAGCGGAAAAAATGTCAACAACAGAATCTTCTATATTTATCGAATTCTGGATAAATTTCTTTGTAGTTTTAGTCAATACTGGAACTGGAGAATTGGCAGTATTACCAGCCACGAAAGCTATACTTGCAAACTCATATTTTTTATCAATCTTACAGGAAAACAAGCTGCCCCTAAGACCAATTTTCTGACATTGTTCTTCATTTTGGCGATAAACTATGAAACCTAGGCCGGATATCAGCAATAGAAAAACAAGGATGCCCAGTATTACAAGTTTTATATTGTTGTTGGGTTTCTTTTTGGAAACCTTAAATTTTGGTTTCATTTTTTCCTTTCTGCGGTTTTATAATAAAAAAACGGCACCGCAAGGTGTCTTAAGCCAATTCACAAAATCGGGTTTACCGAATTCGTTTATGCGATGCCGTTTCCAATCGGCAAACACATAATCATCCGATTCTGTGATTTAGCTTAAGACTCTCTTATTATATCACACTTTAACAAAAAAGTAAAGACTTTATGGCTAAAATCAGCACAAAATCTTTACTTTTTTCTTAACCTAGATTAGGGCGATAACGACGAGAGAGATGATGGCGAGGATGACGAGAACTACCCAAATCCAAGTGTATTTGCCGGTTTTTTTCAAATCTTTGGCATAGTCGGAATCTTCTACTAGGTCTGGGTCTTCTCCGAGGGTGGTTTTCTGTGCTCGTTCACGCAAATCGGCGGTAATGCGCTGGTTCAATCTTGAGTTTTCTTCATTATTTTTTGATACTATAATTCCCATTGGTCTATTATAACATATCCATTTTGATTACAAGAATTTTTTCCAGATAAAATAAAGTGTGTTATAATCAACCTATATACCAACTAAGGAGGAATAATGGCTACAACAAAATCCAAGAAGACGACTGCCAAGAAGTCTTCAAAGCCCGCTTCTAAGTCCACCACGGCAAAAACTACAAAAGCCGTAAAGACCGTAGAAGCTCCAGTTGCGACTCAGACGACCGGCAAGAATCCTTTCAAAGGCTTTTTTGCTCGTAAGTATGATGCCAACGAAAATATTTTAACAATCTTTAAGAGCCCACGTATTTATGGCGCAATCCTCGGCGAAGTTGTCGGTACTATGTTACTGACTATTATTCTACTTACGCTCGGTGTTTATCAGCCACTATACGTAATGTTTGGCGTAGTTGCAATTACCGCATCCGTGCTAGCATTCTCTGGCGCGAACCTCAACCCAATCGTAACGGTTGGTATGATGGCTAGCCGTCGTATGTCTGTGATTCGCGGTGTAGTATACATCCTATCCCAGATTCTAGGCGCTTGGTTTGCATATCTTATCACTAGCGCGTTCTTGAACGCTGCTGATGGTAGTGCATCCGCAGAGCTCCCAACTATGACTGCTATTGAAGGCGAGCAATTCTGGGTAATCACTATGATTGAATTCGTAGCTGCTACTATCCTTGCATTCTTCTTTGCAAGAGCTCACGCTTACAAGCGTAGCACGCTTACCTTTGCTATGATTTATGGTACTGGTATTTGTGTGGCGCTTCTATTTGCGATCGTTGTTTCTTCTAGCTTCCTAGGGCTCCAAAACAACTTCATCGTAAACCCAGCAGCAGCATTCATGTACCAAGTTTTGCCAACCGGCGGAGAAAACTTTGGCGCAGTGCTTGGCGATATTTGTCTAGCTCTAGCTACCTATGTAGTATTCCCAATGATTGGTGGCGTAATCGGATTTGCTATTTCCGATGTTGCTGTTAAACTTTCTGGCGAGTGCCCATGTGGTGCTGGCTGTAAATGCGCAGAAAAGAAACAATAACACATTAAAAGAGCCCCCTGGGGGCTCTTTTTTGTTGACTCTGAGACTTTAGTACTGAAGCTTTTTGCCTAGTTTTTTGGGAAAAGTGGAGCGGCTGGTGGGAGGATTTGGTCAGCAGTAAAGATATCACGGATGGCAGTAGCAGTATCCGGGATGAATGGCTCTAATAGATATGCCACGATGAGTAATTTATCTACTAGGCTGTTTAGAATAGTAACTAATTCGTCGTGCTTTTCTTCTAACTTGTTTAGCTCCCAAGGTTTTTTCTCGTCGATTTCTTTGTTTAGACTCTGGACCCTGCTCCAGACATAGTCAAACGCGCGACTGAAATAGAATGAGTCCATGAGTTTGTCGTATTCCGCATCGCGAGCGGGCTCAAATTTACGACCAGGTAAATCTTGTTTTTTGCAAAGATTCGCAAGGCGCTGGACCAAATTACCTAAATCATTTGCGAGCTCGCCATTATAAGCGGAATCGTATTTTTCCCAGGTAAAATCAGAGTCGGCAAAAGTATCAACGTGGCGCAAGAAGAAATAACGAAAAGCCGGGAGGCCCTTAGTGTCTAAAACTTCCATTGGGTCGACTACGTTGCCGATAGATTTGCTCATTTTTTGGCCGTTAGATAGAACGTGGCCGTGAGATGGAATAACCTTTGGAAGCGAGAGGCCAAGACCTAGAAGCATGGCTGGCCAAATAATAGCATGAAAACGCAAAATATCCTTGCCAACATATTGGGCGGAAGCTGGCCAATAGTCGGATATGTCCTGGTCTGGATAGCCTAAGATAGTAATATAGTTAGATAATGCGTCTAGCCAGACATACATAACCTGGCTATCGTCGCCCGGGACAGGGATGCCCCATTTGAGCTGGGAAACTGGGCGAGAAATAGAAACATCCGGACTATCATCTAGGAGGTTCAAGATTTCTTTGGCGCGAAATTCTGGGAGAATTTCCATCTGCTTGTTAGTAATAGCTTCTCTGATTTGGTCTTTGAAATCGGAAATTCTAAAATAGTAGTTTTCTTCACTAAGTTTCTCATATGGCTTATTATGGTCTGGACAAATTCCGCCGTTTTCTTCGTATTCTTTGTCCGTGATATAGCGTTCACAGCCCTCACAATACCAGCCTTCGTAGCTGTCTTTATAAATATGGCTCTCTAGTTTTTTCCAAATCTCTTGGCAACGACGGATATGGTCGGCATCGGTAGTGCGAATAAAATCAGTAGTAGAAATGCCGAGCTTTTTGATGAAATCTTGGAATCTCTTAGAATTGTCATCAACATAAGATTTAATGTCGACGCCTAGCTCTTCGGCTTTTTTGGCGATTTTGTTGCCGTGTTCGTCGGTACCGGCTTGGAATCTAACTTCATTACCCTTCCCTCTCTGGTAACGAGCATAAACGTCCGCCAAAAGATAGTCCATGGCATGACCAATATGCGGGGCGCCGTTAACATAAGGAATAGCAGTAGTAAGATAGATTTTTGACATATCTATATTTTATAATAGTTTAGCTATTCTTGCAAGAAGACTATTTTTCTACGCAGGTATAATCTTCGGACTCGTAGTTATCTAGGAGCGTATCGATATCAGTAACTGGCTCACCCTTAATGACATAGAAGCCGAGAATCTTGGCGTTTTTGTCGGTGATGTCTTCGCCGTCGGCCTGGTGCGTAACGGTCAAAGTAGTGCCAGTGACGTCATAAGCACTAGTGAATGGATCTGCAGTAGTACCGGTAGAAGCGACTCTTTGGAGATAAATATCGCGAGCGGAAGTTTGGCCGGCGCTAGCGTCTTCTTCTGAAGCATAAGTCAGAGCTAGAGTAGTACCAAAACTAGTAAGGTTGTCGTTGGTGTACATAGCGATAACCTGCTCGGAGCCAGAAACTACATTGCCATAGGAGCCAAATGTGTCTGCGTCACCTTTGCGGGTACAAGTGAGGCTAGAGACGGTATTGGAACTGCTATTGTTATTGTTGTTGGATGGAGTAGTGCTAGAAGTACTACGGTTGGAGGCGCTGTTAATAATGAAGAAAATGATAGTTGCGACGACGGCGACGAGGGCAATACCACCAATAATCATGACAAGGAGTTTGATGTTTTCTTTGGTGAGCGGAGCTTTCTGTTTTTTGGCCTTCATAGGTTTGCCAACAGGAATGGCATGATCTGGGGCGGTGTCGGAATAAGCTAGCGCACTACCAATAGAACCAGGAACCGGCTCGGCAGGAACGAGAGGCTCTTCCTCTTCGTCGGAGTCTCCGGCTGGAGCTGGAGCTTCTGGGGCTGGAGCATCATCAACAAAGTTAGCAGAAGTTGGAGCTGGAGTTTCTTCTGGGGCCGGGGTTTCTTCTGGAACGGGAGTCTCTTCTGGGACAGGGGCCTCGGTTGGAGCCTCGGTAGGCATTTCTGGGGCTTCTAGCGGAGCTTCGGTTGGAGTCTCAAGGGTAGGCTCCGAAGTGATTTCTGGGGTGGCTTCTGGGATAGGCTCGGCAAATGGAGCTGGCTCAGGAGTGATTTCTGGAGTTTCTGGAGCTGGAGCCTCTGGGGCGATTGGGGCATCTGGAGTAATTGGAGCTTCTGGAGTAGGCTCTGGGGTGATTTCTGGGGTGGCTTCTGGGGTAGGCTCGGCAACAGGGGCGGAATCCGGGGTAGCCTCTGTAGCGACGGCGGCCAAGTCAGCAGCGACCTGGTCCAGGGAAGCTGGAGCCTCTTCGACAGGAGCCTCTGGCGCGACTGGCGCTACTTCTGGAGAGGCTGGGGCTTCTGGCACCTCTGGAGTGACAGGCGCGATAGGGGTGTCTGCTGGGACTTCTGGGGCAATTGCCTGTTCTAGCGGAGCGGAATCCGGGGTATCAGGAGCGACTGGAGTGACTGGCACTTCTGGCGCAACAGGGGTATCCCCTGGCTGGTTATTGTTGTTTTCGTCCGGATTCATGAAAAACCTCCCTTTTATAGATACTTTGGTTAAATTATAACGGTTGTGATTTATTTTTGCAAGAGATTATATAAATTCTGCCAAGTTTCGAGCGCGGGGTCAGAAGGGCGCGCATCAAGAGATATTTCAAGCTCTAGGCATGCTTCTTTTAGCCTGTCAACAGGGTAAAAACTGCTTAAATTTTTGATGAGTTTCTTGCGCGGAGCAGAAAATGCACAGCTAGCGAGCTTTAGAGCTTTATCAGAGATAACAGGGGTGGATTTGGGGTCCAAAATGAGGACCTGGCTATCTACCTTAGGGGGAGGGGTAAATAAATCCTTAGTAACAACAGGGCCAAGAGAAGCGTTAGCTAGGTTCTGGACAGAGAGGGAGAGCATGGTATGCTTCCCTGGGCCAGCAACAGCGCGCTCGGCGACCTCTTTTTGGATTAGAAGCACGATACGGTCCGGTTTGTTCTCCGCGTTTAAGAGCTTCATAATGATCGGAGAAGTGATGTAATAAGGGATATTTCCGGCGACAACATAGGGAGGCCTAACAGAGGCAAGGTCAAATTTAAGAAAATCTTCGTTCATAACGGTCAAATCCTTGCCTGGGAAGGATTTTGGGAGGTTATGGGCTAGATTTTCGTCAAATTCTATGGCTAGAACGCGCGGAAAGACCCTTAGGAGACTAGATGTGAGCGTACCTAGGCCTGGGCCTATTTCTAAGCATAAGCGGTTTTCAGGGGCTTCTAGGGGCGAATCTGGAGCATTTCCGATGGTAAGCTCGGCAATTTCATCTAAAATAGCACGGTCTTTTAGCCAGTGTTGGCCGAGAGATTTGTTATTTTTCATTATTTAACATACCTATTATAGATATCGTAAGCATAGCCAATGCGAGTTTCTTCGCGACAGATACCACAACGCTCGAACTGATTCTGGAAGGCGCGAGTAGCGGATTCAATAGAGGTAGAAGCAAGAATAGAGTTCTTGGCGGAGACATAACCGGTGTTTAGCTCATCCATAAGGAATTGGAGCTGGGTATAGATACTATAAGGGTTTTCCCTGGCAAGGAGATTGTTGCGACGGCCACCGGTCCACTGAGCAATACCTAGGCCACCGGCAGCATCAGTAGTGTTAAAGCGATGTTCTTGCATGAGGTTGCCCATGATACCAGCGGTCTGGACATCGGAAAAGCCGTGGGATTTTAGAAATTCCCAAGAAATCTGTTCGTTTTCGCCGGCAGAAGTGGAATTGTTGGCGACGCCCTTGGCGCCTTCTCTAACAATACGTTTGACCGGCTCGCGCACGACTTCGTCGGAGACTAGCTCGCGCTTAACCTCTACGCCATCAACAAAGCTAATCTTGTATTTCTTGACCTGGAGACCTTCCTCGCCGATTTGCTCGGTTACGTTCTGACCGATTGGGAGGTTAATGTCGCGGACGATTTCTTCTTCGAATGGGATACGGATTTCTTCGGTTAAAGTCTCGCCACCATTTCTAATGATTTTGTATGCAGTAGAAATGCCAGCTTCCATAAAATTAGTATTCTCTACCATGACGATTTCGTCACCATCATAGATAGAAAAACCTGCGTCGCTAGCGATAGTGGCAGGGTCGTAGCTAGCGGTTTCTATGCGCTTCTTAACTACGCCGTCGGAAATGATGATGGGGCGGGCACGATAGATATTAATATGGAAATTACCGTCGTTGATTAATGTGGTACGAGATGGCTCGACGATGTCAGTAGAGGACAGCTCGATATTGGCGCGAGCAAGAGCTTCTGCAACCGTAACGGCGTTGGTCTTGACGGTGAGCTTCTTGCCCTGGTCATAAATAGTAACGAAATGATAGTCCAAAACGGCGGACGAAGTAGGACCGTCGTCAGCAAAAGTATTAGAGGTAACATGGTATGCAATAGTACCAAAAATGAAGGCAGAAAGAACTGCGCCAGAGGTAATTAGAGACACTTTAACATGGCTTTTGGGGAGTCTCATACAAAATTATTATAGCACGAAATGCCAAGTGATGGCTATTTTATAAGAGTTATGGTACAATTTTAGAGGTCATCCCCGAGTGGCGGAATTGGTAGACGCGCTAGCTTCAGGTGCTAGTCTAAGCAATTAGGTACAGGTTCAAGTCCTGCCTCGGGGACCATCAAAAAACTCCCAGAAGGGCGTTTTTTGATTAAATTATTATTTCTCGCGTTTTATAAGAATGTGCCTTGTGCGTTTCTTGCCAATAAAAATATAGGCGGATTCGTATGGTATAATATAGCCCATATGGATGTAATTATGTTCGTTACCCGTTATACTTTGTATTTTACGATTTTTGCGGTGATGGGCTATTTTGTGGAATTACTTAATACTTTGCCTCGGAAGAAGAAAATTAGTAACCGGGGATTTCTTTTTGGGCCGTATCTGCCGATTTATGGATTCGGCGCAATTATAATGATAATGCTATCAAAAGATATCCCAAAGGATAATCTTTTTATAGTATTTCTGGTCGCGATGGCAATTGGGGTGATACTAGAATATAGTACGAGCTATATCCTAGAGAAAATCTTTCATCTACGCTGGTGGGACTATTCTAAGACGCATAAGTTTAATATTAATGGACGGATTTGCCTACGCAATTCCCTTTTGTTTGGTCTAGGCGGATGTATTTTTATTTCTTTCTTGGTACCCCTAGCGGATAAATGTATTGATTTTTTGCCTCAGTGGCTACAAATTACACTTGCTGGGGTGATGTTGGTGATATATACAATTGATGTAGTAGCCTCATCTTATGCCAATATGAAAGTTAAGAATATGGAAGAATTTAGCAAAGCAATTGGAGATCAGACTGCCGAAATCAAGAAAAATGCTAAAAAAGTAATCAAAGAGCTGTTTGCGACACCGGAAAAAATCGCTAAGAAAATTGAAAAAGCACGCCGCAAGGCCGAGAGAAAAGCCAAGCGACGCGCCAAACGTGCCGAACGCAAAAAGCGTTAGACTTTATTGATTACTGGAATGACAATCGGGGTATGGCCCGTGGCGTCATAAAGAATGTGGGTCACTTCTTCTTTGATTTCCTCTTTTAGAGCTTTCATGGCGTCATCCGTAGAGACAGAGCGCTCGGTTTTCATGCGGAGGTAGTGGCGAATCTTGCCTATTAGCTCCTCGGAATTATCTAGGTAGATGAAGGCGCGAGAAACGATATCTGGGGTCTTGACTAGGCGACCGGTTTTCTTGGAAATAGTAAGGACTATCACAAAGATACCCTCGCGAGAAATGTGGATACGGTCTTTTACTACGGCCTCGTGGACAGGCTGGTCGGCGTCGTCATAGAGCTTGTTGCCAGCAGGAATACGACCGGTCTTCTTGATCTTTTTGTCTTTGGTGAACTCCACGATATCACCGTCATCGGAAATAATAATATTATCTTTTGGAATACCGATAACGTTCTCGGCCATCTCGGCGTTGTGCTGGAGCATATAGAATTCGCCGTGGTATGGCATATAATTCTTTGGGTGGAGGCGCGTAACAAAATCTACGTGGTCCTCGTAATAAGCGTGGCCAGAAAGATGGAGCGGGCCAATATTCGTCAGATGGGTCTTTCCGTTCTGGATAACTTGGGCACCTTCACGCAAGAGGCCGTCAACCGTACTAACTACGTGAGGCTCGTTACCCGGGATTGGGTTAGAAGAAAATACGATAGTATCGGTAGATTTAATCTTAATGTATTTATGTGCGCCAGTAACCATGCGGTTAAGCACGGCGTTAAGTTCGCCCTGGGAACCGGTACAGACAATGGTGATTTTGTCGTCTGGGAGTTTGACGATGTCTTCCATTTTCATGATGACATCTTTTGGAACTTTAATTTGTTTGGTACGGAGGGCGACTTCTACGTTGTTAATCATAGAAAAGCCGGCAAAAGCTACCTTGCGCCCACGCTTAGCAGCCTCGCGAAGAGTGGATTCAATGCGAGAAACCTGAGAAGAGAAGCAGGAGATAATTACACGACCATTAGCGTAGTGGTCCATGACCTTACCGAGGTTGTCACCGACGTCGTATTCGGAGTGAGGGTGATGGCCTGGAGAGTCAATATTAGTGGATTCATTAAGCATTAGGTCAATTCCCTCGTTTTTGACAATCTCGTCAATGCGTTCATAGTCAGTCTGTTTGCCATAAGGGCGCTCTTCGTGGCGCCAGTCGCCAGAGACGTAAATTACACCGTTAGGGGTGCGGACTACGATAGCGGTGCTACCTGGGATAGAGTGGAGGACGTGGATGAATTCTACGGAGAGATGCTCAGAAACCTGGATTTTTTCGTGCTTGAATGGGTCTATTACATTGTAATTCAAATCTGGCTCGTCTTCTAGCTCGCTCATCTGTTTTTTGATCATACCAATAGTAAAATCAGTACCGTAAATAGGAGTGAGCGGGTTGAACTTTGGGAGCAAATGACGACAGGCGCCAATATGGTCAAGATGGGCGTGAGTAAAGAGCAGGGCCTTAACTTTGTCTCTGTTGTCCTCAAGATACTTAATATCTGGAATCATATAGTTAACGCCTGGGTAATCGTTGCCGGCAAAAAGTACACCCATATCTATTACGAGCATCTCACCCTTGTACTCAATAATGGTCATATTCTTACCGATACCAAACTCGCCGACACCACCAATAGGGATAATATGGACGGAATCGTTAGATGGTCTAGCGCTCTTTAGCTGGGCGTGGGTAACTTGGGCGCCATCATAACCGTTGTATCTAGATTTATTAACAGGGATACCGATAATGTGCTGGGTAGCCTGAGCATTAACATCCTGGGAGAGCATCCGCTGATGGTGGACCATCTCGCCCTTACGCGTAGAAACAGACAAATTGACCTTGTTTTTGTCGTTTTTGGCCTGATTTTTGGCGTTTTTGGTGGTTTTTGAAACTGGTTTTGCCTTTTTTGGGCCTTTAGATGCGTTTTTGCGGGGTTTACCTACTAAGTGGGCATCCTTCCCACCTTCTTTGAAATTGCTGTTAAAATTGCGTTTCTGGGCCTCCTCAAACTGTTCTTTGATACTTGGAAGGCGCTTTTTGGCCGCGTTTAGTAACCTAGCGCGACGTTCTTGTTCGTTTTGATTCATATAAAAAATTCCTTTTAATGTATAACATCTCTACTACCTCTTGTAGAGAAAAGATACGAGTGATTGATTAGTAACTTTATTATAGCAAAAATTGGAGAAAAGCGCAAGGGTAAAAATTAGGCTTTGTCGTCTAGGGCGTCGATGCCGGGCATGTCGTTGCCACAGAGAAGTTCTAGTGCGGCGCCACCGCCGGTGGAAACAAGGGAATAGTGCAGATCTTTATGTTCTTTTTGTAAATTCTCGACAAAACCGCTCGTGTCGCCTCCACAGATGATACTGGTGACGTTTTTTAGCTCGCCTAGGCACTCCGCAAGGGCGGTGCTAGAGGTAGCGTATTCTGGCTCTTCGGCCTTGCCAAGCAACCCGTTCCAGAGGACGGTTTTGGCGTTTTTGACAAAATCTATGATTTTTGCAGTAGAAATTGGACCGGAATCGCTCTTGGTGGCGTCTGAGAAGTCCTCTACGACGTAGACACTATCAAGTGGGCTGGTATAGCCATCCGCAGAAATCTTGCCTCCTACGACGATTTTGTCGGCAATACGGCCAAATTTATCAATAAGAGGCTGTTTGTCCTCCACCTTAGCGCCTCCGATAATCACGACAAATGGATGGGCGGGAGACTCAGAAATCTTGTTGAGAGAAGTAACTTCTTTTTCTAGTAGCAAGCCCGCAACGGATGGAAGCTCCTTGGTAATAGCGTCGGTGGAAGCGTGGGCGCGATGGACTACGGCAAATCCGTCTTGGACAAAAATGTCAGCATGGGTGGCGTCGACAATCTCTTTGGCAAACTCAGGAGAGTCTTTTTCTTCTCCAGGGAAGAAGCGCAGGTTTTCTAGGAGCAAAATTCCACCAACAGGGAGAGCTTCGACGGCGTCTTCTACATCTGGGCCGGAAACGTCGCCTACGAAGAAGACTTTTTTATCCGGCAGGAGCTCTTTTAGTCTATCGGCAACAGGCTTTAGGGATAGTTCTTTTACCTTTTTCCCTTCTGGGCGACCAAGATGAGAGATAAGGACAATACGGCGGGCACCTTTCTTAGCTAACAGCTCTAGAGTCGGGAAACTGGCACGGATACGCAAATCGTCCGTAATAACACCATCTTTGATTGGGACATTATAATCTACACGGACCAGAACAGTCTGGCCACGAATTTTGACATTCGTGATAACTTCTTTATCAAACATATTACCTCCAAAAATTAAACTTAAATTCTGACGATTTTGATAGTGTCTGAGCCTCCGACGGCGTCTTTGTGGCCGGAAATAATGACGGCAAGGATATCTTTCTTACCCTCTTCCGTCTGTAGATAGCCGGAGTTCTTTAGTTCTACGGCTAGATCATAGCCATAATTTTCTGAATATGGGCGGACAAAGGAAGAGTTGGCATAAGTTAAGGCGAGCTGACCGGCAACGCGGGCGTTACTCGTAACGGAAATTAGCGGAAGGCTAGGGCGCTGAGCGGCAATAGCGGCCGCGGTAGCACCAGAGGCGGTCTGGCAGACGATGACGTCTGCGCCAATCTTCTCTGCAAGCTGGGTAACGCCACCGGCGATAGCATCGTAGTTTTTGAATTCGCCCGTAACTTCGTGGTTAATTGGGGAAACATGGGAGTGATTCTGGGTATATAGAATAACCTTTTTCATGGCCTTGACAGTTTCTATCGGATACTGGCCATTAGCGGTTTCATCAGAGAGCATGACGGCATCAGCACCCTGGATGACAGCGTTAGCGACGTCGGAAACCTCGGCGCGAGTAGGCGCGGGATTATCTACCATAGAGCCCATCATCTGGGTGGCGACGATACAAATCTTGCCGTGTTCGCGGCACATCGCGATTAGTTTTCTCTGGACAATAGGGACGACTTCGGCACCAGCCTCAACTGCCATATCGCCACGAGCGACCATAATACCATCAGCGGCCTCGACGATAGCCTCCATAGCTTCGTCGGTTTCGATGGCTTTTTTAGTCTCTATTTTGGCGATAATCTGGGCGGTGGAACCGTGAGATAGTAGAATCTGGCGGAGTTTATCAATATCGTCTGCGCTCTGGACAAAGGAAAGTGCAACATAATCAAAGTCGCGAGAAGCGCCAAACTCGATGTCGGCCATGTCTTTTTCTGTAATGATGTCACCACCAAAGTCGGTGTCCGGAAGGTTGAGACCCTTGTGGCTCATGATGAAGCCTTCGTTCTCTATCTTAACCTTGATGGCGGTCTTGCTGACAATGTCTATGACGGTGGATTTAATCTTGCCGTCAAACATAGAGAGAGGCTCGCCGACTTTAACTTTCTCGGCTAGATTGTATTGGATAGGAATGACATTACTACCATCGTGCTCGGTAACGGCGTGGTCTAGGATAAGCTCGTCGCCAACGTGAACATCATAGCGGTTGTCTTTAATGTTGCCGAGACGGATTTTAGGACCCTGGAGATCCTGGAGAATAGCAACGGAACGGCCTTTTTTGGCGGCGGCTTCGCGAATCCAGGCGATCTGCTGGTCGCGTTCAATATAATCGCCGTGAGAAAAGTTCAGACGGCAACCGTTAACTCCGGCCATAATTAGTTCTTCAATTTTTTCGGCAGAAAAGGTAGCGGGGCCAATAGTGGCAAGGATTTTGGTTCTCTTAAACAATTTACTCATACCCCTATTATAGCAGAATTATGGAGTTTTATTATTTTTATGGTAAAATTAGCTTATGCGGAGGTATTATTCGTACCCATATAAAGCGGAACCGCTTCATTTTCCGATTGAACCGATTGCGCGTAAGTTTACGACGCTCGCAATTATTTTGTGTATTGGATTAGTCTTCTTTAACTTAGGGGCGCACGCGGTGTTTGACCCAAAAAAGCTCGCCGAGGACGAGCTACAGAGATTAGCTAAGGATTATTATGAGAATTATTATTATGATGTGTTTACACAAAAAATCCCAGAGAGCGACTATGCACTAGCGTTTACGACGTATTCCGAATATGGGTTCCCAAAGACATATTTGCGTGAGTTATTATTGTTTGATGATGGGAGAAATGCTAAATCTAGAGCGTATTTTGATGGGCAGTATTATTGCAATACTAACCAGACCGCCATCCAGATTATTCCGTACCCACCGTATGGGCGCACGGATTATGAAGTAAAATATACTTATGATTGCGAGTACCAATAAAAATATCCCCCGTGGGGATAAGGACAAAACGTGGTGATCTCGGCGAGAGTCGAACTCGCGTTGTTGGGATGAAAACCCAATGTACTAACCGTTATACTACGAGACCGTAATATTATTTTATCAGATTTGGCATTTTTTTGCAATACTTGAAAAAGCCCCGAAAAATCGGGGCTTTTTGAGGAGTATTTGTTTATCTAAACAGCTGGAAAGCATAAAACATAGGTGCTAAGCTGTTTGAAACGGTGGACATCATCTTGATAAAAATGTCCAGGGCTACGCCAACAACATCTTTTCTGGTGTCGCCAACAGTATCGCCAGTAACGGCGGCTTTATGAGCGGGAGTACCTTTGCCAATAACAATATGATTACCATCTTTATCGGTGATAGGCTCGCCGTCTTCGCCAAGCTGATAGAGCATTCCACATTCAATGAACTTTTTGCCGTTATCAAATGCACCACCAGAGTTGCCCATAAACAGGGCTCGTCCGATAGCATAAGCCGTAGCTCCAACTAGAAGTCCCAGAATAAATACTGGTCCAAACAAGAAACCACAGCCAACTGGAACAATCAGTGCCAGAATAGCAGGTAAGAACATATGTCTTAGCGCGTCGTCTGATGCTTTACTAATAATAGACTCGTAATCCGGGCGCATTTCGCCGGTAAGAATCTTGGGATTATTATTGAGCTGTCTAGCGCCAGCGTCGGCCAAATCCTTAGCTGCGGAAATGGTGTTTCTAGTCAGGATAGAAATAAAGAATTCTATCAGAGCGCCACCAATGAAGATTCCGCCGAGTATCATAACCCAGGTCATAGCTTCGGAGAAGTCCGGAAGCGGGAATGAGCCGATGAATGACATAATCAGTGCGACCGTAGCAAAAGCGGCCGCGCCGATAGCGTTACCTTTACCGATAGCGGCAGTAGTGTTGCCTACGGCATCAAGCTCGTCGGTGATAGCTCTAACTTCGGGATCCAAGTGACAAGATTCGGCAATACCGCCGGCGTTATCTGCAACAGGCCCAAAAGCGTCAATAGAAACAGTAGTACCAACAAAGCTAAGCATGCCAAGAGCGGCGATAGCGATACCATATGCTCCGCAAAGCGAGCATGAGATAATCATTGAAACAACGATTACAGCGGAAGGTGCAAGCACAGAAAGAGAACCAATAGCATCACCTTCTGTAACGACAAAAGCTTCTCCCTCTAGAGACATGTAAGCCAGGCGCTTAACGTGTCTAGACTTAAGACTAGTATAGACTTCGGTCAACTTGCCGACTGCAACAGAGCTAATCATACCAAGTACTGCTGCCACGCAAGGAGAAATCCAACCAACCCTAAACGAATTAGGCAGAGCGATATCGCCAAAGACTGCTCTAGCGGAGAACAGACCGATCAAAGCAACTGCAATAGCAGAAACTATTGTAGCGCGATTAAGCTCGTCTTCGGGGTCAACATCTTCGCGAGAAACTTCGGTTTCTACGCCGTCTATCACCTTAATTTGTTTACGGTTCTTTAAGATGATATAGTTAACGCCGATAACACTAGCTAAAAGTCCGCCACCCGCTAAGATGAACGGATAAACGCAGGCTGCCGCTAAGAGGTCCGCTCTAGCACCAAAGCTCTGCAGGGAAACCAGGACGACCGCTACGGGAGTGGCCACAAATGATTCTTGCAAGTCAGAAAGGTTGCCGGCAATATCATTAACACAGTCACCAATAAAGTCAGCGATAGTGTTAGGCATACGAGAATCGTCTTCGGGAAGATTCATTACGTTTTTGCCGACGATATCCGCAGAGATGTCTGCGGCCTTGGTGTAGTTACCACCAGCAACACGGTTAAACATTGCTACAGTAGAACAGCCAAGTGAATATGTGGTCAGACGCATAGCGAGTGAGCTAGCAGAAGTTCCCAGGTCAAGCCCGGTGACGATTTCTATCAAGCTCTTGCCAGCTACGTTGGCGTCAAGGCCGCCGGACAAAATCCAGACAATAGAGGCGCCCAAAATTCCAAAAGCTGGAACCGCAAATCCACTAATACTACCGCTCATTAGAGCGATACGGATAGTTCTACTCATGTAGCCAGTAACTCTGGCGGCGTTAGTAGTACGGACGTTACCATAAGTACCACCGCGCATACCAACAAGGCAAGCGCAAGAACTCATGAGTGCGCCCAACACAAATGTCAGACCAGAAGTTACTTCCATGAACGTAGTATAGATTAGTGCGACAACAATTGCTGTCGGGACAATGATGCGGTATTCCCTGCTCAAGAAGGTTTTTGCACCGTCTCTAATAATCTGTGCAAGGTCTTTCATCTCCTCCGTGCCTTCGTCGTGTGCTTTTAAGTCGACAAAGTTTCTAGCCAATACTATAAGAGCCAATATTGCTATTGCGACTACTGCATAGTATACTGTCATGTTTACTACCCCCTTTAATGTTTTAATGTGCAAGTTTATAGATACAATAAAAATGCGCGCTCCTCAACGCCCATTGGTGGATATTTTACCACTGTTAGACAGATACGGCAAGCAAGAGCGGTTTGAATACGCCTAAGATTAGCAGAACTTGTATTTTGGGCGATTTTTAGTTATAATATAGAGAGTGCCCCGGTCGTTCAACGGATAGGACATATCCCCTCTAAGGATACAATGCTGGTTCGATTCCAACCCGGGGTACCAGTTATTTTCTGGAAGGGTGGCCGAGTGGTTGATGGCACTGGTCTTGAAAACCAGAGAGTGAAAGCTCCGCAGGTTCGAATCCTGTCCCTTCCGCCAGGAACTATGACACAAAGACGATACAGAAAAATTTGGATATTTCCCTGCCTGATTTTGGCGGGCTTTTTTAGTTTTGTGGCATTACGCATGGCGATGATGGACACAGAAATTGCACGCTATTTCACATACGTAGCACCGACAGTAGACTATCGCGGGATAGAATACAGTCCTGGGTTTGGACAATGGTCCATAGCGCTAAATGGAAAAGTAGTAGCAGAAAGTAGTATGGACACAGAAATAAAACCGATTGCTAGTACGGCCAAAATGATTATGGCGCTGGCCGTAATGGAGAAAAAGCCGTTTGCGCTGGGCGAGGCTGGCGAGACGATTACTATTACACCGGAACTATATAATAATTATATATGGTACAACACGAACAATGGCTCCACCTCTAAAGTAACACTGGGTGAGGAGATTTCTGAATATGACGCGCTGACCTCGGCAATGCTTCCGTCGTCTAATAATATGGCGGACGCGCTGGCGATGTGGGCGTTTGGGTCTATTGATAATTATCGTGAATATGCGACGGAAATGGTACGGAAGCTCGGTGCTAGTACTATTACGATCGGGCCGGATGCAAGTGGATTCAATACAAAAACAACGGGAACGTCAGAAGATTTGGTAATTCTAGCTAATGCAGTACTCCGACAACCGGTGCTAGCAGAAATCGTAGGAAAGGCGACGGCGGATGTACCGGTAGCGGGGAGGATAGAAAACACTAATAAGCTACTCGGCATAGACGGAATTATCGGCGTAAAAACTGGTTATAACGGCGATGAGTCGGGGTATTGTCTAGCTTCGGGATATAAAGAAGGTGAAGAAATTGTAACAATGGCCGTGATGGGTGCGCCGGCTAGACAAACGTCGTTTACGGCGACGCAAGAATTAATGGCAAAGGCAAGAGAGCAAATAAAAACTCGCGAGCTGGTACGCGAGGGAGAAGAAGTGGGATATTATGAATCTTGGTGGACCGGGAAAGTGCCAATCGTGGCGACGGAAAATGTTTCTGGAGTAGTAATTTCTAGTATAAAGACAGAAATGAATGAGGAGGCAAGCGAACTAAAACTAACGAGCGAAGAAACGGAGTATACAACAAGACTTGCGGTGGAAGATTTTCCAAAAGAGCCGACGTTCTGGGAAAGACTGTGGCACGTGTTTGGGTGGGAAAGGCAATAAAAAATGGTAGCAACGACTGGGATCGAACCAGTGACCTTGGGCTTATGAGTCCCACGCTCTAACCAACTGAGCTACGTTGCCACTTGTTATATTATAACACATAATTCCCTCTTTGTGTTATAATTATTTTATGAGAAACAAATCTGGATTTACAATCTTAGAACTTATTATCGTAATTGCTTTTGCAAGCCTAGCCGTAGTGCTGTTCTTTTTGCAAAAAATCAACATCGACGCAATGAACCGCGACAAAGATAGAAAGATCGCGATTAATGCAATGTATTATGCGCTAGAAGAAGGGTATTATCAGCAGAATGGATATTATCCAGAAACTATTTCTGAGAGTAATCTAAAAGTGATTGACCCGCAACTGTTTTCTGACCCGTCTGGAATTGTGGTCGGGGAGCCTGGATGTTCTTATACTTATGAAGCAGCTAACTGCGAAGATGGCGAGTGTAAAGAATATACGCTTCGCGCCGTACTAGAAAAAGAAGACGACTACATCAAGAAAAATCGTAACTAAAAATAACCCCCTGAAATAGGGGGTTATTTTTTGTCGGTAGACTCGGATTCGTCTTCGTCGTCGGTCTCGCGGTCTTCTTCTGGACGGCGGTGGCGACGTTTGGTCTTTTCTTTTTCCATGTGGACGAGGTGAGTAATGGTGTCTAGCTCGTCTTTTGGGGTATTGACGTATTTAAAAATATAGGTAGTTTCGTCACCAATGGTAGACATACGAATAGTGCCAAGTTTGAAAATATGGTCGCCGATGTTTTCTTGTTGGAAGGAGACGTCTTCAATAGAAAGAAGCTCAATCACATTAACAGATTTGGAAAAAAGAGAGTTGGCTTGGTGATGAATAAGGCGTTTGTTGGTGACGTAAAGACGGTTAGCATTATAGACCTTAGTGCCAATTAAAGTAGCAATCGTAATAATGCCGAATAATACTAGGATAATTAGATAGAGATAGGATTTGGCGAAGCCATTAAATGCGACAATTTCGTCGCCACCAACACTAAACTCTAGGAATAAAATCGCAATAAAGAGGGCTAGGTAGCCAAAACCGGCGGCACCCCACATCAAAACAACACCTAGCTTAGAGCGAGAGATAGCTAGCTCTACGAACTCGTTTTCTTCAAGTTTAAGCTCAGGAAAATCCTTGGCGCTACGCGCGTGATGAAGTTTGATTAGTTCTTTCTTCATACAAATTTCCCTTTCTTAGTCTAATTATAGCACAAAATAGCAAAAATTACTAGTGGCTATGCTTTAAGTGCTCTCTAGCCTTGGCGGTAATACGACGGCCACGCGGAGTACGCTCAATAAAACCGATCTGTAAGAGGTAAGGTTCGTTATAATCTTCAATAGTAGTGGCTTCGTCGCCAGTGAGCGCGGCGATAGTATTAAGCCCGACGGGGCGATCGCCGTAGTTTTCTTCCATTAGCTTTAGCATATTTCTGTCTGCTGGGTCTAGGCCGAGCTCGTCAATTTCCATTAAATCTAGGGCGGATTTGGCGATGCTGGTATCTATAATGCCGTCGCCGTTAACGTCGGCGTAATCACGCACGCGACGGACGAGGCGGTTAGCAATACGCGGGGTGCGTCGGGAGCGAGTAGCAAGGAGCTTAACTGCGTCGTCCTCTATCCGTGTATTAAGGATGTTGGCGGTACGAGCAATAATCTGTTCAATCTCGCCCTCTTTGTAATATTCTAGGCGGTGAAGCATACCAAAACGGTCGCGAAGCGGGCCAGCGAGGGAGCCGGTGCGAGTAGTAGCGCCAATCACGGTGAAACCTGGGAGGTCTAGCCGGACGGAGCGGGCGGCTGGACCCTTGCCGATAGTAATGTCCAGCTTAAAGTCCTCCATTGCGGAATATAATACTTCTTCTACGGTGCGACGGAGACGGTGGATTTCGTCGATAAAGAGAACGTCGCCATCCTGGAGATTAGTAAGAATACTAGCGAGGTCGCCAGCGCGCTCAATGGCTGGGCCGGAAGTAATCTTGAGATTGGCGTTCATTTCGTGAGCGATGACGTTAGCCATAGTGGTCTTACCCAACCCTGGAGGACCATATAATAATATATGGTCTAATGTAGCGCCAGGAGCGTCGGTGTCGCCTTCGGCCTTACGTTTTTTGACGGCGTCAATGGCAATTTTGAGGTTAGATTTCATACGGTCTTGGCCGATGTATTCATCAAAAGAAAGCGGGCGAAGAGATTTTTCAATTACCTCTTCTTCGGTGTCATTTTCTGAAACGGTAGTACTGACGATGCGTTCTATTCCCATAACTTCTCTTATTATAGCACATTGAAAATCCCCTGGTGAACAGGGGATTTTCCGGATGCGTGTCCTAAATATAATATCAGTTAGTTTTGGTCATATAACAAATATTATAGAAAGTTTTTAAATTCGCACCCGCTCATGCGCGTGAGCTAGATTAATTATTTGGTCGTTGCGGTATAGACGATAACGTCGCCATAGATACCAGTAGCTTGGTCGCCGGAAGTTGATACGCCATATTCAACAACTGTCTGATCACCACCAGAAGTCTTGGTATCTAGACGGGTGATTTCAGCATCTTGGCCAGTGGATGGATTCACTGCTACCCAAACTGGGTCTTGAATGGCGGTACCTGGACGCGTCGTACCATCAGCGGAGCCGTTTATACTGGCGACTCTGTAGGCCCAAGCGGAAGTGCCTGCCGCAATGTTTGTGCCAGCTGCAATAGTGGAGCCGTTAGAGCTGGTTAGCGCGGTGTTTGCGTCTTTATCTTTAACGGTTAGGCTGTAACCAGTGGCATTATTAGTGAAGACCGTAATCGTAGACTTGAATTCTCCGCCTGCAACGGTAGAGTTTGGAAGTAGGCTAGCATAAGAAGATGATGTGCCAGGTACAAGCGTTGCTGGGATAGAATGTCCGTCAAGCGTCTTGCCGGCTACGCTAACTGGGGATGTAGGGGCAGCGTTGTCGACTTTAGCGTAGCTCAAATCTGCGTCCTTAGTATAATAAGTTTTTCCGCTAGCTGGTGTTGAATCCTCTGTGAGAGTGTAAGCATAAGAGCCTTCTGCTCCAGAGCGTTCGTAGTAGCTCCCCATCGATCCGGAATCAGGTTCTGCAACTACAGTGTATGACTCTGGCTTATGACTGCCAGAATCGTTATTTCCTTCAATTGTCATAGCGATAGCTGAATCAACTTCTACAACAACTTGCACATCACCAGTAGTGCTGGTTGCATATGTAAATGCTGGCAAGGCGGCGACGCCGAGGCTGGCGACAACGCCGAGGGCAGCAATGATTTTTGTAGTTTTGGACATAGTGTTTGTTCCTTTCTTTATGTCAGTTTTTATATTTATGACCTTTTGTATTCTCATAATACCCCCCCCCCCGAACGCTTTTGTCAAGCACAATTTTTATGCTTTTTTGAAATTGCAAGTTTTCCACAATGTTTGGCCAGAATTACGGGGTGGGGATGGCTGTGTTATAATTAGAGGACAAAAGGAGGAATATGGCTGATTTTAAAGATTCTAAGACTTACAAAAATTTACAGACGGCGTTTGCTGGCGAGGCGCAGGCCTATACAAAATACATGTACTATGCGAGCAAAGCTAAAAAAGATGGTTACGAACAAATCGGTGCGCTATTTGAAGAAACCGCAATGAACGAAAAAGAACACGGCAAGATTTGGTTCAAGATGCTCCATGGCGATGAGATGCCGGACACGACGGACAACCTAGAAGACGCGATTGCGGGCGAAGATTATGAAACTAACAAAATGTACAAAGAATTCGCTAAAGTCGCGCGCGAGGAAGGATTTGAGGAAATTGCCCAGAAATTTGAGGGCGTAGGCGCAATAGAAAAAGACCACGAAGAGCGCTATAAGAAGCTACTCAAAAACATTGATGATGACGTAGTGTTTAAGTCGCCAAAAGTAACAGTCTGGAAATGTAGGAACTGTGGTTATTTATTTACTGGCGAAAAAGCACCGGAAGTATGCCCAGTATGCGCGCATCCACAAAGTTTCTTTGAGATTCGCGCCGTGAATTACTAGAACTTGTGGTGCAGGGAGTGGCAGATAGCCGCAGCTAGGGCGTCTGCCGCATCGTCTGGCTTTGGCACTTGAGTTAAATTCAGGTGCCTTTTTACTACTTCCTGCATTTGTTTTTTGTCGGCGTGGCCATAGCCTGTCATGGTGCTTTTGATTTCGTTTGGACTGTATTCGTAGATTGGAAGTTTATGCTGTTTTGCGACCAATATGCACACTCCGCGCGCTTCTGCTACGGAAATACCCGTGGTAACGTTTTGCATAAAAAACAATTTTTCTATGCTAACAACATCAGGCTTATTTAGGTCGATAATCTCGTTTAGCGAATCATAAATATCTTCTAGGCGCTCCGGCAAAGGCGTATGTGGCGGAGTAGCAATCACACCCGCGTCCACTAACGAAGCTTTTCCGCGCTTAAAATCAATCACGCCAAACCCGCAAATCCCCGTACCTGGGTCTATCCCTAGAATTCTCATATCTAAATTATAGCACGTGATATAATATCCCTATGATTGCACACGTTAAAGGAATAATTGCAGAAAAATTCAACACGTCCGTCATCGTGGACGTGAATGGTGTTGGTTACGAAATTGCCTTGTCTGCGCTTGATTATGAAGATGCTAAGTTAGACGAAGAAAAGAAATATTACACTTATCACAAAATATCAGAAAACGCCGAAGAGCTCTATGGTTTTTCTACACTTTCCGCCAAAAAAATTTTTGAACTTTTAATTTCTGTTAATGGCGTCGGGCCGAAGGCTGGTATGGCGATTTTGTCGCTCGCCCCACCAGAAGAAGTTAGAAACGCAATCGCAAACGCAGACACCGCTTTTATCTCCAAAGCTTCTGGCGTCGGCAAAAAATCCGCCGAACGCGTAGTAGTAGATTTGCGTGACAAAGTTGGCTTGCCGTCCAAATATGGCGCCACGGATGTAGTCGGCGTAATCAAATCCGACGAGTCTGACGAAGCCCTAGACGCCCTCATGGCACTCGGCTTCCCGCTAAAAGAAGCTACTGATGCACTATCAAAAGTAGATGTGTCCCTCTCCGTAGAAGAACGCATCAAACAGGCGCTAAAAAACCGCTAGATTTAGTGGTTCATATATTTTATCAAAGTATTGCGCAAGTCTTTTACTGGCAAGACAAATGGGTCTTTGACTGTGGCCGGAGCAATAGCATGGGTAAACCCTAGCTTTTTTGCCTCAGAAATACGCTGGTCTGGACGAAATGCAGAACGAATTTCTCCGCCTAGTCCAACTTCGCCAAAAACAACATATTTTTCTGATAATTTTCGCTTGGCTACGGCAGAAGCGATGGCTAGACATACCGCTAGGTCTGCCGCAGAATCTTGGACTTTTATTCCGCCAACTACGTTAATAAAAATGTCTAGGTCGGATAATTTTAGCTTAGTTCGGCGTTCTAGTACCGCAATAAGTAGGTTTAGGCGATTAATATCAAATCCGGAGCATGCGCGTTTTGGATAGCCAAAAGAAGACGTCGTGGCTAGCGCCTGGATTTCTACTAAGAGCGGGCGGTTGCCTTCTAACGTGGATAAAATAATAGAACCATCAGTATTTTGGCGTTCGGCTAGGAGCGCCGCGGACGGGTCTTTTACTTCGGCTAGGCCTAGCTGCCCCATCTCAAAAATCGCTACTTCCATCGTAGAGCCAAAACGGTTTTTAATTGCGCGCACGGTTTTAAATCCGCCGTAGCGATCACCCTCAAAGTTGATTACCACGTCCACTAGATGTTCCAAAACTTTTGGCCCGGCCAGCGTGCCGTCTTTTGTGACGTGGCCGACGATAACCACGGCCGTATCGGATGTTTTGGCCGCGCGGATAATGAGGTTGCCACAGTTGGTTACTTGCGACACATTTCCCGGCGCAGAAGTAAGCTCCGCTAAGGACAAAGTCTGAATAGAGTCTACCACTACAAATTTGAACTCGCCAGATTCTATGGTTTTTGCAATGTCATTCCCGGAAGTACTACTAGCAAAATTCAACTTGTCCGAGCTAGCGCCGAGGCGCTCCGCACGGAGCTTGACTTGTCCGGCAGATTCCTCGCCAGAAATATAAAGCACTGGGTGCTCCTCAGAAATCTTAGAACAAATTTGCATCAGAAGCGTAGATTTTCCGATACCTGGCTGGCCAGTAAGAAGCGACACAGAACCTTGTAAAAATCCTCCGCCAAGTACTGCGTCCAGGTCTTTGAATCCGGTCAAAAGTCGCGCCGAAGAATCAGACGGAATAATATCATTAATAGAAACGCTATCTAGGATTTTGCCAGAAAGACGGCCTTGAGATACGGCGTTTTTGCCAGTTTCTTCTGCGCCGACCTGCTCCACTAGCGTATTCCATTCACCACAGTTTTCGCACTTGCCGTTCCACTTAGAAAAACTAGCCCCACAACTTTGACAGACAAAATTTGTTTTACGCTTTACCATATCCCCATTATAGCACTAGGGGTCATATTTGCGAGCGTAAGCTATTTAGTGATGACGTCGTCGATGATGCCGTATTTTTTGGCTTCTTCGGCGGACATCCAGTTGTCGCGGTCCATATCTTTTTCTACTTGTTTGATGTCTTTGCCGGTGTTTTTGGCGAGCATCTCAATAAGAAGCTTCTTTAGAAGTAGCCCTTCTCTTAATTCGATTTCTTGGTCGGTAACCTTGCTCTGTGGAGAGTCATAGGACGGCTGATGAATCATAATGCGAGAATTTGGCAAAACAAAACGTTTACCCTTGGCGCCGGCAGATAGAAGCATGGCGCCCATAGAAGCCTGGAGGCCGATGCCGATAGTCTGGACATCTGGCTCGATATAATTCATGGTATCAATAATGGCGAGGCCATCATAAACGGAGCCACCTGGGGAGTTGATGTAGAGTTTGATATCTTTTTTAGGGTCTTCGTGAGCCAAGAAAAGAAGCTGGGCTACAACGAGGTTAGCCGTGTGAGGGTTGACATCTTCACCCAAGAAGACGATGCGATCGTTAAGCAGGCGAGAATAAATATCGTAAGCACGCTCGCCTTTAGCGGTTTCTTCTACGACGGTTGGGACTAGGTAGTCGGTTTTTGGTGATTTCATAATTTCTCCTTTATTTAATTCCTTCGACTTTTGCATTACTATTAATTACGGATTCTAGGGTTTCGCCACGAATGATATTGGCATTGTATTCTTTGACGAGTTTGTTATAGTCGTTAATCATGTTGTTTAATTTGTCATAAGTGGATTCTACTTCGGACTGGCTAGCGAGGAGCTGGTTCCTGCGAACATTAAATGCGTATTCTGTAACAAAACAGCCTGAAGTCCTAGCGCAATTATTAAATTCGTCAATCTCGGCAGAAAGTTTCTCAGCGTCTGCATAATAGGATTTGGTTTTTTCTTCGATTTCTTGGTTTAGCTTTTCTAGCTCGACGGAGAGAGCGTCGATTTCTTCGGATAATTCACGGAACGGAGTGATGTAGTTCTCATAAAAATCTACGACTTTGTCTTGGTTTTTGAAATATTTGGCGTAGTGGGATTCTAGCTCGGCCGGGAGGTCGGCGATTTCTGTACCAACGCGGGAATGAAGCTCCTCTACGCGCTCGGCATCGTCATAAGTTTCTAAATCTTCTGCTAACTGGTCGTGATAGGCTTCCTGATTGTAGACTTCGGCGAGGAGACGAGAGATATAGTCGCGCTCGGCAGACGGAGTGCGCGCCCAGACTGCGTGTAGGAGCTCGTGCGCTAGAGTGGATTCTTTGATTCCGGAGAGCTCAGATTCTTCGATGTTGTAGATGTAGATTTTTCTGTCCGTGTAACATCCCAGGATAGAAATTTGCTCGTCGTGGGAATCGCAAAAGGTATTAAACGAGTCGCGCGATTCTAGTGAGGGGTGCGAAGCGTGGAGAATGAGCTCGGCGGAGTCGGTTAGCTCTAGATTGTTTTCTAGGCTAGACAATTCTGGTGAGACAGAATATTGGAGGCTTAGGAACAAATCCGAAAGATAAACCCGGTTCTGGTAGGCGAGAAGCCCCAAGAGACCCGTCACTACAACGATGACGGCGGGAAGAAATCTTAGGATTTGTTTTTTCATGTTACTCCTTTACTATGGTTAGTTTTAGCTCTTTGTTTTTTAGATCGATGTTAATGATGTCGCCGGGTTTGACTTTGCCGGCAATAATCGCGTCAGAAATTAGAGATTCTACGTTGTCCTCGATGGCGCGACGGAGTGGACGGGCACCGTTTTTTGGATCGTAGCCAACATCGATAAGCCAAGCCTTGGCACGGTCTGTAACCTTAATACCGAGGTGCTTTGCGACGAGACGTTTTCTTAAATCTTCTATTAAGTTGTCAAAAATCTGTTCGACTTGTTTTTTAGTGAGTGGGTGGAAGACAAGGATGGCGTCTAGACGGTTAATTAGTTCTGGGCGCATGGCCTTTTTCAAGGCGCGATGCGCTACGGATTTCTGGAGCTCGTACTCGGCTTCGCGAGATTTTTTGTCGGAATCACGATGGGCAGAGAAGCCAAAATCATCGTCCTGATACATGCCTTCGGCGCCAAGGTTAGAGGTCAAGATGATTACAGTGTTGTTAAATTTAATCTTGTTTCCCTGGCCGTCAGTTAAGACGCCGTCTTCTAGAATTTGGAGGAGTAAGTTAAAGACGTCTGGGTGGGCCTTTTCTACCTCGTCAAAGAGGACGACGGAATATGGGCGACGACGCACAGCTTCGGTGAGTTTGCCACCGTCATCATAGCCGATGTAGCCAGCCGGAGCGCCAACTAGACGGGAGACGTTGTGTTTTTCGCCGAATTCGGACATATCAATCTTAATTAGGGCGTTTTCTCCGCCAAAAACTTCGCGTGCAATAACGCGAGCTAGCTCGGTCTTACCAACGCCGGTAGGCCCCATAAAGAGGAAGGAACCAATCGGGCGATTGCTATTAGCAATACCAGAACGACCGCGACGAATAGCCTTAGCTACAGCGTGAACAGCTTCGTCTTGACCAATGATAGCCTTGTCTATGTGGTCTTCTAGTTTTAGTAATAATTCCATTTCTGAGCCGTGGACTTTGGAGACTGGGATGCCAGTTTTTAGAGAAATTGCCTTAGCGAGATGTTCTTCGGTTAGCTTTGGGGTTTTTTCTTTGCCAAAGCCGGCTTTTTCTAGCTTTTTGATTTCTTCTCGTAGCTTTGCTAGACGAGTTTTATAGAGCGCAGCTTTTTCAAAATCTTCTTCTTCGGCAGAGGCTTCTATTTTTTCGTTTAGGTCTTTTTCTTCAATCTTTAGTTTTTTGTAGCGACTACCACCTTTTTTGTCTTCGGCGACTTTGGCGATGGCGGAAGCTTCGTCAATAACATCAATGACCTTATCTGGCATAAAACGATCATTAATATAACGACCAGACATATTAATAGCGGTTTCTAGAATTTTGTCTGGGATTTCTACGCCATGATGTTTCTCGTAGTGGGATTTAATGCCCTTCAAGATACGGAGAGTAACAGCGTCGCTTGGCTCCTCTACGAGCACGGTCTGGAAACGACGAGCTAGGGCTTTATCTTTTTCTATGTTCTTTCTATATTCATCTAGAGTAGTTGCACCAATGAGGTGGATATTACCGCGAGCAAGGGCAGGCTTTAATATGTTGGCAGCGTCCATCGTGCCTTCACTACCGGCGCCGGCGCCGGCAAGGAGATGAAGCTCGTCGATAAACAGAATAATAGACGGATTAGAAACAGCTTCGTCAATGACACCCTTAATACGCTCCTCGAATTCACCACGAAGTTTAGTGCCGGCAACTAGGGACGACAAATCTACCTGATAGACGTGCTTACCAATAAGGTTACCTGGGACATCATTCTTCGCAATACGAGAAGCTAAGCCCTCTACGATAGCAGTCTTACCGACGCCAGCCTCGCCAATCAAGACTGGATTAGACTTAGTACGACGGCAGAGGACGGTGACAACGCGCTCAATTTCTTTGTCGCGACCGATGACAGTGTCTAATTTTCCAGATTTGGCAAGTTCGGTTAGGTCTTCGCCGTAGCGAGAGAGCCATTTAAGTCTAGGGCGATTAGTGTATTTTTCTTTAGTCTTGGCCTTTTTGGCGGACTCGGCCTGGGTAGTTACTAGATCTTCAATAGTTTTGGCGACGTCGTTAATATCGACTTTTAGCCCCTCTAGAATAAGAGCAGCGCGGGAGTTTGGCTGAGTAACTAGGGCATATAAAATATGCTCGGTGCCGACTACATCTAGGCCGTATTCACGGGCGAAGCCATTAGCAATACGGAGAGTCAAAACTGCGGCTTCTGACAAGGACATCATCGCCATCTGGGAGCTAGGGACTTCTACGGCGGTGGCGTTAATAGATTTTTCGACGTCGGAAAGTTCGATTCCTTCGTTGGCTAGGACGTGGGCACCAGTGGAATTATCCATATCTAAGATGCCAAGGAGAAGGTGTTCAGTACTCATGTAGCCATTGTTGTAGCGCTTGCTGTATGTATCCGCTTTTTGGATAGCAAAACGAGCGTTTTCGGAAAGATGGCTCATGATTTCATTAAATTCATCTTGCATACCCCTATGATAGCAAATTAGCACTCTCATGTCAAGAGTGCTAATTGCTTCTCTCTGCCGTATTCTGGTGCGGGTACGGGGAGTCGGACCCCGATCTCATCCTTGGGAAGGATGCATAGTAGCCGTTATACGATACCCGCTAGTAGATACTATTATATCATATCTACTGATTATCAGACTCGATTGTTTCAACTTCGGAGTCGCTATATTCGCCGATAGTAATGTATTCGTCGACGCGATTCTCCTCACGGACGTTTTCTAGGCGCCGGTTTAGTTCCGTGAATGGAATTTTAATTGAAGCGTAGTTAACCTTGGATTCGGCCTTTTCTTTGAGGTAGATGATATAATAAGCGTCGCCGTTGCTAGAGGTGATAATGTCGCTAAGCGTACCTGGGGTCATACTATAAGCCACATCGGAACGACCGCCGTCAACGTTCATCACGTCAATTAATCCACCAGTGTCTTCGTATTCTAGGCCGAAGCGGTCTGCGATAGGTTTGAGGTTATCGCCAGCGGTTTTGGCTTGAGCAAGAGCATGTTCAGCCTTAGAAGTGGCTTCGGTGTCGATTTTTTTGGAAACTTCTTCTTTGACCAGCGAAAGATAGAGCATGCGACGATATTCTTTCTCGGAGAGGTCAAAATTGTCTTTAATAACCTTAAGGAAACCCTCACGGCTACGCTCGACGCCACCAAGTTTGCGATGCGTATCAAAAGCCTGGTCAATCATTTCGTCGGTAACTTTAATATCCATCTGCTTGGCTAGTTTAATAGCGTAAGTATAATCCTCGGCGTCGGTCAGGGCGGTGCGCTTGTAATAATCGCGTAGAGAGTTGGCGTCGGTCTGGTTGTCAGAAAATGTACCGTTCTGTTGTTCGACAGGAGTGATACTGCTTCTATAGATCATCAGATAGTCACTATAGCGGACTGGCTCGCCATCAATCTTGGCGACTGGAAGCGGTAGAACCGTCGTAAAACGATAAAGGATATCGCTAGTGTTCTGGGTCTTGTATAGTGAAACGTAGCCAAAAACGCCTACGCCAATTAGGGCGATAAATGCAATCGCAATCGTCAAAAAGACTAGGCGGTGCTTAGCGAACTGCATTGGATATTTAAACTTACGACCCTTTGAGAGAATCTCTTCCCTGCGCTCATCGAGTTTTTCTTTCTCGGTCTTGTGCTCGGGCTTTTTTGGTAGTTTTTTCTTAATCGCGGTGGCGATTTTACTCATACTCTGCTTTCCTTGCAATATCTTGCAATTTATTATGTATTACGTTTGGCTTCGGGACTTGAGAGATAATCAAGTCGCCGACAGCAGTCTGGATTAAAATAGTACCATAACCAAAGATGCCAGCGATAGCGCCGGGGACGTTGACGGAAATGCTTTGGATTTTGTCGAGACCGAGGTCTATTACGGTTTTTTGGAATAGGCCCTTCTGGCTAATCTGGCGGATACGCTCATTAGTAACGATAAAAATCGAGAAATACCAGAGGAGGTAGGAGTATCCCGCTCCAAGTAGGCCTACAATCACACAGCCTAGAAAAACCCAAAACATATAGGCGTTATCCGGCCACAAGACCATCGGCACGATACCAAGGCCAATCATAATTATTAGAAAAAAGAGACCTTTTCTAGCGGTGGAAATGTGGCGACGAAAAATAAATGCGACTTTTTCGCCTTCGCGTTGACCATCAAACGCTAATTCGCTCATAGTTATATTATACACTAAAAATGGTACCCTCGGCGAGAGTCGAACTCACAACCTTTTCCTTAGGACGGAACTGCTCTATCCAATTGAGCTACGAGGGCACGTGGTCCCGGCGCGAGGCCGGGAAACTAATTGTTAACGAGTGTATTTTTCGTTTAGGTCGGAATAGTCGTAAAGCTCATCAGGCTTGAACCAGAGGGCGACTTCTTTTTTGGCTTCTTCTGGAGAGCCGGAAGCGTGGACGAGGTTAGGCACACCAACCTGCTTAGCATCAGAATAACCAAAACTCATGTGGGCATAATCTCCGCGGATGGTACCCATATCTGCAGCCTTTGGCTCGGTGGAACCGACGATTTTTCTAACTAGAGGAACAGCTTCTACGCCCTCTAATACCATAGCGATAACTGGGCCAGAAAGCATGTAGTTAAGGTTATAGCGGAAAGCGGTCTCGCCACGACGAGTAATCATCTGGCCGATACCTTCGTAATGTTCCTTGTATTGGTCTTCATCTGGCATAACCATTTTCATACCAACGATTTTGAGGCCGACACGCTCAAAGCGAGTTAGGATTTCGCCGACGATACCACGCTGGACGGCGTCAGGCTTACAAACTACTAGACTTCTTTGGATGAGATCTTTCTCTTTTCCCATAAAAATAAAACTCCTTTTTGTTATTATAACACATCTAACGGTATATAATAGAATTATGAAAGATGTTTATGTGATCGACCTAATTCAAGATTTCTTGCAACACGTAGAGATTGAGATGGGGAGGTCGCTAAATACAGTACGAAATTACGAACTATACCTCAACCGGTTTTATGAGCTATGTGGCGAGAGTCTAAACCACGAGATGAAACCAAGCGATATCGATGAGGAAATGCTCCGAAAATATAGACTAAAGCTAAACCGGTACGTGGTCGACGAAAAAGGAAGCAGGCTAACTGCGCAGACGCAGGCGTATTACTTAATTGCCTTGCGCGGATTCCTGAAATATTTGGCCAGGCGTGGAATAGAATCGCTAGACCCGGCGCTAGTAGATTTGCCAAAAACACACCGCCCACAGGTAACGTTCCTACATTTTGATGAGGTGCAGGCGATGTTGGACGAGATTGACCTAGACACAGAAGCTGGACTCAGGGACAGGGCAATTATAGAGCTACTGTTTTCTGGAGGATTACGCGTGTCGGAGCTTTGTAACCTAAACCGGGATGACATTAACCTAGAACGGAAAGAATTTGTGGTGCGCGGAAAGGGTAGTAAGGACCGGCCGATATTCATCGACGACAGCGCAGCTGCCCGAGTAAAAGATTATCTCTGCGTACGACACGATAGTTTGCCGGCATTGTTCTTAAATAACAGTAAAAATTCTGGGGCGACTTCTACGTCTGGAGACTATCGCCGGCTAACCCCACGAAGTATACAGCGGATTATTGAGAAATATACGCGAGCGGCGGGGATTACTAAGCATGTTACACCACATACTTTGCGACATTCGTTTGCGACGGATTTACTTATGAATGGAGCAGACCTAAGAGCAGTGCAGTCACTACTGGGCCACAGTAATATTTCTACGACACAAATTTATACACATATCACCGATACGCACCTAAAAGACGTACACAAAAAGTTCCATTCCGAGACAAATTAGACTATAACAATAAGTTTAAGTAGCCAAAATTGGAGCGCGTAGACGATTATAAAAGCAAAAATTAAGAACGGGCCAAATGGGATTTGGCGGGCGCCTTTTTTGACGCGCTGGAACACGCCAAAAATACTGCCGAGAAAGTTAGCGAGGAAGAGTGCGATAAGCGCTAGCCACCAGTGACCGAGGATAAGGGCGATAGGGAGCGCTACGAGCCAGTCGCCAGAGCCAACAAGCTTCTCATGAGATAGAGTAGAAAGCAGAAAATATGGCGCTGGAAGAATAGCGACCGCACCTAGAGTTTTAAGAAGGGAGACGCCGATTTCTGAAATTTCGGCAGAATTAAGAATCAGGCCTACGATTTGTAGGATTAGATAGATTATAGCACTTATGTTTAGAATTGTCAAGAGGAAGGTCGGGAGCTTCTGCCATTTAGCGTCGTAAATCAGCAAAATCCACATAATGCTTATGCTAACGACAAGCATAAGCGCTGTAAAAATAAGCACAGCCAGTTTAAGAAAATTACCTTCGGCAAGTATGTCTGTGAACTGGTCGTAGAAGACATTTCCTACTGCTGGGAGCGCCAATGCAAAGGTGAATTCAGAAAGGATTTCTGAGGCACCAATTTTAGCGCCACATTTCTTGCACTTGCCACGTTGGGCCAGCCAAGACAAAAGTGGGATATTCTCGGAAGTCTTGAGGCGCTTACCGCAGGTAAGACAAACCGACCATTTGCCAGGGGATTTCTTTCCCTGCTCCTTCAAACGAATACGCCAAGCTTGGCAACAGGCAAAACTGCCAAGTATTGCACCAAAGAAAAACAGGATAATGAGGACGAGAATTCTATAATATGGTTCCATACGCCAATTATAACACCGTTAACCCTAAAAGAAAAACCACTTGCTTTTTCCCTAATTTTAACCTATGATATAAATAATAAGCATAAATGCTAAAGAAAGGACAATAATGTCAACACAATATAATAAAAAAGGGTTTACGATCATCGAGGTCGTGCTTGTGCTTGCTATCGCCGGTCTTATCTTTATGATGGTGTTCTTGGCGCTACCTGCTTTGCAACGTTCTCAGCGTGATACACAAAGGCGCGATGATATGGCGAGGTTTGCAGCGCAAATCGCACAGTATCAGACCAACAACCGTGGACGCGTACCTGATACCGATGCTAATCCTGGGCTCTGGGTAACTACTAGCGATCACGCGGATTTGGGCTCTAACGTACAAAAAGACCCTGCCGACAAGCTTACTCTAAACAAAGACAACAAGACTGGTAGCTGGGGTGCATTCCTAGATAGCTATATGTGGGCAGCAAACGACGACTTCACCGATCCAGGTGGTACTCCATATGCTGTCGGTGACCACGGTCTATTCTCTAAGCTAAGCCCAAGTGGTGATCCAATCACACAGTCCGACGCTAGCGGTAAACCACTTACCGAAATGGACTTCATTATCCACGTTTATCACGGCGCCATCTGTGGCACTACTGAAGGTACGGTTGAGAAATCTACCAGCGGTTCCACTCGTAAGCTTGCCTTCATCTACAAACTTGAAGGTTCTGGCTTCTATTGTGGCGAGGTATAATACCTACACTGCATAGCCTAATAAAAATCCCCCTCTGCGGGGGGATTTTTATATGGCGAGTTTTATTATTTGTCGCCTGGCTTTTCTAGTCTGTAATAGATAGACGGGGCGAAGCGAATAGGAGCAAGGAGATTCTGGGCACCCTTTTCCATTCTGACGAGATTCTTGGTGCCAAAGACCTTTTTAAGTCCGGCGGAGCGAAAGTTAGAAACGGAAAGAACTTTGTCAATCTTGAATCCGGTTTTCTTAAACAGATTCTCTATGTACTTTGGGTGATAATTAAAGAAACCGTCTTTGTCAATCTCGGATAAGTTTACTACGGAGTGGGTGAATGGAGAAACCTTGGTCTTGCCGGTGAAGTAGCGAGCGATACGAGGGAGCGTGCGCTTGTTAGCAACTTCTATAACGGCGATACCGCCAGGAGCGAGTACACGGTAAAGTTCCTTTAGGACCTTGTCAATGTCCTTGAAATGGTGGGTGGCACGAACCATGAGAAGAGTGGTTAGTTCCCCATCCTTAAATGGTAAGCTATAAATATCGCCTTGGATAGTGTTTAGCTTCTTGCCGTATTTTTCTTTAGCTTGGTCTAGCTCGGTCTGACTAAAATCAAAGAGAGTAGCCTTCTTGGCGCGGGGGAGATATTCGTCCGCAAGACGACCGTAGCCTCCGGCAATGTCGGCGAAGTTTTCCATGTGACGTGGGAGGAGCTTACGGACAGCCATACGATCAGCAGTGTCTTCGTATTTTCTGTCGGCGTCTTCCCAAAAGATTTTTTTGTAATCATATCCATTATAATCGGAAATGGATTTCCCTTTAACTTTCTTACTCATAACCTATATTATATCTTAAAATTAAACATTTCTGAAGAGTAACTTCTTGGCTTTCTGGACAATAGGCTGAACCTCAGGAAGATCAAGAAAATAACCAGCTATAATGTATGTAACCGTAGAAACGCCAGTAATAAGCAAGAACTTTGGCAAGATTGAGAGGAGAGAAACGTCGGTGGAACGGAGCGGGAAGAATTTAGTCATAGAATAGCAGACTGCACCGGTAATAGCGGTAGCAATTAGCATACGCGTAATGCCACGCCAGAAAGATTTATCAAATAGCCGGTGGCGACTAATACGGTTAAGCAGGCCGAGCAAGATAATGATTTCTAGGACGGCGCCGATAGACTGTGCATAACCTAAGCCCTCTGGGCCAAAACCCCAAATCGTAAAGAGAACGGCGAGGACAGTAGAAAGACCAACAGCAACGATACTGACGATGAACGGGGTCTTGGTATCCTGGCGGGCATAAAACCCACGCGAAGCAATATGAAAAACAGAGCGCGCAAAAATCGCCAAAACGAGCGTACCAAGGACGGACGCAATGAGCGGGTCGCCACCATTTTTGATAAATGAGACAACGTAGCCACGAGCAAAGTAGGCGATAATCGCGACAGGGAGAGAAATCCAAATAATAGTACGGAGCGCGGTGCGGAAAGTAGCAAGAAATTCCTCGTTCTTGCCTTCGCCAATGTTTTCGGTCATCTTGGGGAAGAAAGCGGTAGAGATTGCTACGCCGATGAGGTTGACCGGCATCTGATGCAAGCTAGTAGCTTGTTGGAAGCTACGCATTGCGCCGGCACCCATACGAGAGGAAAGGTTAGTATTAACGATAGTATTAACATAGTCGATTCCCTGGTCTAGGGAGCGAGCCGGGAGAAGACCCAGAACGGAGCGGAAGCCGTGATTTTTCCAGTAAATCTTAAACTCATAATCCACGCCAAGTCCAATGAGGCCGATAAGAGAAATGATAACCTGTAACACCGCGCCAAAGACTACGCCAAGAGCTACGCCCATAATGCCGCCGTCGAAAATTTGGACGCCAAAAATATTAATACCATTAGTAAACCAGACAATACCAATGAGAATGCCAATATTGTATACGGCTGGAGCGAGAGCATAGAAGACGAAGCGCCCAACAGCTTGTTGGATAGAGGAAAGCACCGTAGAAATAGACATCAGGAACGGATTAATTGCGATAACGCGCATCATATTAATAGCGAGGATAGTGCCAGGCTCGTCGAGGCCCGGACCGACAACATAGCGGACTAGAGGGTCAGCAAAAATCATAATCAAAATACTAGCAATAAGTGTAACTAGAGCCATCAAGTTTAGTACCGAGGACGAAAGCTCCCAGGCAGATTTTTTGTTACCAGTAACGAGACGCTGATTAAAAACCGGGATAAATGATACAGCGAGCGCACCGGAAGTCAGGATAAAGAACATAAAATCTGGGATAGTAAATGCTGCAGTATAGGCGTCAATACCGGTAGGGTAAGTGTCTAGGTAATACGAGTTAAGCAAGCGGTCGCGAAAGATGCCAAGCAGAGCAGAGACAAGGGTGGAGCTCGCCAAAATCACAGCAGAAGCTTTGATAGAGAGGCGAGCATTGGCAAGTGCAACAATAGACTTGAACTTTGGCGATTTCATTAGGATTATTATAACACAATATTAATGAAGTTTGGCGCTTGGCGGTAGGGTTGCGTCCTTCATGAGTGGAGCAATATCAGATTCTTCTAGAGTTTCTTTTTCTAGGAGGGCGGTAGCGACACGGTCGAGAACCTTAGTATTAGCCTTTAACACGGCTTCGGCACGCTTTCCGGCTTCGTCGGTAAGCTTCTTAATCTCGGCGTCGATTAACTCGGCGGTTTTTTCTGAGTATGGCTTACCAGTGGAAATAGTGTAGTAGCCTGTGGATTCTTCTGGGAAAACTTGGTTACGAGTGCCAGAGCCCATACCTTCTGAGATAATCATGTCTTTAGAAAGCTCGGCGACGTGTTTGAGATCGGAGGAGGCACCAGTAGTAATAGCGTCTTCGCCAAAGATAAGCTTCTCGGCAACACGTCCACCCATAGCACGAGCAAGGACGTCTTTCAAATCATAGACACTCTTGTAGCTCCTGTCTTCTGGAGGGAGGAACCAGGTAACACCACCGGTACCGCCACGTGGAATAATGGTGATTTTGTGGACTGGGTCGGAATCCGGGAGAACGTGACCGACAACGGCGTGCCCAGCCTCATGATAGGCGGTAATTTTCTTTTCTTCATCACTCATAACCTTGCTTTTTCTTTGTGGGCCAATAGCGACACGCTCAAAAGCTTCAGTGAGATCGTTATTAGTAATAGCCTTGTGACCCTCGCGAGCAGCAGTAATGGCAGCCTCGTTGGCGATGTTGGCTAAATCGGCACCAGAAGATCCGGCGGTTTTCTTGGCCAAAGCATTAAGATCAACGTCTTTCTCGGTAGGTTTGTTTTTGAAGTGGACCTTTAGAATCTCTAAGCGATCTTTTCTCTCTGGAAGAGTAACATTGACATGGCGGTCGAAACGGCCCGGGCGAAGAAGCGCTTTGTCTAGCATATCAACGCGGTTAGTAGCAGCCATCACAATAACGCCAGAATCGTTGTCAAAGCCATCCATTTCTACTAGAATCTGGTTCAGGGTTTGTTCGTCTTCGCGACCAGCGCCACCACGAGCATCGCGCTTGTGGGCGACGGCGTCGATTTCATCGATAAAGATGATGGATGGGGCGTTTTTCTTGGCTTTACTGAATAAATCGCGAACGCGAGAAGCACCAACGCCGACGAACATTTCGGCGAATTCTGAACCGGAAATCGAGAAGAATGGGACATTGGCCTCGCCGGCAACGGCGCGAGCCATGAGAGTCTTGCCAGTACCAGGGTCGCCAGCCAAAAGAACGCCACGAGGGATTTTAGCACCGAGTTTCTCGTATTTTTTAGGATTCTTCAAGAAGTCGACGATTTCTGTTAAATCTTGTTTAGCACTTTCGTTCCCTGCGACGTCTTCAAATTTAACTTTCTTTTTGTCTGGGCCATAGAGCTTAGCCTTGGCCTTGCCGAATCCCATGGATTGATTATTCATAGACTGAGCCTGGCGCATCATAAAGATAAAGAAGCCAGCAATAATGATGATTGGGCCGACGATAAGGGCGATATCTAAGAAGTTGTTCCAGAAATTAGAAGGCTCGGTATATTCTATGACAGGATATTTTTCTTGGCAGGATTTAAGCTCATCACCGTTTTTGCCTTCACAGTAATTAATGAGGCCTTGTTCATAGAGCGTGCCAGAAGAATCTTTGCGAGATTTCTGAGTAGGCTGGTCTTTGTCTTTTAGTGTGATGAGGAGCTCGGAGCCGGAGACGGTGATTTTTTTAATATTGCCATTCTCGTCGTTGGCACGAGTGATGACTTCGGACAGTGGGACATCTTCGATTTTGGAATTTGGAGTCAAAAATGAAACTAATGCTAGACAGGTGATAAGTAGAACAAAGAAAAAGAGAACTCTCCTAATATTATTGCTTTTGTTCTGATTCGATTTTTTCTGGTTGTTAGAATTTGCCACAATAAAAAACTCCTTAGGTATTATATATTATACCATACTAGTTATAAATTGGGACGTCATCCGGGAAGGGATCGTCGTCAAAAAATTCGGTGTCGTCGCTCCATGGATCAAAAGGCTTTTTGGAATTTTTAGGAGCGTCGTCAAAATCGTTACTACCATAAGGATTAAATCCGAGCTCTAATAAGAAGCGAGATGGAGATGATAAGTTGCGCGAGCCAAAAGTGAACCGGGATTTAGCAAAAGTGAGGAACAGCTCTTCCCTAGCGCGCGTCATACCAACGTAGGCTAGGCGACGCTCCTCCTCGATGTCGGCAATACTGTCAGAACGGTCACTAGGAAACAGCCCATCCTCCATGCCTACCATAAAAACAACTGGAAATTCTAGACCTTTGGCAGAATGCAAGGTCATTAGCGTCACGGAATGTTTTTCTGAAGTTTCGTCCGCAGAAGACATCAGAGCGGAATCGGCTAGGAAATCTTCTAGAGTTTCGTAAGGCAAAGCGTTGCCAGCGAGAACATTCAAGTTTTCTAGGCGATCTATGCCGGCCGGAGTGCCGTCGTCTAGTAGCGTCTGGAAATCAAAATATGATACAGCGTATTGCACGATTTCTGAAGGGGTGCGGTCTTTGTTTTTGGCGGTTCTATAAAAATTCTGCAAGCGGACTAGGGCAGTTTTGGCACGAGAGGTTAATCCGTCGGCCAGGTCATCATTTATGAGTGGGTTTTCGGAAGGGTGCGAGGCAACGATAGCGTCAATACGCTCAAAAATTTTCTTGAGGCTAGCGTCGCCGATACCGGACAAAACGTTTTTTATAATACGCTCTAGACTAACACGGTCGTGCGGATTAACTAGAGTTTTTAGAATTGCGAGGACGTCTTTTACTTCTTTCCTATCATAAAAACGCACGCCACCGATAATTTTGTATGGCAAACGATTAGCAATGAAAGCTTTTTCAAAAGCGTAGGATTGAGCATTGGTACGATAGAGGACGGCAAAATCAGAATATTCACAATGCCTTTTGGCTTTTAATAACATAATCTGGGTAGCGACCCAAGATGCTTCCATATTCTCGTCAGAGAGACCCTGAATAGTGATAGGATCACCATCTCCAGCCTCCGTAAAGAGCGCTTTGTCGGTGCGAGTTTGGTTGTTTTGGATAATCTTCTGCGAAGCCTTTAGAATGTTGCCGGTACTACGATAATTTTGTTCTAGTTTAATAACTTTGGCGCCAGGAAAATCTTTTTCAAAATTCAAAATATTAGTAAAATCTGCGCCACGCCAAGAATAAATGCTCTGCCAGTCATCACCCACTACGCAGATATTCTGGTCCTTCCCCACTAGGTATTTTACTAAATGATACTGGACAGAGTTAGTATCCTGGTACTCGTCAATTAGGATGTGCTGGAATCTATCCTGCCACTTTTTTCTAATGTCGGGATGTTCGCGGAAAAGCTTAACGGTTTCTAATAATAAATCATCAAAATCAAGCGCAGAAGCTTTGTGTTTTTCCTTCTCGTAGAGGTCGTAGATTTTTGCGGTCTGCTTTTGGTTAGGATACATGGCGGAAGCGAGATATTCGTCTGGCATAATGCCATTGTTCTTGGCGGTAGAAATAGAGGATTGGACAGATTTAGGCTTTAAAGATTTACTCTCGAAATGGTGTTCTTTCATAATGCGACGAATGAGAGAAACTTGGTCGTCGGAGTCATAAATTACAAAATTAGCGTCAAGACCGGCAGGGTCATGTTCCATATGAAGAATGCGGACGCAAATAGAGTGAAACGTGCCCATGTATAACATAAATGAACGTGGCGGAAGACCAGTCCCTCCCATTATTTTCCATAGGCGAGTGCGCATCTCGTTGGCGGCTTTGTTGGTGAAGGTGACGGCGAGGATGTTACGCTCGGGGACGCCGTGTGCAAGAAGATTGGCGATGCGATGAGTAAGCGTCTTGGTCTTGCCGGAGCCAGCGCCAGCCAAAATCAGGAGCGGACCACTCATGGTTTTGGCCGCTTCTTTTTGGGCAGGATTCAAGCCCGCCAAAATATGAGCTGGAGTATCCTTAGAATTCATTTAATAATTATAGCATTAAATACCGGCAAGGGGGGCGATGTCGGCGCCAAGTTGGCGAAGGCGGGCAGCAAAATCTTGGTAGCCACGATCGATTGGGTAGGTGTTACGCAAAATCGAGGCGCCTGGTGCAGCGAGCATAGCAATTAAAATTACCACAGCAGGACGAAGTGCGGGTGGAGCGACGAGCTCGGCTGGACGCCAATTAGTTGGTCCTTCTACATAGACGCGGTGGGCGTCTAATAGCTCTACACGAGCATTGAGTTTGGTAAGGTCGGTAGTATAGACGGCACGATTTTCAAAAACCCAGTCGTGAATCAACGTACGCCCACGAGCCGAAGCAGCGATAACGGAAAAGAATGGGAGGTTATCAATATTGAGACCCGGGAAAGGCATAGGGTGGATTTTGTCGGTTGGAGCGACAAGGTCGGATTTTTTAATGCTAAGGTCTACTAGACGGGTATGGCCGTTGTCGGCACGGTATTCACGGCTTCGTCTAATGTCAGCATTCATGCTCTTTAGAATTTCTAGCTCGATCTCTAGGAACTCTATCGGGGCGCGGCGGATGGTGATTTCGGAATGAGTAGTAAGTGCAGTAGCAATAAAAGACATGGCTTCGATTGGGTCTTCGGATGGGGAGTATTCTATATCTTCGTTGATAGAATCTTTACCATGAACGACAAGAGTAGTAGTACCGATCCCCTCAATCTTCACTCCGAGAGACTGCAGGAAGAAACAGACGTCCTGGACCATATAGTTAGGGGAGGCGCCAACGATAGTAGTCTTGCCTGGATGGAGAGCGGAGGCCATTAAGATATTTTCTGTTACGGTATCGCCACGCTCGGTCAGAACGATACGGCGAGGTCCGTTATCGGTCTTTTTGATGGTGGCAAGATAAAAACCACTCTCTGTCCGGCCGTCGACTTCTAGACCAAAGGAGCTGAGCGCGCGAAGATGTGGCTCTACAGTGCGAACGCCAAGCGAACAACCGCCAGCATACGGAAGCTTAAATTTCTTGTATTTATGAAGAAGCGGACCGAGAAACATGATAATAGAGCGGGTTCTACGGGCAGCAGAAATATCTAGATTTTGTAATTTTAATTCATGTGGTGGTATAATCTCTAAATCTCTGTGGCGGTTAGTCCAGCGACATTTAACGCCAATAGATTCTAGAACTTCTATAATCCTAAAGACTTCTTCTATGCGGGCGAGGTGCTTTAATGTGGTCCTACCGGAATTTAATAAACTAGCACAAAGTAGACCAACAGCGGCGTTTTTGGATGTGTTAATTGTAATTTCGCCGTGAAGTTCCTTTCCCCCCTCAATATAAAGGCTCTGAGAAACAGAGGTATTAACAGAGAGAATTGGGCTACCTAGAGCCTTGGACAATTTTCGCACCATGTCTAGCGAGACATTCTGACGGCCACGCTCGATACGATAAATAGTAGACTGGGATGTGCCGAGAGCCTTGGCAAGCTCTGCTTGGGTCATACCCTTGTCGGTGCGAAGATGGGAAACAACGCCACCGATCTCCTGTTGATAGGTCTTCTTGGACTTTTGTTTACTCATATAAAAATTATATCATGAGATGAATAATTTGTTAAGAATTTTTGCACACGACATCGTTGGCGTGGACCCAACCCTCTAGGGAGCCACCGTCTAGGTATTCGCCGGTAGTTGGGGCAACGCGGACAACACCGCCACTTTTAATGAAGGTTTCTAGCGGGTCGGTAGCCATGTATTCTTGATCCTTGGGGCCAAAATCATGGGAATTGACGTATTTTACCATCTCTTGGATAAGCTGAGGAGACATAATGTATTTAGAGACATGGACAAGATTAGAAGTAACTTGGGACAAATCTGGCTTTTCTACAATCTTGGTAAGTTTGCCGTCGGCGACATCAATCATGCCGTATTTTACTACTTCTTCACGCGGGACTTCCACGCCTAGGATAGCGGACTCATCCTCGCTTTTTATGGAATTTAGTAGGCTCTCTGCGGAAGATTCTCCACCTGGATTCCAGATGAAATCATCACCAAAGAAAACGAAGACTGGCTCGTTGATGTTGTATTCTTCTGCGACCATAGCAACTGGTACGGCGGTACCGTATTTGGCGGAAGGGTCCTGGGAAACATAGTGGATTTTGACGTTTTCTGGTAGAGTCTTGGCTAGAGCGAGACGGTCCATCTTGCCACGATCTTCGAGATATTTGTTAAGCGCGATATTGTCTTTATAAAATTCGCGAACTTGGCAAGGCTCGACGTTAGAAATCACCATATAAATATCCGTCACGCCGGCAGAAATCAATTCTTGGACAGAATAATCCACGAGCGGGCGATTCCCAACTGGGAGCATAGATTTCTCGATAATTTTTGTAATTGGCAAACGACGGGTACCCCAGCCAGCAACTGGAATAATAGCTTTGGTGATTTTTGGCATTATTTTATCTCCTTAACTTTGAGGCTACCTGTTTTAGCCTTTTCCCATATTAATCTTATAATACTCCAAATTTCTCCTAGCGCAATATACAAAAAGAATCCAGCGATGAGAGAAAGTAGAGCGGGAAGCTCGGTCTCTAATAAATCGCCGATGAAATAGGATAGTAGCGCGAACGGAACAAGGATAAGTGCAGAGCAAACTTGGTATTTGATAATCTTTTTCTTTTCCATTTTGGAACGAATCATAATGGAGAAATCACCGACTTCTTGGGGGATTTCGTGGGCGGCAGTGGCAAGCGAGGAGGTAAAACCAGTAGGGATGCCGGAAGCAAAAGACGTACCAATAACGATGCCGTCCATCGCAGTATGTAGACTATCGACAATGAGCATGGCATAGGCCTGTTTTTTGTCTTTGAAAGTCTTTTTGTCGCCGTGTTTGTGGAAATGCCCAACGACAAAACTAATGCCAGTACAGATGGCGGTGCCAACAGTAATAAGGAGCGCGACCTGCCAGACTGGGAGCTCTTCTAGGACTTCTGGAACAATATCACCAAAGACTGCATAAAGCAAAACGATAGATGCAAAAACCGTGCCGTATTTTTGGAAAAGTTTAGCAAATTTAGAGCCGGAAAGCAGGAGAAATCCGCCAGCCAAAGAAATCAGCGCAGTGGCGACGGTAATAACAATAATCAGCAGAACTTCTAGCATAGCGCTATTATATCATTATTCGGTAGGCTTGATAAGAGAGGCGCGCCAGGTTGCTGGCAAATCGTCGAATCCGAGTAAGTTAGCAAGAGTAGGGGCAACGTTAGAGAGGCCGGCGTCAGGAATATTATTATCAAACTCATAGAGAGATTTGTTCTCTGTGTTGTCGTAAATGATGAACGGAACAGGGTTAGTAGTGTGGGCAGTCTTGCTATTGCCGTCGGCATCGGTAAGCTCTTCGGCGTTACCGTGGTCGGCAGTAATGACTAGGACGCCACCCAGGCGATCAACTTCTTTGGCGATACGGGCAAGCTGAATGTCAATAGACTCTATAGCAGTAATAGTCGGCTCTAGTTCGGCAAAGTGTCCTACCATGTCTCCACCCGGGTAGTTAATACGGATGAATTTATATTCCTCAATATTTTTGATGACTTCGTCGGTAGTCTCGGCGGATTTCATCCACGGGCGAGTATCAAACGGCATAGTGTCGGATGGAATCTCGATATGCTCTTCTTTATCAGCTTTTTCGTAACTATTACCATTAAAGTAATATGTAATGTGGCCGAATTTGACAGTCTCGGAAATGGCGAGCTGAGAAACGCCACGGTCTGCTAAATAGGTATTAAGCGTATCTTTAATTGTAATTGGAGCGACTAGCTGATGTTCCGGTACGTGAGTATCGGAGTTATATTCGGTGAGACCGGCAAAATATACGTCAGGCTTACCAACGTGCTTGTTCTCGTCTTTATCATAATAGACGCGTTCAAAATATGGGAAATCGTCATATGTAAAAGCTTGGGCGATTTCGATAGCGCGATCGGCGCGGAAATCGTAATAAATAAAGCAGTCGCCGTCTTTTACTAGACCGACAGGTTGGCCATTTTCAAAAATCACAAATGGTGGAATATATTGATCCTGGATATTAGGATCTTTTTCTCTAAAAGTGTTAATAGCGGAAGTGGCAGAATTAAATTGGTGCGGGGCAACGCCGTTAACCATAGCATCCCAGCCGGCTTTAACTACGTCCCAGTTGCTCTCGTAGCGGTCTGCAACAAAAACCATGCGTCCACCGCCAGAAGCAATACGATAATCTGGGTGATCTGGATAAGTGTTAATAAATGATTCTAGCTCGGCGATATATTGCAAAGAAGATTGTGGCGGAGTATCGCGACCGTCTAGGACTAGATGAATGCGAATGTGCTCAACACCCTCGTTGTGAGCCTGGTCAATCATGCGCTCTAGGTGATAAATACTAGAGTGGACGTTGCCATCAGAAAAAATACCAGAAAAATGAAGCGTAGAACCGCGCTCCTTTAATCTCTCAATAATTTCTTTCCAGACAGGAGATTCCCAAATTTCGCCAGAGTTAATAGCTTCGTTAATGCCAGAGACACCCTGTTTGATGATTTGGCCTGAACCTAGGGCATTATGGCCAACTTCGCTATTACCCATGCTACCAGGAAGAATACCGACGGCTTCGCCGGAAGCTGCAAGAGCGGTAGTTTTATAATTGCCGACTGCAAAATTCAAAAATTCGGTGTGAGCTTGTTTTACGGCGTTGCCAGCCAAATCACGGCGCAAACCTACGCCATCTAGCACTGCCAGAACTACGGGACCGTTATAATTTAGTTTCATAAGTTGTTGCCCACTCCTTTTAGTTAGTATATATGATTATTATACCGCTAAAACCCCAGTTTGCCAAGAAGGCTGAACATATTCTGTTTGTAGGTTTCTACGCCGGGCTGGTCAAACGGATTGACGCCGGAAACAGTAGCGGAAATTGCGCAAGATAGTTCAAAGAAATAAATCAGCTCGCCTACGGTTTGTTCGGAGAAGTCTGGAACTTCTAGCTCAAAGACCGGGATGCCACCAAGACGATGTGCACGAACGGTAGCCTCAAGAGCTTTGGCATTAATATAGTCTAGGCTCTTGCCAGCGAGGTAATTCAGCCCGTCTAGATCGGACTTTTCTTCTGGGACGATGATAGAGCGAGTATTAGGCGTTGTAATTTTTACAACAGTTTCCATAATGTTGCGGCGACCTTGTTGAATGTATTGGCCCATAGAATGGAGGTCAGTAGTATAAATCACAGAGGCCGGGAAAATACCCTGGTTGTTCTTCCCTTCGGATTCACCAAAGAGCTGTTTCCACCATTCATTAAACGTGGCCATGCGTGGTTCAAATGAAGCTAGAATCTCCGTGTCGATACCGCGGTCGCTCCGAAGCATCTGGCGAGTTAAAGCGTAGCGTGCAGCCTCGCGGACAGTAGAAGCAGAGGTGTCTACCGTAGCGTTGCTAACATTGATAGAAAATTCTGCATTAATGCCAATTGAAGCATTCTTGGCGCCAGTGAGGAGTGCCTCAATGTTAATACCAGCTACAGCCATCGGAAGAAGCCCAACTGGAGTAAGAACGGAATAGCGTCCGCCAATATCATTAGGAATAACAAAACGTGTATAGCCTTTGGCGATAGCCTCGTCGTGGAGTGCGCCCTTGTCTGCGTCGGTAGTAACATAAATACGCTCGGCAGCACCTTTTTCGCCATACTTAGCAATCAGGCCAGCCTTGATTAACCGGAAAGCAATAGCAGGTTCTGTGGTAGTGCCGGATTTAGAAATAACATTGACGGAAAAGTCGCTTGTACCAATCTCCGTAAATAGCTTTTCTAATTCATAGGAGCTAATATTATTGCCGGCGTAGACAATCTTGGTATTACTGCGGTTGCCTAGCATATCGATAATAGCCTTGTGGCCTAAATACGAGCCACCAATACCGATACAAATCAGATAGGAGGAGTTATTACGAATCTTGGCAGCGGCCGTGCGAATATTAGCAATCTCGGTAGCGTCGCTCGGCACAGTAAGCCATCCAGCCATAGGGTCATTTTTGATATTGTCCAGCGCATTCTTGGCTGGAGAAAAATCATCAATACGAAGTGTAGTGTCGGTAATAAATTTAATCATAAGTATATTATACACCAACCGCCGGCTCTCTTGGGCAATTTTCTAACACGCCGGCAATAGCGTCATGCTCTGCCTGCGTAACCCAGAGGGCGTATTTAGATTTAACAGAGATTTGGCGGGCAACGTACTGACACCGAAAAGCCTTATTACTCGGAAGCCAAGTAGCAGCGTCGCCATCAGATTTCTGCTGATTAGCACTAGAATCTACAGCGAGAAGATTTAGCGGGTCAGTAGCCATAGCATAGCGTTCTTCTTTAGTCTTGTACTGGGCGCCCTTTTGCCAGGCGTCGGACAAGGCAACAACGTGATCTATCTGAATATGTTTACTAAAGTCGGATTTTTGCGCGCCTGTAAAAGTCTGGCCCGTATATGGCTCTACAAAAGTTCCAGCGATAACGTCGCATCCGTCCATTTTGGCGCTGTCGCCAACTTCGCGCTTAATAATAATCTGGCGGAGACTACAGCCGTTTACGTTTGGCCAAGTCTTATAAAATTCCTCGCGCGAGTAGCCGGTTTTAGGCGCGCGACCTTTAACTTCTAGAGTTTCTAGGACGTCTCTAGCAAGTTTAGTGTTAGGGTCGGATGGGGTCTCTGTTGTAATACCTAGAGGTTCGACGCTCTCCGGAGCGTCGGCGGGGACTGCTTCATAGTTTGCAGGGTTAATAACTAGCCAGGTTGCTAACAGGGCTAGCGGAACAAGTGCGAAGATGATACGGCGGGTACGGTAGGTCATAGTGCGATTATAACATAATGTGATATGATATCCCTATGAGCAAATGTTGCTAGCAAATTATAAAGGAGGTGGGGGATATGTATTTATGTGGATATCCGATAGAAACTATTCTGGAGAGGAAGTTGCCACAGCGAGCCAAAGAGCACGGCCTAGACCTAAGCTTTGAGCTGTCTATAGTCGTAATGCTAGAGCTAAAGAGCAATACTTCCACGGCGCTAGTGCACGGCTCCCTAAATCACGGCGCGGAAATGTCCCACGCCTGGGTGGAATATAGGGATGCTTGCGAGAAACGCTGGGTGATAGACTATTGTTCCGATTGGAAAAAGATGTCTTTTACAGCGTATAGCAACAAGCTTTTTCCAGACACGGAGCGCCTCTATTTACACTATATTTTCTGGACGGATTATACGGAGCGTCTGTATTATATGATGCAAAAGCCAGAGACATCCTATATACTGGAAGAGCTGGTGAGGCTTAGGCCGAAGTTTAGAAACGGCAAGGTGTTTGGGATGCTGGATTTTTATGGACATACCATAAATGAGAATGCTGGAACAGTATTTAATCCGGTATGGATAGAAGGCCCGGACGGAAATCGCGTAGTGGTGAGTCAGGAATTCTTTGAATATCTACTGTTATAACTCCAAATTTACTTAAAAAGACCGCAAGTTTTGCGGTCTTTTCTTATTTAGCTGAGTTTGCCACGGCGGAGAGTGAGAATTTTGTCGGCAATCTTGGCGACTTGGCGCGAGTGCGTAACAATAATCACGATTTTGTTGTCCTTGTGTGCAAGATTCTGGAAAATCTGGTATAATTACAGATATGAATTTGAAAATTGGAATCTTGAATTTCTAAACCAACCAATGACTCCATATATACCATTCTCCATTAAAGTTCGACTATCAAAACCAGACCACGGAAAGCGTGGCTTTTCTAATTCGTACATAAATAAGGTAAGAAAAAGAGTCTACAGCAAAGATGCAGATTTAGTTTCTGGCAATATAATCTAGGTAGCAAAATATTTTTTATAGGCTTATTATGATATAATTTAATTGTTCTGAATTTCAATTCTATTGTAAGTTACCTCTAAACAAGGCACGCAAAGAATTAAACCCTGCGTGGAGCACTCGCTCCAGTTGGTTTAATTACTTACTGTAGAAAATGAAGTTCAGAACACTCCATAACGAGTGTTCCACTTGGTTTTGGAGATTATAAAAATAATAAGCGGATTCCGCTGGAGGTAATTATGTCAGAAACACTTAAAACTGGCGGTGAAAAGTCCGCTGAAAATGCAGGAGTAGCAAGCCATCTCGAAGTCCTAACTGAAATGAGTGGTAAATTTGACCCAAATAAAGCAAAAAGTCTTGCAGAACGAGATAAACCTAAAAAACCAGAATCCGCAACTTCAACTCATCTAGAAGTTCTCTCTAAAAAACCTGAAAAGAAATCAGTTGAAGAATTAACTCCTGAAGAAGCCTCAAAAGAGTATTTGGACTTACTAATGGATTTAAGTTCAAACTTTACTAGCGCCGAAGGCAAATCTAGTCGTGCTGCGGAATATGATGCAAAAGGCAACCTACAAGTGTATAATAATGGCTACTCTGGTAAGGAGGGTAGGATAGTTGGTCAAATTTATGAAACCGCTACTGGAAAAAATTTTCATGATGAAGAATTAAATGGTAATTATAAAGATGGTTGGCAAGATAGATATGTGGATAGAGAATTGACGCTAGGTATGGCTGATGATATTATCTCTGCAGAATCCGATTGGAGAGCAGCTGGAGAATCCACGACAATTGAAGCAGAGCAAGCAGAAAAGGCAACACTAGAACAAGAAAGAAGTAAAGCTAAAAGCAAACTAGATGAAATTGAACATGGAATATTTGGTAAGCTTAAGAAAGCTCTTTATGTAAATTTTCGCAACAAAGAATACAACAGATTATACAATTTAGCTAATCGTCAACCTCAGACCAAAGCAGAACAAAGTGCCTCAAGAGCAAACACTAAATTGCAAAAAGCATTGGAAGCTGCATATTCAAAAGATTATGGGTACGGGCATCACAAGTTAAGTTATGAACATACTTCTCGCGATGGGGTTTATACCGATAAAGTAAATGGCGAATATAACGATAAATTTTTTGACGAAGCAAGAAAAGAAAAGATAGACAGGGCAGTTGAATTGCGTCGCAAACTAGAAGCAGAAAAAATTGTCAAATAATAAATTTAACCTCAAAAAAACACCGTAGATTTCGTTAACAAGTGCTTTTTCATCTCGCAAAATTATGCTATAATTATACAATAATAACAGATAGAAAGGTTGGTTTTGAATTTAAAGATCGGAATTGTGGGATTACCAAATGTTGGAAAATCAACACTTTTTAATGCATTAACAAACGCGGGCGCACTTGCTGCGAATTATCCTTTTGCGACAATTGAGCCGAATGTTGGTATTGTGCCGGTGCCGGACGAGAGACTAGATGTGCTTGGCAAAATGTATGAGACAGAAAAAATTGTGCCAGCAACAGTAGAATTTGTAGATATTGCTGGGTTAGTAGCCGGAGCAAGCAAAGGCGAAGGGCTCGGCAATAAGTTTCTCGCTCATATTCGCGAGTGTCAAGCAATTTGCCACGTTGTGCGAGCATTTGTAAACAATGACATCGTGCGCGCTGACAACAAAATTGAAGAGGACATTATTGCACAGGCCAAAGACGATATTGATATTATTAATCTAGAATTGCAACTAGCTGACGACGAAACTAAGGCCAAAATTGAAGCAAAACGCAAGAAAGATCCAAATGACGAAAATATTCCATTCCTAACCGATAAACCCGTAATTTATATGTTTAATGTGGACGAAAATGGCCTGACGGATAAGGATCTACAAGAAAAATTGCACAAGCTAGTAGAGCCTGCTGAAGCGATTTTTGTAAATGCAAAACTAGAAGAAGAAATGTCTGGCATGAACCGTGACGAGAGAAAAGAATTTCTAGAAAGTTATGGCGTAAAAGACGATGCGCTCGGCGAGCTGATTAAGGCCGTGTATAAAACGCTAGGATTACAGAGTTTCCTTACTGCCGGCAAAAAAGAATGTCGTGCTTGGACCATCAAACAAGGTGCTACCGCGCCAGAAGCTGCCGGTACGATTCATACGGATTTTGAACGCGGATTTATTGCGGCCAATATTTGTAATTATGACGACTTAAAGGCGCTCGGTAGCGAACAAGCCGTAAAAGCTGCCGGCAAGCTCCGCACCGAAGGCAAAACTTATATTATGCAAGATGGTGACGTGGTAGAGTTTAAATTTAACGTCTAAATTAGCGCGAGATAATCCCACCGCCGAGACAAATCTCGGCGTTTTTGCCGTCATAAATTACGGCAGATTGACCAATGGCTGGAGCTTTAATTTCCTGTTCAAATTCTAGTGTAGCAGAAACGCTTTTGCTATTTTTTAAGTCGTTTGTGCTAATTTTGGCAGGAACTAGTGGAGCGCGATGGCGCAATCTCACCATCACATTTACTGACGGCTTGTCGCGTAAAATTACATCCGTGAGTTTTAGCTCCTTAGTCCATAGATTTTTATTATTGAGGTTTTTACTAACATAGACAATGTTATTTTTCATATCTTTTCCAGTTACGTAGTATGGCAGCCCGCCACCGATATTTAGTCCGTGACGCTGGCCGACAGTATAGAAGATTGCGCCCTCGTGGAACCCGACTACTTTGTCGGTTTCTGTTTCACGAATTTCTCCGCGTTTTTCTTTAACATATTCTTTTAGGAAATCTTTAATCCCGACTTCACCCACAAAACACACGCCCATAGATTCTTTTTTATATGCATTATGAAAGCCAAATTCACTTGCTAGCTTTTTTACATCAGGTTTTAGCATGTCGCCAAGCGGAAAAATTGTGTGAGCAATAGCGTCCTTAGAAATACGGTACAGGAAATAAGTTTGGTCTTTGTTCTCATCCTTGGCACGGAGAAGTTTGTCGCCGTCGGTCTTAGCATAGTGGCCAGTAGCGATGAAATCTGCGCCTTGTTCACGCGCAACGTCATAGAATAATTTAAACTTAATTTCTTGGTTACACATAATATCAGGATTTGGCGTGCGACCAAGTTTAAACTCGTCCAGCATATAATCTACAACTTTCTGCTTGTAATCTTTTTCAAAGTCAAAAACTTTAAAATCAATATCTAGATTTACGGCAATACGTTTAGCGTCAGAAAGATCGTCAGCCCATGGACATTTCATACCTGGGAGATCGCGACTCCAGTTTTTCATATAAACGCCAACAACGTGATAGTCCTGGTCTTTTAAGAGCTTGGCGGAAACACTAGAATCTACACCACCAGACATACCTACAAAAACGGTTTTCTTGTTAGTATTCTCATTTACACGGGTGAGCTCGTGCTTAACCGCTTCGGCAATCTTCTTGGCAGAAATTTTAATGTCATCTTCCGTATTGTCGGCGCCCATACTAATGCGGAGGGAGCCAGCAATTTCTGTATCAGTTAGGCCAATAGCAGAGAGTACGTGAGACTTCTCGCCCTTGCTAGCGGCACAAGCTGCACCAGTAGAGGCGTAAATTTCTTGCATTTCTAACATATAAATTAAGCGCTCCGCGTCGACGCCCGGAAAACAAACTGGTACAAAATTAACTAGTTGTTTCTTAGAATTCCCTAAAAATTTTGGTTCTATAATTCCGTCTAGATTTTTCTTTAGCTCTTCGCGGAAAAGTTTAGAGAGCTTCTCGTACTTTTTAATGTTGCCGTTTATATGTTCCTTGGCGAGTTTAGAGGCCATAGCAAAACCGACTACTCCAGCTACATTTTCCGTACCGGAGCGAAGCCCCATTTCCTGACCACCACCATAAGATACTGGTTTTAGCTTAACACCATGCGCGACATATAGTGCGCCTACGCCTTTTGGCCCATAAACTTTGGCGGAGTTAATCGTCATTAAATCTGCGCCAAGACGTGTAACATTGATATTAATTAAATTCTGTGCCTGAGAAGCGTCAGTATGAAAAATAAGCGGAAGCGGATTATCGAGCGATAGACGCTTTTGTTTTTCTGTACGGATAATTTCCGATATTTCTGTGATTGGCTGAATAGTGCCAAGCTCGTTATTAGCTAGAGAAACAGAAACAAAACCAACTTTTTCTGTCAGCTTTTTTTGAAAATCTTTGAGGTCAATCCGACCGTTCTTGTCGACTTTGATTGTCTGGTATTTATAGTTTTTGGCGAGATTCAAAACGGAAGCATGCTCAGTTTCTAGGACTAGGACTTCAGAATTTTGAACTGCAGAAAACGCTAGATTATTAGCCTCCGTCGCGCCGGCTGTAATAATAATATCATTACCTTTGGCGCCGATAGTGTGGGCAATATCATCCTTGGCGTTTTCGTAAATTTCGCGGACACGCTTAGCTGGAAGATATGGCGCAGACGGATTAAAAAACTGGTCCGCAAAAAACGGGGCCATAGCATCTATCACCTGTTTTTTCATTGGAGTAGCTGATGCGTGATCCAAATATATCATATATATATTATAACATATTTTTAAGCATTTTGGAATTGGGAGTTGTAGAGTTCGGCGTAGAAACCGTTCTTTTCGATTAGCTCTTTGTGCTTGCCGGATTCGACAATGTTACCGTCTTTCATGACGAGAATTAAATCAGCATTTTTAATGGTGGAAAGACGGTGCGCGATAATGAATGAGGTCCTTCCCTGCATGAGTTTGTCCATGGCTTTTTGGACTAATTCTTCTGTGCGCGTATCAACGCTAGAAGTGGCTTCGTCGAGGATAAGGAACGGGGCATCTTCTACCATACCACGAGCGATAGTGAGAAGCTGACGTTGGCCGGCGGAGACGGACTCGTTTTCGGAAATTTCGGAATTAAATCCGTGTGGAAGGGTTTTGATAAAATGTGTTAGACCAATAGTATCGCAGACTTCTTTAACGCGCGCGTCAGAAATGTGAGTGCGGTTGTAGACAATGTTTTCTTTAATCGTGCCAGAAAATAGCCAGGTGTCCTGCAAAACCATAGTGAATAATTCGTGGACATTTTCGCGAGTAAGTTTATTAATCGGAACGTCGTCAATTGAAATGCTACCGGAATTGATATCATAAAATTTCATGAGAAGATTTACCATGGTGGTCTTGCCAGCACCGGTCGGACCGACGATAGCAATTTTCTGTCCGGGTTTAATACTGGCAGAAAAATCTTTGATAATGAGCTGGTCTTTTTTGTAGCCGAATTTAACATTCTTGAATTCAATCTTGCCTTTGACTTTATCTTTGTCTAGACGCATAGTGGCATCTTTTTGGTCCGGCATTTCTTTGGTGTCTAGGAATTCAAAGACACGCTCGGAGGCGGCGGCAGAAAGCTGTAAGTAGTTCAAAGCCTGGGCGATTTGGGAAAGTGGCGAAGTGAACATACGGACGTAGATAATAAAGGCGATGATGGAACCGAATGTAATGGCATGATTCATAACCATGATTGCACCAACAACACAGACCGCGACATAGCCAAGGTTACCAATAAATCCCATCATTGGTGGCATGAGGCCGGAGAGGAATTGAGACTTACGGTTAGCGTCGTAAACTTTTTTATTTAATTTATCAAATTCTTGGTCGGATTCTTTTTTGCCATTATAAGCACGAACAACGTTAAGACCAGAATAAATTTCTTCAATGTGGGAGTTTAGATTGCCTAGCTCTTTTTGTCGCATGGTGAAATATTTTTGCGAACGTTTAAGCACGATAAAGACAAAGAAGAAACCAATCAGACCGGAGATAATCGAGGTGATTGCCATAATGCCGTTCGTGACAAACATCATAATAATTACACCGACTAACAAAGTAACCGCGGAGACTAAAGTAGATAAAGATTCGTTAAGACTCTGAGCGACAGAATCAACGTCATTGGTAACGCGAGAAAGCGTGTCGCCGGTTTGATGATTATCAAAGAATTTGAGCGGGAGGCGATTGATTTTTTCGGAAATTTGGGTGCGGAGGAGCCGAGCAAAGTTATTAGAAACATCCGTCATAAGGAAAGCTTCAATAATTTCAAAAACTAGGCTCGTAACAAAGAGAATCGCAACAACAATAACGATACTCCAGACCGCGTCAAAATTCATTTGACCGGTGAGGCCATTAGTGATTTCGTCGGTAAGTTCGGATAATTTGTTTGGCGTGATAATGGCAATGATGGAGCCAACGGAAGCAAAAAGCGTAGCAAAAAATGATGGAATATAAAAAGGTTTAAGTTCCTTAATCATGCGCGTGATGGCGACTTTGAAATTCTTGGCTTTTTCTACTTCGCCACGAATTGGTCCTGGCATTATTTACCTCCTTTTTGTAATTCTTCTGGAGCAAGTTGAGACTCGGCGATTTGGCGATAGACTGGGCAGGTTTTTAGAAGCTCAGAATGAGTGCCCTGACCGACGCATTTACCCTGATCTAATACTAGAATTTGGTCGGCGTTCATAATAGTACCAATGCGTTGTGCGACAATGAGAGAAGTAGCATTCTTAGTATGAGCCTTTAGAGCTTTTCTAAGTGCGGCGTCGGTTTTGTAGTCGAGCGCAGAAAATGAATCGTCAAAAATGTAGATTTCTGGGTCGCGAGCAATGGCGCGGGCGATAGCGAGGCGCTGTTTTTGCCCGCCAGAAACATTAGTACCACCCTGCGCGATATGCGCAAAGTAGGTTTTGTCTAGCTTTTTTACAAAGGCCTCGCCCTGGGCGACTTTAATGGCATTTACGATTTTTTCTGGAGAGATTTTGCCTTTACCATTGTCGCCAAAACCAACGTTAGAAGAAACTGTACCAGAGAACATTACGGCTTTTTGGGGGATGTAGCCGAGTTTATTATAAAGCGATTCAAAAGTGTAATCCTTTACGTTAACATCATCAACTAAAACTTCACCTTCGGTAGCATCATAGAAACGCGGAATGAGATTAATTAGAGTGGACTTACCAGAACCAGTAGAACCAATGAAGGCGATAGTCTGGCCCTTCTCAGCCTTAAATGAGATATTTTCCAGAATATATTCTTCGGCGTCTGGATATTTAAAGCTGACGTTTTTGAATTCTACGGTACCGGTTTCGGCGGTCTGTTTTATGTTCTGTTTCCCTTCCTTAATACTGAGGTCGGTATCTAGAACCTCGTTAATGCGGACGGCAGAAACTTGGGCGCGCGGAATCATCATAAATGTAAAGGCGAGCATGAGAAATGACATGATAACCTGCATAGCGTAGCTAGAAAAAACTACCATGTTGGAAAAAATCGTGAGCTTGCCCATTTGGTCGGCGTCGCTAATTAGGTAAGTGCCGATGACATAAATCACGACCGTAATAGAATGCATAAAGAAGAAAATCGTAGGGCTCAAAATCGAGAGCATACGTTGGACAAAAATTTGGGTATCGGTTAAATCGTCGTTAGCTTTTTTGAACTTTTTCTCTTCGTATCTCTCTGCGTTAAACGCGCGGACGACGCGGATACCAGTAAGATTCTCACGCGTGACATCGTTAAGGCGGTCGGTGAGTTTTTGGATAATTTTAAAACGGGGGATGACGATAACCATAATAGTAATAACAATAGAAAGTAGAATCACTACCGTGACAGCTGTGGCAGTGCTCCATTCCCAAGATTTATTCAATATTTTGGTAACTGCCCAGACGGCGGTAATCGGAGCCTTGATTAGCATTTGCATACCCATAGCGAGGAACATTTGGACCTGGGTAATGTCATTAGTAGTACGGGTAATAAGCGAGGCAACGGAAAACTTTTTGATTTCGGCCATACTTAAGTTTTCTACTTTGGAGAATAGGGTTTTTCTAACGTTTTTTGAAAAGCTAGCAGAAATGTTGGCGGTCAAATACCCGACTAGAAATGCGCCAGCAAGACTCCCGAATGCGCAGGCCATCATCATAGCACCGTTATATATAATGGCAGAAAATTCGCTGCCTTCGGTCTGGACTAAGCGGGTAATTTCTGACATGTAGTCCGGGAGTTTTAGATCGAGCCAAACCTGGAAACAAATACCTGCTACCACAACTAGGAATAGCAGAATGTCGCGCTTTTTTAGGTTCTTTAAGAGTTTGAACATATTAGTATATTATACCACCAACTCTAGCCACTTGTCCAACTTGAAGTCTGGGCCAGAAACGGAGGCGACGGCGAGAATTGGCGACGGCATATCATCTAAATCGCGGTTTAATTTTTTGCTTAAAAATTGCATAAAAGCGTTTGATGCGAAGGTGATTTTTTGTTTTTTCTTGGCATCGATGAAGTCAAGCGGGGCGCCGTGAGAATCGGTTTGTCTGTATTTTACTTCTGTAAAATAAATGTGGTCGGTTGTTGCGGAGACGATGTCAATTTCGTAGAATTTAGTCTTGTAGTTTCTAGCAATAATTGTGTGGCCCTGGCGCTTCAGGTAATCTGCAACGATACCTTCAGCATAATAGCCAGCGAGTCTCGCACGCGCGCCACGGGCACTCATAGACGAAGCGTGCAAAGCTCCTCCTCGGAAACGCCACGCGCTACCCCTGTCGTCACAGGGGTATCGCTCGCTGTGACGCTCCTCGTGGCGTCGCTTATCTTCCTTGGAGAAGCTTTGCCACGCTTCATACACTGGCTTGAACGAATGGCGATGTTCGGGGCAGGGGCCAAGTTCTGTTAGGGCCTTTTTGTGGAGCGCGGTGCCATAGCCGACGTGTTTTTCAAAGCCATAGCCGGGGTATTTTTCGGCAAGACTAACCATGTAATTATCACGGGCGACTTTGGCGATGATAGAGGCGCCGGAGACCTCCTTAATCTTGGCATCGGCCTTTGGAAGGACAGAAACTAGGTTTTCTAGATCGGTGCCTTTTAAGAAATTAGATGTGCCATCAATGATGATTTCGTCAAAAGGTAGCTTTTCTGGTAGATTTTTTAGAGTATTTTCGTCTAGTTTAACGCCGTTTGACTTTTTGATTAGCTCGCAAACGGCGCGACGAGTGGCAAGCTTTAGAGCCTCGGCTAAGCCGATGCTATCTAGTTCCCTTGATGATGCCCAACCAAGGCCCGTCGCTTTGGCTTTTTCTTTAATGATTGGTGCGAGGTTTTCACGTTTTTTGGCGGTGAGTTTTTTGGAATCGTTTAGCTCGTCTTGCCAAGTTTCTGCTTCGATCTCGTTTTCCTTTTCGTCAAAACGGGAATTCAGAACGCAAGCTCCAACAACAAGAGGCCCTGCCCAAGGGCCTCTTCCAACTTCGTCAATCCCTAGAATTGCCATTATTCGGCTTTTTCTTCAGACTTTTCTTCAGCTTTTGAGGCTTCGGTAGCTTTTTCTCCTGTTTTTGGCTCTTCTGCCGGAGCTTCGGTTGCGACCTCGGCGGTTTCTGCGGTTTCTGCGACTTCGTCTTCACCTGGGACGGTGATATCGTTGACGGCTGCGCGGTCAAAATCTTTGCCAGCTAGACGAGCAGACTTACCAGAGCGAGCGCGGAGGTAGCTAAGGTTGTTTCTGCGGACCTTGGCGCGCTTAGTGATTTCAATTTTCTCTACGAGTGGACTATGAAGAAGGAAAGATTTCTCTACGCCAACACCGGAAGCGATCTTGCGAACGGTAATGCGAGCAGTGTGAGATTCTTTGCGATCTGCACGAATAACTACGCCTTCAAAAACCTGGAGACGAGACTTGTCACCCTCTTTGATTCTCTGAGTGACTTTAACGGTATCACCAGAACGGACATCAACAACAGCTTTCTTTTTCTGTTCGTCACCGATTTTCTTTAGAATAGAAAAACTCATAATTAAACCTTTATATTAACACTTCTTATCATTATACTAAATTATTGAAAAATTGCAAGGGGTAATTTGGTAGTCGAGGGATATTGAACTTTTACCTTTGGGCCACGTCTTTTAATTTTGGCCTAGACTTTTTATGAGAAATGTGGTAAAATGATTTGGTAACCGATTATATTAGATTTGGTCCGGTAGCTCAGCTGGTTAGAGCACGAGCCTCTTAAGCTTGGTGTCGTGGGTTCGAGTCCCACCCGGATCACCAACAGGGGAACCTGTGGAAAACTCAGGTTCGAAGATGAAATTAAATGGTGATTTATATCTGTAAATCACCCTTTTTTGTGCATCAATTTTAAGGTTCGAAACCATATTTCTGACCAAAATGTCCTTTTCGACGAGATCTCCTTTTTCTAATCTGTTAATTAGCGAATTTAGCGAGTTCGAGCTTGCAATTGTCGCGTAAGTAAGGTTAAATACGGACACCCTGCGATGATAGCCGCGATTGATTAACATATTTGTCCTCGTAGAGAGCGAAGAGCTATAGTGATATTTTTTTGACGATTATTTAGTATCGGATTTAATCTTATCGAGATATTCTTCGATTGCTTTTTCAACAATAGCAGTTTTGGGGATCATAGTTTTTTCAGAATAAGCGTTGAGCCTATCGGCAATATCTTGCCTGACTTTGCAGTTTACAAACTCCCCGTTCTTTTTTGCGCGCGCCATAGCTACTCTTTTGTCTTAATATATTTATAAAATTCTTCAAGTGTTCCATAGAACATATCAGTAACATATTCTTCGTCCATCGGCAAAATAATCTCTGATTCGTGCTCGGTGTATTGATGTCTATTATTTATATACTTTCTATATTTATTGACATCAAAAGCCCAATCTCTGCTAGTATCACCTATCAAAAAAGTGTACTTAGATTTTTTACAAAGATGGTTAAAAGACTTAAAAGCTTCAATGTCACTAACCCATGAAGCAATTAATCTGTGATACTCAACTTCGTGCTTTCTACAATCAACAACACAGTACACTTCTCCGGTATACTTCCAACTCTCAACGTCTCTACTTATTTTATCAAGTTTCGATAAAAGATCATCGTTCGTCGTCGGTGTTAAAATTTTTGATAAATAATTACCATCTTTTTCTCTAATCTTGCTACGTTCTTCTACGGATCCTTTTATTTGCTCTAACTTATCTTTGGTGTTTTCGACACGCGTCCAAATTAAGGCATCGTAAAGTCTGAGGGTTCTTTTATCATATCCTTCACCAAGTTGCGGTCGTTCCGTCCATCTATCTAAAGCACGTTCGAATAATTCTTCGTTGAAGCCATCAATATTGTCTCCAAGCGCGCCATTATAATAATCGTCTTTCATATTTATATTCTCGATCGCAATTCCTTAATGACCAATTCAGATTTTTCGAACTGGCCTTTCATATATTTTTCCATATACTGCCAATCAGGTTCGCCTGTTGATGTGGTGGGAAGCTTAATAATATCATTCTTCATATCCTCCTGCTTCCACTTATCGATAAACGCATATTTTTGACCAATTGACTTAATAATAGGACAAATAAACATCGCCACTAGCTTCGTCATATTAAATTTTGGGTACAAGACATTTACGTCATCAGAAGCCCAAAATCGTTCGTCTTGATAAAATGTTTCGCCCACACTGCCGTTGTAACATACGGTAATGGTATTAGCGGGATGTATTTTCTCGTCATTTGCTATTCTATGTGTTTCGCCATTATTTATAGCAGAAGAGCCAATAAATTTTATTACTCCGTCCCTCATATCTGCCTTAGTCAAACGGCTTCCTTTAATCACATCAAAAACATCACCAATCCTGAACTCACCCCATCGGCTCACATCAATCAGATGCTTTGTATCATCGGCTTTTTTCAGATTCGAAAGAGTCTTTTCGGATTCTTCCATTACAGCCTTCATATAGGATTCCATATAATCCCAATCAGGCTGACCATCTGATGTGGCAGGAAGTGCAAACTCCAATTCAGCCAAAACGGTACTTGATAACTGGTCTGAATATGCAAAGTTTGATATAGCCTTACGAATAATAGATACAATATATCCTGCTGAATATACATTCAATTCATAATCTAACGGTTTCAGACAATGAACTTTCATATCCAAAGATACTTTATCAGGCTGATAGAATACTGTACCAAGAAAACTTACACTTATAAAGTTCTGATATGTACGATAGTTCTTATCGTCTAAATCAGCGTAAAATCCTGTAATACCATTATTAAAATTAGATACTGTCACACGGGGAATATTACCTTCTACAAGGTCTTTCTTTGACATCATAGCACCTGTCGGTACTTGCAGACCTGAACCGTGTTTTTCAGTAACAAATATATCTGAAACCTTAAATTTTGTCCAAGTGCATGTATCAATCATTTGAACCACCGCCTATCTTGATATTAACACCAGTATCATCAGATGTTACTTCACTACTATACAGAGTAGCATTAAGCAATTTCTCACCGAACTCCTTGGTATCAATGCCATTCTTGAAACAGATATAATCCATAGCAGTCTTCTTGAAATCTTCTTCTGAAATCTCAAAAGGCTTTTCGGGCATTTGATATGATAAATGCTCGCTAGGTTTTATCCACTGGTCAGTATGATATTTTTCATCTCTTTGTTTATAAACAGTATCAACCCAATAGTCTTCAATTGCTTGCCATTTATTTTTTACGTCATGTCTACCCTGATTCTTTACCGTTTCAAGACCATCATCTTCCATATAACAACCAAAAATTTCTTGATTATTTTGTGGTTTCCATGCAGTAAACACAAAAACAGAAGTTGTTATTCCAGCACTAAATAGAGGCTCTGGTAATTTAATTATTTTAGTAAGCCTATGATATTTCAAAATATGGCTAACGACCTTCTTTGAAACTTTTTCGAGTTTTTTATCTGGCAGAATAAAGGCACATTGTGTTCCTGGTTTAACGTTATCAAGAACATTTTTTACAATTTCGATACAGCCATATTTATTCTCATATGGTGGATTCATCAAGACTTTTGTAATCGGTTTTGAAGCAATCCATTCACAAGCTTTTTCGCTTCTAGTATCCATCTGTTCAAGGTTAGTTTTACCATCCTTATGAATCATCATATTTGCGCAAGCAAGAGCATAAATTTCACGATCAAATTCAATACCAAACAAATGTTCTCTGCGTATTTCTCGCGATTTAATTGTGTCATATCCGCCAGCTTGTTTCATCATATTCGACATGCTTTTCACTAAGAATGCTCCGGAACCACAACAAAAATCACCAACATAATCATTTTCTGTGATGCCAATAAGCCGATACATGAACGAAGTTATATGATCTGGTGTAAAAATCTGTCCGGCCTCAGATTTCTTTTTGTAACGGTTAAATTCGTTGAAGAAAATACCCATTACGTCTTCACCGCGCCATTCATTCGAATTAATACAATCAGAAATCTCACAAACACAATCAATAAAGTTATTGATTGCTGTTTGGTTTTCTGAAATATTCATTCTGATTTCGGAATACACATCGAGCAAAATTCCAATTTTTGAATTCTGGTTTTTATCTGTTTCGAGTGACTTCGAGAGAACATCGAAGACACGGTTGCGGAATACGTTATATCCCATGTCTTTTACATTTTGAAGCTTTGCTCCATATCTTTCAGCCACTAAAGCACAGGCGGTAAAAATCATACGATGATATAGGTTCTTGATTCCGAATTCAGTATGAAGATTATTATTAATTCGTGCAGTAATTGTGTAGATTTTTTCTTTATCAAGAACCTGGTTATTTACGAGGTCGATATAATATTTCTTGTTTTGGATTTCGCTAGGAATTTCAATAGGCTCGTTGTTTAAGAAGCCAAGAGCTTCTTCTCCGTTATGCAGGATACCTACTACTTTAGAATAACCGCTATTTATGAGAACAGTGCAGTTCTTTTTGACCTCATTTATGCACTTTTGAGATTCTATATCTTCGTCGCTATTTTTCGTTTCAAGTAAAATGGCTACCGCATTTTTATTTTCGGGGATATACCAACCGTCAGGTTTATCGTTAATGCCGACAAACCCTAATTGATTGAATGTCGTAAGTTGACCAGTACCTTGCTTAACATGTTGTTCCTGGGTATTAAAGCCGAGAGCTATTTTGTCCGTGTCACGAACTTCGTCTTCTGTTTTAAATTTTGCCATGTTTGTTTTTCCTTTTAGCATAAGCTTTTCCTAATATCATAATATCACAAAACGCAACAATTTTGTATAATATTGTAGTGTTTTTTCGAAAATGCATAATTTTTATCGCTTCATGTCAATAAAAAATCCTACCCCTATTTTCTGCACAATAACTTTCAAAACCCGATTGTGTCCAAGTGGATACTATCTATTGACTAAATGATAGAATGTTTTATTAGAATCGTTGCCATAATGGTTGATATCTTACGGCTCGGCCCAGAGCGAAACTTTGTGGAGGCGCCATAGCTAGCTCTACTTTAATATTTCTAGAAATGTCTTTTTTATACAGATAGCAGTCTCGCAAAGCCATTTAGAATAGTCATCCCACTTTTCGCGATTATTCCAATCAGCTTTTATATTCGTTTTGATAAAGCTTGTTTTTTTATTTTCGTTCTTTTCCCATTTAAATTTTAGCCCAGTTTCTTCTTCGATCTTATCCTTTTTATTAAATAAAGTGTCGTAAGCGTCTTTATTGTCATTCTTAACTTCAAAATAAACCGAAGCTAATGATTTATCCGTATTGCAAATAAGCGAGATTTTATAATCAGAAGATCCAAGATAAACCGAGTACCAATGGTCGGTTGTTGCTTTTTTCTGGCTGATTTCGGAGTTGATTGTATCGTGTTCTGCAAGATATTCGTTGAAGCTTTGCCAATACTCTAAGTGAAGTTTTTTACCTGGAGTGATATTGCTACTTGCGGTTCTTTGTGCTCGGCCCCAGTCATTTGGCTTGCATACAACATTAAATAGAGGTGCGGCCTTAGAATCTCCGATCTTATATGCTTTCACTTCAACTAAAAAGAAGTTTAAATCACTATCCGTATGAGCATTAAGCCAGTCAACTGCTTGCCTATGTTCGTCTTGGGCGCGCTTAACTACCCAAATCATCGTTCTAGCGTCTTTTCCGGACGCGTAAGTAATCACTTTTCCTAAATGATCGTGGTTCGTATCTTCAAGCTGATTCTCGATAATGATCCTATTTTCGTCGTTATCGGTTTCATGGCCATAAATATCGATCCAGAACTTAGAACCAACTGGTACTTCGGTTCCGTCGACTGTAATATCGATGCCGATTTTGTTGCCAAGCTTTCTAATATTATCTGGTTTACTGAGCCATGGCGAAAAATCGTATTGCTCATTATTCCATATTTCTCTTAGTGGAACCTCCACGAGTTCTCCTAAATCCATTCCAGTTGTCCTATTTTTAAATAGATAGTAATAGGAATATTATAACATATTTTGGCGATATTACACTGTTTCGTGTCAAGAAAAAATCCCACCCCTGATTCTTGCACAATAACTTTCAAAACCCGATTGCGATCAAGTGGATGTCACCTATTGACGAATTACCAAAATGTTTTATTGGAGTCGTGACCAAAGTGGGCGATATCTTCCGGCTCTGCCCAAAGTGAAAGTTTGTCTACTTTCCATTTACCAATGAAGAACATCTGAATTATTGCATCATTTACATCGCGGTTATTTAAGGCGCGTGGAATGTATGCGAGGGAAAAGTAGTCTATTTGTCGTCTTCGGCGTCTAGCCTCGCAAAAACGCGCTTACCGCGCCCCAAAAGGCGTACATCGAAGCGCTGTGCTAGCGTTTCTAGGGAATAAGTCTTTAATTCGTGAATCGCGTCGCGAACGGGCGACTCCATTAGCTCCATACGCTCAAACTTATCGTAATCGCGCGAGTTGAATCTGCCGTTATGTTCGAGCATGAAACTTTCGAGCTCATGAGCAGTAATCGGTATCGGTTCGCCAGGTTTAATTTTCTTGAATGGGTGGCGTTTTGCCATAGTTTACCTCGTTTTTTTGAGGTTGCGCTCTAGGAGAACGGTATAAGTTTATTTTACTACCTATTATTCTGCTTATGGTATAATAAAAGTATACAGTTAGGCTTATGATTGCAATTCTTCCCGAAAAGTGTAAAATAGTAAATCTAAATAAGAAAGGGAGCTGCGATGGAAAAAGAGAAGACGGTAGACGCAATTGACGTTGCGAACTACGTAATTAAATATCTTAAAAAGCGCGGTAAAAGCGTTAACCATTTGAAGCTTCAAAAACTGCTTTACTATATAGAGGCTTGGCATTTGGTGTTCTTTGATTCTCCTATTTTTAACGAAGATATAAAGGCTTGGCAGCATGGCCCAGTTTTAGAATCTGTGTGGCATCATTTTAAGAAATATTCAATTTTATATAACGAGCTTGAGGCTTGTGAAGAGTGCGAGAGTGATTTATCTGATGAACAGAAAGATTTAATTAATGATGTTTTGGATGAATACGGAGATAAGACTGGATATTACCTTGAAAACTTGACTCACGAAGAAGAACCTTGGCAAAAAGCGTGGGCGAGCGCAAATAAAACGCTCGACAAGGGCCTAATGAAGACTTACTATGGAGCACGACTTGATGTCAAAAAACAACAAAAAGCTAAAACATCAGTCGCGACGAGATAAGAGTCTACTTGCAGGGCAGTCTACCAGCCTCGTAAGTGACGATAAGTATTCTAAGAATTTTAGATTTAGTTTCGAGTTTCTTGATCGAGATCAGGGTCAATCGTTTGTTGATTGGGAGAAAAGTGGATTGTTGGCAAAAACGTTTGATGCTTTATCGTATTATTGCAAAGAACGCGTAATTGAAAAACAAGGTAAAAACTTTAAGGAATATGGTGAATTCCCATCTAAAAGCAATTTTGTACACCCAAAACATATCGAAGAAGACGTTAACTGGTGTGCATTGCACATAATGGGAAGAGTTGTCTTGGGTGGCTTTATTCAAGGGAATACGTTTTTCATAGTATTTTTAGACAAAGAACATGATTTTTGGATTTCGGAGAAGAAGCACACATAATTATACGTCGTTCGGAGAAAGCTATAATTCTTTATTCAGAACTAATCTTTGTGGCACGCCCCAACCATTCTTTACAAAGTCGCCTTCTTCGACAACAAAAATGCACCTTTTTTTAAACTTCTTAAATTTCTTTATATCTTCTGGCTTATATATACCGAATATTGACGGCGAAAACAAATCGGTGTCTAAATGAGTATTCGACATATCGTAGCTATACCCAGTTATATTTGTATTAGGTAATAGTTCTATGTTCTCATAATAAAGCACTAAAATATAAAAAGCCGCTAGTGTTTCAACCAGATTGTGTAGAGTGGCGTCGCTTGCAATAGCATTAATATAATCATGTTTTATAGATTGGTATGCTTCGTTCCACCTCCAAGATGGATATGTTTGCTTATGCCATTGTTTGCATTTTCTTCTGTTGTCGAAAGGCCTATAATTTCGGTTACGTTCTTTGCTCTTTTCCGAAACTGGTTTGCAGACAATTTCGCGCATTTTAAGGCCCCAATTATTAATAAGCCACATAATGCAATCATAATCATAGTGTATTTTATCGCGATCAATTTGAGTATTGTTCGTGTTATTTTTAATATACAAGTCTTTAGCGATACTTTCGATATTGGCTGCACATTGCAAGATGAGGTTTGCAATAGCGACGGAATGAACATTGTGGTCAAAATTCGTATCGTCAAACTCAATACTTCTTGACAGTTTAAGTATTTGAGATTCTAATTCTAGATAGGATTTCCAGTAGTGATCATCGTGCATCTATATACTCCCCGTCAATCATCCAATGCCCCCTAACCCTAAAGGCTGGTATGGTTCCGCGAATAGCCTTATTGGTTGCAGATTGGAGATTAATGCTATTATTCTTGGCCCAGTCGGCAACTGGAACGATTTTCTTGGCGGTAAGTTTAGCGATACGACGATACAGCGCTTCGATCAAAAGGCTCGCAAATAGCTCAGTTAGCTTATCTGCTTTATTGGTTTTTGTATATTCGTCAAGAGCAGGGTAATATTCATCAAACTTCGATTTATTCGGAATAATAATTGGCGGCAAACCAAGCATGTCTAGTTGTTCGTTTGTAAGCAAACGTCCAATGCGGCCATTACCATCGCCGAATGGGTGAATGTTTTCGAATTCTGCGTGGAAGTAGGCAATTTTCTCCAAGAAATACTCACCATTATCAGAGTTGTAATCTCTAACCAAATCATACATAAAACCATTTACGAATTCTGGGTTAGCGCCAATATGCGTACCGACACGTACCCACTCTTTACCGGAACGAAAACGACCAGCGATCTCGTCACGAATATTTGTAAGTAGGGTTTTGTGCAATTTCAAGATTAATTCTACTGAAATCTCTTTCTCTGGGTTATCCATTAGGTATTCAATGGCGCTAGCGAGGTTCTTTGCTTCATAAATCTCGCGAATTTCGTGATCAGTACGTATTTGATTGCGAATTAGAATATCTTCAGTGTCTTCAAGTGTAAGAGTAGAATTCTCAATGGCGTTTGAGTTATAAACCATTTCCGGAAGTTCAGAAATAGTAAGCTCTTTGATGGCTTCTTTATACTTGACGGCTAGCTTACGATATTCCTCAGATAAGCTATTAATTCTATCTCTTGTAACTTGATTTATCATATCTTTATTATATCAAACTTTGCGTTAAAAATCAAGGTTGGAGATAATTTTAAACGTAAAGCTACAGAATCTATGCCATTGACATTGCATTTCTTTTATTTTCTTCATTGTCATTGTTTAAGGCCTCTGTGGCTCCAGTAAAGCTATTTTTTCTTAAAAGTTCGAATCTCTTTGCCTGTATATGTATACCTCAGAACTCGCACGGCATTAGCACCGGGTAGTCTTTTTTAGGTATAACCTTGATCTTCGCCGTGTATTCGGGGTGGTCAATACACCAGTCTACAACCATGCATAACCGAGTAAGTATCGCTACTCGCTCCTCACCAGCAGGCTTTTACGCTGGGTTTGGGTTGCCATGAATAGTATTGCGAAAATCCCCAAACAGCATGGACTGAGAGGGGATTTAATTAAGGCGATTATTACTTTATAATCCAGCTTTTGTTTTTTCTGATATTTTTGTCATCTTCAGAGCTGACGACTGACGACCAATTTGGATAATTGTCGCCTTTTGCGCGATTGTTCGCCCATTGGAGTGGGCGAAGATTTGCTAGTTCTGTTTTGCCGTCTCTGGATTCTGGCTTACGGTGATCTATTTCCCAACCTAGGCCAAGCTCGTTGCCTGTTTTGCCATGTTTAGAATACTCTATCCATGCCCCGGCGATATCTTGTCGAAATTTGTCTGGGTCATAACCAGGCACAATCGTACCCTTTTCCCAAACTGCCTTGATTTGCTCATCAGACCAATTTTTATATTGATTTGCCATATATTTTTCCTTTCTTATGGCATGCCATCCTCGTTTGACTTTTTAGTAAATATCGAGTACAATAGAAGTGCATTGTTCAAATGTTACGAGGATTCGTCGCTGAAGATATCGGCGACTTATCTTTTGTACTATTCCCGCTCGAGACAAGTGATTGCGGGAACCTCCACTTATCTCTTACGTATATTTTAGCAAATATTTCTGTTGAAGTCAAGCCGTTAATGGATATTTTTGTCTCTATATTTTAAAAATTGTTCAGTTTCTTATTACCTATATTGTTCGGTTGCTTATAATGCTTGTGCTATTTTATAATAGTTGACGTAACCTAGATTGCCAGAAAGTGGCTAACTGGCTAATGCTCGGTTATTTTACAGCTGCATTGATTATTTTCGCAAGTTTGGCTTTATCATCGACGTCCTCGATGAGATGCATTGGCTTGGCGCCGGGGTAGGGAACCTCGGTGGATATGCCGTACTTCGCGTTTTCTGGAACAATTTTTACTAACAAACGGTCATCATAAATGCCACCAAATAGGACATTATTAGAATAGAGCAAGAACTCGCCCATCATCGGCTGGCAAGTAATGTTCGGCGCTTCCGACAGTTGTTCTAAGATAAAATCGCGATATTCTTTGGTGCTTGCCATATTACGCTTTCTTCCATCTCTTGAGTGTTGGAAAAACTTTCGTGCAATATTCTTTCATTTGCTCGTTCGTCATACCGGCCTGTTCGCCAAACTTTGAGCACATCTCGATATATTCTTCCATAGAAACTTTATCTACAAATTCACCATCTTTGTAGCACCACTTGCAATAATCTTTATTAATACTGCCATCTTTTTCAGTAGAGTACATATCTTCTGAAGTTAGTGGCATTGCACAGCTTTGGCAAATAGTTTGTTCCATAAAAGATCCTTTGTTTACTTACTATGATTATACCATTGACATTGCATTTCTTTTATTTTCTCCATCGTCATTGTTTTAAGCCTCTCCAGCTCCAGTTAGGCAATACACCAGTCCACCACCATGCAAAGCCGAGCAACAACGTCTGGTCGCCCCTCACCAACAGGTGAACCTGTGGAAAACTCAGGTTATAGACGCAAATTAAATGGTGATTTAATCTCAAAAATCACCCTTTTTTGTGCATCAATTTCGAGCCCCTTCGTCGGCTCGATTTTAATATATCATCAACACTTAATCGCTTACGTCGACGTCTAGCGTGATTGCAATCTTATAGTCCTTGAACTCTTTTTGGACCGTGTCGTAAATGTCTTGATAAATCTTTTCGCGATCCTCGGCTTTGAAGTCGATGATGATGTCAAAGCTCAATGTTTCGTCTTTGGTGTCTAAATAAAAGCCGTGCATTTGTAAGATTTCTTTGTGAGAAAAGACAATCTTCTCGACCTTTTTCTTTGCCTCGATGATAGTTTTGTCCTTGGTGTTGATAGAATAAACGCCGATGGTGTGAAGAGCTACTCCATATTTTTGCGATACTTGTTTCGTGATGCGGCGAGAAATTTTATCAATATCTGCCACAGACAACGTATCTTCTACTTCGATGTGGATTGAGCCAAGATATTTATCTGGGCCATAATCATTTAGAACCAGATCAAAAGCGCCTTTAACGTTCTTTTCCTTTAAGACTTCTTTCTTAATTAACTTTGCTAAGCTACTTTCTATGCGTGTGCCAAGTACATTATTGATAGATTCTTTAATGAGTTCTATGCCGGCTTTAATGATAAAAACTGATACTAATGCACCGACGTATGCTTCGAGATTTACATTAAAAATCATATAGACAATTGCCGATGCAAGTACGGAGATAGAAAGAATGGCATCATTAAAAGCGTCTGCTCCACTTGCAACCAGAGAGTCGGATTTTATGGCGCGTCCTTTTTTCTTGACATATAGCCCAAGTACGAACTTAATGATAATGCTGCCAATCAGAACGATTAAAGTCGTGACATCATAGTCTACTTCCTCTGGTGCAATAATCTTTTTTACGGATTCAATAAATGCAGTGATGCCCGCATAGAGCACGATGGCGGAAACTACGAGTGAAGTAATATATTCAATGCGCCCGTACCCGTACGGATGTTTTTTGTCTGGAGCTTTGCCAGCAAGTTTCGTGCCAACGATTGTGACAATGCTCGATAGTGCATCGCTAAGGTTATTAACGGCATCCGTAATAATTGCGATAGAGTTTGATAGTAGACCTACTGTCGCTTTGAATCCCACTAGCATCAAATTTGCGCAGATGCTTATAATACTGGTTTTAACTATTGTTTTTTCGCGATTGTTTTTCATATGTGAGCATTTTCTATTATACCATAAAGACAATCCCATCATTGGCATTGCATTTCTTTTATCTTCTTCGTTGTCATTGTTTTAGACCTCTACGGTTCCAGTTAAGCCATACGCCAGTCCACCACCATGCAAAGCCGAATAAGGTAGTCTCTCGCCCCCTCGCCAACATTTGAATCAGAAGCCGCTTATGCGGTGTTTTTTCGTGCATCGCTAGACGGCTTCTGTTTTCGAATAGTCGGATTATTTTCTTCTGCGTATGAACCAAAGCGTGCTCGCTATGGCGCCTAGGGCAGCAAATGATATACTGCTAAGTGCCACGGTGGCAACTCTTGTGAAAGCACCGGTATCTGGTGTTGCGGGATTAATTTCGTCAATGTTGCGGCCGCCGATTCGGTTGATGTGACCTTTGAACCAAGCAGGAAGGAGTTCCATGTTGCGGAATTTTTCGGTTGGCCAGGTATCGCCGTTACTTGCTTCGTCACCGGCACTTGCGACGCGAACAGCTAAGTATTCGTGGTTAGCGCTTAGCATATCGTCAGGGTTCACGATAGTATCCGTAATCTCTTCGCCTGGAGCAAGATTGCTGAATGGGACTTCTTTGTAGACTGTTTTGTTGACCGTATTATAATATACTAGTTTTCCGCTCTTGTGGCCTGGGCCTAGCGATTTGGCGGTTACGGTGTAGGCATCGTGGTTGCCACGATCGTGAAAATCGTATTTCAAGTTAGTTATTTGGACTTGACCTTCGCTGGCATCGACTACGTATTCTGATTGCACGCCGATGTCGGCATAATCGCTGTCGCGGCTAGTAGCGCCTAGTATGTAGGTGTGAGGGTTATTGTAGTCGGCTGCTGGAAGATCTAACTCAAGCTGGTAGGTATCACCTGGGCTGAGAGTTGGAATGTCATAATCTGCTAGCTTGACGTACTTATCGCTAGATTCGCCTTCGTTCTTCAAATATAGTGAGAATTTATCGACGTGGAACAAACCAGTGTTTTTTAATAGCACGTCGACTTTTGCTACGTTGGTGTCGACACCTAGGTTTCTTAAATTGGTGATGTCGGCTGCGAGAATTGAAATGTGATTTGTAGCTGCACCTGACATTGCGTACATGTCGGCTTGACCTTCTACCCAATCCGGGTCAACGTATTCGTAGTTTTGTGCTGTGTAGATAATAAACGGAACGGCGGTACTACCAGAAATGACATTGTTGCCAACAAAGAGCCCAGCATAGTAAGTTACGTTGGAATTTTCATCTACGTTCGTGACTAATACAGGGTCATAGTTGCACTCGCCATTAGCTTTGACGTAACCAACGAGATTCTGGCGAGAGTCGACATTGGAAAGATAGGAAACCATGAATGTTTCATTCAAATCACCGATAATCTTGAACGGAGCATATGGGAGGGAATGATTGTCGTCGCCAAATTCGAGAATTTTCTCGCTGGCTTTTGTGGAACTGTAGAGTTTGCCGTCTTCTATGAATGTTAGTACTGGTTCACCATTTTTATTGACAAACTGAGCACCCCAAGCGTTCGTAAAGTTAGCTACTATATTGCCTTCGGCATCAATTACGTAAGTAATAATTACGTCTGCGAAATCGTTCCAAACAGTGTATGCTGCGCTTGGCTTGCCATCATAAATGCCTACATCGAAAGAGGCAATCGTTCCCCATATATTACTTTTGATTACATTACTATCCCATCCATCGCCGTTTTTGCGGAAGAGCATGATTTTGCGTTCGCCATCAACTAGACCTTCTGGATCGGCGTCGTCGTTGGTATAAGCAAAGATATATGGTTCGCGATCGTCTTCGTTTCTACCAGTAGTTACGCCAACGCCACCGTAAATATAATATGAATCTGACGTGACTTGTTCTTGGCCCTCAAAAGTGTTGGTGTCAGGGTCGAATTTAGCAACCATGATTTCGCCACTCTTTGCAACTTCAGTTAAGGTAGCACCGTTACTGCCGTCGTTTGTGAGGCGTCGCCATACGAGATAAGATTGGCCTGGGTAAAAACCTTTTGTGAACTTAGCGTCAAACTCTTGGCCGTCATGACCAAATACTTCTTGCGGCTGGCTCATCTGCTGAGCGGAGCCGTCATAGATTGAATAGTTTAATTCCCCGTTGTTATTTGCAAAAACCGTAACTGCATTTAATTCAT
>JAGCAJ010000010.1 GCA_017652765.1 Candidatus Saccharimonadota bacterium | reverse complement strand
CAGGCCATGGATAGCTCGAAGATTATCGCACTTGCAAACGGCGACACAATCACCATTACAAACAACAACGGCGCCGGTTCGTTGACATTCAATGTAACAAAGACCGGAGCTGCAGGCGACATGGTAAAGATTGCAAACTTCTTGAAGAAGGCCGGAGACAGCGTAGGCGGTACAATCCGAATCACCCAGGAAATCAACGGCAAGACAGAAGGAATCACCTTCACTGCTTGTACAGTAAGAAGCTGCCCACCATTGAACATCCAGGGCAACGACGCGGCTGATTACCAGGTAGTCTGGAACTACGCAGACTCAGACGTAGACGAATAAGGAGTTAGAAAATGGAAGCACTAACACTAGATCGTTCGATTTACAAGGATGAGCTCGACAGAATCAACGAAGGGCTGGACGGCAAGAGTTATATCTCGCTGTTTAGCGTAACCTTTCCAGAAGGCATAAATACAGCGAACACCCTCGAAATTTGCCGCGTAATTAACGCGCCGACATTCGAGAACAAGCTGCACTTAATGCGCGTCTGCATTAATGGGAAGAAGGTAGAAGTCACCTGTCCGAATGGAGAGCAGGAGAAATTCTGCATGAATAACATCGAGGACAACTTCGATGGAATCCCGCTGTTTGAAAAGGACCCTCTGGCATTAATGGCAATTTCAGACAGTTTGTACGGGTACATACTAAAAAAATACGTGCGGCTCTCGAAGCCCGAAGCAGCAGCCGCCAAAGCGGAGTAAAAGAGATACAAGCCGAGAGGACACTCAAACGGCTCTGCCCCAACGGGTACCTCTGGCTTTATTATAATTTTAACCGCGAGTACGCAAGGAAGCCCGACGACTTAGAAGACATGCTCGCCGGGCTCTCTTGTTTATGGGCAAAAAACGAAATCGAGGAAATATATGCCAAGGAATGACATCGGCGGTTTTTTTGTATCGCTTGGATTAAACATAGACAAAAACTCATTCGAGACCGGCAACCGGCTTATAGACGGTGTCGGTAATTCATTTAACAAGCTGATAGGAAGCGCCAGGAACGCGGCCGTAGTTTTGGCAGGAACTGCACTCGCAACAGGCGCCGTAGAAAGCCAGAGCGGAAAGCTCGCAGCCGAAATAGGAATCAGCACCGAGGCCCTCGAACTTTGGAAAGCAACGGCAAAGATTGCCGGAGTAGACGCAAACGGCCTGGTCGGAGCAATGAACAACGTAGCAACCGTGCTCCAGCGAATGAAAATAGACGGCAGCGGCCTCGAAGACTTCGCAAAGAAGCTCGGAGAGTTAGGAATTGTAACCGCAGACCTCGACATTGAAAAACTGCTTAACCTTTCACCAGAAGAACTCATGAAGGAGGTCTACAAGTACGCGCATGAAGCGCTCAAAGGCGGCGCAGACAAGACCCAGGTCCAGCAGATCGTAAAAGACATTCTCGGCAAAGAGGGAATGCAGTTATTTATTGATATAGAGCGCCGAGGCATGACAATCGACCAGGCGCTCGGAGAGGCTGACAAGCGCGTTTATACAGACAGCCAGACAAACGCAAACGCCCAGGACTTCATGACAGAAGTGCGCTTATTGAAGCAGGCCTCAGAAAGCATGAGCAAGCTCCTGGGAAGCGAGGTAGCAAACCAGCTCACTGGTTACGTTAAAGACATTAACGACTGGATAGACGAGCACGGAGACGAAATAGCGCAAGGAATAAAAACGGTTTCAGAAGGAGTCGGAAAGCTCGTCGGCAAGTTTGTAGATTTTGTGACAGACCCCGAAGTCCAGGAAGGCGCAAAAAAAGCCGCCCAGGTACTGACAGACTCAATAAAGGACACGGCAGAAGGAACCGGTAAAATGGCGTCGGGAGTAAAGGACCTGCTCACCGGCAACTTTGAAGAAGGAAAAGAAAAACTCGCAGAAGGAGCAAAGCAGGCAGCCTCCGGTACGGTTACACCGGTAGTAAAAGGATACCAGAAAGTAACCGGCACCGATTACGCAAATGACGGAAGCGACCTGGACAATGCCAGAAAGATAATACATGACGCATGGCTAAACAATCCAGAACGAATAGTCGGATGGATTACCAAGGGAAACAAACTCGAATACGACACGCTCCCTCCTGCCTTGCAGGCGCTGGTAGACAATAACGGTGGTAAAGAAAACTTTCCAGAACTTAAGGATGGAATTATAAGCCCAGACGGACGAGTAGCCCAGGTAGCCCCGGACGATTGGGTAATAGCGGCCCGCAACCTCGGAGACCTGGCGCGAGCATTTGTACCACAGAACCACACTGCCGTAAGCGCCGGAGAGTACACAATCAATCAGACCTTCAATATTAGCGGAGGCAACGACATGCCACAGGTTCTACGCCAGCAGGCATACAGAGGAACCCAGGACGGTCTGCTCGAAGTCATGAACGAGAGCTCGCGACGTTTGCAATTGATGTCCGGTACAAGGTAGGATAAAATAGAAGCGGAGGCATTATATGAAAAAAATAATAACAACGCTTTTATTTTTGTTTTTGGTATTTGGATGTTTTGCAGAAGGCCACGAATACACTCTCGACGATTTACTGGACTACTGCATGAACGCACCAGGAGCAAAACTACCAGAAATAGGTAAAAGATTTAAAGTCCCAGGCGGCTACTTTTCCGTTGAGTACGTAAACATAGATGGAGACGGGATGGACTACCTGGTAAAAAATAACGGATTAAAAAGCATCGGTTATTTTTCAAACCTTTTATACATTTACAGTGAAAGCGCACAGACCGCGAAAACAATGGCCGATGGTTACTGGCCCTCATTAATCATAATTCAAAACGACATGGAAATTGAAAACACGGGGAAGACCGCGCCGGCTATTGATGCAGAAGGAAACAGAGTAGAAGTGCCGATTTTTATCGGATACGGACTATAAGACAAAGGAGAAACAAATGGACGGACTCACGCTCAAAATTACAACAGGAAATCGCAAGGCCCTGGCGCTGGTAAAAACCTTAGTCACCACCCCGACACTCATAAACACCGACATCCGCCAGGGAGCAATCTACGCAATCCCGCTGGACGTTGAAGTAAACCAGCAGCGTGCGTCCGCCGAAGTTTCAGAAAGCCTGGTAATTGCAATGGACGCTAAAAAGTTCATAACAGATAACGTAGCGCCAGGAAGCAGGAGCTGGACCCTCAGCGGATACATTCGAGGAATTCCGCGACTCGAACCTTCTAATTATTTCCAGCCTTACGTAATGCTCCACACCCAGATTATATGGGGATGGTTTAACAAAGGCGCGGTCTTAGTGTTTAAGGACGGAGACTCAAAGATTTATACCCGCGTGGTGATTAAGGACCTGCAGACCGCCCAGCAGAAGGACAGCGCAAATGCCGTGCCTTTTACAATGACCCTCAAAGAAATAAACGTCATGGATACCACGGCGCTGAACTTTGCAGAGAACGCAGTCGGCGACGTAAACAAGCTTAAAAAATCTCTGCCAGCAATCGGCTCCATTGCAGGAGCTGCCGTAGACCTTGGAGTAACCGCGGCCGAGACTGTAGAACAAACAGCCTAACGATTGTTAGTAATACAGAACTAACACCTAACGAACGGAAGTTAGTAAAAATTGCTACCGATAATTAGTTAAAAAGCACTCGTCTTATGTCGATTTGTTTATTTTTCAAGTTATAGAACGCTAACTCAAAATGTTGCCAAAAATTGACAAAAAAGCCCATTTATAACGCATTTTTCCCAGATTAAGAAACGCCCGACGCAACGTGAGCAATCCTAGGCCCAAATCCGGCCATTTTCAAAGTGGTCGACAAATTACTCAAAAACTTTAAAATACCCCCGATATTTTCAAGCCTAGGGCCCTTCTTGATTACTCGTCATAGGTTAATCAGTTACGCGTACAATCTAAAGGAATACAAGACTAACAAAAAATGACTATAAAAATATGCAGACAGTAAAAATAAAAGAACGCGTCCCATTTCCAAATGGTGACCTTTCAGAAAATTTTCAATTTTCATGCAGCGCCCAGGCTGGCGTTTTTTCTTTTCATTTCAAATGGCTCAACGACCGCTGGAACTTGTGGGTAACACTTCCCGACGGAGAGGTCCGCCAGGCCGGAGTCTTGCCAGGAGTAACAAGCTGGAGCGAAGCAAAAAACTACGGCTTAATTTTTGAGACGAACCTGCCGGTCATTGATTACAATTCTTTATTCTTAACGGAGCTTTATATTCTAACATGGCTTTAAACCTTAATAAGTTTAACAGAATAATTGATCTCACTTTTTACACCTCAGCCGGAGGAAAGAAGTTTATAAGATGCCCGAGACGCGGCCGAAAGCCAGACATTGAAATTCAAGGAACCTATGGTTCAAAGAGTTTCCTCACAACATTTAATATTACAGTAAAAAACTTATATTTTGATTTACAGACAGAGCAATACGCAAGAGTAGAAGTGGAAGCAGGCTACGAAGGAAACACGGTAACAATCAGCGGAACCATTCTCACCATGTACCAGGAAGCACCAGGACCAGACGGACGCACCGTAATCCAATGCCAGCAGGGAACAATGCAGAACTGGCTCGACGCAAATGTGCAACTTAGCTACGACGCAGGAACAAGCCTCACCGAGGTCTTAAAAGCAATCCAGGGAAAGCTCGGACTCACCCAGACGAAGCCAGGAACGAAGGCGGGAACGCTGATACTTAAAACCCCGCTCCAATATGACGGCTCGGCCCGCGGAGCATTGCAAGAGCTTGAAGGAAGGTACGGAGAAGAACACCTGGTGCTTTTTGTACGCAACACAACTTTATATGCAGAATGCCTGGCCAGCGGAGACTTCGTAGGAATTAAGATAATGGAATACCTAAGTGCTCCACCTCAGCCGAACACCGGAGGCAAGGATGGCGTTTATTACACCACGGTAACCGGACCATGGATGCCGGACTTAAATAAGTTTGACCGGCTCATTATTCCGGCGAGAGTTTACATGAAGAATTATGGACTGGTAGGAAGCGGCAAGACGCAAACAATCCAGGTGACAAGTTTATCCTTTCATTTTGGAACCTGCGGCAGCGTAAACTCAATGACAGTCCAAGGACCAAAGAGCTAATGGGAAATAGTATATTTTTAAGCGAAAAGCTGACAGACAAGGACCTCATAGAATCAATTCTCTCGAGCCATTACATTATTGATTATGGCTTCATTAAGAAGGTCAACGCAGACAAGACCGTAGACGTAACGCACGCAAAGCAGCTTAAAACCCTGGACGGAAAAACGCTCCCGGCCACAGTTACGACAGGCGTCGAGGTGCTCACAATAGCAGGCGCCGGTTTTTCAATTAACTTTGACTATAAGAAGGGTGACAAGGTGCTGCTGCTCGGGTTCAAAGACTTTGTCCCGAAGGTAGAAGACGTCACCAGCGCGACTGAAACAACCGCATACCTTCACTATTCCAGGGAGACGCTCAAGGCAATCCCGCTCTGCATTTTCAACGACGACGCAAAGGTAAAGATAGAAGTCGAAGCGGGAACAATGAAGGTAACCACCGAGAAGAAAATCGAGCTAAACGGCAACAGCAAACAATTTGTAACCTGGGCCGAATTGAACCAGGCGCTCTCAACGTTCACCTCGGCGCTTGTTTCGCACACGCACAATATAACATCGCCAGGCAATCCGAGCGGCCCTGCCGTAGGAGTTCCCACAATCGATATAAGCGCTGCAAAGACAACGACAATAGTAACCGGAGGCTAATATATGGATTTGAAAATGAACGCAGAGGACATCACAGACGCAGGCGTAAGCTGGGACTGCGACGTCCAGAACGGAAACGTACCAATAATCAAAGACGAGAAGGAAGACCTGCAGTGCGCGACAATTGCGGGATTTCTGATTACCGGCACCGTGCCGCAATTGCCCGAGGCAGGCGTGCCATGGACCGATTTTTTAACTGGCAAAATTACATTCGGAGTTTTAGATTTTTATGTCCGCGAAAGCCTGCAGAACGTAGGCAAGGACGACTACTACCCCGAATACGACATCGAAGGTGACAAACTGACTATGAAGGTAGGCAAACTGCAGCAGGAGGAAACAGATGTCCTTTAAAATTAACAACGAAACATGGACGCCAAAGACAGCGGTAGAACATGCCGATTTGATTATCGATAAAATTAACCAGCTGCTCCAGGAGAACAACGTCACAGATAAAGACGGAAACATCATCCAGCTGAATAAGAACTACGGTAATGCTTTATACCTCCTGGCCCTTGGAGACGGCGAACGGTTCGCAGACAACGACGCAGCGCTCTCAAAGGCCATAAACTCATTTAACATCGAACTCGCAGACGACCAGCAGATAGAAAACCTCCTGCCGATTGCGGCAATTACCCGAAACCCGGGAAGCTACTCAACGCTCCAGGTAGTG
>JAGCAJ010000009.1 GCA_017652765.1 Candidatus Saccharimonadota bacterium | reverse complement strand
ATCCCTTCTTGGAACATTTTTCCTCCGATCCACAGAAGGAGTAGGAATGCGATCCAGGGAACAAAAATGGAGACAGATGAAAAAAGTTCTACGATCGTATGAACGAAAATCCAACCGAGCATTGGCATAGCAAACTGAAAAAATGCATACACGCCTGCGATGCCACACATTCGTGAAAATTGCATATCTGGTTCATGCAAGCCATTAGCCAAAGAGACTGAAAAAGCATCCATTGCAAGTCCAACGCCTAATGCTGTGCTGTTTACAATAAAGATAAAGTCCAACTGAAATCCGCCTTTCTCTGCGAAGAAAAATGCGCAGTTTGAGCTTCTGATTTTCGACCTGTAAAAATGTCTTGCATAGAGATGATATAATAGATTTATTGATGACATTTGCATGGAGGAATTTATTATGAAAAAGAGAACCCGAATTACTTTCAATTCTCCGTTGGTTCTGTGGTTTGCTATCGCCTGTATTACCGTAACTCTACTCGGATTGCTTACGGGCGGAAGCGTAACGGTACATTTCTTTTCTACGTATGCTGCGTCTTGGACGAATCCTATGACTTATCTGCGACTTTTTACCCACGTGCTTGGTCATTCGGGTTTCTCACATCTCATGGGAAATTTGGCTTACATCTTATTACTGGGACCCGCACTTGAAGAAAAGTATGGACGAAGGGATCTCCTATTAGTAATCCTGATGACTGCAATCGTAACCGGCCTTGTACATAATCTTTTATTTCCGCGAACAATTCTTATGGGAGCTAGCGGTATATCTTTTGCCTTTATTTTGATGACTTCTTTTACAGAATTCCGAGAGGGAGAGATTCCGCTATCGTTTCTTCTAGTAGCGCTGATTTATCTGGGCCAGCAGGTCTGGGATGGGATCATGGTGCAAGATAGTATTTCGAACCTATCTCACATTCTGGGTGGCTTAGTGGGTGGAGGTGCAGGCTATATCTTAAACCTTAATAATCGGTGATGGGTTTGTTATTCGCGCCGATTCAGTTCATCAAGCGTGAGCAAGAAGGCAGGGACGCAGTCGCGGAGGAAATCTTCTGCTTCGGGCATTGCGAGAGCATGTATACTGGCGAGGATGCTTACTGCGGCGGCGTCAAATTCCCGATTTCCAGCCCGCTGTTCTTCTAAGCAGTGAACATAAGCAGAAATACGGTCAGCAGCTTTGACAATTCGCATAGCAAGAGTGTCATGCTCTTTTAGGATAGGTGAAATCGCTCTTTGGGTTTCTTTTGGGAGCATGGCTGTAAGTTTTTCAAGCGCAGCGCGCTCTACCTCCGCGTAAGCGTTACGCAGGGTATCAGAATGATATTTGACTGGCGTGGGCAAGTCGCCTGTCAAAACCTCCGCTGCATCATGGTAAACTGCAAGCGTCACCACGTGTTCCGGATCGACATCTCTGCTATAGCGATCTCGTGCTAAGACAGCTAAGGCATGGGAAATCATAGCTACCTGCAAAGAATGCTCCGCGTCATTTTCTGGTTGCGTGTTGCGCATGAGGCTCCAGCGACGGATTAGCCGTAAACGAGAAATATACGCATAAAATTCGTTCATATAGGCTCCTTAATTCGAATTGATGAAATTCAAGCTGCAAAATTAAAAGTAATTCCTTTTCAGTATAGCGCGCACAGTGTTTTGATGCAATCCGAAACTTGCTTAACACGTCAGTGTGTGCGATAATAATACTATATATGAACAAAAAGGAGAAATCTGTCATGAATGTCGGGTTTATTGGCGTAGGAAACATGGGCGGAGCGATACTTCGGGTAGCAGTACAAAATGGTATTGTTAAACCAGAAGAGGTTTTTGTTTGTCGCAGGCATCCTGAAAAAGGGATTGGAGATCTACCAGAAGGAGTTCGTCTACTATCAGACGCGAAAGCAGTTGCGGAGCATTGTAAGCGCATCATATTAGCGGTTAAGCCGCAGCAAGCAGATATTGTGCTGAAAGAAATGAAGCCGGAATTATCTGGAAGTTTTATCGTGTCAGTAATGGCTGGTTGGAATTTTGCACGCCTAATAGCTGCTCTGCCGAAAGATGCACGCGTTCTCCCGGTAATGCCAAATACACCTCTCTCTGTCGGGGAAGGAATGACTCTTTTCTCTGATGAGACAAACGTGACCCTAGATGAACGAGACTGGGCTCTCCGACTTTTTACTTCTGGTGGACGTGTGGAAATAGTATCAGAAGCGGTTTTTAATGCTGCTAATGCTATTAGTGGTTGCGGACCAGCGTTTGCATATCTCTTTGTAGAGGCACTTGCGGACGGTGCAGTTCGTGGAGGGCTCCAAAGAGACAGTGCTTATCGCTT
>JAGCAJ010000008.1 GCA_017652765.1 Candidatus Saccharimonadota bacterium | reverse complement strand
CTTCTTCAAGTACATTTAATGCATCCATTAAGAATCTAGAATCAAGCTTCACTTTTCCACTCTGCTCTACATCAGTCTCAATTTCCGACCTATTCTCCCCAATCTCATTAGAGATAGACGAAACGGAGAAAATTTTCTTTTCCACATCTGTCTCACAAGTAATTGCACGGTTAGACTCTCTCGCAAATAGCGCTGCCATTTTTACAATCCTATTCAACTCGTCCCTATCTACTGTTACCTTTACTTCGTTATCTTTAGGAATAAGTTGCCTATAGTCAGGGAAAGCCCCATCAATCAGTTTAGACGTTACCTCAAGTTCACCCACGCGGAATCTCACCTGTGTTTCGTCAAACAGAATTTCTATCTCCTCCACGTCGTCAGAAATCGAGCGCAAAACTTCTTGCAGGGAAGAGGTTGGTACAATCGCCTTAACTTCACTTTCCACCTTAGGGATAAACTTTCGCTCCGCCAATCTATACCCGTCCGTCGCCGCTACAAATAACGCTCCCTCATCAGTATTAAAATATACACCCGTAAGCGCTGGCCTAGAAGTATCACCACTCGCCGCAATAATCACCTCGGATAGCCCCAGTTTAAACTCATCTATCCCCATCCTATAAATTACCGCTTTTTTCTCGTCAATATCAGGGAGCTCTGGAAAATCATCCGCCGAAGCTCCATTTATCGTAGAGACATATCTACCCGCCGTCGTCTTCACTTTATTCCCATCCACAGTGAGCTTGATTTTTTCACCCCTAGGTAAATTCTGTACAAATTCCGCTAATAACCTAGCTGGTACCGTGATAATTCCATCTTTTGCACTAATTACTGGTACATAATCTACTACTGCCATATCTAAATTGGTCGTAGTTAGAGATACCTTACCACTATCCACTCTAATAAGCACATTAGAAAGAACCGGTAGAGTAGACTTAGCCCCCATTGCTACCCTACTTACAATATTTAATGCTCTTGCTATTTTTTCCTGTGATACTTCAATTTCCATATCCTCTCCTTCTTTTATAATAATATATTAATTTATTTTGTAGTAGTAATAGTAAGCTATGTGGAAACTGTGCAAAACCCCCTGTATAACAGATTATAACCGAACAAATGTTTTGTGTAAAACATGTTGAAAATAATGTGTACTATTTTGTGGAAACCGAACATATTCCACAGAGTTATATAATAAACCGTACAATTTAGCAAAAAAGAGGAAAACTTTCCACCGTTTTCCCACATAGTTTCGCGCAAAGTTTTTCGCAGACTTTTACACATATATCTGCTCCCGTATTTCCGCTACCACTTCGCGCAAGCCAAAATCCGTATTAAGGTCCGCCTTTATCTTTTTTACGCCATGCATTACTGTAGTGTGGTCCTTTACTCCTACTTCGAGTGCGATTTTGGTGGTGCTCATAGAGAGTTCTTCCGAGAGCAGATACATCGCAACCTGTCTAGCCGTCTTAATATTAGCCACCCTACTCTTGCCACACATCTCTTTTACGGAGAGATTATTAAACTTTGCTACGGTTTCCACGATTTTTCTAGGAGTTACACCGTTCTTTCTAGAGTCGCTTGCTGTATTAGAATACCCACTATCAATAATCTCTAGTGGTGTTACACCCTTTAGATCTGCGTAGGTTAATATACGTTTATATTCGCGCTCTAAGTCGCGTACGTTAGTTTTTACTATATTAGCAATATACTCAATTGCCTCATCTTCGATTTCTACTTCATCATACTCGGATTTAGCCTTAAGAATTGCGCACTTGTCCTCAAATGTTGGCAGTTGTAAATCAAACGCCCCAGCAGACGCTAAACGTGACGAAAGCCTTACATCTAGCTCTCTAATCTGCTCCGGTAAGCGATCGCTCGTAATAATAATCTGCTTACCTTTCTGGTACATATCATTAAAGATATCAAAGAAAGCCTCCTGACTCCGCTCCTTGCCCACAATCATCTGAATATCATCAATAATCAATACATCTACGGAGGCATACTTTTCTGCAAAGGCCTCACCCTGCTGATTTCTAATCATATAGATATATTCAGAATAGAAATTATTTGTCGGCATATAAAGTACCTTCATATCTGGGTTTTTCTTTAGGAGCTCATTGCCAATCGCCTGCACTAGATGCGTCTTACCTAGCCCCGGGCTACCATATAGATAGAATGGATTATATTTTCCACCGGGATTATCTATTACCGCCCTTGCTACGGCTGCAGCTAGATTATTATTGGAACATACCACAAATGTATCCATCGTATAATCAGCCTTTAGGTTAGGGTCGAATTTTCTTTGAGTTTTTTCTACTCGTTCTGGCGTAGTAGTCTTTTGTTTCGCTGGTTTTTTATTAATATCACCTAGCTTTACTTCTCGCGATCTAGGCTTTACGGTGGTCTCCGACGATACTACATATCTAACATCCGTAAATTCTACCGAATTATGTTTTAGTGCTAATTTAATTACTGGGTCATATTTCTTTTGTATTTGCCCCACCTTAAAGATATTTGGCGCTTTAATCGTTACTACCCCATCGGAAATAGAGGCAAGATGCACATCCTTAAACCAAGTTGCAAACTGGGATGGTGGGATATTTTGTTCTACCTCCTCTAGAACATTTTTCCACACATCAAACATAATAGGCTACCTCCTCAACCTTACCTTTATTTAACCTCTTTTAATAGATTATACACCAATTTAAAACTTTTCCACAGGTTTTGCCCTAAAAAGTTTTTATTACGTAATAAAAATCCCATATAACAGAGATGCACTTTTCCACAAGGGAATCACCAAATCTGGGGAAATTGTGGAAAACTCCTTGGCTTTTTGTGTAAAAAGTGCTATACTATAACAAAGATTTTAAGAATTTAAAACTAATAGGAATTATTTTATGCCAAAACGCACTTATCAGCCACACAAGCGTCAGCGCAAAGTTGAACACGGCTTCATGAAGAGAAATGCCACTAAAAACGGCCAGAAGGTTTTGAAGCGCCGTCGTATTAAAGGTCGCGCTCGCCTTACCGCTTAATTTAACCTAAAAGACCTCTATAAAAGAGGTCTTTTTTATGCTAAAATAAGCATAAGATGTTTAGGGAGGAGCTAAAGTATATCAAAGATTACTTTAGGGTGGTCGAGCTGAACCCTTGGCTTTTTTCTGCAAATTTTATCACCTCGGTTATCTATAAGATTTTAGACGTCACTCGCCCGTTCATCGCTGCCCAAATTATCGATAGGCTTACCGAGCAAGATGCTACCGGCACTGTCCACGCTATCATTCTTTATACTGTTATCTATGTCGCTTATCGATTCTTTCTATTTTTAAACTGGCGCACATATAGCTGGAACGTCTCCTACTGTTATCTTAAACTTCAAGATAAACTCTTTAATAAAATTCTCTCCGTAGACCATAGTTTTAAGAAAAAAGTTAATCGTGGCCGTCTCCTTAATATTATCGGTAACGATCTTTTTGAAATCGGAGAAATGAACGACGAGATTTCTGAGCTTATTACTAGTATTTTCCAAGTAATATTCATTATTGCTATTTCTGCATTCTATAGTCCACTTATTGCTATTATCATGGCTGTCTCCGTTACAGCTTATTCTCATATGCGTACGCGTCACGACCGAAAATACAACTATTATTGGTGGCGCTCTCAGAGTGAGAACGATAATTACAGTAACTTCCTAAACCAAATCTTAACAGGCCTACAAGAAGTAAAGGTTTTTAATCTAAAACGCCCGCTTCACGAGCGCCTGGATATGTTGCAAAAACGCTACGACAAAAACTATATGGCCCAGCGTAGGGAAACTACGGCAAGAGATAATGATATCCGTTTCATTTATTATCCGGTTAGAGCAATAATCCTGCTTATTTGTATTGCTATGATAGCGAATGGACACATGGAAGTTGGATCTCTAGTTATGTTCTATACCTACCATCAACAATTATTAACATATGCTAAAAATTTTACCGATTCCACTATTGCTATTCGTCTAAACGACGCCGCTATTAGGCGCCTCACCTCAATCCTAAACTATAAGGCTGATGAAAAATATCAATTCGGCAACTTAGACCTAGATGATGTTCGGGGTGAAGTCACGTTTAAAAATGTTTCATTATCCCTAGGCGGACACCAAATCCTTAAAAATCTCAATTTCAAGGTCCATCCTCACGAATTTGTTGCGATTGTGGGCTATCCCGGTTCCGGAAAAACTAAACTATTTGACCTGATTTTACGACTTAATCAGCCTACCAAAGGTAAAATTTATCTAGACAATATTAATATTAACGAATTTAGCAAAGAAATTTATACCGCCAACGTTGCTGTTGCTAATCAGATACCGTTTATCTTTAATACATCTATTAGAAAAAATCTTAATTTTATTGACACGGACATTAAACATCAAATCGAGGCTTGTAAAATTGCTGGTATCCACAGTTTTATTGAAACTTTACCGATGGGTTATAATACGATTTTGCGCGAAAATGGTGGTAATATTTCTGGCGGGCAACGTCAAATGATTTCTATCGCACGCACGATTCTAACTAACGCGGAGGTATTTTTGTTGGACGACGTTACTACTTCGCTTGATCCTGACACTGCTAAACTTGTCCCGGGCTTAATCCAGCGCATTAAAAATAAACATACTGTTATTATGGTTACTAAAAAACCAGAATTAATGCGGGCAGCAGATCGCATTATTGTCTTGGATCACGGCAAGATTGTTGCTAGTGGCACACACGAAAAACTCCTAGAACGAAGCGCTCTATATCGCTCTATGCAAACTCTCCGGTCTTCCGATTCTAATGATTTAGAGGATGAGGAGATAGTATGAGACATTATTTTAGATTAATCAAAAGATATATGAGTTTTAGGCTTGGCAATAAGAAACTGCTTTTTGCTCTACTTTCTACCGCCACCGTTCGCACTGTCTTGCGCTTGCTTATCCCAATTCCAGTTTCTATGGTTGTGGACTGTGCTACGGAAGGAAATTACCGGGGTGCAATTTGGAGCGTCGGGCTGTTTGTTGTCATTTCGGTTCTGTATTCAATTTTCCACCATCTAAATTATGTAGCTTACGGAAAAAACGCCGTCTATATTCACGATGTACTCCAGCAAAAAATCTTAGATAAGGTTATTGCGTTAGATCAGGATTATACTAAAAAAATTTCCCACGAAGAAATTATTAATACAGGCTTTGAAGACGTCACAAAATGTCAACGCATCCCAGACTATTTATTTGATTTTGTATTAACAATAATAAGTATCATAGCGGATGCATTTATATTGGTATTTGTTGATCCACTTATTGGTGGAATCACCTTAATTCTTACCGTGATTTCATTCTTTGTCTTTATTCATCATATGCGCCGTCGTGATTATTATGCTAGTCTTCGCCGTACTCATCAAGACGAAATCTCGGGCTTATATAATCAAATTATTGACGGACACAAAGAGGTTCACGCCTTTAATTTAGAAAAAGACCTCCGCGGAATCATTGAGAGGGAAAAGAAAGAATGGAGGAAGGATTACTATCGTCAGCGTATTCATTCCGATTTGGGTGGTGCGCTCACTCCATTTGTTCAGGGCTTGGGTCGTATTATCGCCTATGGTATTTCCGCATATCTCATCATTAAAGGTGAATATAGTGTCGCCACCCTCGTCTTAGTTATTGGCTACTACGAAAATATGCACGAAAGCTATGACGAGGCCACGGATATCATCACTGAAGTTACTAAGTCTAACGTCGGGATCAACCGCGTTTATCGACTTCTTAATTATCGCCCACCACGTAAATTAGTATTTGGCTCTAATAGTAATGACGACATTAAGGGCGAGGTCGTCTTTGATGGCGTTTCGTTTACTTATGGTAGGAAACCGCTCATAAAAAACGTTAGTTTCAGCATTGCCCCGCAAAGCCTAGTTGGTATCGTAGGGAAATCTGGCTCCGGAAAATCTACCATTTTTAAGCTCCTGCTTCGTCTTTATAAACCAACGCATGGCAAAATCACTATTGATGGTAAAAACATTTTTAACTACAATGAAAAAGTTCACTCCACTAATGTCAGTATTGTTACACAAAAGCCATTCGTCTTTGATATGACCATTAAAGAAAATCTCAGCCTTGTCGACCCGGATTTCGAGCACCAAGTCGAAGCCTGTAAAAAAGTTGGAGTACATGGCGCTATTATGAGACTCAAAAAAGGCTACGACACCCCACTAGTTGGTGACGCGGAAAATCTCTCCGCCGGCCAAAAACAGCTACTATCGCTCGCCCGCACTCTGCTTAGTAAATCAGAAATCCTCCTCTTTGATGAGGTAACTTCTGCTCTCGATGCTGATACTACTAAAGAAATTATAGAAGTGTTAAAGAAACTAAAAGAGGATCATACTGTTTTAGTTGTTACGCATAAGCCGGAAGTCATGCGTCAAATGGACGAATTAATCGTCATAGAAAAAGGTGAGCTGGTCGGGCGTGGCACACATAAGAATCTCCTTAGGAATAAATATTATCAACTCCTCCAAAAATAGCATATAATATATATATGCTATCAAAGAAGTTTCGATTTCATTCTCGTGGTGGTGTACGCTTCACTTATGCGCACGGCAAAACTATTCGCACGCCTAAAATTTCTTTGGTGTATAATGATAACTCGCGTGGCTTCCAGCGGTTTGCCGTCGTAGTTTCCAAAAAAGTAGAGAAGACTGCCGTTGGCAGAAATAGAATTCGCCGTCGCGTCTACGAAGCCATTCGCACGGAGTTTGATCGTGCGCCAAAAAAGCGTGATAACATCTTTGTAGTATATAATAAAGATGTGATGACGATGGACTTTACCGAACTCTGCTCTCTAGTCCGTTCACTTTTCTCCCAGAGTATGGTATAATACCCCTAATATGTTTTGGCTAATAGATGTAATTATTATTCGTCCTATTGTTAATTTTCTATTTGTTATCTATAATTTTGTGGGCGATTTTGGCCTTGCTATTATCTTACTCACCGTAATTGTTAAGCTTCTCACTTGGCCACTAGTTAAACGTCAGCTTCACCAAACTAAGCTCATGAGAAAAATCCAGCCAGAGCTTGCCGAGATTAAGAAAAATTGTAAGGGTAATCGCCAATTAGAGTCCTTGCAGATGATGGACCTTTATAAGCGGAATAACATTAAGCCTTTTAGAACAGTCATTACCACGCTCATCCAGCTCCCAATTTTCTTTGCACTCTTCATGTCTATCAATGCTATGGCTAACCCTCGCCCATCCGGCGACACTTGTGGCAATACCAATGTTGCTAACTGTGCCTATGAGCCGGTTCGTAATCTTCCGCGCATTTCCGAAATCATTAGTAAGCAAGACGAATATTTTATCGATGTCGACAACGCTAAGTCTGCCGCCGAAGCAGGTGAAACATCTCAGGCTGTCACCTATCATTTTGAGCCAAAGTTATTTAACTTAGTTGACCTCAGTGTCCACCCATCCGATGTTTTCCAGGGCAAGATTTCCGTTAGTACCATTCTCATTCTACTCTGTGCGGTTGGTGCGGCAGTTTTACAATACGTTGCCTCCCGCCAGCAAAATCCATCCGGCAAGTCAGAAAAGTCTAAATCTTTCCGCCAGCTCATGAAGGAAGCTGGTAATGGGGAAGAGCCAGACCAATCCGAGCTAAACGCTATCGCGTCCAAACAAATGTCCCTAATGATGCCATTTATGATGTTCTTTATTATGTTTTACCTCCCAGGCGCCCTAGTATTCTACTATCTTCTTTCTAGCTCTATTGCTGTTGTTCAACAAAAAATCGCTCTAAGCAAAGCGGGAGAAGAAATGGAAATCTCTGCCGACAAGAGCATCCTTAAAGAACTTCGCAAAATCAAAGAAGCCGAAGTTGTAGAAAACAAAAAATCCGGAACCAAAATCACTAGAATTACTGCCAAGGATGTTAAAAAGAAAAGGAGAAAATAACCATGGATAAAGACGAATCAGTCCGTTTTGCCACTAAATACCTAGAGGATCTTTTGAGCTTCTTTGGGATTAATGTTGCCGTAGACTCTACTATTGACGACGAAGTAATCCAGCTTTCTGTCCCATCAACTTCAATGAATTCACTCCTAATTGGTAGAAACGCCGACAATTTGCGCGCTTTGCAATTTATCGTTTCCCAGTCTTTATCTGCTCGTGGCGCCGAAGTTACCCGTGTCAACGTAGACGTAGCCGACTATAAGCGTCAGCGCGCCGATCGCATTGCTGAGAAAGCCGAAGGTTGGATTAGGAAGGTTAGAGAAACCGGCGAGCCTATACGTCTAAATCTCTCTCCGGCGGATCGTCGCGTAGTTCATAAACTCGCAGAAGATTATTCCGGCATCACTACCCATTCCGAGGGCGAAGGTCGTGAGCGTCAGCTAATTATTGAACCCGTCGCCGAATAATATCGCACAAAAAAATAACGCCCCATGGGGCGTTATTTTTATATCTGTTTATCTTCGCCGACTATAACCACCACGTCAACTCCAGTAGTGTCGATTCCTGCTGGGATTTCTTCAGTTGGACGTATTCCTACGTTGTATCTTTTTGCGATGCTCTCTGCGCTGGCAGATTTTTCTGGATTTGTGCTATATATATAATACTTTTCTGTATAGCTTCCATCCGGAGCATCAGATGCAGTACTAACCTTTATGCCTGCCTTTTCTAGCACTTCCTTCTCGGCGGACGCTGCGCCGGTTCTGCCCGAACCGTTATAGATAGCTACTACAGCCTTTTCACGTACGGCTGGGTCGCTAGACAGTAATCCCTTTACGTATTTTTGGATACTAGTATATTTCTTAAATCCATCTGCTGGCACCACATAAGAAATTCCATTCATTTCTGCCGTAGAGAGATAATAGATATTGTTCTTATAGTCGATTAACGGAATTTGACGCATATTAGCAATTTCCATATCTTTTGCTAGATAGAATACGCTCTTTAGCTCTTCCGCATTAAAGTCCATTCGTACATTATCGCCTACTGCCTCAATTAGGCCAAGTGCCGTTCCAAAATCAATTCCGCCACTCACAATCCTATCTTGAATCGCGGCTAGAATTTTTTGCTGGCTGTTTCCACGTGTAAAATCGCCCATCTCCGTACCGTGTCTAGCGCGTGCTAGACCAAGCGCTCGTTCGCCGTTTAGTGTGACTGGCTCGCCTGCCTTGATGAATGTTTGGGTCCAGTCATCTTCTATATCTTCATCAAGTGTAACCGTAATTCCACCAAGCCCATCCACTACGGATACCAATGCTCCCCAGTCCACGTGTACGCGATATTGGATATCAAGGTCAAAGATATCTTTCATTACGGACTTTAGGGCTTCTGCGCCAGCCTTCTCATCGTCACCATTTAAGTTTGCGCAATAATATACTTCGTTTACTTTACCCGTAGCGGTACAAGTGTTACCTACGTAGAGATCTCTCGGCAGGCTCACCATTGCTACGTCGCCGTTTTCTTGGTCGAGTGAGACAACCATAATAGAGTCAGTTAATTGCGCTCCATCATGTACCCCATTTCCTTCGTCGCCATCCATGGTATATCCGGACGTCCCAAAGACTAAGATATTAGTGCGACCATTTTCATCCACCTTTAATTTAACGTTGCTAGAAATTGCTCCAATTAAATCAAAAATATTAGAATTTCCACCGGTTAACTTAGTGATAATTTTGTTGCCCCAGAGCATTGCTCCCGTTATACCGGCCGTTAGAATAAATATGATTACAAGTGCAACGATGCGCCCCTTGTGGCTTTTCTTGTTTTTGTTCTTTTTATGCTTACTTGGTGCCTCGGCTGCGTCTCTTTTCTTTAGGCTATAATCAGGTTTTAACTCTTTGGATGATATATCAAATTCCAATGTAGACACGGGCTTTAAGAAATCCTCACTTGCTTTTAATCTTGCTTTTTTTAGGGTGGTAGAATCGTCCCTAATTAGACCAAAGTCTTCCTCGCGTTTCTGAACGGGGCGCTTTTTTCTTTTTGGCTCGTCAAAACCAACAGTCTTCCGCCTAGGCGTGACTTTTTTTGGCATACTTCTCTTTTGCGCGCTTTTTCCACGCACGCGCATGCCGTCAATAGTTACTCCACTTCTCTCGACCATCTTATTTATTAATTATAGCATAAGCTTCTAGAATTTTTATATTTTATTATTTATGAGATATAATTATAGAGATGAGTATTAAATTAACTAAGAAGCAAACTCTAGTCTATAATTTTATTGCTGAGTTTATCGAAAACCATAATGGTATGTCGCCATCATATCGGGATATTTGTGCTGGTCTTGGGCTTTCTTCTGTTTCCGCCGTAGCAGAACACGTAGACAATCTTGTACGCTTAGGCGCCCTCAAAAAATCTCCGGGCGCCGCTCGCTCTCTAGAAGTGGTCGATTTTACCTATCCAGAAACCGTTGCATTATTCAAGGATAGAATGGCTACCGCCACAGAGACAGAACTTGAAATTCTTCGAGAATCTGCTAAAATATTAGGTATAGAAATCGCGGAGGAATAATATGTTTTCTGTTGTTGTCCCTATCCACAACGAATCAGAGGGAATTAAAAACTTTTTAGACAAAGAGCTTTTTCCCGAGTTAGAAAAAATCAAAAAATATCGTCACGAAGTGATTTTTGTGGATGACGGCTCAACCGATAACTCCCTTGAGATTATCCAAGAATATGCCAAAAAGCAGAAAAACATCCGCATTATAGCTTTATCTCGTAATTTTGGTAAGGAACCAGCTCTCTCTGCTGGTCTCGCTGAGGCTTCTGGTGACGCCGTTATTACGATTGATGCCGACGGACAGCAACCACCAAAACTTATCCCGGAGTTTATTAAAAAATGGGAAGACGGCGCCGATATTGTTACTGGTGTTCGCGACCACTATACTAAACATGGCCTTATCCAGAAGATGGGTAGCAAATTATTCTACTGGCTCCTCCGTAAAATGGGGAACAAATATACTGTTCCTGGCAGTACGGATTTTCGCCTTATGGACCGTGCCGTGGTTGATGAGTTTAATCGGCTTTCCGAGCACAACCGTATTACGCGTGGACTAATCGATTGGCTAGGATTTAAACAAGAATATATTAAATATACTTATGGAGCTCGCCTTGCTGGTAAGCCATCTTATGGTATGAAAAAGTTGTTCAAGCTTGCTATTGATAGTTTCGTCTCTATGTCCACTACACCGCTAGTCGTTTTAGGCTACTTGGGTCTAATTATTACTTTTCTCTCCGGTATTTTGGGTCTTTTTGTTATTATTCAGCAATACGTCCTGGGCGACCCATTGGGGCTTTATTGGAATGGTGCCGTACAGATGGCAATTTTTATTACCTTCCTCATTGGTATCGTTCTTATCTCCCAGGCTATTACTGCTCTTTATATTTCCCATATTCACGCCGAAACGCAATCCCGTCCACTATATATTATTAATAAGAAAGAATCGAGGAATCTAAAAAATGGATAAAGTCGCAATTCTAATTCCATGCTACAACGAAGAAAAAACCATTGAAAAAGTTGTAAATGATTTTAAAAAGCATTTAGACGGAGCCAAAATCTATGTCTATGACAATAACTCCACCGACAAAACCGCAGAACTAGCCAAAAAAGCTGGCGCCATTGTCCGCCATGAATATGCCCAAGGAAAGGGAAATGTGATTCGTCGAATGTTCCGCGAAATTAATGCAGAAGTTTACATTATGGTTGATGGCGATGCTACCTACTCCGCTAAAGACGCTCCAGCCATGATAGAGATGATTAAAGGCAAAAAGGCCGAGATGGTAGTTGGCGATAGGCTGTCTGGCGCATACTATACAGAAAATAAGCGCCCATTTCACAACTTTGGGAACAATCTAGTCAGAGGATTTGTTAATAAAATTTTTAGAGCCAATATTTCCGATATTATGACGGGGTATCGCGCCATGAGTTATGAGTTCGTTAAAACTTTCCCAGTTTTGTCACAAGGATTTGAAATCGAAACCGAAATGTCTATCCATGCCGCTTTTCGTCGTATGCGCACGGAAAACATTACTATTACATACAAAGACCGCCCCGAAGGCAGTGAAAGTAAGCTCAGTACTTTTTCTGACGGATTTAAAGTTTTACGTACGATTTTATATCTTATCATTACATATAAACCGCTTCAATTTTTCTGCACAATTGCAACTATTTTAACCGCTATTGGAATTGGCTTATTTGTTCCTATCCTGATTGAATATTTTAATACCAAACTTGTTCCGCGTATTCCGACTCTAATTGTGGCAAGTTTTTTATTACTGATTGCTCTACTTTTCTACGTTATTGGTTTTTATTCCAAAATGTCGCTCGTCCGCGATGCTCGCGAATTTGAGTATAAACTTGTCACAGTTACCCTATTAAAAGCTAAGTTATAAGGAGGAGCATGAAAGATTTTAAATACCTAGACAAAAATTCTGTTTATGCCGACTGCGCTTGCCAATCTCTCCGCCCGCAACCAGTGATTGACGCAGTAAACGAATATTATACTAAGCATAATTCTTGTGGTGAACGCGTTAAGTACGATTGGGGTGTCATCACTGACGAAAAGGTTGAGGCTACCCGTGCCAAAGCCCTAAAATACGTCAAAAAATCCCCACGCCGCTACTTTGTATCTTTTACGCTTAATACTACCTATGGACTTAATTTGTTATTGTCACAAATCAATATTAAATCTGCCGGCATCAAAACTGTCGTTACATCCGACATAGAACACAACTCCCCATTCCTTTCCACGATTTCTTGTGCCAAAAAGAACAAGATTAAACGTATCGTGCTTACACGCGAAGATGACGGCTCGCTTCCAGTAGATAAAATCCCAGAACATTCACTTGTTGTAGTTAACTGTGCTTCCAACATTGACGGCCGTTTGCTGGTTAACATCAAAGATGTTGTGAAAAAGGTCCATAAGTCTCACGGCTATATTATCATTGACGGAGCCCAGGCTATGGCTCACTCTAAAGAAATTCTATACGGCGTAGAGCCGGACGCAATTTGTTTTTCCGCTCACAAAATGTATGCCCCGTCTCTCGGTGGAATTATCATCAAAAAAGACTTCGCCAAACTAATTGATACGAATTTCATCGGCGGGGGTATGGTAGACGACGTAGACAAAGAAACCTACTTATTGTCCAAAGACAACAAAGAACATCTTTATACTCAGTTTGAGGCGGGTCTCCAGGCTTGGGGAGAGATTATTGGCTTAGGCGCCGCTATTGATTGGCTAAACAGCTTAACTAAAGAAGATCATCAGAGGCTAAAAGATTGCACCGAGCGTCTGTTTGATATTTTAGAAAGCAAGTCAAAAATCCACCTCATAAACAAAGAGCCCGCTACTACAATGTCATTTTATATTGACAAAAAAGAAATGGGCTATGATAGCCATGTCCTCGGCGCAGCTCTAGCCGATGCTGGCATTATGGCACGCACAGGATATTTTTGTGTCCACTATTATCTTGATCACATCAAGCATTATCCACCTCTAGTCAGATTTTCTCTAGGCTACCACACTCGCCCAGGAGACATTGATAGGATTGAAGAGGCTCTCAAAAATTTTTAATCTGCTATACTATATAATATATGGTCTGTATAGCTGCATTTATTGTTTTAGTTTTAATTGGCGTTTTTGTTGCTATTATTTCTATTTTTAAGCGTGACTTTGGCAAAAAATATTGGAAAGTTCTAAAGAAATCTTTTTATTGTTTTGGCAAAAAAGTCCGCTTGCAGAAATGCGATACTAATTTTTCTGACGACGTAAAAACTTTACTACTCAGAAAAATCATTATTAAGAAACCAAAATTAGTAAAACCACTCAGTATTACTATTGAGGTCGCTAGCGTCCTACTCGTAGTCCTTACGGTTTGGTCCATCATCGAGGCGACCAAAGCCGGCCTATCTCTCTGGGTTCTTGGCACTTGTAATATTTCCCAGCCGAGCAACTGTGCTCTTAGTGCCGACTCTTGCGGCCTCGACGAAGACAACCTCAACTGGTTTACGGAATGGGGTGAGCTATTTAGCAATATCCCAGATCGACTAAAAAACTGGCAAGCCACAGATTATCCTGATTTGAGCCTCACCTTCACTACCGGTAACAAATCCAGTGAAAATATCGCACTTTCCATCGTCGATCCAGGTTGCTCAGTCTGCTTACAATCCTATAGAAACCTAAAAAACAATCCGGACTTCTTAGAAAAACATCAGCTCCGCGTTGTTTTATACCCAATTAGAAACACTAACGGCGACCTCCGTTTTGCTAACTCTGAACTCATTACTCGTATTGTTCTTGCCACAAATCAGTTTACTGGCACGGACGAATATTCCACCAAGATTATTAACCGAATCTTTACGGAGTTCAATAATGACGGAGCCATTTACCAAAGTGTATTTAATAACGAATTATCTGAGGCTGAGGCGGCCCAACTACTTACGTCTTGGCTAAAAGAATGGGGAATTAAACCAGAAGATGTTGCCAGTATTACGAACTTAGCAATCAGCGACGAGATTACCGACCAACTAAAACAGAACATAGAAATAATAAATAGTCAAATTAAGCCTAAGGGTATCCCAACTATGATTTACGACGGAAAACGTCACCTCGGTCTTTTCAAATAAACATAAATATGATAAAATAAAAACATGACACAAACAACAAAAAACATAAACAACCGCCCTTTTGGACGCCGCAAGAAAAGTCCGGTTAAAGTTGTGATTGTTTTGTTTGTAATCTTGGGCATTATTATTGCTGGGGTCTTTGCATTCTTGAATAAAGACAAAATAATAGACATTTTTAAGGGGGAGAAAAACGATAATCCCACATCTCAGACTAGTAGTTCTAATACTAATTCTAACGATGACAAAAAATCCGACGATACGACCTCGGATAATCAAAACAACGAGCCTACGCGCGAGTCAGAAAAGTCCGACATTTCTCAATATGACGGAGAAGACCCAAATAAGTTGGGTACAATTACGGGCGTAGTTAACGCTGGCACCGATGAAACTGGCGCGCTTTCGGTCCGTGTTATTATAGATCAGGCTTTGAGCTCCGGCACTTGCACAATCACCCTTGCGCATAGCTCCGGCGCCACTAACACTATCAGTGCGCAGGTAGAACCGGGTCCATCCTCTAGCTTCTGTGTTGCTAAAGCTGGCGCCACTTCTGGTAACTGGAAAATTACCGCCACTGTTTCCGCCGACAATAAAACCGGTACAATCACCGGGGAGGTTAATCTCTAATGCGCCGTAGATTTGCTTTTCCAGAAAAACTTCGCCTAGGACTAATTTTTGGACTTATGGCCACCATTGGCTTTTTGGCTTTTAAGAATATGAATTCTTCCTCTGCCATAAACTCCGCCTATAACGGGTTTAGCGCTGGTAATATTATTTCCGACTATGTCATGTCCGACTATGCCTCTATGTCCGAGGCGGAGATTCAGGCGTTTCTAAAGTCTAAAAACCCATGCAACGATACTAATATCGCCAAGGCTTCCGCTTACCCAAATCTTTCTTATCACATAGAAAACGGCCACTTTGTTTGTATGGCCGACGAGAATTTTAATGGTGAAACCGCTGCGCATATTATCTGGCAGGCAGCCCAGGATTTTCGCATTAATCCAAAAGTCATTATTGTTTTGCTAGAAAAAGAACAGGGTCTAGTCACCGACACTTGGCCAAACTCCAATTTGCAATATCGCTCCGCCACCGGCTATGGCTGCCCTGATACCGCCGCTTGTGACTCGCAGTACTATGGGTTTAAAAATCAGGTTAGAAACTCTGCCGAGCTTTTCCGTTATATCCTAGACAACGGCTCTAGGTACTACCCAGTAGGAAGCAACTTCGTCAAGTATAATCCAGATGGCAACTGTGGCGGCTTCACAGTTAATATTGAAAACCGCGCCACCTCCGCACTATATCAATACACTCCATATCAGCCAAATGCCTCTGTCTTGGATTCTAACCCTGGCACGGTCGTCCACTGTGGCGCTTACGGCAACAGTAATTTCTATTTCTATTACACTAGATGGTTTGGTGATACACATACTACCGTCTCTAGTGCCTATTTGCCAGATGGCGACAAGATTGCCATTAAGACGCAGGCTGGACTCTACCTCACTCCAGAATCAAATGCTTCTGGCGCCAAGATTGCCTTATCTAGTACCCCAGCCGAGTATAAATTCGAAAGAAAGGGTGATTACTATACCATTCGCCACATAGCATCCAATCTTGTTTTGGATGTAGTCGGTGGCGAGGTAAGAAATGGCACCAATATTCAGCTCTACGAATCTAACGATACATGCGCGCAGAAATGGTATTTTTCGGTTGATCACGATAAATATACAATTAAATCAATGTGCTCAAATAAGTCGATTGATATACCCGCAGGGAATAGTGGCACTGCAGGGCTAAAAATTCAGATTTACGACAGTAATAATTCCTCAGCCCAAAAATTTACCGCGCAAGATAATTCTACCGCAATAATTGAAGACGGCTCATATGTATTAAAGACTACCGGTGGGAAGGCTATGGATTCTTATGGTGGTGCGGTTGACAACGGAACGAAGATGCAGATCTATGACGTCAATTACGATAGAGGGCAGCTTTACAGAGTTAGCAGATCGAGCGATGGGCTATATTCTATCAAAAATACTACTTCCGGAAGAGTCGTCGACGTAAAAGCGGGCGAAAAAGCAGATGGTACCCCGCTCCAACTTTACGACTATAATGGTACTTGCGCCCAGAAATGGATTGTTGAAAAAAGTGGCGTTGGCTACAGATTCCTCTCTGCCTGTACTAAAAAGGCTATTGACGTCCAAGGCGGCTACGTCAGTACCTCATGGCAAAAGCTACAGATCTACACCGCCAACGACTCCAACGCTCAAGTCTGGACATTATCCTCATATACCGACGAGGCCATAGATGGTAATTACGTAATTACTTCCGCGGTTAATGAGAGACTTGCGATTGATATTACTAATGGGATAAACACCGCAAAGGATGGTACTAATATTCAGGTTTGGGAGAAGAATGGCACCCCCGCTCAAGATTGGAAAATCATAAAAAATAACAACGGCACGTATACCATAAAAAATACCAAGACCAATCGCGCGCTAGACGTTGCGGGTGGGTCTAAGACTCCTGGCACTAACGTCCAGTTATTCACGAGTAATTCTACGTGTGCTCAACAATGGCAAATTAAGAAAAATACTGACGGAACCTATCGTATTACTTCTGCATGCTCATCAAATATTGTTCTAGACCTTGCCGGTGGCGTCGCAAAAAATGGTGGCAACGTCCAAATCTGGTCTAGCAATGACACTAAAGCGCAGGGGTGGATACTAACCAAAACTCAGTAGTCCGCATTCCCCATATCTAACAGATATGGTATAATAAAACAATGAAGAATCGGCTAGAAAATTTTTTTGTGACATTATATCGCGGGTCTAAATCTTCGTGGAAAAAATATCACTTTTTGATTCCACCAAGACTCTGGAAAAAATACATTAAGCTGTTGCTCGGGATGAGACCAATAAACCTTTTCTATAATCCGCTAGACAAAAAAGACTACAATAAATGGCTAGAAGAAAATCCTAGTCGATACCCAAAAACCGCCAACAGTTTCAAGTACAAACCGCTCATCTCCGTAGTAATTCCAGTCTACAATGCCGAGCCAAAATATCTCAAGGAGTGTATTGACTCCATTCTTGCACAGACCTACAAAAACTTCGAAATCTGCCTCGCCGATGATGCCTCCACTGATAAAGATACTAAAGCCACGCTAAAAGAATACGAAAAGAACAAAAAAATTAAAATCACTTATCGCAGAAAGAACGGGCACATTTCTAAGGCTACTAATAGCGCACTGAAACTAGCCAAAGGCGAATTTGTAGCGCTCATGGATAATGACGACACTATTCCAGAAAATGCGCTCTATGAAGTAGTCAAAGTTCTAAATAAAGACAAAAAAATCGATATGATTTATACCGATGAAGACAAGCTAGATGAGGATGGTAGATATTGCTATCCAAATTTTAAGCCTGATTATTCTCCAGATACTTTTATGAGTGTCAATTATATTTCACATCTTGGGGTTTTGAGGCGTTCGATTATTAATAAAATCGGTGGTTTTAGGGCTGGCTTTGAAGGCGCCCAGGACTACGACTTGTATCTTCGTTTCTTTGAGAAAACCGACAACATTTATCACATTCCAAAGATCCTATATCATTGGCGTATGGCCGAAGGGTCTACTGCGAGCAGTATCGACAAAAAAGATTATGCCCTAGAGCGCGGTAAAAAAGCTCTAGAGGACGCACTCGGGCGGAGAAAGATTAAGGGTAAAGTCCACATCGCTAAAAACTGCCCATACTATTGCGTAGAATATGAGCCGGTGGGTAATCCCAAGGCGACCATTATTATTCCAACAAAAGACCTAGCCGATGTCACTGAAGTTTGTCTAAAGTCAATCTATGAGAAGACCACATACAAAAATTATGAGGTCGTAGTCGTAAATAACAATAGTGAAAAGCCAGAAACTTTTACGCTCTTTGACAAATATAAGAAAAAATATAAAAATTTCCGTGTTATTGACGCTAACTTCGAGTTCAATTATTCTAAAATTAACAATCTTGCAGCCAGGGAAACAGAATCCGATTACATTGTACTAATGAATAATGATATAGAAGTTATTAGTCCAGACTGGCTTACCTGGATGATTGGCTACGCCTCTCAAAAACATATTGGTGCAGTAGGTGCAAAATTACTCTATCCAAATGACACCGTGCAACATGCCGGTATTGTTCTAGGTATTGGCGTAGCTTCGCATGTGCATCTAGAAAAAAAGCGCGAAGTCGTAGCCTGGGCTGGCCAACTAGCTGTCCCGCATGATTTTAGCGCGGTGACTGGTGCCTGTCTAGTGGTGAGCAGAGAAAAATGGAGCGAAGTCAGCGGTCTAGAAGAGAAACTGAAAGTGGCGTATAACGACGTTGATTTTAATCTTAAGTTGCTAGAAAAAGGTTATTATAATGTTTGTCTGGCCAATATTGAGCTCTACCACCACGAATCTAGGTCGCGGGGTTCTGATACCTCCGGAGAGAAGAAGATTCGCTTTGATTCTGAGCAGGAATTTATGTACAAAAAATGGAAAAAACGTATCGAGAATGACATTTTTTATAATCCTAATCTCACCAAAAAGACGACAGCCGGCTATCTCCTAGACAAAGCTAAAGATCCACAGGCGTGATATAATATAAGCATGAAGGAATATGTCAAAACGCATTTTTCTGGTCTTTACGCCCTTGCGCGGTCTGTTCGTGATACCTCAAAAAATAGCAAAAAGCTAAAAGAAACCGAAAAGCTATACAATATAGCCCACGAAGGCGTAGCTAGCGTAAACTCTCCGCTTGCTATTATTTTTGTAAACGACAGTCCTAAGCGCCTTAATCTTGTATTTTGTGATTTTAGTACAAAAAAGGTTGCAGATTTTGCGGACTTTTTATCTATTGGCATAAAATTTGCCAGGAATAACAATTACGCGCTCAGAATTATTTCTAGAAACAATCTAGCCGACCCTAAGGCTTATGTTGATTTTTTGAAAGCTAACAATCTAAAAGGGCCAGAAACATATAGCTTTTATACTGATAGCGCCAGGCGCGTTTCCGGAAAAGCATATCGCCTAGAAATTACAAAAAATGACATCTTTTTTGCAGAAGACGAGCTAGACAAACTAAAAGATTGGATCAAAAATGCAAAATAATCCCGAGCCCTGGAATATATCTCTAGAAAAGAGAATTGCAGAATTAGAAAACGCCAAAAAATCTCACAAAAAAGTTGCTGTAATTTTGTATCCAGAAGAAGATAAAGTCTCCTCCTTCCGCTATCGCGGATACAATATTTATCAGGCCACCAAGAATAGTAAGAAATGGCAATTGATTTATTTCTTCACGAATGAAACTAATGCACTATTTAAAGCTCTGCCAAAAGTAGAAATCTTAATCTTTGGCAGAATTACTCGCTGGTCGCCACTGCTTGACGAGCTCGCCAGGATTGCACGTGATAATAACGTATGTATTCTGCAGGACTTAGACGATTGTATCTGTGGGACTAAATACATCAAAGACATGTTTAACGTCGTATCACCAGATTTTATTGACCAAGAATATTGGATTAACACTTGCGCTCACTACGAACTTATTTCTTATCTTGCTGATGGCTTCATCGTTACGAATGATTACCTAGGCAAAAAACTGTCAGAATCGCACTGTGACAAGCCATATAAAGTTATCAAGAATTTCTTGAATAAGGAGCAGATAGAGTTTGCGGATACGATTCAGAAGAATGACGTCATAGGTTTTACGATTGGCTACTTTAGTGGCTCTCATACCCATTTAACCGATTTCGAAACTGTCTATCCGGAGCTTATTCAGCTATTGCACGACTACTCAGATATTAAGCTCGAAATTGTTGGCATGCTAGACCTTCCAGAATCTTATAAAAAATACCTGGAAAACGGTCAGATTAGGTACCGTAAGATGGTGGATTTTCTCACCCTCCTAGAGCTACAGTCAGGAGTCGACGTCAATATCGCTCCGCTTGCCGACAATATTTTCGCCAACTGCAAATCCGACCTAAAGTTCTTTGAGGCGAGCCTCGTAAGAACCCCAACCATAGCCTCGCCCACATACGCATTTAGTAAGACCATCACAGATGGAAAGAACGGATTCCTATGTCGACCGGGCGAATGGTATGATACAATTCTTCACCTTCGTAACGATAAAGAGCTCGGCCGAGAAATCGCAAAAACCGCACATGATTATTGTCTAAAAAACTATACGGGCGAAGCATGTCTAAAACAAATCGAGGACGCTTATGATTCCTTCGCAAAAAAGTAAAACCGTTACCGCAATCTTGCCGAACTACAATTACGCTAAACATGTTCTTCGTCGTGTAAAAGAAGTTTTGTCTCAGACCTATCCCGTTTCAGAAATTATTATCCTAGATGATGCATCTACCGATAATAGTGTCGAGGCAATCAAAAAAGCTGTCATAGAAATCAAAAAATTTAATCCCAAAATTAATGTCAAAGTAAAAGTCAATAAAGAAAACTCTGGTAACGTTTTTTCGCAATGGCAACAGGGAATTAAGCTAGCAACGTCTGACTATATTTGGATTTGCGAGCTAGACGATTCCGCCAAGAAAGACTTTCTACGCGAGGTCATGAGACCTTTTGAGAATAGAAATGTAGTAATATCATATTGCAACTCAAAAAGTATTAACAAAAACGGCAAGCCAGTCATAAAAGACGATCTTAGAAAATTCAAAGACGTGCTCCGTCGTGGCAGGGGATTGGGAGGCTACGTCGTCGATGGTATTGACGAGATCGACAAAAATTTAGCCGTATATAATTCTATCCCAAACGTCTCCGCGGTTGTTTTTAAAAACCAAGCCAGATTAGTCGATATTCTTAACACTGCCAAAAAATTTAAACTTTGTGGCGACTGGTATTTCTACATCGAAGTCTGTAAGCTTGGAAAAATTGCTTATTCTAGTAGGATCTTAAATTTCCATCGTATTCATAAGCGGAGTGTAACAAGTAGTACCGACTACCAAAAGCGCTTCGAAGAAACTAAAGCAATCCATAGATACGTTAATAAGTCGCTAAACCTATCAAACAAGACCAAAGAACGCATAGTAAAAATCGAAAAAATGCTGACAAAAAATTGGGAAATCGAGGAGGAATAAAATGCTAGGAAATATCAAAAAATTCATCAAAGATAATTACAAATATATTTTGTTTTGCACAGTGTTTTTAGTGATTAACTCATTTTTCATTTTGCGAATTCATGGTGCTATTGGGGGGTGGAAATTTTTACTTATTGCTAGTCTTTTAGTGGCCCAACTGACACTTTGCGCCCTCGGTTATTATCTATATAAGGCTAGAAACTGGCAACCTCACCGACTCTTTTTACTTTTCTCAATTGCGATTGGCTTGATGTATGTCTTTGTGATGCCACCGGGAACCGCACCTGACGAATATAATCATTTTAGGCGCGCCTACGAGATATCCGAGTTTAAGTTCATCTCTACTAGAGCGGAGACGGATGGCGAAGGCGGTGATTATCTACCAGAATCTATTAACGAGCTATTCAGTATTTGGCCGACCAACGTTAGATATAGCAATATTCCGGAGATCGCTTCAAAGGCGAATCAGCCTTCAGACGATGTATTCCAGAATTTTGGCAACACTGCACTCTATTCCCCGGTAGTTTATCTACCACAGTCTATTGGTATCCTAATTGGGCGAATTCTACATCTGCCGCTGTTTGCTATTTTTTATCTTGCGCGCATTTTTAACTTGGCGTTCTGGATTATCCTGGGCTATTACGCAATCAAAAAACTTCCATTCGGCAAAAATGTATTACTTCTAATCTTGTTCCTGCCAATCTCTATGCAGGCTGCCACTTCTTGCCAGGCCGACGCTATTACTAATGCTTCTACTATAGCGCTCTTTGCCTTTGTCCTAAATAAAATTAGCGCGCCAAAACTCATGACTAGGAAAGACTATGCGATATCGGCGATTTTGGCCGTATTAGTTTCCATGAGCAAGATCGTTTATCTCCCATTTTGCTTCTTGCTCCTTTTGCTACCTGGAAAATGTTTTAAGAACAACAAAGAAAAGTGGCTCAAAATTGGTGGCTTGCTTCTTGCCATTGTCGCAGCTAACCTTTTATGGCTGTCAATCTCTGCCGGTTTTTTGGTGGAGTTTAGGGAAGGGGTTAATTCTGCCGAGCAAGTGAAATTTATCTTAACAAACCCATTCAAGTATCTCGCCATCGTCGGTAGTTCAATTGCCGAGCAGGGTACATTTTACTTCTTTTCATTCTTTGGGTCTAGCCTCGCTCATTTCAATATTGGACTAGCCGAGCCATATCTTCTATTGTTGGCATTCTTTATTCCGTATGCATATCTCCAAGAGGATAAAAACTGCCTATCAACTAAGCAGAAAGTTGCTATCACCGCAATATCTGCCGTTTGTGCGGGGTTGATCTTTACGAGTATCTATGTCCAATGGACCCCAGTCAAAAACCCACTTATTGAAGGTATTCAGGGTAGATACTTTATACCACTTGCTCTGCCTATCCTATTCCTAATTAAACCATTCGCCAGCCATGCCAAGAAGGATTTTGTCCTTTATACTTTTGCTATACTTTCGGCCATAAATCTCTATGCACTGGCCTCTATGCTGGCATATTATATGATGTAATTACGCCCTCTTCCTCTTGTACAGATAAATGTAAAATATGATAGACGCTACAGTCGTAAGGCTAGCCACCCAATAAGAAATACGTTGTAACTTTGTGCCAGGATAAGTTACTCTAATTTTTGCATCTTTATCTACATAGATATTTATAAATCCATGTTCAGACATCTCGTATGGAAGACTCTCTTTTGATCCGTCGTCATATTCAGCCTCAATATTATAGCCAAGATAATATATTCGTGGCAATGTTAGGGTTGTCTTTTGTGATACGTTGGAAATTTCAAAATCTAGATTAGGAACGCTATTATTAATGCTTAGGACAACAGTATCCTTATTGTCGGCCACTATCTTAATCGGGTCGTAGTCCCTAATAAAGGTATTCGAACTAGCCCCAGGGCTTATGGTTGGCAAATAATCGGCGTTATCCGCCGCCAGACTCTTTAATTCTGTTGCAGGCACTGCGATTTTTAAATTATTATATGCAAAAGAATTAACTCTCGCTATGCTTATTATTGCAGAAAGCGCAATTACTGCGATAACTATATCGCTACAGGTCTGCTTTTCGAATGTTGGTAAACTTAGCCCTACTGCTATAGTACTGCCGAGCGCAACAAATGTTAAAAGTCTCCAAGGGAACTGTATTAGGAGTAATGTTTTTGGCATCATCTCCCACGAGAGTAATGTCGTCGAGCATAATAGCCCTAGTATAGCTATGACAATCGAAAATATCAAGAATGGATTATTGTCTTTTGATTTTATTTTTTTATAGCGGAAGACAGCATAAATAATTGCCAGTAGCCCTATGAAAGAAATATAAACTGGAGTAACTGGCGTATCTGACGAAGCAGCTACCGAGCCGTCCAGTGAAAGATATCGTCCAATCGGAACTCGCCACAAATCTACGCTGATGGCGTTCGACATGAAACCATCTTCAAAGACTTTGTAGTCAGTATGAGCCTTGTTTTCCAGCATTGGCAATAGAAATGGCAAACTAATGAGCGTAGTTATTACAATGCTTAAAGCCAAGAAAAGAATTTTCTTTTTCTTAAGAAACAGTTTAATGCTGGGCAAGAATCCAAGAATACAAAATCCTACAAAAAACAGCGTCATCATAAGATGAGAATGAATCATCCCGACACATCCAACCACAAAAAAAGGTAAGAATTTTTTATACTCTTCATGAAATAAGTAATATAGACCTATTAGCACTAACGGCATAAACATAAAAAGTGCACACTCGGCCATGGCGCATCGAACAATGATGTCAGTTAATATGTAGGGGAACGTTATGTAAAAAAATGCCGAGAGTATTGCGACGCGACGATTTTTTGTCAACAATAGAATTAGCTTTCGCATAAACACGCCGGCGAAGAATAGGATTAGGAAAAATGTTATCTTCATAGCGAGATAGACATCATTAGCTCCAAAATGACGTATTGTTTTAAGGATTAATGCGGATGCTGAATGTGCAAATGGGGGATAGAACAATCCTTCTCCATAGCCCAAGTCGTTTGCCATAACACCATATATTTTTCCAGTAAAAATATTCAAAAAGCTTCCTCCAGCCTTTCCCTCAATCGATGCTGCGTGATAGCTATAGTCATGTCCACCAATGTAATTGCTGTCGACAAAAAATGACACAGACGCCAAAGCTACTAATGCTATTAAAATATACGGTAGAGCTTTAACTATTTTTTCTTTCATGTTTTTCCTTTATTCTATTATATAGTTGTTTTAAGTTACTAATAAGTGACCAAATGAATATCGCTTCAAATATTTGAATGCATGGTATAGTTGCACTGGCGTAGTCATAAATCTTTTTATCATCCAAGAAGTTGCAAAACCAAACTACGGCGAATAAAATTATTATTGCTGTAGTAAATAAACCTACAGCAACCAACCAAGTTGCAGTTTCCTCCGAATAAATCAGCCTGTGGGATTTTGCGCGGATAATCAGCGTAATGATAGATGACAAGAGTCCCATAATGGCTAGGCCAAATACTATGCGTCCAGCCAGCTTGTATATTTTAGTAATACCGGTATCAATCTTTACGGCTCCATGACTATATCTCTCGTATACTTGTCGTGAACTTGTTGGTTCGGCAAGGGTTAAATTTGCCATTTCTGTTGTGCCATAAAAATCCTCGTAGTCGGTTTTGACTTCGGTAATATTATGATTGTAGGTAACGACCTCATTTAACGCCACCGCAAATCGTTGCGGGAAATAGTCGAAGAATTCGCCAGTCGTCATACCGTACATCGTTGGGGAAATATAGGCCTTGCCAGTAGCATGTTTTAGTTTACCGGATTTGTACGCATCGGAAAGCTCGTTATGTATTTTTGCATAATATTCTTCAACGTCTTTGCCGCTCGTATAATGTCCAGCCAGATTCACCGCATCACGTAACGCCCAAATATAAAAATCTCCGGGAGCTTCTGCACCTTCATCCCTGAACCAATTCTTCCAGCTCTGCTTGATGAAAGGCATTAATTCATTCATGGTCTCGGATTGGCTGGCGGCAGTTTCGAGCATATGGTTGCTGACCCAAACCGTCGATGGGTGCTCCTCTTCGGCATCTAGAGTAACTAAATCGTTTAGCACCTTAGAAAAATTGGTGCCAGAACGATCAACTAATGCAAATTCTCCATATGCTATAAGATTGACGGTACGATATAATAATCCTGCAACACCTAATGATATAATTGGAACGACCGAGATGAAAAGAGAAGATCGTCTTAAGCTCTTGTTCTTCTTCATCGCAAAAATAGTCATAGCCGTCCCGACGAGGACAAAAGGCATTATCCAAATTGAATCCTCTTTCATATAATAAAAATTCGGCAATGAAATTGTTGCAAGAGCTACCCAGCAATAAAAAGACCGACTCTTGAATGTTTGTTGTCTTGCGACTGCATACATGCCTACAATCGCCGAAATTACAAGCAGGGAAAATATGATAATATACCCACCGCGATAAACGAGCTGGACATTTTCCTCGTGGAACATTATCGGCGAGTATAGAAGTAGGATATATGTAAAGATGGATAAGGATTTGCTTCTTGATAATTTGTAGAGCGCAAAAGACAAGAGCCCAACCGCCACGATATAACCAAACGTCATAAATGCTGGGTACGAGATATTAAACAAGAATCCAAACGCCAACAGGACGGACGGAGAGATTGTTTTAAGAAGCGTAAATGTTGAAAACGCGCCGAGATAATGCCCGCTTAGTAATTGTGAAGAATAGTTGGCGTACAGCATGTCATCATGTATAGCGAACGGCTGAAAAACCATCGGGGTTTTAAGTCCTAGCCAGGCACGAAATACAGTCAAAACTACAAGAACGGCAATAATAGCCTTTTTGCTGGGTGACATTTTTTTCTTTCGTTTCATGACCTTATTGGATTTTATTATAATTTACGCCACCCCTTTTTGCAAATCTAGCCTTCCTCCCCAAAATATGCTAAAATATAAGAAGTAATTACAGGAGTTTTTTAATGAAAGGAATTATTTTAGCGGGCGGTTCTGGGACTAGGCTTTATCCGCTAACTCTAGCCACTTCAAAACAGATGTTGCCGGTTTACGATAAGCCGATGATTTATTATCCTTTAGCTACGCTCATGCTTGCTGGTATTCGTGATATTCTTATTATTTCTACTCCGGCCGACCTCCCAAATTTTGAGAAGCTCTTAGGCGATGGCTCCAAAATGGGTATTAAGTTGTCTTATAAAGTCCAGCCATCCCCAGACGGTCTCGCTCAAGCCTTTACTCTTGGTGAAGAATTCATCGCTGGTGAGCCTTGCGCCATGATTCTTGGCGACAATATTTTCTATGGCCACGGATTCGTTAGCCAATTGCGTAATTCCGTTGCTAAAGCCGAGCAGGGCAGAGCCACTGTCTTTGGCTACTACGTTACCGATCCGGAGCGCTTTGGCGTTGTAGAATTTGACGATAATTGGCACGCTCTTTCTATCGAAGAAAAACCAGAGCACCCAAAAAGTAATTACGCTGTTACCGGCCTCTATTTCTACCCAGCCGGCGTTTCTGATAAAGCTAAGACTATTACTCCTTCCGCTCGTGGCGAGCTAGAGATTACTTCCTTAAATGAAATTTACCTCAAAGAGAACTCCCTCGATGTCCAGGTTCTCGGTCGTGGTTTTGCCTGGCTAGATACTGGTACCATGGACTCTCTTGCTGATGCCTCCGACTTTGTCCGCGTCATCCAAAAACGCCAAGGTATAGAAATCTCCGCCCCAGAAGAGATTGCCTTTAAAAACGGTTGGATTTCTAAAGAAGAACTTATCGAATCTGCCAACAAATACGGCAAGTCTAGCTATGGCCAGCACCTAAAGCGCTCTGCAGAAGGGAAGATCAAAGATTAATATGGGTAATTTCACTTTTGAAAAGACTAAGATTAAAGACGTCTATATTATCACTCCAAAGGTTTTTGGTGATGAGCGTGGGTATTTTATGGAAACCTATAGCGCCAAAGATTTTAAAGAAGCGGGACTTAATTATAACTTTGTCCAAGACAATCAGTCCAGCTCGTTTAAGGGCGTCCTTCGTGGCCTTCATTTTCAAAAAAATCACCCTCAAGCCAAGCTCGTCCGCGTTCTAAAAGGTGAAGTCTTTGACGTCGCCGTTGATCTTCGCGACGGTAGCGAAACTTATGGCCAGTGGGTTGGCGCTAAGCTTTCAGAAGAAAACAAGAAGCAACTAATGATTCCGCGCGGTTTTGCGCACGGCTTTTTAGTCTTGTCCGACCATGCTGAATTCGCCTACAAATGCGACGACTTCTATCATCCAGAAGACGAAGGCGGTATTATGTACAATGACCCCGATGTGGATATTAAGTGGCCAGAAATCGACGTAGAATATACTTTGAGTGAAAAAGATGGCAAGCACCCAAGCTTGAAAGACGCAAACATTAAATTTGAGAGGAGTGAGAATGAATAAAAAAACTATCGTAATTACAGGCGGCGCCGGCTTCATCGGCTCTAACTTTGTCTATTACATGCTAAACAAATATCCTGACTATCGCATTATCTGCGTAGACTGTCTAACCTACGCAGGGAATATTAATACTCTGAAGAAAGCTATGGAAAATCCAAATTTCCGCTTCGCCAAGATTAATATCTGCGACAAGCCCGCCATCAAGCAGCTTTTTGAAGAAGAGCACCCAGATATCGTAGTAAACTTCGCTGCCGAAAGCCACGTCGACCGTTCTATCACTGGCCCAGAAATTTTCGTCAAGACTAACGTTGAGGGTACTCAGACTCTTATGGAAGTCTGTAGAGAGCTAAACATTCCACGTTACCACCAAGTCTCTACCGACGAAGTTTATGGCGATTTACCGCTTGACAAGCCAGAGCTCTATTTTACGGAGACCACTCCGCTTCATGCCTCTAGTCCGTATAGCGCTTCTAAAGCTGGTGCTGATATGCTAGTTTTAGCCTATTGTCGCACCTTCAAATTCCCAGCTACTATCTCCCGTTGCTCTAACAACTATGGCCCATATCACTTCCCAGAAAAGCTTATCCCGCTCACTATTATTAACGCTTTGAACGACCAGCCTCTCCCAGTTTATGGCGACGGACTTAACGTTCGCGACTGGCTCTACGTTGAAGATCATTGTCGTGCTATTGATCTAATTATCCATAACGGCAAAATCGGCCAAGTTTATAATGTTGGTGGCCACAACGAGATGGCAAACATTGATATTGTGAAATTAATTTGCAAAGAACTTGGAAAACCAGAATCCTTAATTACTTTTGTAGAAGATAGAAAAGGTCACGATCGTCGCTACGCCATAGACCCAACCTTTATTCACGACGAACTTGGCTGGCTCCCAGAAACCAAATTCGAAGATGGTATTAAGAAGACTATTAAGTGGTACCTAGACAACAAAGAATGGTGGGAAAACATCCTTTCTGGCGAATATCAAAAGGCGGAGATTTAATATGAAAGTTTTAGTCACTGGCACTTCTGGTCAGCTCGGCCACGACGTCATGCTAGAGCTAAAATCCCGTGGGATTGACGCCATTGGCGCCGACAGAAAAGGTGGAGAAAATCCAGAGTTCAAGACTGCAATCCTAGATATTACCGACAAGGACAATGTCGAGAAGCTTCTAAACGATTATCATCCAGATGCCGTGATTCACTGTGCCGCCTGGACCAATGTTGATGGCGCCGAAGACCCGGCTAACCAGCCTGCCGTCAAAAAAGTCAATGTAGAAGGTACAGAGAATCTAGCCAAAGCCTGCAAAGAAATTGGCGCCAAGATGATTTATATTTCTACTGACTACGTTTTTGATGGTCAGGGAGAAAAACCGTGGACCCCAGACGACAAAAACTACGCCCCTTTGAACGTTTATGGCCAGTCTAAATTAGACGGGGAACTAGCTGTCGCAAACACCCTAGACAAATACTTTATCGTCCGTATTGCTTGGGTTTTTGGCAAAAACGGTAAGAACTTTGTTAAGACCATGCTCGGCGTAGGGAAGACTCACACCGAGGTTCGCGTTGTTAACGACCAAATCGGTACCCCAACTTATACCCCAGATCTAGCTAGGCTTCTCGTTGATATGATTTTGTCTGACAAATACGGCTATTACCACGCCACTAACGAAGGTGGATTCATCTCCTGGGCTGATTTTACCAAAGAAATCTTCAAACAAGCCGGCATTGATTCAAAGGTTATTCCGGTTACGACCGCAGAATATGGCGCATCTGTCGCCGCTCGCCCATTCAATTCGCGCCTGGATAAGTCAAAGCTAAAAGAAGCCGGTTTTACTCCGCTCCCGACTTGGCAAGACGCTTTGAGTAGATATCTAAAAGCCCTCAAAGAGGATGGCGAGGCCTAAGATGGAAAAGCCTGTGCGCGTAACAGTCTTGGTTTACGTTCACAATGCCGAAAAATATCTCATCGATTGTCTAAAGAGCCTTAGTAACCAGATTCTAGATGATATGGAAATCATCTGTATTAACGATGGCTCTACGGATGAGTCGGCTGATATTTTAAAGAATTTCGCTACCAAAGAACCACGTATGCGTGTAATAGAACTAAAAAAATCTGCTGGCTATGGTCGCGTACTTAACCGCGGAATTAAGCTGGCTAGTGGAGAATACATTGGTATTATAGAGGCGACTGACTTTATTAATCCAGAAATGTTTATTGAGCTCTTTGCCCTCGCCAAGAAATTCGACGCTGACGTCGCCAAGAGTAATTATTTTATTTTTGACAAAGATAAAGACGAATTAAAGGACGCCATTTTGCCCGAAGAGGCTGGATTTATTATTGATCCTATGGAGAATACCAGGATTTTTTATCAGCCACCGGCCATCTGGTCTGCTATTTACAAAAAATCCTTCCTAGAAAAAGAAAAAATTGGTTTCCTAGAAACCTCCGCTTGTGCTTGTCAGGATATTAGTTTTAATGTCAAAATCCTTGCCTCTGGCGGAGCAATCGTTTTGACGGACAAGCCCTATCTTCATCATCGTCCAATTAAAACCGTCATAGATAACGCAGAAGAGGCTTTTAATATTAATGAAGAATTCGCCGAGGCCGAAAGATACTTAAAAAAGAAAGACGTCTGGAAGGTGTATGGATATATTTTTGAGGCTGTCAAATTTGCTTCCTACCACTGGAATATGTTAAATCTCAAGAAGGAGTTTTTAGAAAAATTTGCCCTCCGTATGCGCGCCGAGTTCCATGATGCCGATAATAAAAATATGCTGAGGAAACCTTACTTTCCAAAAAATCACTGGCGCATGCTCCGCGTGCTCCTAGATACTTCACCAACCGCATTTCTGCTTATTTTTAAGAACCGTAACAAAAAACAACTAAAATCCAACAACCAAAAACCCACCAAAACCAAAACCAAGCCCAAGTCGGACGATGAGTTAGACTAACGTGCTAATCCCAAAGCTTCTGGTAGGCTTTAGTTACCTTGCTAGGCTTACCCTCGCAGGCAATTTTTCCGTTTTCAATTAAGATTGCTCTATCACAAAATCTCTCTACGTTACCCATATCGTGCGTTACCAGAATTACGGTCTGATTACCGTGGAGACTCTTAAAGTAATCGTTACATTTCTCCTGGAACGCTGCGTCACCTACCGCTAACACCTCATCAAGAATTAGAATATCTCCGCGTGCGCGAATCGCAATAGAAAATGCTAGGCGGACTTGCATACCAGACGAATAGTTTTTTAGCTTCTGGTCCATAAATGGCTCCAGCTCGGCAAACTTCACGATATCATCAAACATCCCATCCATCTCTTTGTTAGAGAATCCGAGTAGTGCACCATTTAGGTAGACGTTTTCTCGCCCAGTTAGCTCCGGATTAAATCCTACCCCCAGCTCAATGAATGGCACTAATGTCCCGTTAATCTTTACACTGCCTTTGTCCGGCACATAAATCTCGGACAGAACTTTTAGAAGCGTAGACTTACCACTACCATTCCTGCCAACAATCCCCAAAAATTCTCCGCGCTTCACATCAAACGTAATTCCGCGGAGTACTTCCTGCCGAGTAAAGCCCTTAATACCTTTTAATCTATTGAATATAGCCTGCTTCAGCCCCCAAGCCCTCTCCGTCGGTAGCTTAAAGCTCTTGTACAAATCTTTTACTTCGATAGCATTCTCATTTGCTTCAGCTTCTTCATGCGCTTTTTCACGCATTCTACGTAAATATTTTTCGCTCCACTTCATTTTATACTTCCTCCGCAAAATATTTAGCTTTCTTTCGGAAGTACAAAATTCCAACTACTAGTACTACCGCTACAATTCCAATTGATACAAATTCCCAAACTACTCCAGAAAGCGATGTTAATGTCACGGCCTCGTGTGTGATTAGACTATAACGCATATCCTGAATTACTTGTGCTACCGGGTTTAGAAGCATAATCTTCGCCGCCATCACAGAATTATCTGCTACCATAGAAACCGGATAGATAATTGGCACTGCATAAAACATTGCCTGCATTAGCACCTCCCAGATAGATCCAATATCACGAAACTTGACGTTCATTGCGCCAAGTAGTAGGGAAATACCAAGCGCTAAGAAATACAGTTCTGCTAGAAGTGGCAATACTAGTAGCCACGTCAAGCTTGGTGTCACGCCATTAATTAGCGCAAACACAATCACTACGCAGAGATTAATTAAGACATTTATTACGGCTGTACTTGTTGCACTCACCACTACGATATATTTTGGAAAACTAAGTTTCCTAATTAAATCGCCTCTCTGTTCAATTGCATGAATTCCTTGTTGCGCGCACTCATTAAAGAAGTTCCATAGTACGGTTCCGACCAATAGGTATACCGGATAGTGAGGAATTGAATCTCCAAATCTAAGTACCTTCGCAAAAACTACATACAGAATTGCAAACATTAGAAGAGGCTTTAATACTGCCCACATATACCCCAGTACCGATCCTTGGTATCTCAGCTTAAAGTCAGTCTTCGTAAGTTCCGCCAGGAGCACCCGGTTTTTCTTACTGAACAAAGTTTTTCCCATACAAGTATTATATCATATTGTATAATAATATATATGGAAACACCCCTTATATCCATCATAGTTCCAGTTTATAATGTCCAGCGTCTTTTACCGCGTTGTCTAGAGTCTCTAAAGAAACAAACCTACCCCAAGCTAGAGTTTGTCATAGTGGACGACGGCTCTACTGATGGTAGTGGCGTTACTTGCGACGAATTCAAAAAACACGAGCTACGCGCTCGGATTGTTCACCAACAAAACCTAGGTCTATCAGAAGCTAGAAACCGTGGCATTAGAGAAGCTACCGGCGATTATATTACTTTTGTCGATTCCGATGATTATATCTTGCCGGATTTTGCGCAATATCTTTTCTCACTCATTTCTAAATATCAGACCAGGATTGCCATTTGCGGAATCAAAGAAATCACCGCCAAGAATAAAGAAATTGACTACGCTTCTGATTACCCAGAAAAGGTCATGAGTACAGAAGAAACTCTTGGTCGCATGCTTAGAGAAGAAGGTTTTACGGTTACTGCCTATGCTAAGCTTTACCATAAGAGTTTATGGCAAAACGTCAAATTTCCAGCCGGCGCGCTCCACGAAGATTTGGGCACTACCTACAAGGTCATTAAAAACTGTCCACGCATCGCCTTTGGTCCAGAAGCTAAATATATTTACGTCAAACGCGCCAGCTCTATTTCTTCTACTGATTTTTCGTCGGGGAAGTATGACATCATCAGGCTCACCGACGAAATGTGCGACGAAATTGAAGCCCGTTTTCCATATCTTATCAATACCGTCAATCTTCGCCGTATGCATGCTCGTTTTTCCGTCCTTCGCCAGATGGTATTAGCTAAGGAATTAGGCTCTATCGACCAGGCCAGGGAACAAGAAATTATAGACTACCTAAAAGAGCACAAAAAGTTTGTCACCAAAAATCCTTACGCCACCTCGCGAGACAAGCTTGCTATCTATACGCTATTAATCCACAAAAATATTTTCAAACTAGCCTGGCAAATTTATTCCAAGCTCCGCCCATAATCCTCTAGTTTTGACGCAAGAATCGCATCGTGTCTTCCATCGCATCGTCAATTGTGAGTTTCGCCCTCCAGCCAAGTTCGCGCAGTGCTTTTTCTGGGTTCGCATATAGTTCCGGCAGATCTCCAGCTCTGCGCGGGGCGATTTTGTATGGTAATTTCTCTCCGCTTGCCCTCTCGAATGCGTTTATCATTTCTAATACACTTGTGCCTTTTCCGGTTCCTAGATTATAAATCTGAACGCCAGCAGACATTTTATTAAGTGACGCAATGTGGCCCTTTGCTAGGTCTACTACATGAATATAATCACGAATACAAGTTCCATCCGGTGTATTATAATCGTCTCCATACACAGATAGCTCTGGATATTCACCTTTGGCTACTTTCATCACGATCGGCATTAAATTATTCGGCTTACCGCTTGGGTCTTCACCAAGTAATCCAGATTCATGTGCACCTACTGGGTTAAAATATCTTAAAATCGTCGCAGAAAAATCCGAATCCGCCACACATATATCTTTCAAAATTTCTTCAATCATATATTTTGTGCGCCCGTACGGATTAGTAATGCCTTGCCCAGTTAGTAAATCCTCGGAAATCGGCACCGATTTTGGCTCTCCATAGACCGTTGCCGAAGACGAAAAAATAATTCTCTTAACACTATGATTCTGCATCACCTTTAGCAGGTTTAGCGTTCCAGAAATATTGTTCTCATAATACTTTACGGGTTGCTCCACGCTTTCCGCTACGGCTTTTAGTCCAGCAAAATGTATCACTGCTTCAAATTCATTTTCATCAAAAACTTTTTCTAGTCCAGAAAAATCCAACAAATCAACGTTATAGAATTTCGGACGCACACCTACGATTTTCTCAATTTTATCTAATACGCTTTCTTTAGAATTGAACAAATTATCCAAAATCACCACCTCGTGTCCCGCTTTGATGAGTTGGACTACGGTATGACTTCCAATATATCACGTTCCACCCGTAACTAAAATTTTCATTTTATGCCTCTTGTATTACTCTATACTATTATACTGTAAAATGGTATAATAATGGTATGAAAAAAGATCCCGGATTGATTTTCCGTGTCATCTTGGCGTTTACGGACGCCATCGCTATTATCGTGGCCTTTTTGGTGGCCTATCTCGCTCGCATTCACATCGATAACCGCCCCTATTTCTTCGAGGCAGAACCACTCGCCTTTACTTCTACCATCGCACTCTTAGTTCCAGCCTGGATTATCTTAAACGCCTTTCTTGGATTATACAAAAAATCCATTATCCTCGGCCGTTCTCGCGCTCCAGAATTACTCCGACTTCTTTTTGGCTCCATTCTTGGTATGATGGTCTTGATTTCTTATGATTTCTTTGCCGAGAGCCACATTTTCCCAACTCGCATGGTCGCAGTTTATGCCGCCCTACTTTGTTTTATTACCCTCTGTCTTTTTCGTGGCATCATCCATCGTATCCGCACCCATATCGTTAGAAAAGACAAAGGTACTCTCCGTGCCATTATCATTGGTAATAGCCCCAATACCGAGCGCTTAATTGACCATCTCGCCGATTATCCTGAGGACGGCTACTCTCTGGTCGGCGTAGTCTCTAACAAACGTAACGTTCCAGAAGAATTTCTAGACCGTCGATTCTCTTCGCTAAAGGACGCACTAAAGAAAGCCGAGGCCGACGTCATCTTTCAGACCGACGAACAGGGAAGCGAATACGTCTATGGCCAGTGTATTAAGCATCATATGCTTTATTATTTCGTGCCTAGCGACTCTACGCTGTCTTCCCACGTTGGGGATCTTGAGCTCATCGGTGGCACTCCCGCTATTCTAGTTAGGATTACCCCGCTCATTGGTGGCGCTCGCATTATTAAGCGTCTAATGGATGTTATTTTGGGCGGGCTAGCATTTATACTGGCGCTTATTCCGATGGCTATTATCTGGATTATTGTTAAAATTTCTGACCCAAAGCACAGTGCCTTTTATGGCGAGTATCGCCTCTCTCGCTACAATAAAAAAGTTAAAATCTACAAGTTTCGTTCTATGAAGCCCCAATTTTCCGGGATGTCTCCAGAAGAAGCCTTTACTAGAATGGGTCGCCCAGGGCTAATAGAAAAATATCGCAAGGGTGGCGATTTTATCCCAAACGACCCGCGCATTACTAAGATTGGCCGATTCCTTCGTGCCTCTTCTCTAGACGAACTACCACAGCTATTTAATGTCCTTCGTGGCGATATTGCCCTTGTCGGTCCACGCGCCCTTGTACCGGGTGAGCTCCGCGACTACGGTGACCGCTCCTTACTTCTCTCTGTTAAGTCAGGCCTTACCGGCCTTGCCCAGGTATCTGGTCGTCGCGATATTTCCTTCGAAGAGCGTCGCGCGCTAGACCTCTATTATGTACAGAACTGGTCCATCTGGCTTGATCTTAATATTTTACTTAGAACTATTACGGCTGTCATCCTAAGAAAAGGTGCCAAATAATGAAAGTTGCCCTAGTTTGCGATTGGCTTACTACTGTTGGCGGTGCAGAGTCTGTACTTCTAGCGCTCCACGAGATGTATCCTAGCGCCCCAATTTATACTTCCCAGTATAATAAAAAGGGAATTGACTGGTTTTTGGATGCCGATGTCCGTACTGGCTGGCTCCAAATTTTCCCTAGTTGTTTTCGCCGGCTAATTGGCCCGCTTCGCCAGAGCTATTTTTCACATCTAGATTTGTCGGATTATGATTTAGTTATTTCCGTTACGGGTGCCGAGGCTAAATCTGTCCGCACCACCCCTAAAACCCGAACAAAATCACGTAAAACCGAACAACCCGAACAGACCGAACATCGTTGTGTTCACCTCTGTTACTGCCATGTTCCCACTCAATATTACTGGGACAAATACGATGAATATCTAGAAAACCCAGGCTTTGGCATATTTAACCCGCTTGCTCGCCTAGCCCTAAAAATTATAGTAAAACCTCTACGTAAAAAAGATTTTGAATCCGCCCAGCACCCAGATCAATTCATCACTATTTCAAGTTACGCTTCTGACCAGATTAAAAAGTACTACAAAAGGGAATCAGTAGTTATTTATCCACCGCTCGACCTAAAAAAGTTTTCCACAGACTTTTCCACAAGTAACAAAACAAAAGCAGGGAAAAGTCAAGCGGAAAAACACACTAGCTACATCACAACTTCCAGACAAGTCAACTGGAAACGTCTTGATATCTGTATCAAAGCCTGCCTAAAAACAGGGGCGAATCTCACCGTGATTGGTGATGGCCCAGAACACAATAATTTAGTAAAAATTGCAAATGGCGCGCCAAATATTAAATTCCTAAAGGCCATGAGTCAAGACAAGCTAAAAAAATATTTAAGAAGTTCCGACGTCTATCTTTTTCCTAGCTTAGAACCGTTCGGTCTTGCCCCGATAGAGGCTATGGCCTGTGGTACGCCCGGTATCGCCTTTGGCAAAGGTGGTGCCCTAGATTATATCAAGCCAGGTATTAACGGCATTTTCTTTGATAAGCAGACTCCGTCCTCTTTGATAGAAGCTATGAGTAATCTAAATCCAGCTGACTACGATCCAAATGTTGTAAAAAATACAACGCTCGAATTTGACAAAAAAATATTCAAAACAAAAATCAAGGAGGAGGTAGATGCAAAAGTTAAAAAAATATAGCAAGTTAATTACGACGGGTATGCTAGTCATTTTTCCGCCCATCTTTTTTCTGTCGTATTATCCGCTAATTTCACTAGGTAGTACCGAATCCATGAATCTTGAGCTTTCCCTGCCAGAAATCTGGCTAGTTCTCTTTTTTCTGTTTTCTCTACCCCAAATTCCAGATCTTTTTCGTTTCTACAAGCTAAAAAATCTTTGCATTATAGCTCTGATTCCCCTCTATTTTGCCCTGTCTGCTATTTGGTCGGACAATCGCCTCCGTACAATTTTGACCTCCGGCCTGTCCTTCCTAGTAATTTTTGCCATGTTGAGTTTAATTTATCGTCTTAAAAATGATGTCAAGAACCGTCTCCGCCACCATCTTATCAAATCCCTGCTCTATGCCTCTGCTATTGTTTCAGCTTTTTGCTGGGTTCAGTGTATCGCCGATGTTGCCGGTTTTGATCGCCACATCACTCTTCTCTGTTCTGGCTGTACTGCTTCCATGTTTGGCTTCCCTCACCCTAGTGGATTTGCCATTGAGCCTCAATTTATGGGCAATCTCCTCCTTGCACCTACCCTTCTCTGTTTTTATCTTGTCTCTACTTCCGTTTTTACTACCAGAAAAAAGAAAGTCCTTCTTTTCTCGCTAACTCTGTTTTTGACTATGACGCTTTTCCTTACCCTCTCTCGCGGAGCTATTTATGCTTTTGTTGTGGCTCTGCTCACCTTGCAAATTTGGATTCACAAAAAATCCGCCTTTTTCAAATCTCTTGGTATTTGCATCTTAGCAGGTATCTTTTCCCTCGCCGGCTTTGGTTTTCTTTCTGTGCTTGGCCCTACCTCGGACGGTTTTAGGACGGGCGCCACTAAGGCCTTGCACCAGCTTTCCCTTGGCATAATTGATCTCCGCCAAAAAGTTGCTGAGCCTATTAACAATACCACTCCAGTCTCTTCCGTTGTTGATGTCGAAGAGGAAATTCCGTACCAACCCCCAGCTCCGATTTTTGATGGCTACGTCCCCGAATCTACTAATACCCGTTTGAATCTTAATTCCCTCGCCATTAAAACTTGGGCTTCATCACCACAATATATTACTATTGGCGCCGGACTTGGTTCTGCTGGCCTTGCTATGCATAGTTACAACCCCGAAGAAATCGGTCCAAAAGAAATCGTCCAAAATCAATACGTTAGCCTCCTCCTAGAGGTTGGCCTAGTAGGCTGTGCTACTGTCCTAGGTGTTGTAATTTTTACAACATTTACTCTAATAAAGCACAAGCTCCTAGCTAAAAATCCCCTACCTATCTGTACTGTGCTTGGTTTTCTTCTGACTCTTTGTTTCTTTTCCGGTCTTCCTAACGCTCTTCACGTTTACCTCTTCCCGCTCCTCTTCCTGAACTTTAGTCACGTTTCCAAAAACTACCTTCTCATAAAAGATATAGTTTAGTGTCATTGTCACGATTGTCATCAGTACATATATCCCTGTGCTTTCTACAAAGTCATAGTCAAATGGCAGATGTATTGCCTCGGAAATCATAAAAGCAAATTGGTATAATCCAGTTAGAAGTCCAAACAGCTTAGTTAGTAGCGGCCTAACTAGTATTATTACGAATGCATTCCAAGCAAAAAACTTAATTATTCCATACTTTCCTGGATTTCGTTCTTTCCAAGTAATCTTACTATGCAGTATGAACGCAGCAAACGTCGCCGCAATTCCAGAAAATATCGAAGCCAGCCACGCCATCCCCACATTCCCCCCGAATACCACCATTACAAATAGTGTATAGACTACATAGTCTACTACTGTCGCCGCTACTCCCCCGCCAATAAATTTAAGCACTCTTTGCATTGAACACCTCTCTTAGCCAATTATCGGCTGGTCCTGCCGTCATTAATAAAATCAATTTTCCTTCATCGTGAAGTGCACGTATTTTTTCTGCTAGCTCTGGCCCCATCTCTGCCGGCTCGCCCGCCCCACTATTTTCTAGGCTTTCAATAAAATCTTCTGGCATCAAAATTTTAAGTGACGGGTCTTCTCTCGTTAGATAGGTTGGGAGCCAGTACAATTTTTCTACACCAAGAAAGGCATCTTTGTATCCATCAAACACTTCATGTTGTCTGGTGTTCTGGTGTGGCTCATAAATTGCCACCACGCCAGACCTTCCCGTCTGCTCCGCCTCCTCAAGTGCCATCTCTATGGTTGCAGAAATCTCTTCTGGATGGTGTCCATAGTCAGAATACACCCCGTCAGTAATCCTCTCAAATCTCCTCCCTACGCCAGGGAACTCATTTAAAATTTCCACGATTAAATCTTCATCAATCTTGCGCCCCTTTGCGTCTGTCTGCATGTCTACTTCTTCTATCATCTCAAAAATCGCTTGCATTGCCAGATTTGCATCATATCTCCTAGCCTTCCCCGCCAGTCTAAACTTTCCAGAAAAATCTAGCGTATCCTCGTTAGCGGACACAGCGTCGCCTTCCAGTTCTCTGCCACGAATCACCTGCTCGCTCTGCCCCTCAAATTTTGCAAACGCCTGCATATAATCTAGCTTTGTCGGATATATATCTGGATGATCATAAGATACAGTCGTAATTACGGACAGCCAAGGGAAGAAGTGCAAGAAATTCCGATCATATTCATCTGCTTCATAGATTAAGAATTCTGACTTTGGGTCATATTTCCCCGCCTCTGCAAACGGTAAAGTTGTTCCCACCAAATACGATACGGGTAGCCCTAATTGTAGTGCTGTCCATACAATCATTGCGGTTGTAGTTGTCTTGCCATGTGTACCCGCTACGGCCACCATTTTTAACCCTAATTTCTCTACTAGATACGCTATTAGCTCATCGCGCTTAGAAGTTCGTATCCCCGCTTCCCTAGCCAGTACTAACTCCGGGTGATCCTTAGGCAGTGCTGAGGTATATACAAACCAATCTACTTTTCCCTCGTCTATACATTTTTGCAAGTATTTCCCGTCTTGCTTACCCACATTAAATTCAATTCCCGCCTCTGCGAGTTCGTGCGACACCGCCCCTTCCGCTAAATCCGACCCGCAAACACTAAGTCCCGCAGAATGTGCCATTAGTGCTAGTGGTCCGAGTCCCGTACCAGAAATCCCAGAAATATATATATTCATGGTATAATTATAACAGCTTATGGGTGGTATCAAGAAAAAAGATTTGAAGGTTGCACTCCGTAAACTTAAGCGTGTCAAGACTTGGCAACTTTTGATTATTTTTGTGCTCTTGCTTTTTATTGAGGCCACACTTCTCCGTTTCGACCATATCAAAATGACCGATCTAAAATCCGCCGTTTCTGTTGCAGACGAATCCGAAGACGACCAGGCTATCGCGGATGCTTTGAACAATCTAAATAATTTCGTCCGTACGCATACAGTTGTTAACGTTGTAGAAAAAAACGGGGAATCATTTATCTCTTTTGGCACCGGTCCAATCTATCTAGAGCATCAATACCTTAGAAAAGCCACCGAGGCTCTAGCGTCTGCCGAGGCTAAGGCTGGCACAGATGAGAACCCTAACGGCAATGTCTTTGCTAAGGCTATGGACGTTTGTAAGCCTCTAGCTATTGCATATGGCTGGGCCTGGAATAGCCAAGGCTATCTAGATTGTATGACCGGAGAAATCGCCAAATATCCCACTGCAGAGTCTATTCAGGACACGTACGTAGCTTCTCTTCCCTCTACTGCGCTTTTCCGTTATGACTTTGCTTCGCCTATCTGGACTCCAACTCTCTCCGGCTTCGTTTCTATTATTTGTCTAGCTCTCTTTGCTATCCTAATCATAAGGTTTTTCACCTGGGTTTTCCTCCGTTTAGCATTAGTATTTATAAAAAATTAGCAAAAACCTCTTGACTTCTTTGTCCTGGGGTCATAAGATAAAAAGTACAACAACTAAGGAGGAATTTATGGCCTACCAACATACTAACAGTAAAGGAATTACCTACTACCTTCGTCAGTCCGAAGTTACCCTTCGTGGTGGCAAGAAGCAGACTATTTACTTCTTCACCAAGACTGAAGACGGTGGCAAAGGTACTCCAGTTGATCTTCCTGCAGATCGCGTCGTCAATGAGAACCCTCGCAATGGTTTCTTGACTCTTTCCAAGAAGAAATAAGCTGTTAATACGTTTGTGTTGTAACTGCGAGCCGACGCTCGCAGTTTTTTGATTCTGCTTGTGCTATAATAACAAGAAACATGAATAGAAGGAGATGCAAATGTGTACAGGTATTCGCTTTAATGACGACAAAGGCAACATGTTCTTTGGGCGCAATCTTGACTGGTCTGTTGGCTATGGACAGAGAATCGTTGTTACCCCTAAGGGCTATCAATACCACTCCGCCTTCCTTGGCGATCTAGTTCCAAAATATGCTCTAATTGGTATGGGCATCGTAGAGGAAAACACCCCGCTCTATTTTGACTGTGGCAACGAAGCTGGCCTTGCTATTGCCGGACTCAATTTCCCAGGTTACGCTAAATACGAAGAAAAACCAGTAGAAGGGAAGACTAATATTTCCGCCTACGAATTCCCTCTTTGGGTCGCGATGAACTTCTCTACTGTAGATGAAGTTGAAGCTACGTTAAAAAACGTTGCTATTATCGCCAAGCCGATTAATGACAAATACCCAGTTTCGATGCTTCACTGGATTATCGGCGACAAAACTCGTAGCATCGTCGTAGAGTACACCGACAAAGGTATGGAAATTTTTCATAATGATGTCGACGTTCTCACTAACCAACCAGGCTACGCTTGGCACAAAGAAAATCTACGTAATTACATGAACCTATCTAGTCCACAGCCAGAAAAAGTCACTTGGGGTAAAGCCGAAATGACCGCCTTTGGCTCTGGCTCGCTCATGCGTGGTCTTCCTGGCGATTACTATTCCCCTTCTCGCTTCGTCCGTGTCGCCTATCTTAATACTCACTACCCAGCTAAATCTACCGAAGAAGAAAACGTCTCTCGTTTGTTCCATACGCTCACGGGTGTTGCTATGATTGACGGTGCCGCCGCGATGGCTTCTGGTGATTTCGAGAAGACTGTCTATACTGGTGGCTTTTCTGCTAGTACCAAGACTTACTATTGGAACACTTATGACGACCCAGCTATTAAGCACTCTGCCCTTTCCGATTTTGATACTAATAGTTCGGAGCTTATCCAAGGATAAATTATAATGCTCAACTTTTTTGGTACAGAAATCGGAGTAAAAAAGCTGATAAATTCCATCCTCTACGTCCTGTTTGTCCTGGCCGTCTATCTTATTCTCCGCCGGATTCTAAAGCTCGCCTTTGAGCGAGCCGGTGGCAAGAAGACCAGTCCTGCCGGACGTCAACGCATTAAGACTATTTCTCAGCTTCTTTCTAGTATCTTGAGATATCTCTTCCTTATTATTGTTTTGCTCGTTATTCTCTCAGTTCTTGGCGTTAACGTTACTTCTCTGCTCGCCGGGCTTGGGATCATGACGGCTGTCGTCGGTCTCGCCTTCCAGGATATGATTAAAGATTTTATTGCCGGAATTGCTATTATTGTCGAAAATCAATTTAGTGTAGGCGATACGGTAATTGCACAGGCGGACGGGTTCAAGGGAACTGTTACCAATATCGGCCTCAAAACCACCGAAGTTACCGATGACAAAGGCAATGTCAAAATTATGGCAAACCACAACATCGACGGCCTCATCAACTGCTCTCGCAAATAATCAAATACAAAAAGCAAGTTACGGCCCACTTCCTGTGGTGGGGGTTAATTAACTAGGCTTTAACAGCGATAATAAAAAGTTAAATGGTATAATAAGGCTATGGAAAATAGTAAAATACAACAACATCAAAATGATAAGAAAAAACTATGGATCATAGTAGGCATAACAGCTAGCGTTGTTGTAATAATTGGTATTGTAATTGGTATACTTACTAGCAATAGCACTTTTAATAAGGTTACTATTTGTACTGAAATGGATTATCATGGGGACATTGGACCATGCATAAAGACAAAGACAGTAGAAATAGTTACCACTCCAGACGATCCGAATAGTTGCCCTATAGGTACTGAGCCAATCTATAATGTTGTGGGGGGTATTGTGGGTGTTGAATTTGTCGGTTGCGCTAACGAAAGATAGCGGCATATTTAAAATATGCCAAATGTGAATAACTGGATTTAGGGATTTAACTGGCAAAATTATAAAGGTAAATCGTATAGTTCTTGGCGTGTTTTTGTTGCAAAAAAAGGCATAAAAATATCCCTCTATTCTAACGAGGGATTTAACAGGCGCTAACAGATTGCGGAATAGATAAAAATAATTTTATAAACCGTTTGGTGGGGGCGGTTGGGCTCGAACCAACGACCAAGCGGTTATGAGCCGCCTGCTCTAACCCCTGAGCTACGCCCCCAGGAACTAGACTTATTCTAACATGAAATGTTATAATAAAAAAGCATAAATGGAACGGATAAAAACATCTTTCCGGAGGTTAAATTACCGGATTAAACATTGGTTCTCTAGCGAACATGTTATTTTTATTGTCGCCGTTTCCGTTTGTCTTGTTTGGACCTGGAGCGCTATTTCTGCCATGAGCCGTAACTGGGAGCTAGAACAACGCCTGGTCGCCCGTCGCTATGAATTGACGCTAGAACAGCTAGAAATTGACTCTATAGAGTTAGAAAATAAGTATCTCGCGTCCGAAGAATACCAGGAGCTCTCTGCCCGCGCCAAACAGAACAAAAAGCTAGAGGGTGAGTTCCTAGTATACTTGCCAGACAATTCCGACTACGCCAAGCACAAACACGAAGAGATTAAAGTCGAAGAAGTCGTCGAAGAACCAAGCAACTTCGAGCAATGGTTTACCTTCCTATTCGGCGCATAGAACAAACTAAATTTTTACGGTCCTATCTAAAATATATCGCCCAAGCTTGTTATTGTATTTGAACCATACTTCCCATCGTGGGAGATCTTTGACGAATTCTTCAGTCTCCGGGTCAATGTCAATCTCTTCGACCCCTTCAGCATTCTCAACAATTCCACCATAGTATTTGGTATTCACAAGGTCGCGCGTCATTACACCCAATACTAACTTTACCTCTACATCGGACTTATACGCCGAGTCTAAGAAGAAACACATTGCTCTTTCAGGCCTATCGCAGTATTTACTCCGGTAATACAGCCCGTCCTCGTCCAGCGTTAAGTCCGCCCCTACTACCTCATATTTTTCTTTACGCTCAATGTCTGAGTCATTTCCAAATAGATTGTGATAATATTCATTGATGTAGCTGTAGCTTATTCCGGTAACCTTGTCCTCAATAATATTGGTGATCGTTACGGTTTCTTTTGTCTCGCTACTTATCTCGCTAAGCGTCATCGTGTCGCCGTCCATTAGTGGCGCAGAAAAATTTGTACAGCTTTTATCTCCATTGAAATACTCTTTCATGAGCGTCGCTACAGTCTCGTCTTCGCCATCAACCTGGCTTAGATGATGCGATACAAAATACATCACACAGAGTGTCACCACTACTACACCAAGTACCGCACAAGTTGCGCTAATAAAAATCTTATTCCAATTCTTAATCTTTCGCTTTTTCATATGTCTAGTATAGCATAAAAACATTGAAAGTAGATTATGCTTATGGTAATATATTATTATGGACAAAGAAGGTCAAGACAAAGTCCCGGACAATTCTTTTGAATCGAAAAATATTGGCTATGTCTCTACGCCAGAATATTTTTCCAACGTCAAAGGCGGGCGTAAAGATAAAGAAAAAGTAGAGCGAAAGCGTTTTAATATTTCGCACAGAACCCTTAGAATTATCGCAATAGTTACGGCTAGTCTTCTCGCCGTTATTTTGCTAATCACCCTTATTATTAACCTTGTCGCGAGCAACAATCTTGGCAAACGTACGCACGAACCAATCCCTACTGAGCTTTCCACAATAGAAACCAAAGCTTACGAAGTCGCCGTTGGCAAGGGCTACAGTGATGCCTTAGTTTATCTGACCGACCTTATGGCCGACCTGGAAGATGCTTCTAGAGATATTAATCTGATCTTCGGTGTCAAAGCTCTCCGGATTCAGATGCTCTATAGTTCTGGCTGGCCAGCATATGCATTCTCAGAAGCAGAAAGTCTAAAAGAAGACGCAATTAACGAACGCCAACGTTATACCGTCTTTGCCCTACTAGCAAAGATGTATAGCTGGGATGGCGACAACGACATGGCAAATTATTATAGAGAATTAGCCGAATCAGTCAACGTAGACGACAACAGCGCAGAAGGGTTAGGCGACCCAGAGGAGGGCACACATGCGGATGAATAAATTTCTCGCAACCGGCCTAGCGATTGTCTTGGCCTTTGTCGCAATAAATTTTTGGAGTAATTCTGCCTATGCTAACTGTGGTAGAAATGCTAGTGGTGCCGACCAAACTTGTGGTGGTGGCGGTTCGTCCGGTGGTCACGGTAGCTGTGCTGGCGGTAACTGTAACAGTGTTGTTTATAGTGGCGCTACCGGTTGGAACGTCCAGACGGTTACTAGCCCAAACATGCAGCTTCAGGGCGTCCACAGCATTGACTATGGCCATACTCATTATCACCCTAATAAAGCGGACTTTACTACTGGTAATACTAGGGTGGGCGCTAAATTCTATTCCTACGCCCTCTACGCTAATAAGGACGGCTATGTTAACATCGACGGCGTTAGGACCTACGTCCGGAAAGGTCAGCTACTAACAATCATCCCAGTCGCCGGTCTTCCTGATGGTCACGGTGGCTACAATGGCGCCTTTAGTTACCTCAACTCTAAGGGCTGGTATGGCGACATTCCACAAGCCGAAGTTTTGGCCATCTACAAGCAAATGGTTGACGCAGGTTTGCTTGAAGATTTGTCCGCCTTACTTTCTAGAAGTGGCTTTGGTGGCCTAGAAGACGGCGAGACTCCTCCGCCATGTGAAGTTCTCGCTCTCCTCTTCCCGGGTCTTAGGTGCGACGGCGATCCGCCTACTGTAACGCGTCCAAAGTTCGCCTGTACTAATGGTGGTTCCCATGCTGGCGATACGGCTGGTACTGCCTCGGTGTCTAACCTGACTAAGAATGAGAATACCACATTTGCCGCAAAGGGAAACACTGTTTGGGCTCGCCCGGGCGACTCTATTAGATTTGAGATCACTTATTGTTGGAGCGTTGGTAGGGTGGGTGGCTCTATGAGTAGCGCATCTAGCCCGTATGCATTAGGTACTGGCAGCGATCTTTCTACGGGCGGTGCAGTCATGACTCCAGAACTAGCTTGGTATGACAAATACGCGGTAGGCAACAAACCTATTAGGGAATTGCATTTCCAGATTGAGAGTTCTCATGGCGACGACTTTCTCTTTGGCGACGACGAACAGGCCTTTGGCAGCAGAAAATACCAGCTTATTTCTCCTCGCAGTAGTACTATTGGCGCAGCTACCGGTTTTAGTAACCTAGATAATCATACTTCATATAATCAAAATTACCAATTTGCTCTTTATTCTCCGACCTATCGTAGCATTGACGCTACTAGCTACAACTGTCAGATTTTTGACTTCCCACCATTCTTTGTCCAGGGTGGTTACCAGGCTCCTGGTATCGCTACGGGTACTTGTGCCGCTGCCGAGAAGACTACTATGTCCGTTGTTGGTCAGTCAGTTTCCCAAACTATTAGATATAACCTAGGCAAAGCTTGGCAGTTATACAAGCACGAAGAAACTGGTGATTGCATTGATAACTGTACCGCCCTCCCTCCAGAAGAAAGCTACCATGACCCAGTCAGCGTAGACTACCCAGAGCTCCACGAGGCCTATAATACTTTAACGGAAAACAACCAAAATACTATTGAGGATCCGTTCCAGTCTATGGAGTCTGCTCTTTCTACTGATGGCAAATGGGGTCTAATCTCGAAACATAGTCGCGATACTGATACTCACGAAAAAGACTGCGACAGTTCTAAATGTGCCTGCGATGCATGGAATCACTCATATAACTGCATCCTATGCTGTTGGCGAAATGTTGCCCCATGTCTAGTCGCTAACAATGATGGCGTCTGTACGCAGTGGACGATAGAGTGGTATGATTGTCCTAAGGTTGATAGCGGATGCGTCCCGGGCTCCTCATACCCAGACAACAGCACCCCGTGCAATGGTAGTTGCACAAGCCATCCGGGCACAAAGTATCACTTCCCAGGCAAGAACTATCCTACCGCCCAAGCTGAGTACGGCGAAAGAAGTCAGACTGCTACCGTCAACATTCCATATAGCTACCGCACCGAAGTCTCCGCCGAGATTCAAGAAGGCGATGTTGTCTATCTAGGCGAGAGTGTCAGCTCCTTCTTTACCGCCTCCATTCTTCCACGCGCCGTAGAAGAGGTTAGAGGTTCCGAAGAATACGCTACCCTAGTCGACGCCGAGATTCGCGCCGTAGAATTTGTCATCTCCCCGGATGCTAGCCAAGCCGGTATCCAGGGTTCCAGCATGACTAGCTCCGACGGTGTTGGCAGCGGCCAGGACCCATGCACCTTCTATCGCAACCAATATGGTAGCCAAATGTATGATTGCCAAAGTGGCCTCTGGGGCGAATCTGGTGGGCTTAACCCAGAAGGTAGATATCGCGGTAGAACTTATTCCGGCACTGCTACTCGCGCTGTTCCGGACATCTATCCTGTCGGCTCTAAATATTGCGTAGCGGTAGGTATCTCCTCTTCCGACTCTCACGGCATTCCTGACAGCTCTCAGGCATCCGGCATGGACCACCGCTCCGGCTGGCGTGTCTCTCCTGCTTCTTGTCGTACTATTGCCAAGAAACCTAACTTCCAGGTTTGGAATGGCAACATGTACAATCACGGCAGTATGCGAACCAGTATTACCAACAAGCGTGTTGATGCTCATCTAGGCGTCCCATACGAACCAAACGGCATGTTCGGCTCTTGGGAAGAGTACTTATTGAACTCCTATGGCACAACAATCGGCTTCGCTTCCGGCGCCACTCTTGGCTACTACGGCTATAGCTCTAACACTAATAACTCTATGTCCTTAGGTCTCATGGGCGGGCACAAGCCATTTGGCTCTTCTGGTGGTATAGATGGCAACGTAGACTACTGTGACCTAGTTCCAATGACTATCGCAAACGAAGACGTTACTATTAGTAATGAGAAATATAGTTGTAAAGATGGTGTGTCTGGCAATTCCAAGATCGATGACCCTGTCGCCGTCACCAAGGAACGTATTCGCTCACGCTATCTAGGCACCGTCAGTAACGGTATCCAGACCCTAGATAACGGCGCAGTCTACGTCCATTCAGCCAATAATATCGCTGCCAGCCAGCTAGCCAACCTTAGCTACACCAATGGTACTAGCACTCCAAACACTAGGATTACTAGTGGTGAGATTCGCCAGATGAAAGGCAACCAGACCGAAAGCACCCAGACCACTAGAAACTACGCCAGCAACGTCCTCGTCATCCATGTTGACAAAGACTTTTACATCGACCGCAATATCTGTACAGGTGACGGCTCATGTAAGAATATGGATAACGCCCTAGTATTACTAAATAGAAACAACGTTACGTTTAACAATATCTACAGTATCCCACAAATTCTCATCGTCGTTGACGGCAACATTACGATTAGCTCCGCCGTCACCCAGATTGATGCCTGGATTATCACTAGTGGCACAATCAATACTTGTGATGGCAAGCTCATTCCAAACATTGATTCCCAGACTTGTGATAGGCAACTCATCTTCAACGGCCCAGTTTACGCTAAAAACGTTCAGCTTAGCCGTACTGCCGGCGCCGACCCAGGCCAGGGTAATTCCCCAAGCGCTAATCGCGCCAATCCTATCCAAAAGAATCTCTCCGACGATGGCTCTATCCAGCCTGCCGAAATCTTTAACCTCCGTCCAGACGCGCTATATTGGGCCTACTCACAAGCACAACGCTTCTCTCAAGCAAACGTAACCTATACGCGTGAGCTCGCACCGAGGTACTAGATGAAGCAAAAAAGAGGCTTTACACTAGTAGAAATCATCCTCGCGCTAGCGGTCGCAACCCTAATGCTAATTGCTTTCATTAGCACGATTTCCTATCGTATCGGCAAGGAGCGCTATACCGATGCGACCAGGAACTTTGCAGACTTCCTCCGTACGATTTACTCCGAAGTAGAGAATGTTCAAAACGATCGTAGAGGCATCATTTCCGCGCAGAATCAATTCTGCACCCTTACCGGCCAGTATGCCTATACTCAGGACCCTAATCTCCAGCCTAACCCTAACGACAATCAAAGCTATGCCGGCCGTTCTGGTTGTGCGGTTTATGGCAAGTTGATTTCGTTTGGCGAGACCGGCTCCAATGGCTCATTCTATGTTTATGATGTCATTGGCAAGGCTGTTGATTTCCGGAGTAACTTAGGTGGTGATGTCCTAGACAATCTCAAACATATCTATGCCGACGTCCTAGCTTTGAAAGCAAACGATAACGGCACATATACTCTAGGTCCAGCAGGAAATTATTATGCTTATAAACCTACGTGGGATGCCTGGCCAGAAAACCCAGACAAGTCCAAATTTGAAGGCGAGATTCTCATCGTCCGCTCTCCTACTACCGGCGCAGTTAATACTTATTTTTCTAGCCGTAAAATTGATTATCAGCAAATTATTAGCGACTACAAAAATAGCCAAGGCTCGCTCAATCCGGCCTACGTTGGCCAGGTTTATAACGCCGCCGCCAGCCGGGGCGACATCCTCTCTAGCTATCTTAACTCTGGCAATAGCGATGCCTTCACCCCTCACGAGATAGACTTCTGTATTAACTCCCCAGACGTGTTTTCTCATGTTTCTTATCGCAACAATGTCCGTATTAAGGAATATGCCCATGATTCTACAGCCGTAGAAATCATCGAAACTGACAAACCACAAGGAGAAGGAGGTAACCGATGCTAAAAGTTAAACTCGGCGACACCCTAGTAGAAGTCCTCTTTGCGATTGCAGTTTTCTCGCTAGTCTCTGTCCTTGCGCTTAATGTTATGAGTGCTGGCCTTAAGACTACCGAAGGCGCCATGGAAGTTGCTCAATCTAGAAGCGAAATCGACGCTCAGGCCGAGTCGTTGCGCTTTATCCATAACGCCTTTACCCTAGAGAGGGAATTAGTAATAGAAAAGCAACAATATCGGACACTTTGGAAATACCTAACTGACAGCACCTCGTCAGCTAATAATGGCATGGCTAACGAGCCGGACAAACTCCCCGAGCTTAGCGTCAATACCTGTGACGAAGTCTATGATGGCGGAAATAAAAGCATTTTTAAGAGCGGACTTACTGCATTTATTATGGATACTAGAAATATCGATCAAAGTGGCGCGAACAAATTGAATAAAGAAAGAATTGTTATCTCTACTAGGAATGGCAATCAAAATAAATTCACCGCCACTAAAACTTATCCGCGCGTATTATATACGACTGCTAGCGGTAGTGCTTCCGGTACTAATAATTCCGAAGAGCAAATTTATGAGCAGGGCGATTATCGCTATGTTGCCGCCGCCGAAGGTATTTATATCATTGCCATCCGTGACCGTTCCAACAATGCTAAAGTCGCAAATACTATCCCAGAGTTCTTCGACTTCCATATTCGCGCTTGTTGGTATAGCCCAGACAGAGACAATCCTACTACTATCGGTACCATTATCCGTCTATATAACCCAGAAATCGTGGAGGATATCTAATGCGTCGCAATAAATCCGGTTTTACAATTATCGAAACCACTCTCTCCATGGCATTTATTTCGGTATTGCTTTTAATGACCGCGTTTCTAATTATCCAAATGCTTGCCATTTACCAAAAAACTCTCATGATTAAAGCTGTTAACCAGACCTCCCAAGAAATCATAGATGATATGACTCGCCATATCAAGGCCTCTACACTCGTCAGTACGGATGCAAAATGTTCCCTTGTCGCAGAGGGTGCCAGAAACGCATGTAGAAATGATAACGCTTTTCGTTTCATTTTCCGTCAGCGTACTCACTCCTTTGGTGCCGACGCTCCTGGGAGCATGAAAAATAGAACCCTTCCTACTAACGGAATATTCTGTTCGGGCCTATATACCTTTATCTGGAATACTGGCTATGCTTTAAATAGCAATAATAATGTTAGGGCCAAGGTTAATGGCCGAGACGACTTTAGGTTAATTCGTGTCTTCGATTCTGGTGGCCAGCTCTGTATGAATAATGTCAACACCGGCACATATGCCTATGACGGCAACGAAGCTCCATCCTATACCGTCAGCACAACCGATATGGCCGAGCTAATTGATCCATCCGAATCCGACCTCGCCCTTTATGATATGCGCATTTTCCCACCAGGCCGACACGCCTATTCTGGTCAAGCCTTCTACGCTGGCACCTTCATCCTTGCAACCCTAGACGGAGACGTGGACATCCTAGCCAGTGGCGAATACTGTAAAGCGCCAAAAGAAGCTTACTTCGATGAATTTACTTACTGTGCATTAAATAAATATAATTTCGCCTCCCAGGCGACAGGAGAAACAGATGACTAAAATAACAACAAAACGCGGTGCAGTCTCAATTTACGCAGTAGTATTCCTGACGTTGGTTTTTGGGATTATTACGCTCAGCTTTACACGCATTATTATCGGCGAATCAATTATCACGGTTAATACTGATTTGTCCAAATCCGCTTATGACTCCGCTATGGCTGGCGTAGAAGATGCTAAAATCGCAATCCTTAAATATCACGACTGCCTCTCTCAAGGCTATGCTCCTAACGCTGGTTCTAGTGTTGGCAGTTGTCAGAGAATCATTTACGAAATGCAAAAGGGAATTGCCGAGAGTTCTTGTGACGTTGTAACTAACACTCTTGGTCGCGAGACTGGCGATCGTGGCGAGACTATCGTCCAAGAAACTCAATCCAAAAATAATAATGGTAGCGCTTCCTATATGGAACAAGCCTATACCTGCGTAAAAATCACCGAGGAAACTGACGACTACCTCACCACCCTCACAAATGCTGATAGTACGCGCATTATCCCGCTCCGCTCCGCCGACCTTTCTCAGGTTAATGCAATCCAGTTTAGCTGGTACTCCACCGCCAATGCTGGCGTCGATGGAGAAAAATACATGATTGGTGGTAGTGATAGTAATACCACACTAAAGGATAACAGCGAGAAATACGCTCCACCAATTATCGCTCTAGAAATTTTCCAGACTGACTCTTCTGGTGGCGTGCCAGATTTCAATGTCGCCGAGCTTAACGTCAACAACTACAATAGCCGAGGCACCGACCATGCTATGCTTATCTTTGAGCCAAGAAAGGGAAACGCAAAGAATTTTGTCTCAAAAGATTCCGTCTATGATCATTCAGATAAATACAACAACGATATGATCCAGACTCAGTGCAATGCTACCAGTAGCCCTAATGGTTTTGCCTGTACGGTTACAATAGAATTGCCAGATACGTATAGGCACACTCCACGCGTATCTGCCACTACTTTCCTCAAAGTCAACTTGCCATACAAACGCCCTAATACTGACATTTCGGTTGCGCTTTGTAAAAGCGTAAACGATAACGCTTGCAGTAGCTATACTACTCTTACTGGCGTCCAAGCCGCTGTTGATTCTACTGGTCGTGCTAATGATTTATATCGTCGCATAGAAACCCGCATCGAGCTAGTAGATCTCTACTATCCATATCCAGAATATGCGCTTCATCTAAGTGGTAACGACGCTTCCGACAAGAACTTCTATGTTACACGCAACTGCTGGAAGTCCGACAAAAGTGGCGGTGCGCAAGGATGTGCCAACTCTGGTTGGGTCTCTGACTAATCCGCTTGCTTCGCTAGAACTCTTGACAAAATCGCCAAAGTTTGCTAGAATCTTTACAGAGCTAGAAACTCTAGCTCTGTATTTTCAATATCGCGGGGTAGAGCAGCCTGGTAGCTCGTTTGGCTCATAACCAAAAGGTCGTTGGTTCAAATCCAACCCCCGCCACCAAGTTTTTAATCGCTCCGATTGAAGACAAAAACGGCGCTACTATTTCCCCCAATAGTAGCGCCATTTTTGTTGTTTTAGTTTTTTGCCGTTAGTAGCTTCCGTGCCGCGACTTTTACTAGATTGTTCCATTCACCTTCTACGTGTGGCGTACTCGCCACCTGTACCAATGGTAGATTATGTCGTATCGCCAGTGCTATTTCCTGCATCGCGTCCGAGGCGTGTGGCCCTACCATCGACGCTCCTAATACCTTTCCTTGTCCATCGGCTAGGATTTTCAAGAAGCCGATTTTATAATCTTCTGTCATTGACGCGCTGGTAGCCGAGAGCGGTACTAGCGCCTTGCGATATTTGCGAGAGCGCTTAGATAAATCGTCTTCCGTTTTCCCAACCGTAGCGACTTGTGGGTCTGTATCTACTACATCCATAAAACCATCATAGTTTACAAATGTTTTATTTCTACCCAGCATATTGATTACGGCAATTTCCGCCGTGTATGTCGCACGCTCCGTCGAACTATTATTCGTTCCTAGTACATCGCCCGACGCCCAAATATTTCTAGCGCTAGTCTGGAGCGTCTTATCTACAATAATTCCATTTTTATCAAAACTCACCCCTGCATTTTTTAGTCCAATGTCTGTATGCGCTTTGCTTCCGGTCGCCAATACAATTGTCTCTACGCGCACTGTGCGCTCCTGTCCGTTTCGCATAAACACTACGCGCTTAGATACCTTATCTTTTTCTAACGCTACTACTTTTGTATGTGTAAACACCTTAATTCCTAGACGTTTTGCAAAATATTGCTCCATTACTTGGCCCACTTCCTCGTCTTGCTTCGGGAGTAGTCTGCTAGAAAGTTCTACTATTACAACTTTTGCGCCCAGCTCCGCATAATATTGCGCAATTTCGCATCCGCTTGGTCCTCCGCCTACGACTAGCACTGCTTTTGGCGGTTTTTCTATATTTATTGCGGTCTCTGGTGTGAGATATTCTACTGTGTCGAGTCCGGAAATCCCATCATGGTTGGCTACCGCCCCCGTCGCAATTAGGAATTTGCTTGCCGAAACTTGGCCTTTCCCCTCAATCGCCACGTCATAGTTTCCAATAAAATGTGCACTGCCCTTGATGCAGGTCACGCCGGCATCTTCTAGTTCCTTTTTCGTGGCTAGGTCTTTGCCAGTTACTTTCTCCTTAAAGTGTAATACAGCAGGATAATTATAACGCAGGTTTGCCGAGGTAATCCCAAACCTACTTCCGGCTACCGCCTCTGCGTACAAATGAGAAAAATGGAAAAGCGCTCTTCTAGGAAGCTCTTTAGCATAGCCAGAATTAGCCCAGCTGTCCTGTTCAACTAGTGCGACTTTTCTTCCTGCACTAGCGAGCTGCTTAGCGGCTACTATACCAGACGTCCCGCCCCCGATGATCATATATTCATAATCAAATCGTTTTCCCATATAACCTCTTTAGATTATTTTACCACGATTTTTATAAACGAACGCAAGGTCCTTACTATACCTACTCACTTCTTTTGCGATTTGTGCATCGATATCAGCCTGAGTTACTTCCTCGCGTCGTTCCGCCCACTTTGCAATTTTGTCCGCCACTTTTTCTGCATATTTTTCTCCCGCACCAGCAGAAATGCCAAGCACTTTTGCCTCTAGCATTATATCTTTTACCACTTGCTTTTTAGAAAATTTCACTAAGCCCCCAATATTTTAAACACTAACAAAAATCCCGCCAGCACCATGAATCCAATACCAGAAATCACACGAATAAAGTTCTTATTTTTTATTCTCCACCTCTGTATATCTACCACGGTTTGACCTTTTCTTACGACAATTCTCATGATTGCTAATGGTAAAACTGATAACAACGCATAAATTGCTATTGCTAAAATTTGTAACGCCTGTGGTAGAGCTAAAATGCTATTTGCCGTAACCAGTATCAGAATTAGCGTAAACGGAAATTCTGCAAAGCATGCTAGCATCCCTAATGAAAACGCCTCCGTATTGCTATCAGACAATTTTGCGCGCCGATTAATAAAGTTCGCAATTGACTTCGGTAGCCATAGTTCTGTACTTTTTCCCATCCTGTAGTAAAACGCCCAAACAGAAACAGCCAACCCCACCAGAACCCCTACCACAATCGTCAGCATCGCTGGATTCATCGGTCTTTGACATACGATATAGATGATGAATCCTGCCCCCGCTACCGCTAGTGCCGTCAAAAACCCATTTCCCAGGATATAATTTGTTACGAGTTCTCGTGTTTTGCGCCGTACGTGCTTGCCGAGTGACGCGTGGTACAAGAGTAGTAGCGTCCCTACGCCCAGTTGCAAAGTCGCATGCACGAGCCCAGCAAGAATCACGGTATACAGGTCTGGTTTCATGGATATATTATATCATGCTTATGCTTGCATTCAAAATCGACGCGTGCTAAATTGGGGCCATGCGTTCTTTACAGTTAGCGAAAAAAGCAATACTGCTCCTACTTCAAGTATTGGTTTTCGTCACGTCGAGTCCCACTTCCGCTCTTGGCGTGGCTAGTGGTCTAGCGTCTGGTATGGCCACTATAGAACCCTTAAAGCTAGGAGAAGTTCCCGCTGTTTTATCTTCTAGTCCAGACCCTGAAACAGCATCTATTACACCTCTTATTGCGATTCGCGCGGTTAGTCCCGGCTATACTTTGCCAGCCGGCAAAAATTCCGGTGAGCTAATTGAACTGGTTAATCTTTCTAGTGACGAACTGGATTTATCTGGCGTTGCTATTGTCTATATTTCCAAGCCTTCCGCCACATATCCCGAAGGTAAATCCACCACGCTCTATGTTTTTCCTGATGGAGCACGCTTTATTGGTGAATCTATTTTGTTGCGCTATGCGTCTTCGCCCGAAGCTATGGACGGCGCCCAAGATTTGACTTATGACGCCACGTCTCTTGCTATGGAGGGCTCACTTAAGCTTATGCAGGGAGAGACTATAATTAGTTCCGTTTGTTGGCTAGGCGGAGAAGATTGTCTTCCGATTTTTTCTACCACGGTCAAATCTCGCGCCTATACTACCATTGTCCGCAACGATGATACTGGCGAGTATCTTCATACTAATAATTATGTTTCGCTCTATGACCCAGAATCTCCGGGCCTTTATCTTCCATCGCGCGCGGATGATTTGCTTGTCGCGGACGATTCTTCCGAAGCGCCTTCCGACCCCACCCCAGCCGAGTCTACTACGCCCGTTTGTTCTGGTCTAGAATTTTCCGAAATCTTTACTTATTACGAAGACGATCCATCCGAGCAATTTATAGAATTTTATAATTCTTCTAGCACGGATATTTTGCTAGACAGATGTCGCTTGCGCTACAAAAATAAGACATATATACTTAGCGCTACTCCTTTTGCGCTAAAAACCAATTCATACTACGTTTTTCATCCGCCCATTGCATTAACCAAAAATCCCACCACGTCTAATCGTTACGAGATTTTAGATATAACCGACGACGTTGTCGACGTACTAGACCTTCCGCATGGCCAGAAAAAATCCGCCAGCTTTGCCCTAATTGGCAAAAGCTCTGACGGATCTTCTGATTGGCAGGTCACTTATTTGTCTACGCCCGGTACGGCTAATATCTATCAAGAATTTCGAACCTGCCCCGCCGGCAAAGTTATCAACACTACTACCGGGAACTGCGTTAATGCTACCACGTTAAGCTCTATTAACAAAGATTGCCCGGCAGGGAAATACAGGAATCCCGCGACTGGCCGTTGCAAATCTTATGATAGCGATGACGGCACGGAAGCCGCGCCCTGCAAAGAAGGCTATGAGCGCAACCCCGAAACTAATCGTTGCCGTAAGGTTAAACAGAACAATGGCGCTGATTATCCACTTGTTCCGATGGTTGGCACAGAAGATAGTTCTAGTTTTGTTGCTCTCTGGGCGCTTCTCGGCGTCTTCGGTCTAGGTCTGCTTTATGTCCTATTCCAATTCCGCCGAGACATCTACTACGCCCTCCGCCGGTTTATTGGCAAATTTCGTAGATAATTATTTATCTACCACTTCGCCTTCTACGGCGTCGTCATCAGAAGCTTTGTCGTCAGATTTTCCGGCTTTATCTTCGCCCTTCTTAGCGTCATCGCTAGCCTGCTGATACATCTTTGCGCCGATTGGCATGATCTTTTCGGACAAATCTTTAGAAGCCTTTTCCAATGCGTCTTTATTAGCGTCTTTGTCTTCTAGAACTTTCTTTGCGTCCGCCACGGCTTCCTTAATAGTCTTGGCGTCATCATCAGAAATCTTGTCTTTATATTCGCTTGGCATTTTTTCTGCCTGATAAATCGCATTTTCTAGTTGATTTCTAGCGTCGATTCCTTCACGCTTCTTCTTGTCTTCTTCAGCGTGCTCCTCAGCTTCACGGGCGGCCTTCTCAATATCTTCCTTGCTCATGTTACCAGAGTTCTGGATAGTAATAGATTGCTCTTTGCCGGTGCCTTTATCCTTTGCAGTTACATTTAGGATACCATTAGCGTCCAGGTTGAATGTTACTTCAATTTGTGGAATCCCACGAGGTGCTGGAGCAATACCGTCTAGGATAAATCGACCGAGCGACTTGTTATCTGACGCCATTTCACGTTCGCCCTGGAGCACATGAATCTCTACCTGTGGCTGGTTATCAGAAGCGGTAGAGAATACCTCGGACTTAGACGTAGGAATAGTAGTATTGCGTTCGATTAGTGGAGTGCGTACGCCACCCATCGTTTCGATACCAAGCGTTAGCGGGGTGACATCTAGAAGGAGTACATCCTTTACGTCGCCCTGAAGCACACCGCCTTGAATCGCAGCACCTACGGCCACAACTTCATCCGGATGTACGCCCTGCATTGGATCCTTACCAAAGATTTCTTTCACTTTTTCGACTACGGCTGGCATGCGAGTCATACCACCGACCATCACAATCTCGTCAATGTCAGATGCCTTGAGCTTAGCATCTTTTAATGCTTTCTCAACTGGTCCAGCTAGCCTATCAAGCAATGGAGCAACTAGCTCTTCTAGTTTTGCGCGAGTTAGAGTATGCTCAAAGTGCTTTGGACCATCCGCATCTGCAGTAAGGAATGGTAGGTTAATATCTGTAGACGTTGCAGAAGAAAGTTCCTTCTTAGCCTTTTCGGCCTCGTCCTTAATGCGTTGCATTGCAGCTGCATCGTCACGAATATCTACGCCACTCTCTTTCTTGAACTCGTCAATAAGATAATTCACGATGATGTTATCAAAATCTTCACCGCCTAGGTGCGTATCACCGTTAGTGGACTTTACCTCAAACACACCATCACCAAGCTCTAGGATGGATACATCAAACGTACCACCACCAAGGTCAAATACCGCAATCTGTTCGTCTTTCTTGGACTCAAGCCCATAAGCTAGCGCTGCGGCAGTTGGCTCGTTAATAATGCGCTTTACTTCTAGTCCAGCGATTTTGCCGGCGTCCTTAGTTGCTTGACGTTGAGAATCATCAAAATAAGCTGGCACCGTAATAATAGCTTCGGTTACTTTCTCGCCTAGAAATGCTTCGGCATCAGCCTTAATTTTAGAAAGCACCATCGCAGAAATTTCTTCAGGAGTATAAGTTTTGCCATCCATCTCTACGGCAGCCTGACTGCCCTTCTTCACAATCTTATATGGCATAATATCCATATCACGCTTGACTTCTTTATCATCAATCTTGCGCCCGATTAAACGCTTGATACCATAGATTGTATTTTTTGGGTTAGTTACACGCTGACGTTGCGCAACTTTACCAACTAATCTCTCGCCCTTCTTAGTTACGGCGACTACGGATGGGGTAGTTCTATCACCCTCTGCGTTCGTGATTACCTCTGGCTTTCCGGCCACCATATAGGCAAATGCCGAGTTGGTTGTACCAAGGTCAATACCAATAATTTTACTCATGTGTTACTCCTTTCGTTTAGCACTCATGCTTACTGAGTGCTAATTCTTATCCCCATTGTAGCAAATTAGCACTCCCATGTCAAGAGTGCTAATACAGGGGTAAAATCAATAAAATTAAGCCTTTTTTCGTACTACCGGAAATGCTAGCACCGTTCCAATTGCCCCACCAATTAGCGCCACAATCATATCATACATCGTATCTTGTATCCCCGGCGCAATTAGCTCCTGCATATTCGTCCCCGTTACTTGGTCCATTAAGAATTCAAAGCATTCCCAAATCGCCGCCACGAACGCCACGAACGCCATAGAAAACAGCGCCTTAAACCACATTTGGTCCGGTTTCCCCGACGCTTGGTCGATAATTTCTCTTGCTCCAAACGCCGTCAACGTCCCAGATAGAGTGTGTACAATTTTGTCAAACGGATAAATAATCTTGTATACATCAAAATCAATTCCCAGCACCATTGCCGGAATAATAAATAATAAATACGCCAGTTCAAATCGTTTAGATACTTTGATTCCGATTAATCTCGCAAAATCCATCGCGAATGGCAATGCCAGCGTCGCTAGATAGCTCCAAATTTTTGTAAATCCAGTCCCTGGAATAAAATACAATACCGCAAGCACTGACCCAGTTATTACAATTGCAATTTTAAGAAGTAAAATTATCACTTTCATATCTAATATGTTATCATATAATTAAATAATATTTAAGGAGTTTGGCATGGATCGTGCTAGTATGAAAGCTCACGCCAAGGAGCAAATCAAAGGTAAGATTCTTATCCTCTTGGCAATTACACTTATTATTAGCGTAGCGTCGGGCGCTATTAGCTTTATTTTAGGCCCAGTTGGTGGTATCGCTACTCTTCTTATTTCTGGCCCAATCGCCTTTGCACAGGTATTTATTTACCTTGGCATCACTAACAAATCTCGCGTTCCAAAAGTAGAAGATTTGCTCGTCGGTTTTAAGGACGACAATTTCTTGCGCACTTTTGTTGCCTATATCCGCCTAGTGGTCTTTACTTTCCTCTGGAGTTTACTCTTCTGGATCCCAGGTATCATTAAAAGCATCTCTTATTCCCAGATGTTCTACCTTCTCGCCGAAGATGACAAGCTAGACCCCGGCGAAGCTCAGAAACAATCCATGGAAATGATGGAAGGTCACAAATGGGAGTATTTCGTCCTCGGTCTTTCCTTTATTCCGTGGTATCTTCTTTGTGGTATTACTCTTGGTATCGCATCTATTTGGGTCGTTCCATATGTCCAGACTACGCTTGCAGAATATCACGTTCGCCTAGTTAACGGTGGTAAGCCAGTCGCAAAAGAAGCTAAGGTCGTCAAAGATTCCGCCAAAAAATCCGAGACAAAAAAATCCACTAAGACCACCAAAAAATCTACCAAGAAATAATTGCTAGAGTTTCACGGCGCTGTAATTTCGGCGCCGTTTTTTGTTGCGCCGACCAGGCGCACCATCCGCCAGCCATCCACTCATCAATCGCTCGTGCTGCCCCCGGCAGTTGCGGATTATTATAGTCGTGTATTAATATTACGCCAGCATTGTTCATTCTTGGCGCCACTAATTCCAGGCTCGTTTTAATTGACTGATACAAATCTCCGTCCAGAAAAGCAAAAGCAATTTCTTCTGGCAAATCACTATTGCTTAAATTTTCAAAAAATCCTTTACGTATTCTCGGTACGCGTAGTCCTGCTTTTTTGAACCTCTCTACTACTTCGCGCTTTGTCACGAGTAATTCGCCAGCGCGGAAATTATCTCCCGCCACCGATGCGTCCTCGCGTGTTCGTGCCGGTAGCCCCTCAAAAGAATCATAGATCCAAAGTCGGGACTGGCTTTTAGGAAATTCCCGCTCTAGGACGCGCTCCATTAGCAGGGAAGTATCGCCCCGATAACATCCAAATTCTACAATATCGCCACTCACATCTCGCGACAATGCATTGCGTAGTTCCGACAAAATTACAGCGGTCTCGTTATCTGAGACCTGCTGTAAATACTCTTGCCTAGAAGAATTATTTTTTCTTTGTGACACGATTTTTCTCTGCGGCTGTGTCTAGCTCGTTCTGAGAGACTTCGCCGTCTTTGTTAGTATCAAGAATCGCGCCAGCACGCCTAATCATTTCTTCGCTTTCATCTGTGCGAATTACCCAGACCGGCTTACTGCCTTCTGCCCCAATATTAGTATGGCGCTCTGGCATATCTGCCACGTTCTTTTTCTCATCAATTGCAAATCCGAGGTAATTTAATTTCTGAGAGACCGTGCGACGTATTTCGTCGGAACGCTCGCCAATCGTCGCAGTAAATACAATAGCGTCTACCCCACCAAGGCTTGCTGCCATTTGGCCGATTAAACTTTGAACCTTATAGACATACATTGCGTGCGCAAATGTTCCGCGCTTGTCGCCCTCGTCGCGCAGTCTTAAAATCTCACGCATATCATCGGTCTGTCCAGATACACCCTTTAGTCCAGCTTCTTTGTTGAGATACTTTTCAATTCCTTCGTCGCTCTCAAACTTTAGATAGTGCTTAATTGCGAGCGCGGCGGCTGGATCAATATTACCGCATCTTGTCGCCATCATTAGACCTTCGAGCGGGGAATAGCCCATCGTTGTATCTAGTGATTTACCTTCGAACACCGCCGTAATAGAGGAGCCAGATCCTAAGTGACATACGATCAGCTTCTGCGGCAAGATATCTTGTTTTTTCATATATTGTACAATCGCGCCTACGGACAAGCCGTGATAGCCAAAGCGTTTTACGTCGGCCTTATCAGCTAGCTCTGTATCGAATGCATAATATTTCATTAAATCTGGCCTATCAGCATGGAAAGAAGAATCAGAAATTGCAATAACTGGAGTTCCCTTAAAGCTCTTTACCAAGTGCTCGATTTCTGCCGCTACTACTGGCACATGTAGCGGTGCGCGTTTTTTGGCTTTGTCTAGCGCCTTTAGATACGCTTCGTCTACTACGTGATCCTGGGTAAAGAATTCGCCAGGGCAAGCTACACGAGCTAGGATGGCATCAATCTTAGCCATTCCACCCAAAATCCCCTCTTCGGTCAAGATACGATTAATGTTAGCTACAGTAGAAGTTAGCTCCTTAAAATCTTGCTTTAGGACTTTTTTGCTTCCATCGGCTTTTTTAAGTGTGCAAATTACGTCTTTGCCTTCATACTCAAAGTGCAACGAACAGATTTCATCATTACCCTTATAGAGTGCGTATTTACGGCTAGAACTTCCTGGGTTTGTAATCAGAATTAATTTATTTTCCATCAAAAACTCCTTATTTATCTATAATTATAACATAAAAAAGGCCAGATTATCTAATCTGGCCTAACATAGTAGAAGTATAAATTATAGATTTAGAATTAAAAGATTTAAGCGTTTTTCGAAACCTTTTCCGGCTTCCTAGAGAATTCTACGCTGTTTCCAGCGATAATAGCATGTCCATGACGGATGCCTTCGGCTCCGCCATAATAGATATCAACCTTCCCATCGGCTCTGCGTTCCATCGTGCAATTCGTCCAATATTCTTTTGGAATCTTTGCAAGTGTCAGCAGGCTCGTATCAAGCTCCATCCTCTGAGGACGGGAACTAAAAGCATTTACATTCTGGCTAGAATCAGGATTTCTTAGAGCGTCATACTTCGCTTTTGCACGGTCAAAACTGGCCTTTCTTAGTCCAAAATCACTTTTTGCTTCGTGATATTGCTCTAATAGCTCGTCTTGCTCCTCGCGGAGTCGTTTTAGCGTCTCCTTCATCTCTGTTAGCTTCGACATATCCGGAGCCACCATCTGACGCTTTTTCGTGATTAAATCATCACGCTCTAACATCTTCTGAGATACTAATTTTGAGAAAAATCTCATTCCTTCTGCATAAATTGCGCGGTGCTCCTCTGGTAATTCTTTGTCTTCGGAGAGTTTTTTAAATTCCTCTTCCTTCTGGTTACAGATAGTAATTGCATTAATTTTCTCACCAATCTGCAGTTTTGCGGACTCAAGTTTTTCCATGAACTCCGCCCACTCCGCGTCCTTTGCAAGTTTTGCTTTGTCAAAATCAGCCTGCAGGTCGCCAATCTCATGATAGATTTCCGTCGTCTTGTGTTGCGCGGTCATCATCCTGTCTTGCGACTCCTGCATTACTTTTTGCGCAGCTTGCATCGCATGAAACGCTCGTTTTGATTCAAAACTTTCAACTTTCATATACCTATACCTCCTGTAAAAGTTCTACGGGATACCCCGTCCACAAGAAATTATACCACAAATATTATAATAAGCAAGAAAAAGGCCAGATTATCTAATCTGGCCCATAGGGGATTAATGACATGGCCTAGTAGTGTCTCGCTTTGAACCACTCATTAATCATTTGGAGTAGATGTGTTCTGGCTTTTGCGTCCGCTTCTTCTCGGGCTTTTATGAATTCTCTTGTTTGTCGGTCGGTTTTTGGTTTGCTATCATTTCTTTGCATAACGCACCCCTCCTCTCTAAAGAGCCAAAGCAAAACTTTTCCCAATTATACCAGATTTTGACTATATTTCCACCAGCTCATACTCACGGTTTCCCAGCCCTAGACTCTCTGCATATGGCAGAATTTCTCGCCCCAATCTACTATCTATCCTCTCTATTAATGCCTTCACTCCCTCATGTTCCGGATTTTCTTCTTTGAATTTCCATACCATATCAATAAACGCTTGGTCATTCGCCACCGGGTCAAGTGAAGCCACTATTCCGAGATCTGGCATTACTGGGTCACCTTGTTCAGAATCGCATTCATTACTGTAATATATACTATCTGCTTGCCTTGCTCTTTAATATAATCCGCCACCGCTGTTGCAGCTTCTGCCATCGACTCGATAAAATCAATTTGCTCATGCTTATCGCGCCAGCATAGTAGCGGACTTTTTGTGTGTCCCGCCGAATGAATATAAGCTTTGCCATGCCTCGACGCGATTCCGATCGACTGATTTTTTAGGTTTGCTCCAAATCCACCCATCACATGACCCTTTGCATGTGCTAGATTTACATAAGAATCATAGTTATCAAAATTTTTTCCAATCAAATCAAACTTCAAGTGTTTCCCGTTGCGCACAGGAATCTTCTTATCTCCGTGCTCATCCATAATGTCTACTTCCGCAAAGCTAGAAAATCCATGGTCCTCCGCCACTTTTCTGTGCGCCTTAGTGCTAGTTCTTTCTCCAGGATAGGCAGTATTACATTCTAGAATTGTGCCGTTCAATGATTTTACAAACGGCCCAATCAAGTCGGCTTTTAGATATCCTTTTGCTCCCGCTTCGCCCGTAGAAACTTTTACACCAATTTTTCCAGGAAGGGAAACGCCCAGCGCCTTATAAATCCGGTCTAGACTTTCCGGTGTAATCTCTTTCGTAAAATAAACTTTTGCCATTTCGTTCCTTTCCTATGGTGATTACCCTAAGTATATCACACGAGCTATTAGCACTCTTGCATTTTGAGTGCTAATTATATATAATAATATATATGACAAAACGTGACTATTATGAGGTTCTAGGCGTATCAAAAAACGCATCTGATGACGAGATTAAAAAAGCTTATAGAAAGCTCGCCGTTAAATACCATCCTGACAAAAACCCCGGCGACAAAGAAGCCGAAGAAAAATTTAAGGAAATTTCCGAGGCTCACGAAGTTCTTTCCGACAAACAAAAACGTGCCCGCTATGATCAATTTGGCCATGCCGGCGTGAATGGCGCTAGTGGCGGAGCTTATGGCAATCCATTCGGCGGAGGCAATCCATTTGGCCAGGGCGGTAACTTTAATTTCAATGGTCAGGAATTCCACTTCGATTTTGGTGGCGGTGGCCTAGACGATATTCTTGGTAATCTATTTGGTTTTGGTGGCGCTGGACGTAGACGCCAAGCTCGCGGAGCAGATTATCGCACCCAAGTTACAGTCGACTTCAAAGAAGCTATTTTTGGCACGACTAAGTCACTAAGCGTTGAAGGCAAATCCCTAAAAGTTAAAATCCCAGCCGGCATTGATGACGGTATGAGTATCAGACTTAAAGGCCGTGGTGGCCCAGCTCCAGAAGGTATCCCAGGTGCAGAAAAGGGCGACCTATATGTTCTCGTCCGCGTCAAGCCACACAAATCTCTCACTCGTGAAGGCACCTTGATTCTCTCAGAAGAAAAGATTAGCATGGTAGACGCCGCTCTTGGCTGTGAAGTAGAAGTAGAAACCGTCGACGGCCCTGTCACCATGAAAGTCCCAGCCGGCACACAGTCCGGCACTCCATTCAAGCTTTCTGGCCATGGCGTACCTTTCCGCGCCGACGGCGATCGTGGTCCGCACATTGTTACAATTATTGTAGAAACTCCAAAGAACCTATCGCGCAAACAACGTGAGCTCCTAGAGCAATTCAAGAACGCCAAAAAGCATGGCATTTTTGGCTAAATATGTTAGAATATATTCATGACCAAAAAAGTACGTATCGCGAAATTAAATCGCAACAACAATCACAAGCATAGCGAAAAGCGCAAACATAACAAATAATCTGCGTGGCAGGTGAAAACCTGCCTTTTTCGCTAAATTATTAAAGGCCAAAATATGCCGTCGTAGCTCAGTGGATTAGAGCACTTGTCTTCGGAACAAGGGGTCGTGGGTTCGAATCCCTCCGACGGTACCAGGTCTTTTTTATTGCCCTAGCTCCGATTCGATCATCTCGCGTGTCACTGTAATTGTCATTCCGCTCCCCGCCTGTCCGGCTAGCATTGCCTTTGCTACGATGTTTTCTACAGTCTTTTGTACTATGCGCTTCATCGGTCTAGCCCCTAGTTGTGGGTCATATCCGCGCTGTACTAATAATTCTTTTGCATCCTGGTTTAATACTACGCCAATTTTTTGTGGTGCTAGAGTTTTGTTTACTCCCGCAATTAGCAGATCTAATACCGCCAGACAATCCGCCGGGGAAAGTGGCTTAAACAAGCACACTTCATCAAACCGGTTCAGAAATTCCGGCTTAAACATCTCTGTACTCATCAGCCAATTCATAAAATCGTCTTTTACAGAATCAAGCGACACGCCGTTATTAACATATTCACGGATTTTTTCTGCGCCTGCGTTGCTCGTTGCAATTACAATCGTATCGCGGAACGATATTTCTCTACCTTTACTGTCGCGCAAAATCCCCTCATCTAGCATTTGCAGTAACGTTGTCAAAACTTGTGGATGCGCTTTTTCGATTTCGTCGAGCAATACTACCGCAAACGGCTGTTTTGACACTTGCGCCGTTAAACTCATACTGTCTTCTGCTCCGTCGGCGATCAATCTTGCTACGTCTTCCGCTCGCACGAACTCGTTTAAGTCTACCCGTACGATATTTTTCTCGCCTTCAAAATAGACTTCCGATACTGCTTTTGCTAATTCTGTTTTACCTACGCCCGTAGGCCCCAAGAATAGGAAAGTTCCAATCGGTCGTTTCTCGTTTCGTACTCCCGCCGCCGAACGACGTAGCGCATCAGACACAGTTTTTACGGCTTGCACTTGGTCAATCATTCTAGTATGAATAAGGTCTTCCATATTGAGCAATCTTGCCTTGTCGTCCGCCGTGGCTGTCTGTTGCATTTTTACGCCAGCCGTTTTTTCAATTGCTTTTTGTACGCTTTCCGCCGTTACTAATTTATATTGGTTGGCATAAGCGCCCGATGCATCAAGTAGCGCTAATGCTCTTCCTGGCATCTCTAGGTCATGTACATATCTTTCGCTTAACCTATAAGCTTCTTTTAGCGCCCAAATTGTATAAGATACTTTGTGGCTATATTCTAATACTGGCACCTGGTCTTGCATCACCTTCATGGTTTCTTCCTCGTTTGCTGGCGTTACCATAATTTTATTTAGTGCGTTAGCCAGCGCTGGTTTTTTTGCAGAAATTTCTAAGAATCTCTGCCTATCCATTGTTAGAATCATCCTCATTCTTCCACCCTCTAGTACTGGTAGAAGCACGTTAGAAATATCTACGCTCCCCGTTCCATCTTCAAAGAACAACTCTGCATTTTCTAGCCAAATAATAATATTCTTTGCCGCATATGCTTCGCCTAGTATGCGCATTACTAGTGCTTCTGTTTGACCGCGCTCGGCCCCCGCGCTCAGTATTGCTCCCGCGTCAAGTCTAAATATTTGACGATATTTTAATCTCTCCGGAAGCTTGCTATCTGCGTCCATTAGATATTCCGCAAATGCATTTACGATTGTAGCTCGGCCACTTCCATCCGGCCCAACTAGTGCCACATTTTGTCGGCCATTATTAGAAAAAATTTCTGTCATTTTTGCTAGGATTTCTTTGTGTTCAGAAAGATGCAACTGTGTTCGCATTGCCCCCTTGCCCACTACGGAAATATTTTGCCCAAATCTTTGTAACGTTGGGATATATCCAAAAGACAAATCTCTACCAATCCCGCCTGTATGTCTATGTATGTTCATATTTCTAACCAGGCCGTTTAGATAGTTAAACCACACAATCCCGTCTAGAATATCCACCATTTCTAGGCGCATTTGTTTTAGTAGCATTTCACTATTCGGATAATTAGCCAGTATTGATGTCGCTAGAATCGCCCCATGTATTTCTTCGGAATTTGTGCCTTCCTGGATTTTCTTTGCCGTCTGGAAAATCGGCCCGACTTCCGGTGGTAACATCGACGCAACTTCCTCTAATAGCTGTTTAGAAATCCCATATCGTACATGCAAGAATTTTCCACTATTAGTCTTTGCTATCACTGCAGGAAGATCTTTCACATGCGGATTTCTTGGCATCGCTCCTAGTACATCATTAGACAAAAGTCCATTTATCCCACGCCTCTCGTTTACTGGCACAGTAATTAGCTCTTTCTTTGTCCAATAAATTATCATTAATACGATAACTGCTAGGCTAATACAAATCCAGCCCACCGCCATACGCATTACGATTAAAGTCACCCCGCCAATCGCACTTACAATAAGCACTAGCGTCATCACAAAAAGCATAGACGGTTTGCCAAAAACTTTCCCACGTCTAGCATTTCTTGCGCGCAGGGAATTATAATTAAAATTCATTTCTTCCATTAGAATGTTACCCCCATTATCATTAATACTATGCCACATACCGGCAATAGTGGCACTACTGGCCACAGTATCATTAGTATAGTTCCAAATATTAGCTCCAAGATAAGTACGACTGTCCCCGCCAGAATAATTGTTAATCTAGCAAACATCCCTACAATTCTAGAAATTAGCCTATCAAAAAACTGTGCCATTTTTGCGTCTAGCGCTTCACTCCCCGACGCTCCCGCAGAAATCTGTCTAAACGGTTTGAACAAGGTTCTAAACATGTCCCCGATAGAAAATAAATCCGCAGTGTCACCCAGCTTGGTCTTTAGTCCGCTAAAAAACACGCCCCATCCACGGAAATACCACCACTGTAGTAGGTCGACCATAAACATAATCAAATTATATCATAAGCGACTTATTTTTAACATATTTTGACAAAAATACTAAAATGAGGTATAATTATAAGCATTATGGGACATTCGATTAAAAATCGTAATGACGTCCGCTTTCTAAAAGTTCAAGAAAAGCTAGAGCATGCTCTGGCCAAATTTCTTCGCAAAAATTACATAGCTAGGTTATGCGTCCCCGATCTTAGCCGTGAGGCCAAAGTCTGGGACTCTACTTTTTATGACCACTATGATAATCTTGACGACGCCATTACTCAGTTTAGCCACAAATACGATTCTAATATTAAGGATTTGCGTCACGAAGTATCGCGTCAGAATTGCAGTTTAGAAATCGCTTATGCTAAAATTTTGCATTTCGTTTACAAAAATCGCGACTATTATAGAACGAGTTTTCGTTGCCAAAATCCCACGCCAATTTTTAGCATAATCACTATTTTCCGCCCTATAATTATGAAGGGCTGGAGCAATTTTAATTTGAATCTTCTTGAGTTCTGCTTTAGGATTCTCACCGCCGAGGTCTATGCCGTTATTGGTTTTTGGGGCACTAAAGAAAAATTCAACAAAGACCGTATTTCTTACTACGCTAACTACCTCGCTCGACTTAGCCAAAATTCCGCAAAGAGATTGTCCTAATTTATCATAAGTGTTATAATTATTCTTAATGGACGAACAAGAAATCCAAACTAAACGCCGAGAAAACGAAGAGAGCGCTGCCGCTTCCCGCGCGCGGATTCTTGGTTTGCCATATCTCGATACTCGCAACTTTGAAAACGACCTTCCTCTGACTCTAGGCGTCTTATCCAAAGAAGAAATGCACCGCGATTTTGTCCTCCCGCTTCACAAAGGTGGCGATGGCGAGCATTATCAGTTCATGGTTACATCCCAGACTCCTCGTTCTATCATCGATAAAATGCGCAAAGAATACAACGACAAGGGTGAGCACGCCGATTTCTTCCTAATTACTGACTCTGCTTATCGCGTGTTTATGCTTCGTTATGACCCGCCACAGGAGACTCACTATGACGACATTACCATCGCTGGTGAAGGCGATTCGGAGACCCTTGCTTCCGTTTCTAAAGTTCTAAACGAAGTTGCTACGGACCGTGTTTTTGACTATCTTCTAGATCAGGCCGACCGCCTCGGTGCTTCCGATATTCACATCGAGAATCTTCGCGACAGCATCCGTATTCGTATGCGTGTAGATGGTTTGCTCCACCCTGTTGCCACTATTAATCGCGATCGCTATCGTGTCTTTATGGGCGAGCTTTCCTCTCGCGCCAATGTTTCCACCGCCTCGCGTGAGCCTCAATCCGGCCATATGCAGATGGATATCTATCGTGACGGTAACACTCACCTTTTGAATATCCGTGTTGAGATGATTCCTACGATGTACGGTCAAGACGCCGTACTCCGTCTCTTTAACTTTGACGAATCCTTGCTTAATCTTGACTTGCTTGGTCTCGGAGAAAAGGAGCTCGCCGAGATCAACGAGGTCGTTTCTCATCCGCGTGGCCTCGTCCTGATGGTCGGTCCTACTGGTTCTGGTAAATCTACCACTCTATACTCTATCATCAATGCGCTTAATACCACCGATAGAAAGATTATTACCCTAGAGGACCCAATCGAATATGGCATTACCGGTATTTCCCAAATTCCAATCAATACCACCGAGGGCGGTAGCTTTGCCGACGGTCTCCGTTCCGTTCTCCGTCTCGATCCTGATGTCGTAATGGTTGGCGAGATTCGCGATACCGATACTGCTCGTACCGCCATCCAGGCCTCTATCACTGGCCATTTAGTGCTGTCTTCCTTCCACGCCAACTCTACTTCCGCCGCCTTCTCTCGTATGATCGATATGATTGGTACTAACCCAATTTTCTCTAGCTCCGTCCGTCTTATTATTGCTCAGCGCCTGGTGCGCAAACTTGCCGACAACAAAGAAGCCTATCAGCCAGATGAAGCCACCATGAAGTACATCAATCGCGTCTTCGAAGGCGTTTCTCCAGAAGCTCTCAAAGAATACGGCGTAGACCTAGATAATGTTACCCTCTACAAACCAGTTCCATCTCCAGAAGTTCCATTCGGCTACAAAGGTCGCGACGTTATTATGGAACAGCTAATCGTCACAGAAGATATTCAAGCCTTCATTCGTGGCGATGTTAAAGACATTAATACTAACGCTATCGAATCTGCAGCCAAACAAAACGGTATGTTAACTCTAGAACAAAAAGGCGTTATTGCTGCTCTGCGTGGCCAGACTACTCTAGACGAAGTCGCTCGCGTCATCTAATCTTGACAAAACTAGTTTTTCTGTTAAAATGATAATATGAATTTTGCAACAGAAGCAGAACTAATTTCTTTTGGCCGAAAAATCGGCAAAAACCTAAACGCCCCAGCCGTTATTGAATTAGTTGGCGATGTCGGTAGCGGTAAGACTACCCTAACTCGTGGCATTGCAGAAGGCCTTGGTATTAAATCTCCCGTCACATCTCCAAGTTTCACTATTTCTAATCATTATGCTTTTGCTAAAAATAACCAAAAGCAGTATCTTGTTCACTATGATTTTTATCGCCTAGAAGATCCCGGGCTCATGGCGGAAGATTTGGCGGAATCGCTAAACGACCAAAATACTATAACCATTATAGAGTGGGCCGATTCAGTTGCCAATTTTTTACCAAAAAACCATACAATTTATCGCATTACACTAAATGATGATGGCTCTCGTCTCGTAGAAGAGGAAAAAGCCTAAATGAAACTCTATCTAGACACATCTACCCCAACTTGTATTCTTAAACTTGACGACAAAGAATATCGTGCCGAGCTTGGTCGCGATATGGCCGAAAAACTTCATGAATTTATCAAAGAAAAGCTCACAGAAAACCAAAAAGATTGGCATGATATTACAGAAATTATGTATATGTCTGGCCCAGGTAGTTTTACTGGCCTCCGTATCGGTGCCGCCATTGTGAATGCTTTGGCCGATCAGCTAGAAATCCCGCTTTACGACCATCGTGGTAACAAACACCAAATCATCTTGCCAGACTATGGTAGAGAAGCCAATATTTCTCAACCCAAAAAGTAACCATAAGCCTACACAGTATGTTATAATAAAGTCATAATATGAGGACTTTTTAATGGATAATAATATGCAACCTTTTAGCCCACAGCCGAGCAATCGACCAATCGACCCGTCGCTCCCGCCAGCTATGGACCAGAATCAGCCAGCCCAATCTGTTGATAATCAACCCCAACCAGGCCAATTCGGCCAACCAACCGCGCCAATTACCTCTGGCCCAGCCCTACACAATACCGGCGTTCCTCTAGCTTCTCCTATTCTAGAACCTACCCATTTTGACGGTATGCAAAACCCAAATCTTAACCCTCAGAATATGCCAGGCGGTATGTCTTCTTCTAAGTCTCAGATGTCCCCAGAACAAAAAATGAAAACCTACATGCTTCTTTCTATTATTTTCGGCGCTTTTGCTTTTGTCGGCATCATTCTTGGTATCTGGAGCCTAGTCTCTAATATTACCACTTCCCAGAAGCTCGCCTCCGCCGAGGTTGCATTAAACAACGCTGGCGCCATTATTGCCAAGGTAGAAGAAGATACCGGTGTTACTATTACTTCCCCAGATAACGTTCCTGCTTATGCCCCAGTCAAGGGCAACATCTACATTACGGAATGGGGAATTAAATTCAAGATTCCAGATGACATAGAAAACGTCTCTTACATTCTTGACCAGAAATATCGCCCACAAATTTGCTTTACAGGCAACAAAATCGGCATTAAATACTTCCCAGCCTTTGCCGACATCGACCAGAACCCAGGTGGCCTAGGTTGTATTACTCGCGTAGCTACCGCCGAAGGTGACAAAGACAAAGACACCGGCATTAGCTTTGGCCAGCCAGTCTATTCCTATGGCGAATACAACTACTTCTATACTGCTCCGTCCGCCCACTTCTCCCAAGACGCCGCCGAGCAGGGTCTAGAAGATACAGCTATCCAGATTATCAAGAACATGGTCTCAAACAACATTTCCCATTACGAATAGCAGAAAATGTGGTATAATTAAATTGGAATTATCAATTTAAATTATTTTATATATTTGTTAACCCGCTGATATCAGGAAAATATCGGCAAACAGAAAGGTATATTATGGAGATTGCCATAATTGTAATTGCGGCTATCCTTGGCATTGGCGCTGGGGCTGGCTCTGTTTACGCATATAACAAAAAGAACGAGAACGGTGGTAAAAACCGCGCTGAAGATTTAGTTAGAAAAGCTAAAAACGAGGCTTCTGACATTGTTTCGAGCGCCAGAAAAGAAGCTGCCGATATTGCAGAAAAGTCCAAAAACGAAGAGAACGATCGTCGTAGAGAGTGGAAAAGAACAGAAAACCGCCTCGCTGAGCGTGAGACTACTCTAGATAATAAGCTCGACCAAATCGAGAAAAAGTCCGAGCGCCTAGTTAAACAAGAAAAAGAAATCGAAAGCCTAAAAAACGAGATTCGCGACATCCGCGAAAAGCAACACGCTAAGCTCGAGAAAATTGCTGGCCTGTCCAAGCAAGAAGCAAAAGACAAGCTTATGCAAATGACCCAAAACGACATCAAACAAGACCTCGTTAACCTAGTCAACAAAGAACAAAAAGAAATCAAACACGACGTCGACGAGACTGCCCAGGCTATTTTACTTACTGCTATGGAGCGCATGTCTTCCGAAGTCACCGCGGACCGCACTATTACCGCACTTAAACTCCCAGACGACGAAATGAAAGGCCGTATTATCGGCAAAGAAGGTAGAAACATCCAAGCTCTTCAGCGCGCTACTGGCGTAGATATCATGGTAGATGACACTCCGGGCATGGTAGTCCTGTCTAGCTTCGACCCAATCCGCCGACAAGTTGCTAGGTATGCTTTAGAGCGCTTAATGAAAGACGGTCGCATCAATCCATCTTCCATCGAAGAAGCCGTCGCCAAGGGCGAAAAAGAAATCGAAAAAGAAGTTGTCCGCGCTGGCGAAGACGCCGTTCGCGAGGTTGGCCTTGTTGGTATTCCGCGCGAGCTTATCCACCTTCTTGGCGAACTAAAATTCCGTACTTCTTATGGTCAGAATGTACTTCTACACTCCGTCGAAATGGCTCATATGGCTGGTATGATTGCCGAAGAAATTGGCGCAGACAAGCGTATCGCCAAGACTGCTACTTTGATGCACGACATCGGCAAAGCCGTCACACACAAAATCGAAGGTAAACACGCCGACATTGGTGCTGAGCTCGCCAAGAAATATGGTATGGGCGACGAAATCGTCCACGCTATTGCCGCACATCACGACGATATCGAGCCAACTACTCCAGAGGCCGTTATCGTTAAGATTTGCGACGCTATTTCTGCTGCCCGCCCAGGCGCTCGCAATATCTCCGCCGAGAACTTCGCTGAGCGTATGCGTGACCTAGAAAATATCGCTATGTCCTTCCCGGGCATCGACAAAGCCTATGCTATTTCTGCCGGTCGCGAGGTTCGCGTCATCGTCGAGCCAAAACAGATCGACGATCTCACTGCTCTTAAACTTGCCCGCGATATCGCCAACAAGATTGAAGCTACCATGAGCTATCCTGGCGTGATTAAGGTTAATGTCATCCGTGAGACTCGCGCCGTTGAATATGCCAAATAATACATATATAATATATATGTATGGCAGATCAAGTTTTCAAAAAACGTATTAGCAAAAAACTCAAAATTGAGGTTGCTCTTGTTGTCGCCATTATTATACTAGCCGCCACATATCTCATTTGGGACATCGTCGCCGGCGGTCCACTCACCCAGCTTTTCAATAACCGTGAAGAACTAATCAGAATTGTCGACAGCCTCGGCCCGCTTGGCCCGCTCGCCTACATTGGCCTACAAATTCTCCAAACCGTAGTTGCCCCGATTCCGGGTAACGCCGTTGGCGCTATCGGTGGTCTACTCTTTGGCTGGTGGGGAATTTTATGGACTACTATCGGCGCGACTATCGGCGCAACACTGGTATTCTGGGTCTCGCGCCACTTCGGTCGTGCTCTCGTAGAGAAACTAGTCAAAAAAGAATCTCTAGACAAATTCGATTTTGTCATTGGTAAACGTGCTAGTGTTATTCTATTTCTAATTTTCCTTATCCCGGGCCTCCCGGACGACATCGTTTGTTACGTTGCCGGACTTACAGACGTCCCAATCAAAAAACTTATTGTTATTTTTGCCCTCGGTCGCCTACCCGCAGTTGTAGGAAATAACGTTATCGGCACAGGTCTTAGCGAGGGCAATATTGGTCTCGTCGTAGTTCTCGTAGCAATTGGCGCGGTAATATTTGCCATTCTTTATAAGCAACAAGAAAACATTATGCGCCTACTTGGTCGCCAAAGTGTCCTAGAACAAGATAACAAAGCCTTGCGCCACGATCTAGAAGACTACGCTGACGATGGCGAACTTAATAATTCTATTGCTAAAAAATCCAAAAAGTCATAGAATATAAAGTATAATGGGTATAAATATATCTTCTATATCAAAGAAAATGACGATAGTGGGCATAGTCGCAACAACCGCTTTCGTAGCTTTCGCAGGGTTTACCGCACAATCAGTTATTAATATGTCCGACTTAGTAAGTCGGGCTTCTTTGTCTGACGACAAAGGTGTACCTTCTATCTGGTCTGGTACGGCATATTCTTCTGCTATTTCTACTAGTACCCAGGTCAAAGATGCCGGAGATCATTTAGCCTACCTAACCGTAATAGAGAACAAAAGTAGCCACATCCCAGTCTATCTCACTAGTATCGCCTCCCGTATCAACGATAGTAAAAATACCGGTTTTATCTCCTTTGACCAGGGAAGCATAGAATATTCGTATTCCGCTAGCTCATCCGCCTGGATGGAAATATCCGGCACTGTTGACAATGGTACATACAAATTAGACAACGCCTTACGTCTAGGCCCAGCCAGCACTAGTAGCAACAAAGTCTATCTTCGCTACAAACTTTCCCCTGAAGCTGGCAACGTTTCCGACAAAATCTCGCTTCTCTTCGAAGACGAAGACGGCGCTACTAGTATCGCCACTTCCGAATCTTCTATCGCCTACGAAAAGCTAGAAAATGAAGTTGTTGCCATAGAAAACAGTCATTCTACCGCAGACGACAACTCTGCCGAATCCGCCTTCGCGGAGCCTCTTGGCGCAGTATCCGAAGCAACCTCTCTTTCCACCATCACAACATCTTCTATTGGCTCTATTAATATCCCCCCAGAAGCTATGACAGCTAGCCTTGTTGCTGTCGTCGCCGTGCTTGGTATATTTGTTGGTAGCCTAATCACATTCCTCATTATCAAAAAGCCAAATACCAAAGCCAAAAAATCCAAAAGATAAAAAATAACGCCCCGCGGGGCGTTATTTTTTAGGCCAAGTTAGTATGGACAGCAGTTACGTCGTCTAGATCGTCAATCGCATCAAGTAGTTTTTCTGCCTTATCCAGGTCGTCGCCATCTAGCTCAATATTAGCATTAGAAATATATTTTAGCTCTGCACTAGTTACATTCATGCCCGCATCAACCAACGCCTGACGCACTTTCATAAGGTCAGAAGAACTGGTAGTAATTTCTGTTCCGTCATCTTCTTCAACCACATCTTCTGCACCAGCGTCGAGTGCTGTCATCATTACTTCGTCGCCCTTGTCAGTCACAAAAATTACGCCTTTTCTCTCAAATTGGAACATCACGCTTCCAGGGTCGGCCATCCGCCCGCCGTTTTTAGTTAGGGCATTTCTTACCTCTGGCATTGTACGGTTTTTGTTGTCAGTCGCAACCTCAATTACAATCCCAATTCCGCCAGGACCATATGCTTCATAAGTTTCTTCAACTAGCGCCGCGCTTTCTTTAGACTGCACGCGCGCAATTGCTCTTTCAATGTTGGCCTTTGGCATGTTAGCTAGTCTTGCTTTTTCTAGTACCATCGCAAGGCTTGGGTTCATATTAGGATCCGTACCGCCTCTCGCCGCAATCGCAATCTGATTTCCGATTTTAGTAAAAAGCGCTCCACGTTTTGCATCAACTACAGCTTTTTGGCGCTTCGTCGTTGCCCATTTACTGTGTCCAGACATTCTTTCTCCTTGAACTTAATTTATTTCACAAACTTATATACATTATAACAGATTTTTGCTCTTTTCGCTAGTACTTAGCCCTTATTTTTGTGTGGTATAATAACCATTATGAGTATAATGATTGCAATTATTTTGGGCCTCGTCCAGGGTCTAACAGAATTTATTCCAGTATCATCATCCGGCCATCTAGAGCTCGTTCAGCAACTCATCGGTGGTCGTGCCGACGATTTTCATTATTTTTTGGAACTAATCAACTTTGGCACTTTGCTAGCACTTCTTATCTATTATCGCAAACGCATTATAGAAATCTTGAAAGATATTTTCGGCAAAAATCACAACATCAAACTTGCCATAAACATCGTTATTACCTGTATTCCTGCCGGGCTTGCGGGTTTACTACTATCTAAATTCATCGAAGAAAACCCTTTCTTTTCTTCGCTTTACACTATCGCTATTGCTATGGCGGTAGTCGGTGTTTTGATGGTAATTGTCGATATTTTACCAAAAAAGTCCGCATTAAAAAACGAGAACTATCTGTCCAAACCTCGTGCCCTCACTATTGGCCTTGCCCAGGTTTTTGCGCTTATTCCGGGTGTTTCTCGCTCTGGTAGCACTATTGTCGCCGGCCGTCTCATGGGCCTTAACGCCAAATCTTCCGCGGACTATTCTTTCTTAGTCTCCATTCCACTTATGACTGCGGTCTGTGCCAAGACCCTTTTGTCGTCTTCTACGCGCGCCTACCTGTTTGACAACCTTGGCTCTCTCGCCGTTTCTAACCTAGTCGCATTCATTTCCGGCCTCTTTGCCATTACTTTCTGTCTCAAATACCTCAAAAAGTCCAATTCTTTGAAAGCCTTTGGGTTTTATCGCATCTTTATTGCGGTAGTCGTGTTGACTGTCCTACTTCTAAATAGCGTCCACGCTTAGATTATCGCGCTAGCACTTATAGGGGTTGCATTTTTTGCCAAAGTTTGATATCATAGAAAGGTCGTTCTTTCCAAATTGTCGTTGAACGATAAAACTAAACAGGAGTACGAAAGTACCTATGCGTATCGGACTTAAGCGGAATTATTCCCGCAAAAAGTCGCACGAATCTCCAGTCCTCGGACTAGAGTTCATCGAAACGAAGATTGTTTAGAAAAGTTTCGTTGGTAAAACGCGCAAAGGCCTCCGACGCCATATCAGAAGATATAGCATCAGAGGCCTTTTTAGTTCCTAAATTTACTTTAACTCGCGCTTCATCACTGACGCAATAGAAGAATCCCCATTAAAATCATCATTCGGTGCATATCCTAATAGATATGAAACCAGCATTTTATAAGTTAGAAGCCCAACTAACTGCCCGCCCTTATCAATCACCAAGAAAAAGAAACAATTCGTCCTAATGAACGCGGACATCGCCTGCTCTAGCGTATAATCAGTGCGTAAATAATATACCTTCTTGTCAATATATTTTGATGCCCGGTCCGTATCTTTTATTTCTAGAGAATTTAGCTGGTCGGTATGCAATAATCCTACAATCTGCTTTCCGTCAGAAGATAATACCGGGAAGTGAGAAAACCCAGATTGGTATAATTTATCGAGCATTAATGGCCCCAAAAAGTCATGTTCATATACAAAAGTAATTTCCGATCTCGGCATCATAATTTCTGCAACTTCCCTCTCAGAAAAACTCATACTCGACGCAATTATCGCCTTCTGTTTACTAGATAGAATTTCTTTTGGTGTTCGTTTTAATATTCCGATTAAATCGCCCAGGTCTTTTGGCACGTACGGTGGGAGCTCGACGGGTTTTGTCGGCTCACGAAATTTATCAAGTTTTGGATCCACCCATTTTACTACCTTTTTTCCGAAATTATTCATGGCCATCATCCAGATAATATGCTATTATATATATTATATCATATTGACGAGAAAATTTCTAATCCAAGGAGGAAAATGAACAAAAAAGGAAATATTGGTGCTATTATTGCGCTAGTTGCTATTGGGGTGCTTTTTGCTGGCGTATTGGTTTGGCGCATTATTGACAAGGCTAATACCCAGGCCGCCATCGCCGGCTATGACGCAAATTCCGTCATTTCTGGTAATGCCGAGAATGGCAATATTGCCGACCACGTTAAGGGTGATGCTGAAAAAGCCAAAGTCATTATCTACGAATATGCCGACTTCCAGTGTCCAGGCTGTAGCTCCGCTAATCCACGCATCAATAAACTTATCGAAGAATACAATGGCGACCTCGCCGTAGTCTATCGCAATTATCTCCTAAGCTACCACCAGAACGGCACCGCTGCTGCTTCCGCCGCCGAGGCTGCTGGCCTCCAGGGATATTGGAAAGAATATGCCGACAAGCTTTTTGCTAATCAGTCTCTCTGGGAAGATGCTTCCGGTGAGAATCGCACCCAGATTTTTGTAGATATGTTCCGCACTGTTACCGGCGGCGCTGGCGATGAGGCTAAGTTCAAAAAAGACATGACCTCAGAAGCTGTCAAAAAGAAAATTAACTTTGACGCTGGTATCGCCGAGCAGGTAGAAATCACCGGTACCCCAGCCTTTTTCCTAGATGGCGAGAGAATCGATTTTTCCGGGACCAAGGGCGAGGAAGGCTTCCTTAACGTCTTCCGTGAGAAAATTGACGAAAAGTTAGGAAAATGATAAAATATGTCTGATATGAGAACTCTATCTTTGGATTTAAAATCAAAATTAGGGGAAACTGTTACTGTCGCTGGCTGGGTTAATTCTCGTCGTGATCATGGTGGATTAATTTTTATCGATCTTCGCGACCACAAGGGAATCATTCAACTCGTTGTTACTCCCGATACTAAAGATGCTTTTGCCCTCGCAGAGACTTTGCGTGATGAATTCGTTATCACCGCTACCGGCAAAATGCGTGAGCGTGCCCCGGAACTCAAAAACCCAAATATCGAAACCGGCGATATTGAACTTGTCGTAGAGGATTTGGAACTCCTCAACCGCTCCGAGCCTCTCCCGGTAAATACTCACGACGATGGCGCGGAATCTTCCGAAGATTTGCGCCTCAAATATCGCTATCTCGATTTGCGCCGCCCAAGCATGCAGAATCGCTTGCGTCGCCGTTCCGAATATTACCAAGTCCTAAGAAAATACATGGTCGAGCACGATTTTATAGAGGTTACTACTCCAATTCTCGCTAACTCCTCTCCAGAAGGTGCTCGTGATTTTCTCGTTCCATCTAGAATCCACCCAGGCCATTTTTACGCCTTGCCACAGGCTCCACAGCAATTCAAACAGCTCTTAATGGTCGGTGGCGTTCCGCGCTATTTCCAAATCGCCCCGTGCTTCCGCGACGAAGACCCTCGTGCTGATCGTCTCTATGGCGATTTTTACCAGCTAGACCTAGAGATGGCTTTTGTCGACGATGGCGAAACTATCCGCCAAGAAATGGAACCACTCATTAAGTGTCTCGTTACCAAATTTGCTGGCAAAAAACTAAAATCCGAAGACGTCCCACGTATTTCTTACCGCGATGCGATGGAGACATACGGCACAGACAAACCAGACCTTCGTTATGATATGCCATTGATTGATCTAACTGACGCATTGAAAAGTACCGATTTCAAAGTATTCCAATCGCCTTGTGTTAAGGCTCTCTGCGTCAAAAACGGTGCCAGCCTCACTCGCTCCCAGATCGACAACTTTACCGACCTCGCCAAGAAAAATGGTGCTGGCGGTCTTGCTTATATTCTATACGACAATGGCGAGGCCAAGTCTCCAATTGCTAAATTCTTGAAAAGTGAAGAGCTAGATGCTATTAAATCCGCTACTGGTGCCAAGGATGGCGATGCTGTATTCTTTGGCGCAGACACCCGCGAAAAGGTCAACAAAGTCCTAGGTATTCTCCGTATTGCCTTTGCCGACCACTTTAACTTGAAGGATGACAATATCGTGGCGCTTTGTTGGATTGTTGACTTCCCATTCTATGAATGGAATGACGGTGAGGAAAAACTAGATTTTGGTCACAACCCATTCTCTATGCCAAAAGGTGGTATAAAAGCCCTAGAATCCGCCAAGACCGACGAAGAAAAACTAGCCATCCTAGCCGACCAATATGACATGGTTATGAACGGCTACGAAATCTGTTCTGGTGCCGTTAGAAATCACAACCCAGACATCATGTACAAAGTTTTCGAGCTCTTAGGCTACGATCACAAATACGTCGAAAATCGTTTTGGTGGCATGCTTTCCGCCTTCAAATTCGGTGCGCCTCCACATGCTGGCTGCGCTTTTGGTCTCGAACGTATCTTTATGGTCCTAACCGACGCTAAAAATATTCGCGATATCGTCGCCTTCCCTAAGAACGGCTCCGGCGTAGACCTCATGATGAACTCTCCTTCTGTTGTTGATGAATACCAGCTAGAAGACGCTTGCATCAAAGTCATCGAACCAGAAGAAGACTAATCCTTTAAGGTTTCTTTAAGCTAATCCGGGTATAATCCAAATATCAAAATTAGTATTAGTTTTGATAGAAAGGATTAATATGGTTCAGCAAATCTTTAGAAGAACCGAAATAAAATATCTGCTTTCTGAAGACGAAGTAAAATCTTTGCTATGGCTAATTGAACCATATCTGGAAAAAGATCGTTACTTTAAAAGTACAAATTGTAGCATTTATTTTGATGATGAGAATCGCTACCTCGCAATCCACTCATTAGAAAAACCACTCTACAAAGAAAAAGTAAGGATCAGAAGCTATGGCGTACCAAAACTTTCTGATACAGTTTTTCTAGAAATTAAGAAAAAATACAAAGGTATCGGCAGTAAGCGTCGTATTCCAATCAAGCTTTCTGATTTTTATAAGTTCCTAAAAACTGGTAAGCTAGATAGTAATTCAGAAGTTATTGAAAAAGAGCTAGGTAGCTGTTTTAAACGCTACAATCTAAAGCCCACTATGTTTTTGGCTTATGACCGCACGTCATATTGCGACAAGGACGACCCAACATTCCGTATTACTTTTGATAGAAATATTAGAAGTAGAAACAATGACCTGCATCTAGAAAATGGCGACCACGGCAAGAAGCATTTCAAAAATGGTGAAGTCGTTATGGAAGTAAAAGCTCTAGACCGCTATCCGTTTTATTTTGTTCGTGCCCTGTCAAAGCTGAAAATCTATCCAGCCTCATTTTCAAAGTATGGTCGCGTTACGGAAAAAATATTAAATAATAAGAAGGAGAATTTATATGTTTAACAGTATTATTAGCGGAGGCCTTACGCCGGCAAATTTCTTTATTTGTCTTGGTGTTGCGCTTGTGCTTGGATTAGTTGTTGCGATTACGCACAAGAAAACTGCTAGAAGTAGTAGTAACTTTATCACCACATTAGCTATTCTGCCTATGCTAGTTTCTATGGCGATTATGCTAGTTAACGGCAATCTCGGTGCTGGTGTAGCTACCGTTGGCGTATTTTCATTAGTGCGTTTCCGCTCTATTGCTGGAAACTCACGCAGTATTTTGTCTGTGTTCTTTGCTATGGCCATTGGTCTTGCAGTAGGTACTGGCTATGTCGCCTTTGCTAGTTTATTTACAATAATCGTATCTGCTATTATCGTATTCCTAAAGTATATCAACTTTGGCGAATCTGCCAGCGAAGACAAAAAACTTACTATTCTAGTTCCAGAAGATTTAGACTATACCGAAATCTTTGATGACGTCTTTTCTAAATACACCAAAAGTCATCTCTTAGAAAAATCCAAGACTACAAATATGGGCAGTATGTTTGAACTAACTTATAGAATTAATGCTAAAAAGAATATTAACGAAAAAGAATTTATTGATAAGATTCGTGTAAAGAATGGAAATCTCAAAGTTTCACTCTCTCACCCGCTTATCGAGGAGGAATTATAATATGAAAAAGCAAACTTTAGCCGCAATTGTTGGCGGAACAGTCCTAGCACTTGGCGTTGCCGGAGCTGGAACCTATTTAATCATCAGTCATAACAGCCGGTCTGGACAAACTACTATTGTCTCAAGCGATGAGCCATCTGGCTCAAGTTCGTCTTCACTTGTGGAGGGAACTAATAAGATCACTTCTGGTGGCACATATACATTTACTGGCACGATCTCTAGTGGCAAAATTTCTGTCGATACGACGGAAGCTGTTACCATTGTTTTGAATAATGTTGCTATCACAAGTAGCGACGGCGCCGCAATTAAATGCCAAGAAAACACCAACGTTACTGTTGAACTTGTTGGCGAAAACAAAATCACCGCAAACAACGATAATGACGGCATTAATTCCGAAGGCGATCTCATTATTGCAGGAGATGGCTCGCTTACTATCAATGCTGCCGACGACGGTATCCACGCGGATGGTATGTTGACCGTTGAAAACGGCACACTAAATATTACTGCACACGAAGGCCTTGAGGCAACCTATGTCAAAATTGACAGAGGTAACATCACGATCAAAGCTACCGATGACGCCATCAACGCTGGCGCCAAATCTGACAAATATTCTGTCAAAATCGAAATAAATGGCGGCAATATTACTATTGATATGGGTCAAGGTGACACCGATGCTATTGACTCCAATGGTGACTTGATTATCAACGGCGGTACAATCAATATCACCGCGCAGTCCCCATTTGACTTTGACGGCACCGGCCAGCTTAACGGTGGCACTGTCACCGTTAACGGTCAAACTATCACGGAGCTCACCAATCAATTTGGTGGTGGCATGGGTGGCTTCATGCCAGGTGGCGGGCAAGCAGAAGCAAATGGTCAGTCCCCAACGAACGGCCAGGCTCCTAGCGGCGAACGTCCAGCAATACAATCCGATGGCCAGAAACAATCTCGCACTCGCACTACTACCCAGTAAGTAGTATAATAACGATATGGCAAATATCGTTGACTATATTAAAGCCCATGGTGGATATAGAATTAATCGCGCGGCACCATTCAACGAATTAGACGCTATGGTGTTGTCGCGGTTTTCCTATCTTCCGTTTCATAAAATTAGGCTAAAAAGAAGAGATACGATTTATTCTATTGCCCAAAAAATGAGTGCGTTAGACGTTGATGATTTTGCCTGGCCAGAAGATTCCGAACTAATCCAGGCTATGGGTCTTGCTCCTCGCTTCTCCTCATTTAAGACCACGCACTATGTCAAAAAAAGCAGTGCCAAAATCGCCGAGCAATTCATGGCTATTACTATTCACATTAGTAAAACCAAGATGTTTATTTCTTATATTGGCACAGATAGCTCACTCCATGGCTGGCGTGAAGATTTTAATCTTGCCCTCATGAACGAAATTCCTTCCCAAATTTCCGGCGCCAAATATCTAAAAAAAGTTGCGCGTCGTTATTTCTGGAAAAAACTATATCTCGGTGGCCATTCCAAAGGTGGTAATATTGCCATGTATTCTGCTATTGTGGTTCGCGATTTTTACCAAAACCGTATTATTTCCGTTTGTAGTTTAGATGGCCCTGGCATGACCAAGAAAATTGTCGATCAGGACCTTGGCCGTTCCGTCATGCCACGCATTAAGAATTTTATCCCCCAGGATTCTATTATTGGGCGCCTCCTGAACCATACCGAGACTTTTGAAGTCGTAAAAAGCAACGCCAAAAATTTCTGGCAACACAATATTTATTCGTGGGAAATAGATCTAGAAAACAAATGCCCCGTTCGCTCCGAATCTACACCTAAGAGCGATTTTGTTGACAAAACTATCGACCGTTGGATCCAGAGCGCTTCGCAGGAGCAGCGCGAGGTCTTTGTTGATTTGCTGTTCAGGATGCTAGAAGTTAGCAAACTCGGCACGCCGGTTGATGTTGCTGCTGCCGGGTTTAAGGCCATCCCTACATTTTTCAAGGCTTACCACACCCTCTCTCGTGACGACCGCAAAGTTATTACTAGCTTTATCAAAAAACTTCTAATTTCCGCTTTTACCGTCTATCAAGAAAACAGGGCTAGCAAAAAATGAAAATTTACTGTATTAGACATGGCGAAACACCTAGTAATATTACCGGCATTGTCGCTGGTCGTTCCGATGAAGGTCTAACCAAAAAGGGAATCGAACAAGCCCAAGAACTCAACAAAAAAATCGGCAACAAAAAATTTGACGCCGTGTTTGTCTCACCAATGCATCGCACTATACAGACTGCCGAAATAATTATTCCAGAAGTTCATTATAGAGTCGACGACCGAATCTCCGAAAGAAATCTAGGCGAACTAAAAGACCATACTATAGATGAACTTTGGCAGATGCCCGACTGGAATTCTCTAGTCAAGCTAAAAACCGACGGCAACGCCGAGACTTTTGGCTCCGGTATTATCCGTGTGCGCGAATTTTTGTCCGACCTAAAAAAAGAATTTCCAGCCGACGCAGAAATTCTGTTGATTACGCATAGTTTTGTCTCGCGTTGTATTTGGTCTATCGTTAATAATTATGGCGAAGACGCCGACTACACTAAATTCCATCACAAAAACGACGAAATCGTGATTTATACAATATAAAAAATCGTCCAAATGGACGATAATGGTCGGGGCGACAGGGCTCGAACCTGCGACCTCACGGTCCCAAACCGCGTGCGCTACCAACTGCGCTACGCCCCGACTTCTCATCATTATAGCACTAAGTTTAGAGTTTTTCAAGTTCAAAGGCAGAGTAACGGTTATCGATAATCTCCGAGACTACGTGGTATCCCGGAATCAGACTATTTGGGTCCTCTGATTTTTTGGGATTATCCGGACCAAACACATACCAAGCACGTTCCACATTGTCTGGAAGATTTTCTATTCTATAAACGGCGTAATCCGTGGCAAAAGAACTAAAATATTTATAATCTTGCTCGTTGTCAACAATAATAATTTTGTCCTGTTCCGACATGGCCATAATGCCCGGGACTGCGTCCACGGCAAACCCGAATTGATGAGTAAGATTAAAAATGACGGCACCGTTAACAATGCCAGTAACGGAGGCTACAATAAAAATCATTATAAAACGACGTCGTCGCGAAGCCCAAAATCTCTTCATATAGATATTTTAACAGTTTTCTGCTAAAATGAGAAACGATCAGGGTGTAGCGCAGTTGGTAGCGCGCAGCGTTCGGGACGCTGAGGTCGTGAGTTCAAGTCTCATCACCCTGACCATTTTTGTCGTATCTATAAATCTCTGATATAATAAACCCAGTTCAGAGAGAAAAATTTTATAATTCAAATTGACGTTCTTTAAAAGAAGGGGGTAATAATATGGAAAAAGGAAGAAAACCTATTTATGATGCTAGGGCTGAACTTTCCTGGTCCAAGATTCTGATTTTGGCCATTCAGCACGTCTTTGCGTTTTTTGGCGCAACTGTTTTGGTACCAATTCTGACGGGTCTTCCTGTTCAGACTACCTTGCTCTTTGCGGGTATTGGCACGTTGCTTTTCCACGTCATGACTAAGTTCAAGGTCCCGGCCTTTCTTGGCTCTTCGTTTGCATTCCTTGGTGGATTTTCTGCGGTTAAATCCGCGCCCGCCTACGTAAGTTTGCCAGAAAGCGAGCAGTTAGCCTACGCTTGTGGCGGTATCGTCATTGCCGGACTTATGTATATCGTTCTCGCGATCATTATTAAGCTTGTCGGCGTTAAGCGCGTCATGCGCTATCTTCCGCCTGTCGTCACCGGCCCGATTATTATCTGTATCGGTCTGTCACTGGCACCTTCCGCTATTAGTAACGCTAGCCAGAATTGGTTCCTTGCCATTGTTGCTATTGCCGTAGTTATTATTTTTAATATCTGGGGCAAAGGTATGTGGGGCGTCATTCCGATTTTGATGGGTGTAGTAATTTCTTACATTGTGGCGGTTATCATGCAGGTTGTTTTTGGCATCCAGACTATTGATTTTAATAATATCGCTAATTCTGCGATTATTGGTCTTCCACCTATTACGTTAGCCAAATTCGGCACCGTGGCAATTTTGCAAATGACTCCGATTTCGCTCGCTACTATGATGGAGCATGTCGGCGATATTTCTGCTATTTCTGCCACCACCAAAGAAAACTTCATAGAGGATCCGGGCCTTCATCGCACGCTTATTGGTGACGGCCTTGCTACCAGTATTGCAGCATTCTTTGGTGCGCCCGCTAATACAACCTATGGCGAGAATACTGGCGTCCTTGCGCTTACTGGCGTTTACGACCCATTCGTTATTCGTCTGTCCGCTATAATTGCAATTCTCCTTGGCTTCATCCCCAAGGTTTCCGCAGTTATTAGTAGCATGCCGACTGCCATTATCGGCGGAATTTCGTTCATTCTTTATGGTATGATTTCCGCTATTGGCGTCCGCAACATGTTCGAGAACAAAGTTTCTCTGTCCAAATCGCGCAACCTTATCATCGTGAGCGTGATTCTAGTTTGCGGACTGGGTCTGCCGAGCAACGGTCTAGCCATCTCTGCCGTGGTTGGTATTTTATTAAATGCTATCCTTCCCGGTAAAGATTACGAATTTGGCAGCACTACCGAGGATTCTTCGGAAGGAACTTTTGCCGTCAAGGCAAATCGTTCTGAGTAACCTTTCTCTCTGACTTCGGGGCCGTAATATTACGGCCCCATTTTCATACCCACATGTTATAATTAATACAATGAAGAGATATATTGTGCTCCCAGCTATTGTTGGTATTCTGCTAGCTATCTTTTTGTCTCGCCCTGCGTCCGCACTTGATATGACCGACCCAGACAACAACCCTATCGTTCACAATTGCGCATCTATTAAACAGTCCCTCCGCTCTCTCCAGCGCACCGACGCTCGCGTGCGTTCTTATTTAGGCTCTTCCTACGAGCGAATTTTGGGGAGCTTCATTACTCCGCTTAACCTTCGTCTCGTTAGCGCCAACCAGCCAAACACCAACCTTACTACGCTCCATTCCGAGATTGTCGACACTCGCAAGAATTTCATTTCCGAATACACCTCCTACGCCCAATCTTTAGACGATTTGCTCGCTAGTGACTGTTATGGCCACCCCGAAGATTTTTACAACAAACTCGTTGAGACTCGCCGTCGTCGCGACGTCCTCTCCACCACCACGACCAACCTTAGAAACCTTATTGCTGAGCATCTTACCGCCGTCAGAAAACTTAAAAACACCCTAGGAGCAAAAGATGTCGCCGAATAGAACTAACCACAACCTCCTCGTCCTCGGCATTCTTTCTGTCAGTATTGCTATTATTACTACAGTTGTCAGTCTAGTTGTCTATCACAACTCCGGAGATATCTATCTCGATCGCTCTCGCCCAGGTTTCTTGCCGGACGAAGACGAAGTCCAAAAGCTCCCCGAGACTAATTACACCTTCCCGTCTTCCGGGGCAATTACCGAGGAAGCTCTAAACGAATATATTGAGCATTTCCAAGAAGTCGTTGATTATATCGACGATTTAGAAAGTCCGTTCTCTAGCGCCCCACTTTCGGACGAATCTCTCGGCATTTAGTCTTTACAATTCTAAGCACTAGCACTATACTTAGAAGAACAATTTTTTGGAGGTAAAATGTCATACGTTATTCGTGATGCGTCTGGTTGGGCTACGCATCGTATAGAGCCAGCAGTAAACGGAGTAGATTCAGTTATAGTAAACCTCAGCACTGGCTGGGTCGAAGGTCGCATAGAAGGCGGAGCTCTCTAAATCTCCATTTTAGAAATCATCTCAACATATTTTTCTACACAAATCGTCGCAGAATCGTCGCCAGTCGGATAGAATAGGGAAGGACCACTATTTACTTCAATTACGTTCTCCCCAAAGAAATCAATCCCAATCACTGGTAGCTCAAACTCGCGGGCGATTTTTTCTGACAGCTTTTTCTGTTCCTCGGTGATTTCCTTGGAAACGTCTTTTACCGTTCCACCATTCCCAATATTGCAAATCCCCATCACCTGTACTTTTTCACCACTAGCCGGCACATAACCAGCTTTGCCAGTTTGTGCTAAATATCTTTTTGCCCCATCTTCATTGATGAAGGCCAGGTTAGATTTGTATGCCGGCGTCCTTAGGGTCTCATTTTCTATTTTAATTAGCTCCGATACAGTGTGTGTTCCGTCGCCAGTAACCATGGCCGGGATTCTTGCAAACCCTGTTACAAATTTATAATCTATACAGATTACTCTTACTTCCGGCTTGTCGGACACGAGCTGTTCCTGTACTAATACTCTTGAGTTTTCCGCATCTTTAGCATATGCTTCTTCTGCTGATTCTGCACTATCAATTCCTACAAATACCCCGTTTCCGTGCGCTCCACCGATTGGCTTTATCACGACTTTGCCATGCGTATTTATCATCCGCGTAAAGAGCTCGGCCCTCTTTGCGGAATCTTCCGGCACAATCCAAGTTTCCGGTTGTTTTGCCCCAGCTTTTTCTAGCAAGAAATAAGACGCCAACTTATCAGACGCAATCATCCCAGAAAAATAGCTCGTCTTAGGCGATGTTAGAAAATGCGTCCTTAGAATTTTTCCATCTGGTCGCGTTAGCTCTAAAAAGACCCTATCCCCGCGGATAATTTCCGCCTTAGGCCACCCCTTTTTCTTCAAAATTTCTACAAATGCCTTCAAAGACATACTTAGTTCCGTCGCTGGTATCTCATATAAGTTTTCCATACCCCTATTTTAGCATTAGCCTATTGACACGTCAATAATTTTGTGATAAAATAGAATCATACCATTAATAAATGGGATTTTTTCCTATGATTAAAGAGACACTACCAATTCTCGGCTCAAACACCCTAGTTTCTATCTGCGGACGCGAGAACGTCCCAGCCAAGATTGATACTGGCGCAGATTCATCTTCTATCTGGGTAAGCCATTTACGCATAGACAAAGACGGCGTACTAAAATTCCGCCTTTTTGATGAGTCTAGCCCATTTTACAACGGCAAAGTCATCAAACGCAGAGATTACAAAGTCGCAGTCGTGCGTAGTGCTACTGGCGAAGAGCAAATTCGCTACCGCGCCTACCTTACGCTTTATATTGCCGGGCACAAAATCCGCACCCTCTTCAATCTCTCCGACCGTAGTCGCAACAATTTCCCAATTCTAATTGGCCGTCGCACTATTTCCGACAAATTCCTAGTTGACGTCTCAAAGACCGAAGTAGACCGACCCCCCAAAATCAAAAAGTCCAAGACTTTAAGACAGGAATTGCAGGAAGACCCACACGAATTCTACAAGAAATATACTAACAAGAAAGGAGCAATATGAAAATCGCAATTCTCTCTAACGGCAACGCCAACTATTCCACTAAGCGTCTCGTAGAAGAAGCCGAGGCTCGTGGTCACGAAGTTGATGTTATTAAATACAAGAACTGCTATCTTTCTTTAGACGAAAAACACCCAGACGTCCACTATCACGGCAAAAAACTTGAGGGCTATGATGCCATCATTCCGCGCATTTCTAACAATATGACTCGCTACGGTTGTGCTATCGTCCGCCAGTTTGAGATGCAAGGCCTCTGGACTATGTCTAGCTCTATCGCGATTACCCGTGCTCGTGACAAATTGCGCGCCGCCCAGATTTTGACTAAGGCCGGCGTTGACACTCCAAAGACTCTTGTCTCCAGAAACTCCGCCGACATTGACGACCTCATTGATCAAATCGGCCTTCCAGTTATTATCAAACTTGCTACCGGCACTCACGGTAACGGCGTCGTTCTTGCTGACTCCAAGAAAGCCGCTAAGTCTGCTCTCCAAGCCTTCTATCTTTACAATGAAGACGGTACCAACATTCTCCTTCAGGAATATATTGAAGAATCCGCCGGTACCGACATTCGCGCCTTCGTCGTTGGCTCTCGTGTTGTTGCTAGCATGCAGAGAAAATCCCTAGACGATGATTTCCGCTCCAACCTTCACAAGGGTGGTGAGGGAACTTCAATTAAACTTACCGACGAAGAAAAGAAGCTCGCTATTAACGCCGCCAGGGCCATGGGCCTTCACGTTGCTGGTGTCGACCTTATGCGCTCCTCTCGTGGTCCACTAGTTTTGGAAGTTAACGCTTCTCCAGGATTCGGTATTGAGAAAATTACCGGTAGAAACGTCGCGTCTAAGATTATTGAGTACGTCGAACATAACGCCACTCGCAAGAACTCCAAAGACAAAGTCGGCGCCTAAGTTTATAAGCACTACCATTTATGATATAATAAGCCTATGATTCTCATAGGCTTATTAGTTGCGCTATTCGTCCTCTTCTTTTTCATCCGTCACCATACCGGCCCTGCTCATCTTGCTATGATTGCTGGCCTTTCTGTCTACAATATGTTCGGCGTTAACTTTGCCGAATGGATTGGCAAGGTTATAGACAAGTTCCCTCTAGAAGTCATTCAGTCCGGCGTCTTTGTCGCGCTAATTTTAGTTTTCCCGATTTTGCTTTATCTCCGTTCGTCACGCGGAGGCCTTTTTGGTATTCTCCGTATCGCCGAGGCGGCGATTTTCGCTACGCTACTTACAGCCCTCCTCTCTACCACCATTTCCCAATATATCGGCTTCGACAGTCTCGCCGTCCAGATTTCTAATTTCATTAAATCCATAGAAGGTCCGCTCGTCCTCGTCGGTGTCCTTTCCGCCTACTTCGACCTCCTCATGTACCACGACTAACGAGTAATATCGTTGGCGCGGGTAGAGCTTGACGCTAGTGCTTGCAATTTCGCTTTATTTCGGCTAATAATAGACCCAGGTGTGGGTCTAACCGTAAAGGAGCTATGAAGATATTTAAATCTCTCCACGCTTCGCTCCTACTTCTAACTTTTTCCCTTGGCATTATTGCCGGTAGTATTATTGTTTGCATTTTCCGCATTAGCTTTTTTGTGTCGCCGTTATGGTTATTCTTAGCAATAGCGCTTTTAATTTTGTCGCTTGCTATTTCGCGCTACATTATGCTTCCGCTTGCACTTTTTGCTGGAATATTGCTAACTTTTTCTCGTGCTAGCCCTGATTTTATCTCCCAGGACTATATCAACCAGTTTATTGGCCAAAACATCACAATTTCTGGCACAATTTCTAAAGACCCAGACGAAAATAACGGTAAATACAACCTAAATTTATCAGATTTAGAAATCAATCTCCCAGACGGCGCACAACCAGTTTCCGGCCATCTTTTTACCCAGGCAAATAACAAAACTCTTCAACGTTCCGATCGTATTACTATCAGCGGGGAACTATCTTCTGGGTTTGGCTCTTATATTGCGACAATTTATCGCCCGGAGCTTAAAGAGATTTCTCGCCCCGAGCCTGGTGATGTCTTTTTAAAGATTCGCAACTTCTTCGCAGAAAAAATCAAGGCATACATTCCCGCCCCAGAAAGTGGCCTCGCCCTAGGCTACTTGCTTGGCCAAAAATCCGGTGTCGACAAGACAATTAAAGAAACTTTACAACTCATTGGCCTCACACATATTATCGTGGCTTCTGGCGCACATCTTTCTACTTTGACAGGCTTTGCACGTAAAATCTTTGGCCGTCTCTCTAGGTTCGCTAGTCTGCTTTCTGCTATTTCTGCCACGCTTTTCTTTATCGGCATTACCGGCCTTTCTCCTAGTATGCTCCGCGCCGGGCTAGTTACGGGCTTGTCGCTTTTGTTGTGGTATGTTGGCCGAGAAATTCGTCCGCTTCGCCTTATTATTTTAGTTGCTTCTGCTACGCTAATTTATAATCCATTTTATGTTACGGATCTTGCTTGGCTTTTGTCTTTTCTCTCTTTTTCCGCTATTTTAGTTCTCGCCCCGTTTCTTACTAAGTTTCTCTATGGCAAGGACAGAAACCCTAATTTTGTCTTTGCCACGCTGATTTCGTCCGCTTCTGCGGGTTTGCTCACGATTCCGGTTTTGCTTTTCTACTTTGGCCAAATCTCCCTAATTTCTATCTTTGCCAATCTCCTTATTTTGCCTACGGTTTCTATCGCTATGGGTCTGACCTTTTTGACGGGCATTTCTGCTATTATTTTTCCAGTCTTAGCCGCTCCGCTTGGATGCGCTACCCAGTTTATCCTAGATTATCAGATTAATGTCGCTAATTTCTTTGGCGAGCAAAAGAGTTTTCTTGTTTCTATGGATGCTAACAATCCACTCATATTTTTATTATATCTCCCGCTAATTGTTGTAATTTTTACAACATTTATCTTCTCTCAATTAAAAAAGCAAAAAGCCAAGAAAATTATAGAAAACAAAACGCCCATGCTTGCAGACAAGTCTCCGCCCATGCTAATCTAGGGACACAGCTTCGCCATTCAAATTGTTGTCTGGCCTAAATCTCTTATGATTTTGTCCGTGGAGCGTAAAATAAGGTATAATTATTTTCAAAGGAGCAAAATCAATGGCAAAAAAATCTGAAAAATCCGAAAAAACCGAGCAGCCAGGCAGCGGCAAAAGCCAAGCCCTAAGTCTTGCAATTGCTCAAATCACTAAGCAATTTGGCGACGGTTCTATTATGAAGCTTGGCGAAACTAGGAAGATTGACGTAGAGCTTCTCCCGTCTGGCTCACTCTCTCTAGACCTCGCACTTGGCGGTGGCTACCCAAAGGGTCGTATCATAGAGATTTATGGTCCAGAATCTTCCGGTAAGACTACTCTAGCTCTCCATGCTATCGCCGAAATCCAAAAACAAGGTGGCCAGGCTGCCTTTATCGACGCAGAGCACGCCCTAGATCCGGCCTACGCCAAGAGAATCGGTGTCAACACTGCAGATCTGCTTATTTCTCAGCCGGATAACGGCGAACAAGCTCTAGAAATCTGCGAGACTCTAGTCCGCTCTGGTGCGGTTGACTTGATCGTAGTCGACTCTGTCGCCGCCCTAGTTCCACAAGCCGAAATCGACGGCGATATGGGCGATGCCCAGATGGGTCTCCAGGCTCGCCTCATGTCTCAGGCCATGAGAAAGCTTACCGGTATTATTAGCAAATCCAAAGCTACTGTTATTTTTATCAACCAAATTCGCATGAAAATCGGTGTCATGTTTGGTAATCCTGAGACTACCACCGGTGGCAACGCATTGAAGTTTTATGCTTCTGTCCGTCTCGACATTCGTCGTATCGGCCAAATAAAGGATGGCGACAATATTTCCGGTAACCGTACCAAGGTCAAGATTGTCAAAAACAAGATTTCTGCACCTTTCCGTACCGCAGAATTCGACATTATGTACAATGAAGGTATTAGCAAAACTGGCGACATTCTAGACCTCGCCGTAGAAAAAGGCATCCTAGAAAAATCTGGCGCCTTTGTGAAATACAACGGAGAGACTTTGGGCCAAGGTCGCGAAGCCGTCAAGAAGCTCTTCAAAGAAAAGCCAGAGCTCATGGCAGAAATTGAAGCCAAAGTCCGCGAAAAGGCCCTCCCCTCAAAAGAAGATTCAGGAGAATCTAAGTAGCTATGCATCACGACGAACTTTGGCAATTGTTTGATAAGACCGGCAAGCCAGAGATGACCGGCGGCTATCCGTCCTCGCTTGGTAATCCTAAGGATGGTAGTGTTTATGGTGCTACTGTGGTTTTTCTTTATCGTCATGGAGACAACGGTCTAGAATTGCTTTTCCAAAAACGTGGCGACAAAGTCGATAATTATCCTGGCGAATGGGACATTTCTGCCGGGGGCCACATCAACTATGGTGAGCTGGTAGAGGATGCCGCTTGTCGCGAGGCTAGGGAAGAAATTGGCGCAGAAGTTACTCCTGCGGATTTAGAGTTTGTCTGCTCGGCTTGGCGCAATCTGAGGAATGTTTACTGGGCTTATTGTGTTGATTGGACAGACAAAGAGGATGCGTTTCACTTCGACGACGAAGAGGTCTCCGAGGTCAAGTGGGTGCCATATTCCGAGCTAAAAGATTTCCTAAAAGACTACGTCAAAAAACCGCTAAGAGAAGATGAAACATTCTTCAAAATCCTAGACGGGTGGTTCAAAGATCGTGGATATTGTTAAACTTTCATCTTCTAGCGACTCTCCTGACGCTAGCCGTCCTTATCTGATTACTGCCATCAAGCCCGCCATCAAGACCGAGAATCGCGTTAATATTTTTGTTAATGACAAGTTTGATTTTTCTCTAGATATCGCCCAGGTCGTCGACCTTCACATTAAAGTTGGTCGGCGCCTAACCCCGCGCGAGCTAAACGATTGTCATCACGCCTCGGAGTTTGGTAAGCTCTACGCTAGTACGCTAGAATATGCCCTGTCCCGACCACATTCCATTAAAGAAGTTCGCGATCATCTAGTCCAGAAGCGTCGTCGTCGCGAAATGATGAATCGCCAAGCCCTAAATAATCGCAAAAAGCCCAAAGAAGAGCGCATCAAATTCAAGTTAAAAACTAAAGAAATTCCGCTCTACACCGACGCAGACATCGATGCAGTTATTACGCGCCTCATAGAAAAAAACTACGTCAGCGATGAGAATTTTGCCAAATTCTACGTAGAAAATCGCTACTATAAAAAGGGTATTAGCAAAAAACGCCTCGTCCAGGAGCTCCGCCAAAAAGGCATTGATTCTGCCACTATCGAAAAATCATTAGGCAATTCCGAACGTTCGGACGCCGACGAAATTCAAAAAATCATCAACAAAAAACGCAGTAGATACACACCGGATAAATTAATTAGTTATCTGGTTCGTCAAGGATTTGATTATCAGCAGTCGAAAGACGCTGTTCTCGAAATGGATTCACAAAATTAGGTACAAAATCTTCCGTTGTAGCTTTCTGCCGAATTTTAGACTCCTCGTCTTTTACAATGATTTTGTCGTCTGTAATTTTTACGATTTCACTTTTTCCAATCAAAAGCTCCGGATCCATAAATGCTTTCATCAGTGGGCGCTTTACGACAATTTGTTGCACTTGCCACGTCTCGGTATTTACAAAATATCCGCCTACTTTCCCAAGCTTAGTGCCCTTTTTACTCTCTACTTTCATACCGATTAGAGAAAAATTAAGGTCTAGTATTTCTTTTAGTTTTATTACTTCATCACTGTTCACAAAATCATCGCTAGAATCCACTACCATACCCAGCCCCGAAAATTCTCGTACGTTTTCCGTGCGCAAATATTCTCCAGCCTCTTTGCCGACTTCCGGACCATACAATTTGAATGCCATAATTTTTAGATTATTTGGGTCGACTACTAGCTCGGACGTCTTGGCAATCATCCCGCCCATATGTAAACTAAGAATAGGGTAATTTAAGAGCCTAGTTGATTCTAGTAACATACTTTCATTATAGCACAAGCGCCAAAAATTAAGCTGTTCATGTTATAATTATGCAATATGAAAAAGATTTTGGCAATTTCCGGTGGTATCGACTCTATGTGTCTTCTACATATGTTAAAAGACGAAAAAGACGTAGTTGTCGCACATTTTAATCACGGCACTCGCCCGTCCGCCGACGCAGACGAAAAGTTCGTCATAAGTTATGCCAAAAAATACGGCCTTCCATATTATATCGGTAGAGCAAGCCTCGGTCCAAACGTCTCCGAAGCAACTGCCCGTGAAGCGCGTTACAAATTTTTAAGAAATCTCGCCAAGGAACAAAAAGGCATTATTCTTACAGCACATCACCTGAACGATTATTGCGAATCTGTTGCCATTAACTTTTTGCGAGGCACCGGTTGGCGAGGCATTACAGCTTTGATTAATTCTGACATCGCCCGCCCAATGCTTTATTGGCCTAAGTCGAGAATCTATGAATATGCAGATAAACACCAAATTGTTTTCCGAGAAGACCCAACCAACCACGAAGATGATTATCTCCGTAATCGTGTCCGCCCAATTATAAATGATTTTCTGTATGATAACCCTTCGTCCGGCGTAATATTGCTCACTATCGGCCTTCGCCAAGAAGCTCTGCGTAGTCAAATCGAAGATTTAGCTTCAGAGATTTTACCGTCTGGCAGTACCTATCCTCGGTCCCTATTTGAAAATTTGGATAGTACTACTGCCGAAGAGCTTTTGCGTGCCATTCTCGCCCGTTCTGGCATTTCTGCTACTCGCCCCCAGCTTCGTGATTTTTTGCATGCTATCAAAACCTATGAATCTGGCAAAAAATTCAATCTCCCAAAAGACCATCTAGTTAAGTTTAATAAAACTGAATTTATGTTATAATATACGGTAATGAATACCGACAAAATCCGTAATTTTTGTATTATTGCCCATATCGATCACGGCAAGTCTACCTTGGCTGACCGTATGATGGAGCTTACCGGCACCGTAGAAAAGCGCGAAATGAAAGCGCAGCTTCTTGATTCTATGGAATTGGAGCGGGAAAAGGGAATTACCATTAAACTTACCCCCGTCCAGATGCATTACAAAGGTTACGAGCTAAACCTAATCGACACTCCGGGCCACGTTGACTTTTCTTATGAAGTCAGCCGTTCCTTACAGGCCGTAGAAACCGCGATTTTAGTAGTGGACGCTACGCAAGGCATCCAGGCCCAAACTCTTGCCAATGTCTATTTGGCTTTAGAACAAGATTTGTATATTATTCCAGTCATTAATAAAATCGACCTTCCCGCTGCCGACGTCGAAAAAGTCTCCGACCAAATCGTAAATTTACTTGGTTGCGACCGCTCCGACATTATCGGCGTCTCCGCCAAAACCGGCCTCAACGTCGAGCAAGTCCTAGACAGGATTATTAAAAAAGCGCCTTGTCCGAGCAAGTCGGAGATAAGCGACGCCACGAGGGCTCTAATTTTCGACAGCTATTTCGACGATTATCGTGGAGTGGTTCTTTACGTTCGTATTTTTGACGGCGTTTTACCAAAGAGCAGTGAAATCAAAATGATGGCCGCCGGCACCAAAGGCCTCGCTCTAGAAGTTGGTATTTTGAAACCAGAAATGTCCCCAAAACCAGAGCTAGAAGAAGGCGAAATCGGCTACATTGTGACTAACCTTAAAACTACTCGTGAAGCAAAAGTTGGCGACACTGTTACTCTTGCTAAATCTCCTGCCACCACACCTCTGCCGGGCTATAAGAACGTCCAGCCATTTGTCTATGCTGGCTTCTTCCCGGTTTCTAACGAGGATTATAAAACTTTGAAAGAAGCCATAGAAAAATTAGCGCTTTCCGACTCCGCCCTCCAGTTCGAACCGGAGAATTCTCCCGTTTTAGGATTTGGCCTTCGTATCGGTTTCTTGGGTCTTCTCCATATGGACATTATTCGCGAACGTTTAGAGCGTGAGTTTGGCCTAGATTTAGTCGTCACCAATCCATCCACCAACTATGAGGTTACGCTAAATTCTGGTGAAGAAATAGAAATTAAATCCGCTGCCGATTTGCCCGACATGAACGAAGTCCTAGAGATTCGCGAGCCTTGGGTGAAGGGCGAGATTATCGTACCAAAAGACATGATTGGTAATGTCCTAAATTTGATCGTAGAAAAACGCGGGCACCAAACTAATTTATCCTATATTGAAGACCGTGCCGTGATTGACTTCGAGGCCCCAATGGCTAATCTCCTAACCGATTTTTACGACCAGCTCAAGTCTTCTACTTCCGGCTATGCTAGTTTTAACTACGAACTCAAAGATTATCGCGCCGAAGATTTGGTGCGTGTAGATGTGTTAGTCGCCGGCCAAAAAATGGATGCACTTTCTATCATGTGTCACAGGTCCGAGGCCGACGCAATCGGTAGAGACATCACCAAGAAACTAAAACAGGTCATTCCGCGCCAAAATTACGAAGTAGCCCTCCAGGCTGCTATCGGCGCACGTATTATTGCTAGAGAAACTATTGGTGCCTACAGAAAAGACGTTACCGTCAAGATTCATACTGGCGACCGCGACAGAAAAGCCAAGTTGCTTGATAAACAGAAGCGTGGTAAGGCCCGTATGAAACGTTTTGGCAAGGTCGATATCCCGTCCGAAGCCTTCACCGTTATGCTCAAACGCGACGATTAGCACTCTTGCATTTTAAGTGCTAATTCGCTATAATTTAGATATGGATATTACTAAACGCCAAAAAGAGATTCTCTTTGCTATTATCGAAGAATACGCCGAGATGGCTGCCCCTGTTGGCTCTGTCACTTTGGCTAAGCTTTTTGGCGTATCTTCCGCTACCATTCGCGCCGAAATGGCCAAACTAGAAGAAGCCGGCTATCTAGTCCAGCCTCATACTTCTGCCGGCCGCATCCCGACCGACGCTGGCTATCGTCTCTATGTTAACTCCCTTTCCGAAGCAATGAATCACGCTTCTGACAAGCCTCGTGAGGACAACCCCGCCCGCCTGCTTTCTGACGGAGACGACCGTAGTACTCGCGCTATCGAGCTTCGCATCAACGCCCAGGAACGTGCTGACTTTGCCATTCGTGGCGCTGTTGACTCCCTTGTTGAGCTTACTGGGAATTTGGGTCTTGCTACTATCGGCGACCAACTCTATCTCGCTGGCATGTCTCGCCTCTTTACTCAGCCAGAGTTCATGGATACTAATCGCGTCCAGAGCGTCGCCAAATTACTTGACAATCTCGAGCCTTGGCTTCGTGAAGCTGCCCCGGGCGAGCCACTCAATATTTTCATTGGTCAAGAAAACCCCATCGGCAAAACTTCCGGCGTTTCACTAATTATTAGTAAGTTCCGCTCGCCTTATTCCGACAATAGCTATATTGGCGTACTTGGCCCTACCCGCCAGAACTACGGCCGTGTAATGTCGCTTGTCCGTCGCGCAGGAAATATGTTAGAGGAGGTCTACAATGCCTAAAAAATCAGATCCAAACCTTTTAAAAATCACCGAGTTAACTAACGATCTTCAGCGCACCCGCGCTGACTTCGAGAATTATAGAAAACAAATAGACGCTCAAAAATCTCAGGCTACTGCTTTTGCTAAATACGAAACCGTCAAGAAATTCCTCCCCCTCCTAGACGACCTTGACCGCGCTATCTCCGCTACCCCAGAGCTCAAACCTCTAGAAAAAAACCTAGAAAAAACATTAAACGAACTAAAACTTCAAAAAATCAACACTACTCCCGGCACAGAATTTAATCCTGATTTACATGACGCCGTCATGATGGAGGATGGCGAAGGGGAAAAAGAAGTCGTTGCTGAGACTCTTCGCGCTGGTTATACCTATGATGGTAACGTTATTCGCCCCGCTATGGTCAAAGTAAAAAATATCTAAAGGTGTTATAATCAAATTATGGAAGAAAAACTTAACGCAATTAAACAGTGGTTGGGAACGGGCTCTATTAATATCTTTGGCCTACCTATGAGTGGCAAGGATACCGTCGGCATTAAACTCGCCGAAAATTTAGGTGCTAGATTCTTGTCTTCTGGTATGATTATCCGTGCTATGGAACAAGAAAAAAATCAACACTACACCGAAGGTGGCGCGCTTGCTCCTACTGATATCTTCTACGAATGGGTTCTTCCTTACTTTGCGCGCGAAGATCTAAAAGATTCTTCACTCGTTCTTTCCTCTGTCGGTCGTTGGGCCGGAGAAGAAGACGAAGTTATGAAATCCGCCGCCGAGGCTGGCCACCCGATTAAGGCCGCCATTTTGCTTAATATCTCCGAAGCTGATGTCCAAGAGCGTTGGGAAGCCGTCAAAGAAGCCGGCCAACGTGAATCCGGCCAAGAAGTCACCAAGCGTGAAGACGACAAATTCCGTGGCGTATTTAAGAAGCGCATTGATGAATTTAACGAAAAAACCATGCCGGTCATTTTCCACTATCAAACTCTAGGCCTCCTCGTCCAGGTCCGCGCCGACATGACTCGCGAAGAAGTTTTTGAAGAGCTAGTCAATAGACTTTATAGCTTCGCCCAAGGTAGAAATTACTAATCGCTTATGCTATAATTAGGGTATGTATGGGCTGGGCATCAATCCGGAATGGATTTCGCGTCGCGTCCGCGCTTGCGATTACCTTTCTGTCGCCCAACTTTTTTTGCAATCTAATTTCTTCTTAGAAAAACCATTAACGTTTGACGATATTAAACCTCGCCTGCTCGGTCACTGGGGTACTTGTCATGGCATTAATCTTGCCTATGCTAATCTTAAATACTTTTATGGTAAAGACCCTAACTTCTCCTTCATCCTAGGTCCTGGCCACGGTTTCCCGGCTCTACAGGCCAATCTTTTCATCGACGGCGATCTAGAAAAAGTCGACACCAAGGCCACTCCAGACGCCGACGGTATTGCTTATATTTGTAGTAATTTTTCTTGGCCAGGCGGCTTTCCGTCGCATGCTAGCCCCGTTACTCCGGGCGTAATTTGCGAGGGCGGGGAACTAGGTTACGCCCTAGGCACGGCTTATGGTTCCGCGCTGGGCCACCCTAGAAAAACCGTCGCCGTGTTAATTGGTGATGGCGAATTCGAAACTGCTACTGCTCTTTCTTCGATGAATCTTTGCAAGCTTCTTGGCTCTGACGTTAACGGCAGGGTTCTCCCCGTACTGCATCTTAACGGTTACAAAATTTCTGGCCCTACTGTTACTGCTAGGAAATCCGAGCGCGAACTCCTAGAACTTATCCGGGGATTTGGCTATATCCCGCTTTTGGTTAATGGCGAAGACACTAATGCTTTCCAGGATGCCCTAGATGTTGCTTCTCATACAAAGAATCCGTTCATCATCATGAAATCAGAAAAAGGCAAGACCGGCCCTACTTTTGTAGATGGTAAAAAGGTTGCTGGCAATTTCCTCGCCCACCAAATCCCACTAAAACACGCCAAGACCGACCCAGACGAACTACATTTGCTCCAAGTCTGGCTAGAGGGTTACCGCTTTTCCGAGCTATTTAATAAAAAGGAAGGGTTTACACTATGAGACATATCTTCCTCCCAGATCAGCTTCTAGGCCCTAACGAGATCAAAAATCCAGGCATAGACCGCGCCTCTTCCGCCGAGAAATTTGGCGAATGTATTAAGTACGCCTTGCGCCAGGACTCTAGTTTTTATCTGTTTTCTCCCGACGAGACTACGTCAAACAAACTAGACTCCGCCTACGATTCCAGTACTCGCGCCTGGGCTCTATCTAAAAAACCTTGGGATATGCCAGAATCAGAAAACGGCCACATCGTGGAACTTCTTTCAGAAAACACACTCCTAGCTGTCATGGTCGGCCACGTTTTATCCGGCGGGCAGGGAATGATGACTAGCTACGAATCCTTCTTTTCTATCGTTACTTCCCAAATTTTCCAGTACCTTAAATTCCTTAGTCAGTCTTCTGAAGTCTCTTGGCGTGGCTCCGTTCCGGCTCTTAATTTGCTCTCTACTAGTACTTGTTGGCGTCAGGACCACAATGGTTTTTCGCACCAATCCCCGGCTCTTATTTCCGCCCTCCTCTCCCAGCCGACCGACTTCGCCAACGTTCTATTTCCAGTAGATGACGTTGCCTCCTCTGCCTGCTTCCAATTTATGTACAATTCCAAAAATGTTGTAAATCTTACAACATTTAACAAGACCATGGAGCCTCGCTGGATAGATAGAAAACACGCCTCTTTCCAATATAATCACGGCGCCAGTATCTTTGGCTTTGCTTCGGACGACGATCCAGATTATATCTTTACCTCTGCTGGTGATATTACAACGCGCGAAGCTCTTTATGCCCTTAACATTCTTCGTGAGGACATTCCGGGTCGCCGTTTTCGCTTTGTTGGGATTAACGCCCTGTCTTACAACGCTGTCGGCACGACTAACGCCAAGATGACCCAGGACCAGTTTAACGATTACTATACTTACGACAAGCCGATTATCGCCAATTTCCATGGTTATCCAGACGCCCTCCGTACCATTCTCTCTAATTATTCCGATCAGCATCGTCTCTCTGTTCATGGCTTTATCGAGCGCGGTTCTACTACGACTCCATTTGAAATGCTCCGCCTAAATCACGCTTCGCGCTACGATCTCGCTCTCGATATCGCTTATCGCGAAAATCGTCAGGACCTTGTCGACAAATACCATAAAATCCTGCACGATAACGCCGAGCACGCTCGTCTCACTGGCGAAGATTTGATAAATATGGTATAATATAAGAATGGAAATTTTAATCCTAGTAGTTGTTTTGATTCTCCTTGCGGAGACTACGGTTATCCTGATAAAAAATCTCAAAAAAGATACCAAAAGATCCGGTCGCCGTAAGGTTTTTGTTGATACTTCCGCCCTGATAGACGGACGTATTCTCGCCGTTGCCAAGACTGGATTTATCGGCGATAATTTATTAATCCCGCGTAGCGTTATTCGCGAGCTCCAGCTCCTGGCCGACGGCAAGGACAATGACAAGCGTGCCCTTGCTCGCCGTGGTATGGATGTTGCTCGCGAGTTAGAACGTGTTGTCTTTTGTAATGCCGAAATTTTTGAGGACGAGCTCGACCGCACCCCAGTTGACGAGCGTCTTATTTCTCTAGCCAAGGAGTATCACGGCCTAATTTGTACCAATGATTACAATCTCAATAAAGTCTGTGCTACCGAGCATATCGACGTTTTGAACGTTAATGACCTCGCCATGAACTTACTTGGTAACACCACCCCCGGCACTAAGTTCCGCATTAAGATTACCGAGAAAGGTAGTAACCGCGGCCAGGGCGTCGGCCATCTAGACGATGGCACTATGGTCGTCATAGACCACGCATCTAAACTCGTCGGCAAAGAAATCAGCGCGGAAGTCGTCCGCGCCCACCAAACTTCTGCTGGTCGCATCATCTTCGCCAAAAAAATCTAAATCAGAATCATCACCCCACAAAAAATCGGGCTATAAAGCCCGATTTTTCTAGGAACAGCTCCCTTTATTTACTGTACACTCTTTACTCTTTTCATAACCATTACTATCTGTGACGGTTATTTTGAGCTTTGTGCCATTTTTACTACCTTTTACGTCATAAGGTAGAGCTAGTGTAGTATCACTTGTACTACCGTTCTTGTATGCTGCGCCATTCTCGTAGAGAGTCCAGCTCACCGAAGAAGATGAACCATATTGGATATTAGCCTTTAGCGATCCGTCGCTAGAATATAATGTTACGCTTGGCCCCTTATAGCTACAGTCATCTTTCTCATCGCGATTATATCCATCCGGTACGTTCCAGATTTCACGCTTCGTGATTGGGTCAATCGTCTTGGTTGCTTCAATCTGAATCTTCTGGTCTGCCGGTGTACAATCCGTAGCGAGCTTCTTGGTATATTTGTTGAATGTTAATGTCTCATTCGTTACACCAGAAGTCTTAGAATTATACCAGCTTGGCCAGATATCCGTGTTACCATTTACGGTTAATCTCTGCATGCCAGCTGGCTGAGGAATAGCCTGATTAGCCGTCCACTTGCCTTCCTTAGCATAGAGCTCTGTATGTACAGGAGCCATATAGTCATTCACTACGCGACGTACTAGCGTGTTGTCGGATGTCGCTAGACCAGACCCATCGTGATTACCATTCCAAACCGCCGTTGCTACTACTGGCGAATAGCTCATAATCCAAGAGTCCTTCGCAATAGAAGCATTAGCAGTCGTAGAAGTACCAGTCTTAGTCGCGGTCCATACATTAGGAATTACAAATCCAAATGCTCTACCTTGCGAGCCAAACGTGATAGATCTTGCGTTGGCGTCGGATAGAATAGAAGAAAGCATATAGGCTACTTGTTCATCATAAACACGCTTGCCCTCGCTATCTTTCCAGCTTTCAATCACATCGCCAGCGGAGTTCTTCATTTCTAGCACATAAGCTAGTTCCTTATACACGCCACCACGTGCTACGGATGCATAAGCGTTAGCATGCTCAATCGGCGTTACAGTACAACCAGAACCAATCGCCGTAGAAAGTCCACCCGTTACGCCTTCACCTGCACAGTAGGAAACGTCACCGAGTTGTCTTGCTACCTCTAGGCTATTGTCGATTCCGTTAATATACATCGCCTTTACAGCTGGAATATTTAGGGAGCCAGCTAGCGCACGACGGATCGTCACATTACCGTACCACTGACCCGTATAGTTACGTAGCGCACAAGAACCACCGCTATATCCACCACAATAGATAGAGTCAATGTTCTCATCTTTTAATACGGACCCGGGCCCATAGTTTTGTCCCTCACGTTGCATAAACAACGGACCATAATCTACGATTGGCTTAATCGATGAGCCCGGCTCTAGCTGGGATGTCGCTGCATTTAGCTCGCCATAGCCCGGCGCATTCCAGTCGGACGACCCGACCATCGCAATCACTTGCGCAGTTTCTACATCTACGGACGCCAGCGCAATATTATCGCTACCATTCCTGCTCATTAGAGCTGCACCATTGGCCACGGCCTGTTCTGCCATCTGCTGTGCACGATAATCAAGCGAGGTCTTAATCGTAAAACCGCCCGCGCGCATTGTCTTCACGCCGTATTTATCTTCTAGCATATTCTTTACGGTTAAGACAAAGTGTGGCGCTTTAATGTTGTCGTACTGATTTGTCTCAGGTAGAATCTTGTCTAGTACGTTTTCTTGCTTGGCTTCCTCGGCCTCTTCCTTGGTAATGTATCCAAGCTCCGCCATCACGTCTAGCGTATATTGCTGACGCCAAATTAGCGCTTCGTGCCCGTATTCATTGTATGGGTTAAGTACGGCTGGGTTATTCGGAATAGACGCAAGTAGCGCAGATTCTGCTAATGTTAGATCTTTTGCACTCTTCCCAAAGTAAGTTTGTGCGCCAGATTCTACACCGTTGCGACGACCACCATAAGGCGACTCATTGAGATACATCGTAATAATCTGCTCCTTAGAATACATTTTCTCGATTTCTAGAGCTAGAATTGCCTCCTTGATCTTACGTGGAATACCAGTTAGGCCTCTATCCTTTGCCTCATCAGAGAAATAGACCTGCTTAATTAGCTGTTGTGTTAGGGTAGAGCCACCTTGTACGCTCTTTCCAGAAAGAGTAGAGAACGCCGCGCGCACTAGTGACCATAGATCTACGCCGTTGTGATTATAGAAGTTTCTATCCTCAATCGCAACCGTAGCTTGGCGCATATAGGTAGCAATCTGGTCTCCGTCTACGACTAAGCGATAATCGCCGTCGCCTTTATCTTCCCACAACACTTCGCCATTACGGTCTAGGTACGTGTTTACGGTTTCCGACACCTTTAGCTCGTCCAACTGGATAGCGTCTAGGTCTTTTTTGTAATATAGGAATAATCCACCAATTCCAATAATAGTAAGTAATATTAATACGGCTAAAATTTTTGCAAAAGTTTTGAGTCCGCGCATTGAAAACCAATAATGGAATACGCGTTTTGGATGAAAATGCGCCAAGAATCTCTTCCATGGCTCTTTTGGCAGAGTAGCTAGATCTTCCGCCCTCTTCCTAGCTTTTTTATCACGTTTTACTTTGCTACGATGTACCAAACTAGAATACGTGCTCATCCCCTTGTTTTTGGAACGAGCAAGCAGACTCCGTTTCGGCGCCTTCGCAGTCTTTAGTTTCTTGTTTTTTGAATTTTTAGCCGTTTTTTCCATAAACTCTTTTATTATACCACAAAACAGCAAATTTAGGGTCTAAACCGCTTAAAATTACATTACAACAGCGAATTTATTTTTGCCACGTTTTAAGATAGCCGGCGCGTTTAACACCTTATTTTCGTCGGTGATTTTCTCACCATTTACAGATACGGCTCCCGCCGTAATGAACGTGCGCGCCTCTTTCTTAGAGCTCGCTAATCCCGAGCATACTAGGTCTTCTACTAGTGTCGCAGAAATCGGCCTTACGGGCAGGATTTTTGAGGCATTTTCTATATCTTTTGCAGAATAACTAGCGTCCTTACTGAATAATTTCTCTGTCAAGCCTTCTATCGCATCAGCCGCCTCAGTTCCGTGCACCACCTCTGTTGCGCCCCTTGCTAGTGCACGTTGCGCAATTCTTTGTTCTGGATGCTCTTTGTGTCTCTTTAGAATCTCCTCTACTTCTTCTTTTTCTAGTACCGTGTAAATTTTTAGGAGGTATTCTACCGCTTCATCTGCTTGATTTAGCCAAAATTGATAAAAATCAAATATCGTCGTAAAGTTTCCTTGTCCATTATCAGAACTTGCTAGCCACACCGCATTCCCCTCGGATTTGCCAAATTTCCTCCCTGTTACCGGGTCGATAATTAGAGGCGTAGACCAGACATTCGCTTCGGCATTTTCTAGTTTGCGAATCAGGGAAATGCCACTTGAACAGTTTCCATATTGGTCTGCTCCACAAAGCTGCAACTGGATTCCGTATGTCTTGTATAGGTGATAAAAATCATATCCCTGGATTAACGTATAAGAAAATTCCGCATAAGAAATCCCGCTTCCACCTTCTCCGATACGATTCTGAATAAACTTCCTATCAAGAAGCTGTGTCATCGAAAATTGCTTGCCAACATTCCTCAAGAAATCAATATAATTGATGTTTTTGAACCAGTCATAGTTATCCACCATTACTACTTCGTCAGTATTAATCACGCGCTTAATCTGCCCAGCGATACATTTTTTGTTATGCTCTACTTCGTCTAGGGTTTTTAGCTCGCGCTCACCATTTTCCTTTGGGTCACCAATCTGACCCGTCGCTCCACCAACTAGGAGGTATGGTCTGTATCCGTGTCGCACAAAACAAGCACACATCATCAGAGCTGCCAAATTCCCAATTGTCAGGGAATCAGCCGATGGATCCGCGCCCCAATAGAATGTTTTATTCTCCATCGTATCTAACACGCTAGGGTCTTTGATAGTAGTTTCGGCGGTAAACCCGCGCCAAATTAGCTCTTCTGATAACTTCATAATAAGAGTATTATATCATAATATGTTATAATCATCTTAATACTTAAGTGGAGTTACTATGAAGAAAGTTTTAGCCTTTGATATTGATCAAACTTTAAATATCGCCAAGACCCCTGTTCCAGACGAGATTGCCGACCTCTTAAACGACTGTCTTAACTATTATCAAATCTGCCCTATCTCTGGCCAGAAATTCGACCAATTCCTAATCCAGATTGTCGATAGGCTGGTCGAGCGCGGTGCTACCCCTGCCCAACTCAAGAATCTCCATCTGTTTGTCGCTCAGGGTACCCAGTACTACCGCTACACCGGTACAGAGTGGGAACAGGTCTATAACTATCCTCTAACAGATGAACAAGTAGAAAAAATCACAAACGCCATCGAAACTTCCGCCAAGGAACTCGGCTACTGGGAAGAAGATAAGCTAAAAGATGGTGACGAAATCATTGAAAATCGCCTTTCTCAGGTTACTTTCTCTGCTTTAGGTCAAAAGGCTGGCACCAAAGAGAAATATGCTTGGGACCCAGATTGCAAAAAACGTGAAAAAATCGTCGCCCGTTGCAAGGAAATCGCCCCAGAATTCGACTACGAAATTGGCGGCACGACCTCTATTAATGCTATCACCCCTGGTATGAACAAGGAATTTGGCATGACCCACATGCTAGAAGAGCTAAAAGTTACAAAAGATGAGATCCTCTACTTTGGTGATATGACCCAGCCGGGTGGCAACGATTACCCTGTTGTCCAGATGGGAATAGATACTATTACTGTTAGAAGCCACGAAGATACCGCCTACGCCCTCCGCGGTATTCTCGGCGTTACAGAGAAGAAATAACCTTATAAAGACCAAAAGAAACTCCCGCGGATTCCACGGGAGTTTTAAAGTTCTTATTTAATTATGATAGATTAGCAATGTGCCTTCAATGACAACTGGTACATTCTGATCGATGTAGTGGTAGGCGCATGTGCCTCCAAAATAAGTTAATAAAATAGCGAGACCTGTCAACAGTAAAACCATAAATTCTTTTATACTTCTTAACATAAATAATCACCCCTTATCTAATACAAGCATAAGTTTTAATGTTCTATGTTTACATTATATCACACTTATGCTTAAAAGTCAATACGTTTATGCTAAAAAGTCGACAAAAATCCCAAACCAACTATGCTATAATATCAGTATGAGAACTTATATCGTGGGCAACTGGAAGATGAATTTCACCATCGGTGAATCTTCCATCTATCTTCATAAACTCTTAAAACGCATCCCTGTATCGCGTGGTATCCAAATCGCTGTTGCGCCGTCTCTGATTGCACTTCAGCCTCTATCTCTCCAGCTTGACCGCAAAAAAATTAAGCTTTGTGCCCAGAATTGTTGCGCCCGTGATTTTGGCGCCTACACCGGAGAAACTGCCGTCGCTCAGCTTCGTGGCCTAGTGGATTATTGTATTGTTGGCCACTCCGAGCGTCGCTATGTTTTTAATGAAACCGATAAAGATATTAGAGATAAGGTTTCCGCCTGCGTCCGCAATAATATCACCGCCATCCTCTGTATCGGCGAGACCGAATCTGAGCGCACTTTCGGCGAGACCGCTGATGTCTTGCGCGATCAGCTCACCTCTGGCCTCTCTGATATCGCTAAAGAGGACCTAGACAAAATTATCATCGCCTACGAGCCTGTCTGGGCTATCTCCTCTGTTAAAGGCGCCCACATCGCCGTTCCGGATGATATTTCCGCCAGCATTGATTTAATTAGAAAACACCTAAAAGACACCTTTGGCAAGACTGCCGAAGACGTTCCGGTCCTCTATGGCGGTAGCGTCAACCCTTCTAACTGTGGCGCTTACCTCACTATTCCAGGGGTAAATGGCCTCCTCGTCGGTGGCTCCTCCTTGATTGCTGATCAATTTATTGATATAATTGACATAGCTAAAAGAGTTAAATAATGCCAAGATATATTGACTTTGCCCCACAGCGTCCTCGTCCTGCCGTTTCGGCTCGTCCTGTCGTGTCCAAAAAAGTTGAAAAACCCGCCCAGAAGATCATCTTAAAACCTGTCTCAAAGCCTACTCCAAAGCCAGTTATAAAAACCGTCAAAAAGACCACGGTTACGGTCGCCACAAACGCCGCTCCGCGTCGTCGCCCTGTCGCTCCGCGCGGTCTTCGCATTGATTTTGCGCGCCCAACTTCTCGTCCAGCCGTTCACAAGCCCCCTGTTACTCATCCGATCCCTCGTCCAACTGTAACTCCTCACCGCGCTCCGGCTCCTACCCCTGTTAAACCTGCTAAATCCGGCCCTCGTTCTATTAAAATTTCCGGAGTTTCTCCCCGCGCTTCAAAACCCGCCCAGAAGGCCATTTCAAAGCCTACCCCAAGGCCTATCTCAAAACCCGCTCCAAAACCTACTCCAGAGCCAGAGGATTTTGACGAGTTTGCCGGTTTTGACGATGTCGAACCTATGATGAACGACGACGATCTCACCCTCGCCCTCGCCGGTTTTGCTGACGACGATTCCACTCCTGTTCTGACAGACAATTTGTCCAAAGAAGTTAACGACTTTAATGAGGAGCTCGACGCTCTAGACGAGCTAGATATCCTTGCTGATGACCTAGAAGACCAGCTTTCCGACCACCTAGAAGCAGAAGCCAAAGAATTCGTCGAAGAGCCAAAACCTCTGTTCGATAGCGCCCCAAAGAAGCACTCAATCATCCCACTAGGGGACCGTTCCCGTTTCCTCACCTCTGTTAGCGTAGAAAAACGTCCTCTCTCTAGTACCGCTTCCACTACTTCTATTGCTACCGGTGCCACTAAATCCACCCCTGTTAAACCTACTAAATCCACCAAATTCACCAAATCTATTAGGCCTATTAAGTCCACCAAATCTGCCAAATCCACCCCCGTTAAACATAGCGCCTCTATTATTTCCACCCCAGAGCCAAAGTCCCATAGCTTTGCTATGACTTTAGCTATTGTCCTAACAGTTATCCTCGGCGCGGGTCTTGGCGCTGTAGTTTACTTGGCTTTCTTCCAGGAATAACCTTATAAAACAGTATTGCAAAAGCCCCCATTTCTGGGGGCTTATCTATTTGCATGACTTTTGGAACGGACCTTATTGTTATCAGTTGACTGACTCCTTCTGTATTGACCGCAATAAGTATCTTTCTTTTGGTACGCCACTGGCTGTACCTCCGCGAATACTGTCCCTAAGTCCTAATGTACAATTTTATAAGGTTAATTATTTAACCTTATGCTTACATTATATCACACTTATGTGTAAAAGTCAATATGCTTATGCCAAAATCTATCCCGCTTATGCTATTTTTACCAGTTAGAGCCATTTAGACTCCTTCCATTTTTCTGAGGAATATGCTATAATTTCTGCCATGGGGGAGAAGCTTACTATGGCGGGTGTAGCTCAGTTGGTTAGAGCGTCTGATTGTGGTCCAGAAGGTCGCTGGTTCGATTCCAGTCACCCGCCCCATTTGCGGGTATAGTACAGTGGTTAGTATACAAGTTTTCCAAACTTGGGATGAGAGTTCGATTCTCTCTACCCGCACCACACAGCCTGGACGGCTGTTTTTTGTTGGCTAAGTTAGATTCCTGTTGGTGTTCTTGGCACCTGTGGCGCCCGTGCATCGCCTAATACCACCCCTGTTTTCTTCGTGTCTTGTCCGCCCGCATTGAACTGTCTCTTTCTGTCTGCTAGGCTCGCCATTCCTGTATCTTTCTGTCCCTGGGTGCCAGCATCTTCACCGTATCTTGGCTTCTCATATACGCGCGCCCTTTCTCCGGGTCGCAACCTACTTGCTATCTGGGAATTACCGTATCCCCTTACAAATTTCCGTGATTCATCTATCGCTTTTCTCGCCTCAAAACTGGCCGTACTAGTCGCGCCGAAGCCCTCTTTATTTTGCGCCTTAGCATATCCTGAAGAATGCTTAAAATCCGATCTATCCTGGTGTCTTGCAGCGTAATCTGCTGCTATTTTCATCAAACTCATACCCCTATTATATCACAAGCCAAAGCTTAAGAATTATGGTACCACAGTTGACAAAAATAAGCATGTGTGATATAATGGACGCCACAATACCATATTGTAGCTATTAAAATTAGAGTTCTTTAAAATAAGGAGGAATTGATTATGTCAAAGAAGAATTTTTTGGACAGAGCAAAAGAAGTTTTAGGTGCCGCTCCGGCGGAAGAGATCGCAGAAGAAGTTGCAGGGCAGGATAGCTCTACCAGCGAACCTGAAACTCCTGCCGAAGAGGCAAGAGAAGAGTCTAAACAGTCCAATAAAAAAGAGGCCAAAGAGCCCGAAGTAGAAGAGGAGCCTATTGCAGAGGATGAATCCCCTGAGGAAGCTACCGAAGAAGAACCCGCAGATGATGAACTTCTCTCAAAGGAAGAAGCTGATGGTATATCAGCTAGAATTATTGAAGAAGCCCTTGTATCTGAGGATAATACAGAGAAACCCGAAAATCCCACACCCACACAGCCTAAGGAGGCAAGAAACCAGATGAGAGATTTTAAGTTCTACAGCAAGATTGCTGACAAGATTTACGATTTTGATCGTGGCCTAGAGATGGCCCCCGAGCTTCGCGACTGGATCATTGGCGCTATCGAGGACGACAGAGTTCTCTCTGTTGACTTTGTGAGCAAGGTTCTCCCTAAAGTTTTAGAGAAGAATCCTGAACTCGTCGAAGATGCTATCAGAGAAGCCAAGAAAGCTGACGACCACAAATTCGTTCCGTTCAAGGTACTGTTTATCAACTCCAAAGATTCCGAAGACAACAAAGAGTACGCAACCTTCAAAGAAGCTTGTGCTACTATCCAGAAGGAAATCGACACCTACGGTGTTGATCCGAAGGAAGTCTTCAAGGCCTTTTATAGAAGGGTCGACGCAGAGGGTAACCTCGGCGACAGAGTTTCTATAGAAGAAGTAGAGGCTTACGTTGATAAATTCAACGGCGATAAACTTGCGCTTAGGAAGAAGCTTCATCTCCCCAAGAGGGAAAAGAAGTCCGAGCAAGCTAACCAGTCTCAGAATCAGCCTAAGAATCAGCCCAAAAAGGGCAAAAAGTCCAACAAGAAAGCCGACAACGGTGGTAACCCTGCTCCTGATAATGCTGGCAAGGCTACCACTTAACACCTCCTTATTGATGCTCCCTCCGCCCGGGAAGAGAGTATGCACACACCATTCAATTTGGAGGGAGCAATATGGTATTGGCCCCGCGTCTATCGCGGGGCTTTTTAATGCCCAAAAATGCCACAACCATCTCAAATTTTACCAATACTATCTTAAAACTTGCCAATAGCATTTTTAAAAATACCAATAACGTTTTCCGATTTACCACTAGAATTTTCACAAAAAGCATAATTTTAATAAAAAATCAAGCAAAATCGCCAAAAATAACACCGTAAGCATTTTACCACCCCTGTTACAAACATAACCGAAATATGTTTTTAGCATTGACTTTTTAGCATAAGTGTGCTATAATGGAATCAGTCTATTGGGAAGAGTTGCAAAGCACCATCTCAGTGACGACCATTAAAATCGAATCATCCCAGATACAAATGTATCTGGAAGTGTGCTACTAACTCTCTACTACAGGAGGGTTGGCCTCCTGTTCACATATATCCCGAAAATATCATATACAGGAGGTGCAAATTATGTTAGATCAGTTAACATTCTTCGACGTAGTTGTAATTACAATTCTCGGCTCAGCCGTAGGACTTTTCTCGGTCCAGGTAGCCAACGATTCTTCAAAGGAGACCCGCAAAAAACCGCTCGCTTCATGGGTTTGGATGTTTTACATCCTGATAAATACCATTTTCGGCGCAGTTTTCCAGTGGGTTAGCCCTTGGTTTTATGCAATTCTCCTCGTGATTGTTGCATTATTCCAGGCTATCAACCTTGAAGGTAGAAAACGTAGAGTCAGCTGGAACATTCTTTCAGCTCTCTATGCAGTTCTCTTGATTCTGTCCGTGGTTTACCACAGAACAGAAAACAAGTTTAACCCGCTCTGGCTTCTCTGGCTCATTCCTATCGTTCTACCTTTCATCTGTGGCGCAGTTAGCGCTTACAGAATCCAGAATTTGGTAGACAAAAAGAATAAAAAAGAGGGAAGAGTTGCCAAAACTCCTGGCGTTGACACGATTGGTATCGCTGTCGCCTGGGGATTTATAGCGATTCTCGCTATTGCTATTGTAGTTCTTGCACTCATCTAAGAAGGAGGTGAGAGATATGAAGAAACTGACAACCGCATTGATTACCATCTTGGCAATCGCATTAATCTGTCTCGGCCTCTGGAAAATCCCGAAGATTATGTCTAGAGATACTGAGCAACCCGAAGTAGTAAAAAGTTTAGCAGAGCCCATGGTTAGCACCGAAGAAGCTACCGTAGAAACTCCCGGCGAAATTGCCGAAGAACCTGACGGCGCTTCCGAAGTTGTAACTGAGGAAACGACAGACAATTCTGCCGAAGCTAGCACGTACGAAGATATCCGCGACGAAGATCCGGACATCGACAAAGACGAGCTTGCCTATAAAGAAGATTTGACCACCGAAGATGTTGAAGCTTTCAAGACTTTTCTTGAAGAACAGCCCGACATTGACGAAAACGCAGTCGAAGATTTCTTTATGAATCATCCTCAGTTCGAAGGTTATGGGAAAGACCCTGATGGAGTGCGTATGCCTCCTCTGACCTATAATTCTCTGCAGGTAACCGACGACGAGAGACCTTATGCCGCCGTTAAGGCTGGTCTCCAGAAGGATAAGAAGCCCATTGATGATGCGGTATCCTATCCTTTCAACCTCACGAACGAGCAGGTACAGAAGATATTAGCGGCAAAAAACGGCGCAAAGATTGATTTCTCTGAAGAAGAATTAGAGGCCTGGCGTATGGAGCTTTTCCGCGAATTCTTTGAGAATCCGATTCTCTTTGAATCTTGGATGAGACTCGTTACATCCCAGAAAATCGGTGAGGATACTAACCTCATCGATCACTGGAAAGCCGGTAGAGAGTACATCGATCTAACCGACACGGCTCGTGCCGAGGGTAAAGGCATTAACATCTGGCTCCGCAAGGTCAATGGTATTTACTACACCAACAAGGATTACCAGAAATATGTTATCGCTCTTATCGAGCTCCTCTGGCCTAGAGAGACCAAGGGAGAGGTTTTAACCGCCAAAGCAGGTGACCATTATCATCTTATTGCTGGAGATTTCTCTAGCATGAGACAGGCCACACCCGCTAATTATGAGGAGACTTTAGCGTCTATGACGTTTACGTTCTACCTCAAGAACGGCAAGGTTGGTATCAGATTTGGCGCAAACTATCGTGACAAACGTCCCGAAGTTCTGAATATGACTACCACGTCAAAGCCAAAGAAGAAGACCACCAAGAAAAAGACCTCTACCCCTAAGACGCAGACTACTCAGCCTGCCGCTCCTCAAACTACGCCACAGTCCGCGAGCACTCCCGAGGCTCAGTCTAGTACTCCGTCCACACCTGAGGTAGAAGACAATACTCCATCTGATCCTACTCCTTCTTCAAAACCGGACAATACGCCCGAAGTAGAGGACAGGAAGGAAGAGAAACATCCCGATGAGGGTTCTGGTTCTCAGGGTAATGCCGACACGGGTGGCGGACAAAACGATGATCCCGGACCGGGACCTCAGAAGCCCGACCAGGGCAACAGTCAGTCTGACAACGTTCCGGATTCTCAGTACCAGCAGGGTAACTCCGAATCTCATGACGACGGTCCCCACGATGAAGGTCCTAAGGCTGACCACACTGACAACGGCGATGCTCCGGATCCCGATCCTATCCCAGTACATGATACTGATGTTGGTGGATCCAACGATTCCGCAGGTAGCGACAATGGCGCTATGGACGAGCCCCCCGTTGATTAATTAGCACACTTTAGCTCTTTTATATCCCAGAGCCTTCGGGCTCTGGGAACTCCAAAAATAACTCCAAGAATTTGCATCTGAGACGATTCGATTTTAATCTGGTTAAGACGAAAATTAAAAATTCGGCTAGCAAATAATTCTAATAATTCTTTTTGAAAGGAGAATTTTTATGAAACATATTATTAAGACTGCCTCCGCTGTCTTGGCTGTAGCCGGGATTATCGGAGTCAACGTCGCTCCTGCTGTCATGGCGTGGGGTGACAACTCTGGCAACGCCTCTGGCCGCCAGACCTATACGCTCACTAACTGTGACGCAAACTATACTACTTGTAACATTGAGCCACTTTTAGGCGACAAAGTTACTTTTAACTCTATCACTAACAACCCAGAAATTGGTGGTGATGAGCGCAACTTCGTTGGCGCTCGTCTAAATACTGGTGTTAACTCCGGTAAAGCCAACAAATGGAATGCTAATGAAATTACCGTTGAAGATGGTAAGGAATACCTTGTCCGTCTTTACGCTCACAACAACAACCCTAACGCTGAAAAAGGTATGGCAAAGGATGTGACCCTTCACTTTACCCTTCCTACCCAGGCTGGTACTAGCCTCTCTGTTCAGGGTTCTATCGACTCTTCCAACGCAAACCCAACTCGTGTTTACGATGATGTAGTCTTTAAGAGTGCCGACGGTCGTGCTTTCTACCTTGATTACATTGAGGGTTCTGCCCTTTATGAAAACAACGGTATCGGCGCTAACGGCGGTATCAAACTTTCCGATAACATTATTACTAGCAACGGTGCTAAAATCGGTTACTCTGCTCTCGATGGTAACATCCCGGGCTGTTTCAAGTACGACTCTTACACTACTATTCGTGTAAAGGCCGTTTACCTTGATAATTCTTACACTGTTGAGAAAACTGTTCGTAAGATTGGTGATTCTGACAAAACCTTTAAGGATACGGTTGACGCCAACGTTGGTGATACCGTTGAGTATCAGATTCACTACAAAAATACCTCTTCCCAGCACGTTGACAATGTGATGGTAAAAGATATTCTTCCAAACAACATGGAGTATATCAAAGGTACTACCAAACTTTATAACACTACTAACAAAAACGGCGTAGTTGTCAATGACGATACTATTATCACTACCGGTATCAACATTGGTGGTTACAACGCTAACGGTGACGCTTACATTCGTTTCCGCGCCAAAGTTGTAGACAAAGACATGGTTTGTGGTACTAACAAACTAGTCAACTGGGGTCAAGTTGGTGTTGGCAAAACTACTCTTCAGGATAACGCCTTCGTTATGGTGAAGAAAACTGAAGGTTGTGACAAACCTACCCCAACCCCAGAACCAGACAAACCTCAGGAAGACAACAAATTCCCTAACGACACTCCAGCAGCTATGCCAACTACTGGCCCTGCTTCTGTCGTAACGGGTGTAATTGGTGCTGGTTCCGTTGTTACTGTTGCTGGTTACTACATTGCTAGCCGTAAGTCTTTACGTTAATTGACCGCCTCTAAGGTAATAGGGTGGTATCTGGGCGGTGCTAAGCAACTAGCCTAACAAATCAAAAAGTCCCCATTTCGGGGACTTTTTGATGCTAAATTATGATTGTTTTTAGAAAATGCTTATGGTATAATAACTCCAAATGGATCCAAAACAAACAGAAGGTCAAAACAGTGGTCCTGGCAATGCTCCTGCCGGGGGATTTTCATTCTCTAGTGAGCCAGCTAATAATACCGCTAACAATTCTGGCACGTTGTCGACAGGTGCTAATGTTGCACGCGCCATGTCGGATCTTAACAGTAACAGAAAATCCGCTACCCAGAATTCGCCTTTTGCCAAGCACCAGTTCCAAAAAGTCGCTCCGCGTACTGGTGACATTCTGATTGATCCATCCGGCAATATCATTACTGAGGAACCAAAACAGGGAATTAACCGTGGTCGCCTCATTCAATTCGGCCTAATTTTCGGTGGCATCGCCCTCGTCGCCCTAGCTATTTTCACGGTGGTAATGGTAATTAATAATAAACCAAAAGACGCGCCCAAAGCCACGTCGGTTACACTTAGCTACCAGGAAGCCTTCAATCGTTACGCCAACTGGATGATTTCTGGTGAAGATTCTACAGAAGAGCCAGCTGACCTTGATGAATTTGGCCCATATTATTATGCTTACGCTATGTTTGGCCAGCCTGAAGGCAGAATCGACTATGTCAAAACCGCCAAAGAATATTACGATGCGTTCTATTCCGCTTTTGGTAATTCAGAATTAGCATCATACATTAATCTTAGTAGTACTGTTGAAGCTAGTAACGATAACCTAACTTTCTACTTAAGTTATCTCGAAGATTATAATTTCTCCGACGACGACCTTCTAGAAAAATATCTTGGCGCTGGTAGCGAACTCAAAAACGAGCTAAACGGTATTTATGACGTCTTAGCCGAGCAAGGCGATTCTGCTTCAGATTTCGTCGAATTTGCAAGAGCGCGTGGCGACATTATTGTAGACTGGTTTGATTTGTTGAATTCTAATAGCTGCATCATAGATGAAGCTATTGACTATACTTGTCAGTCCAAGTTGTTAAATAGTTCCGCCCCCGCTAAAGAAATGAACCAAAAACTTAATACTCTAAAGACTAGCATGGATAGAAGCATTAGCGTTATCACGAACCAGTTAATTCTAAGTGTCAGCACTATCTACAGCGAGATGCAACAACCTACAGAAGAAGAAACTTATAGCGAAGCTCCCGTAGACGTTCCACCAGAAGACAACAATACGGAGAGCAATACGGAGAATAACACAGAAGATAATACGGAGGAGCCAGAAAATGAAGAAAGCTAGAATAATTATCGCTTCATTAGTTCTTGCGACAGTAGCAATTTTTACTGGCATTTTCTCTACCGTCTCGGTTAGCGCTGACGACCAGCTATACGACAAAAACTGGATTTCCAAGAAAGCTCTCGTCTCTGCACTCTACACTTGCTACAACGGCCGCATGAACTCCCCAGTCCACGTTGGCTCTAATGCTGACGTCTATCAATTCCAAGATTTAGCTAAGAACGATAATACCGCGGTTGGCGCACTCCCAACTGGCGCCGGCTCAAGCTCGCTCACCTGTAAACAGGTATTAAAAGAAGTTCTAAGCAGAAGTGGCACTAGCGATGGCTTAAACTCTGACGATCCAGCCCAGCAAGGTGAGTTCCTCAAAAAGGTCGGTTATACTCCTACCGGCAAAAAAGATAGCGTGCAATGTAATCGCGTGACATTTGATGTTTCTAGATATCTTAACGATGGAACAGTGGATGGCGCGGTCTCTTCGTTTACATACAAAACAGCCAAAATCTGCGCCAGAGTCGACGAGAGTGGCAATCTTATTGACGGTAAGATGTATGTAGAGGGGTCATCCTCGGGTCTAAGTAACGGAGCAAAAGACCCGTATCTGCTTACTACTCAGCCTAGTACAGGATTTATTACTGTGTCATACAATGCGGCGGACGGCAACACTATGGGGCCACAAGAAGTCGGCTGTTCCAAGGGGGAGAATTTTGCTAGCTCTTGTCTCCCTAAGTTCAAGCTAAACACCGTAACTATTCCGACGGAGAATGGAACTAGATACTGGATGTACGCCAAAGGTAATCTAGAAACTACTACAAGTAAAAGCGTTGACAATGAATTTGCCACTAACGCGGCCGGCGGTAAAGCTGCCGCCCAAAACCTCCTTGGTACGACTACCAGTTCATTTGCTCCAGCAGAAATAATTAGTCTTTACCAAATCTATCTCAACGAAAATGCTACAGCCATGATTTGTGGCGTTCCGGACGACAAAAAGGACCAATTTGTTGGTAACGGCTATAAAGACATAAAAGTCAACCTAGAGAAAAACGGTGAGACTAAGTCGAACTGTTATGTTAACATTTCAGACAAAGATTTTATCGGGTTTAATGGCAACGATTGGTACAAGACGGTTAGCGTTACGGATATCCTAAACTATCTTGCTTCCCACTCTGTGGATGGTGTATGGGCTTCTAGTGTAGTAGACGCCAACTTCTCTATGTATGGCGAAGAGGATGATAGCGCTGGCGGTGGTGGCGACAGTGCTGCTACGGCTGCCAACACCGACGATGTCGATTGTTTTAATTCTGCTGGCGCGCTTGGCTGGATTCTCTGCCCAATCATTAGCTTCGTCCAGGATACAATTACGAGTATTTATGATAGCATCGTTTCCAACTTCCTCGAGGTCAACGCCAAGAGCTACGAAATCGGTGGTAACGTTTATAAAGCTTGGCAAATTTTCCAGTCCTTCGCAAACATCATCTTTGTTATCGTATTCCTAATCGTTATTTTCTCCCAGGTAACTGGATTTGGCATCGACAACTTTGGTATTAAGCGTATTCTACCAAAGCTCATCGTGGCTGCAATTCTAATTAATTTGTCATATATCATTTGTCTACTTGCGATAGATCTGTCTAATATTCTCGGCGTAGGGTTAAACTCGCTCTTCGCTAACATCCCTGTCGAAGTAGAGGGCCTTAGCGCTAGCAGTACTGGCGCGGCCGCCATTTCATCCGTTATGACCCTGGCCGTAGGTGGTGCGGTCGGAGCTCTCGCGGTCGGGACCGTAGGTCTCTGGGGTGCTGTTATCATCATCCCGCTCTTCCTAGGCTTGCTTGCTACTCTCCTTGGCGTATTATTCTTCTTCATTATCCTTGGCGTCAGACAGGCGGCTATAGTTATCTTGGTGGTCATTTCACCTGTGGCATTTGCTTGCTACATGTTGCCAAATACTAAGAATATCTTCAGCCGATGGTTCAAAGCCTTTGAAGGTGCACTCATCGTTTATCCAATTTGTGGCGCACTTATGGGTGGCTCTGCCTTTGCTAGTAGCGTCCTTATGACTCTTGACGTTGGCTTCCTCGGCAAACTTATCGCTATGCTCGTCGGCGTGGTTCCGTTCTTCTTCATCCCTACGCTACTCCGAAATTCTATGAGTGCCATGGGTAATATCGGTGCTAGGATTTCTGGCTTTGGCCAGGGTGTGAGCAGGAGGCTTACTGGCGCTATTGGTAATTCTGACACTGCTAGAGAGATGCAACTTCGTATGAACGCCGGCGTTGATGCAAATGGCAATGCAAACTGGCTTGGTCGTCGCCGTATGGACATAGCAGAAGGTCGCTCTATCTTTAGTAGAGTGCCTGGTATGAAAGGTATGAACCGTCGCGCTAGCGCTAGAGCTCGTGGCGCCTACGCTAAATATCTATCTGATCAGCAACGTCAAGAAAACCTCAATAGTCCAGATTTCTTCCAGAAGTACCAGCGTTCGCAGGCGATGGCCGCAGAGAAGGAGCAGCTTGCTACGGAAATAGACATTGTTAATGATAACACAGACAAGGGAGAAAACCAGGTCGAGCTCTTCAGTATGTATGATAACGCTGTTGCTTCTGGTAATGTCATGCGCGCTCGCGCTATCGCAGAAATTGCTGGCCGTCGCAAAGATACGGCTAATGCATTTATCCAAAAGTTTAAAAAGGATTCCGCGAGTGGTGTTTATGACGGCCATGAAGACGTGCTCGGTAAGGTCGCAAAGCAAATTGCCACGGGTGATAATAGCAAGAATTACCGCGCCAGCAACGCTATGGGCTTTGAATATGCCTCGCAAATAACGCAAGGAAGCAATGCTGTTAAGGGCGCAAACGGTGGTACTATGAACTATGGGCAATGGAGCTCTAACGCCAAAAATGTTCATGACGCTATTGACCACCATGTTACAAACGGTGCAGAACTATACGGCCAAAGCAAGGGGTCTATCGAAGAACTTGGCGACAGAGCCTCCGATAGCGACAAGCGACTTCTCGCAGAGCTCGCCGCGCGCGCCCAGCAAGAGGGTCGCGAAGGCGGCACTTACGATATTACCAAAGAGAAAGCTCTCGATAAACTTCAAGAAGGGTTTAACACTGGCGCCCAGCCTGGCGGAGTCTTCAACGTAAGAGGTGGTGGCGGTATCAATGCCATACAGCCAGACCGCCCAGCCGGTCAGACTATTCGCCAGGCAAACGGAGCCCCACTCAATACGCGACTAACGGGCGCAGGGATGGAACGATTCCGTCAGCACTACCAGAATAAAGTTGACAATCGTACGGCGACAAGGCAAGACTATAACGCGTTAAAACGTATCAATCGAGCTATTGACCAGCAGAATAACAATAATAACAATACCAGCAATAACGGCAATAATAATGATAATAACGGTCAGGCCTAGCTCCGTCTAGGCCGGCTGCGTCGCCACTCTGGCTAGATTATGGTATAATATTTTTGCATGCGCCCGTAGCTCAGCTGGATAGAGCGTCAGGTTCCGGTCCTGAAGGTCAGGGGTTCAAATCCTCCCGGGCGTACCAGGTATTATGGCAGGGCAACACCCTGCTTTTATGGTATAATATAAAAAGTATGATTATTAAAGAAAATGTTCCATTATCAACCCTCACTACTATGCGTCTAGGCGGAAACGCCCGGTATGTCTATGAAATCGAAGGTCTAAAAGATATTCCAGAAGCTTTTAATTTTGCAAAAAACAAAAATCTACCCGTCTTTATACTTGGTGGTGGCGCTAATACTATCGCTACGGACGACGGCTTCCCTGGAGTAGTTATCATTAATAAGATTAAAGGTATTGAAGTTATTTCCGAGACATCCGACGAAGTTGTTGTGCGTGCTTTTGGCGGTGAAGTTTGGGACGATTTTGTGGCTTGGACGGTGGAGCGTGGCTATTCCGGCGTAGAAGCCATGAGCAAAATCCCTGGCACTGTTGGTGCGGCCCCAGTCCAGAATATTGGCGCCTATGGCCAGGATATTTCCCAGGTTGTTGAAAGTATAGAAGCTTATGACACTAAGACTTCCGAGCTAGTCGTAATCGGACGCGAAGATATGAAAATGTCTTACAGAAGCACAATTTTTAACACAGGGAAAGACGCTGGCAGATATTTCATTGTTGCCGTCACTTTTGTCTTAGAAAACGAAGAATATATCGAGGGTCCACTCTATAGCTCTCTCCAGAAATATTTAGACGAACATAACATTACGGACTATTCACCCAAAAATATTCGCACCGCAGTTTCTGCTATTCGCGCAGAAAAATTACCAGACCCAGCTACTACTCCTAGTGCTGGAAGTTTCTTCAAGAATATTTATCTAAGCGAAAAAGAAGCGGAAGAGGCCGAGAATAAGGGAATTAAGGTCTGGGAAAAACCAGACGGCAAGAAGATGATTAATTCTGGATACCTAATTGACTCCGCCGGACTTAAAGGAAAATTATTGCACGGCTTTCGCGTTTCCGACAAAGCTTCGCTTGTGCTTATTAACGAAAGCGCCCATGCTTATTCCGATCTCGCTAGCGCTAAAAAAGAAATCATTGATACCGTTCGCGAGAAGTTTGGATTTACACTGGAACAGGAGCCAGTAGAAATTCCTGCAAAATCCGCCAAGAAAGGCTCTGTCAAATGAAAGAGCTAAACGGTCGCGAACTTGCCGGATTCGTTAAGGAACGCCAGGCACACTTAGTGCGGTCTCTTCGCGGGCAGAAGATTTTTCCAAAACTTCTAATTATTCGCGATAGCGACAATCCCGTGATTGTAAAATACGTTAACCTTAAAAAACAATACGGCGAAGACATAGGCGTCACCGTAGTCGATAAAAAAGTTTCCGAGGTCTCCGAAGCTTGTGACGTAATTCGTATGGCGAATGCTGACAAAACTGTTTCTGGTATTATTGTTCAGCTTCCGCTACTAGATAAAGATCGTACGGATGAGGTCGTGAATCTTATCGCGCCAGAAAAAGACGTGGACGGTTTGTCTCAAATCGTCACCTCAGAAAAACGTATTTTTGAGAGCGCTACTGCCACAGCGATTAATTGGCTACTCGCCGGGCATGGCATAGAACTAGCCGACAAAAAAGTTGCCCTTGTTGGCCGTGGTCGCCTAGTCGGTGCACCGCTAGAACGTATGTGGAAGAACTCTGGCGTGGATGTTACGGTTTTCCGGCACGATAGTGATTTGTCTCTGCTAAAAGATTTTGATGTTGTTGTTTCTGCCACAGGCGTTCCGCATCTTATTAAGAGTGAAATGGTTAGTCCCGGTGCGGTTATTGTTGATGCCGGTACAGCTAGTGAAGGTGGCGTATTAGTTGGCGACATAGATGATGAAGTGCGTAAGCGTTCAGATATTTTTGCGATTACTCCAAAAATCGGTGGCGTTGGCCCGCTTACGGTAAGCGTTCTGTTTGAAGATGTAATTTCTGCTTCTCAAAAAATGCTATAATTATAAGTATGAACGTTTTAGAATATTCTAAGGGTGTAGAACGCCTAGTTGATCCTATGGAAGTGGGTAAGGTGCTGTATTACCAAACCAAAATGAAATATTTGCCAGTTTGGCTTCAGAAGAAAATTGTCACCAGCTCCGCCAAGAAAGCCGACAAAATGCCATTTGTGGTAGAACCATATTGTACATTTCTTTTTTATGAAATCAACGAACCAGACAAAATCCAAAAATATCTACCAGATGACTTTGTTCCAGCAAAATCTGCGATTTTTGAAGGAGATACAGAAAAATACTATGGCATAGTGTCTATGTTTAGAATCCATACTAGCGTCTTTTGGGGTGCTAGGACTGAGTTTTATTTGGTAGCAAAAAACACTAAGACAGGCCTGCTTTCTTGGATTATGATGGACTATCTTAGCGACACAATTTCTTATGACGAAAAACATGGTCTCCGCTCTCCTGATTCTCGTGGCGTCGTAATGACAACTACTTGTGAAGGTGATTTTGTCTGCGATATGGAAAGCTCTGACGGTAGAAAATCAATTTTCTGCGAAACGAACTTAAATAAATCTAAGATGCGTCCACTAGATCAAAAACTTTGGATAGAAGGCAATACTTCAATTGCTTATGGTCGACTTGCTGGAGAGCCAGACGGGGATCTCTTCTCGCTTACTTTCTTCCCGGAAGAAATGAAACAAGCTCTAGAAATTCCGCTATCTAGCGTTCGCTCCGCCAAAATTACTGGCGACATTAGTAAAATCAAAGGCACTCTAGAACGCGCCGCTACTTTTCCGTTTGCACAACATATGCTGTCGGATGCGCCTGGCATGAGCACTCACTATGGTTCCGAAGCCTTACTTCGCGAAGCCGTAGAGAAAGTTAATTTTAAGAAAATTAATACACTAAATAAAGTAAAACGCTAAATATTTTTTCGCAAATTCTCTCTGTTGAGATTCCCGTTTTTGCGAGTTTTCTCTATGACTTTCCTAACGTTCTTATTAGTTGGGGAGACGCCTTTTTGTTGCATTTTCTTTGCAACTTCTCGCCCTAGCATAGACTCTTCTTCCGAAAATACACATCCACAATACTTTTGCATATATAACCCTGCAGCGCGCGCTTCTTCTTGACCTTCTTGCCAACCTTCTCTAAAATCATGATAGAGGAAATTAACTCCATATTCTTTCGCTAAGTGTTCCATTAAATCTTTTATGATGTCATGTTGTTGATAAATACTATATAGAAGGGTTGTAGATACGGCGTCGTACCCATTCTCTTTTGCATACTCAAAAACTTTTTTGAGGCGTTTTGGATAGCAATAATTTTGGCAACGCAGGAGCAATGCTTCCTCCAGGTCGTGCGGATTAGCCCTAGAATTTTTAAAAATACCACAAACGAATTCATCTAAACCATAAGTATCTTCTAAGATTAGTTTTACCTTTTTGTCATCAGCATACTGTTTCAAGCAATCTCTTCGCGCTTTGTACTCTGCGTATGGATGAATGTTAGGATTATACCAAAAAAGTGTTGGCTCTATGCCTTCTTCTCGCAACGTCTTAATACAATAGACGCTACACGGTGCACAACAGGTATGAAGTAAAAGTTTCATAGGGATATTATAACAGGTGTATGCTATAATAAAAGCATAAAAATTAAGGAGTCTTTATGGTAAAAAAGCAAAAATCTAAAAAAGGCAAACTGACGACTTTTGGGAAAATCTGGTGCATTGCGCTTTGTATTGCGATTCCTCTTGGTGGCGGGTTTATTATCTCTCTTATTGCTCGCGATACTATGATGAAATTCGGTGCACTTAATCAACCACCACTCGCACCTCCAGCCTGGCTCTTTCCGGTAGCCTGGACAATTTTATATGTTCTGATGGGTGTGGCTTCGTATTTGATTTATGCGAAATACCGTGATGGCGGGAAGGCTAAGAAATCTTTGGCAAAAGCCGGGCTGATTGTTTATGGAGCTCAGCTGGTATTAAACTTTATCTGGACACCAATTTTCTTTAATGCTGGCCTGTATTGGGTTGCCTTCGCCGTTCTCGCCGTAATGTGGGTTCTAGAAATTGCCTTAATGGCTATTTCTTTCAGAATTTCAAAACCTGCTTTCTGGTGTTTACTCCCGTACCTGCTTTGGACTTGTTTTGCCGCTTATCTCAACATTTCAATCGCTATAATAAATTAAACGACATTAAAAATACCCCAATGGCTGGGGTATTTTTTTATTGTTTTTATTATGCATTCGCTTCTGCGCGGAGCTTTTTGAATTTCTTTGATTTACTATCTAGCTCTTCCAAATCTGTCTCAGAAATAGTTTCGTTCTTGCCGGACTCAATAAAGTTGCGAAGCACGCCAACAAGAATGAATGGGCGGACAAACGTTGAGTGAATAATACCCCACATTACTACGCCACCAATGCCAGAAATGATAAGCTGAAGATTTTGTGCGTTGCCGAGTATCGTAAGTTTTCCACTTTCATCACTCATAGCCATATTAGAGAACTCATTAGCAAGTGTCTCAAATGCGCCAGGAAATGCTAAGGTAATTAAGTAGAAAATTCCAAAGAAAACGCCACCAATTACGACGAATGATAAAATGCTAATCCCAAAAATCCTTCCTAGGTTTTTAGCCAAAGTTTTTCCGTGCTTAAAGAATAATACACCGCCTTCCAGGGTAGCTTTTGTGGCGCTTTTGTCTTTGCGATAAAATACCCAGCCTAGACAGCAATCGCATAAGTAGTTTACGATAGTTTGGATAATACTAGAAATCGTTCCACCAACGGCGCCCCCATTATCGCCGCCAACAGCCTGCCCGACAGCGGTAATTCCACGACCAATCTCACTAAAGATTCCTTTAATTACGCTGGTTATTGCATAATATGCTGCTACGGTTAGGAATCTTTCTTTGACGATTTGCTTGCCCTCAGCATAGACATCGTCTGGCAATTTGCCGTCGGTAATACCCTTGGTCATCATTGCAATTTGTCCCGCCTTAAACACATAGGAAACAAAATGCGACGCGATTGCTACCGCGATGATTCCAATAACTACGCCGATTGCTAGGCCGACCAGACCTGCACTTGCTAGCTTCTCGGCTAAGAAAAATCCTGCCGCACCAGCTATGATAATGACGATAAACGACATCATATCCCAGGCTAATCGCCTAAGGGAAAATGTCAAAGTTTTCCTATAGATTTCTTTGTTGTCCATAAAATCCTTTGTTAATATTTATGGTTATTATATCACGGTATAAAGTGTGATAATATAATACCAAGGAATAACTATGGAAAAGATGATAAAATCATACGAACAATTTATCGAGAAAAAGGCTAGCGAGAAGCTTAGCGACGCTAACAGAGGAGAATTAGCAGAATATCACAGAGAAATGGTAACAAATTTCCAGCACGAGAGGCTGATTCATTTACTGATTATGCTATTTTTTATAACGGTAGCGCTTATTTTGCTCGGTATCTTGGCTTGGAGTATTATTATGTATGGATTCATTCTAGAAATGCTTGCTTTTTATATCATGACTGGCATTGTGACGATTCTCGCTATTGCTTATGTTAAGCATTATTACTTTCTAGAAAACCATATCCAAAATCTATATAAATACTCCGCTAAGCTTCGCGGATACAAGGAGGAAAAATAAAATGGACGACTACGACGACGATTACGAGAATGACCTTGACGATGAATATGATGAGGATGATGAAGACTTTGACGGCGACATGGACGACTATGGCGACGACGAAATCGACGAAGACCGCCTGCGCGAACTAGAAGAACTAGGTAGCCTAGACGGCCAACAGGATGGCATTTCTGGCTCGTGGTACACGGGATACGGTATGTCCGTCGAAGACCTGGATGATTTATCAGACGAAGAAAAAGACGCCTACGAGTCCGGCTATTCAGCCGGTTTTGGCGCCTCTGGCGGTTGGGATAACCGCTAGACTATTTCTTCCCCTTCTTCGCTTTATCACTAATACTTACTCCCCCAAACCCACCAGCGGTATCTAGATAAATGGTATATTTACCTTTACTGGAATCGCCCTTTCTTTCGTCCGATACTCCGCCAAAGATAAATCCAGATTTAATTTTAACCTGCACGTCTTCTGGCACTTTAATGTCGATTCCGCCGAATAGGCAAAACGCTTTAATTACGGTGTCTTTGTTAAACTTTGCATCTCTTAGGTCTAAATCTACCCCTCCAAATACCGCACCTAGAGTTGCCCCAGAAAATACTTCGTCTTTATATACTCTATCTGTTCCAGAAAATATCGCCATCTGGGAGTCCATTGTCTTTTCATCTTCTAGCTCCCTGATCTTTTTCTCAACTTCTTTGTCGTTCTTCCCGCGGAAAATACTGCCTACTACTATTCCTAATCCAACTCCGATAAATACTACTGCTAGAATTACTTTCCAGACGATATCCCAAGAGAATACACCCTGCGATGCTAGCAATAGGATTACGCCGATGGCTATGCCTACTAGACTAGAAATCTTTTCTTTCTCTGTAATTAGGCTGATTGCGCTTGGCACGATGATGAATAGCGTCCACCATCCATCAAAGAATACATTAATATTAAATAACCCTAGCGCATTTCCGCCAAAGATTACGCCTAGCGCAATAATCGCTAACCCCCAGATAATTGATCTTGCTTGTTTCATAATTTCTCCTTTGCATTATTATACCATGTATTAACCTAGAAAAGCACCTACGTGCAATCCGGCTAAAATATACTTGACTAATAAGCAACATTGTTATACATTAGAAAGAATGGGTGATGCACATTAATAAGGAGGTGTTTTTATGTTAGTTTCTAGGTACACTCAGTTTCTACCGCAGGGTGATGGCTCTACGGTGATTTGGCATTCCGTCTTTGGGCGCGTAATGCAACTTCCGGATCAGCTTGCTGATTTTCTAAAAGAAGCAGGCGATTTTAATAGTCATGATTTTGAAGAAGAATTTGGCGAGGATGCATTAAAAATCCTATCAAACGCCCACATTTTAATTGATTCGACCGAGCAAGAACAGGTAGATATAGACAGCCTGTTTACTAAACATAATCCAAAGCATAAGAGCAAGGTCAAGGCCCTGTCTCTCATCATGTCCGAGGAATGTCCGTTTAGATGTGTATATTGTATACACTTTGCAAATTCGAAACATTATTACAATCAAGAAAAAATGATGAGTCTAGAAGTCGCCAAGGCTAGTATTGACAGCTATCTTGGGTTGATGATAAAAAACGGCGAAACTGATTTTTACATCAATTTTGGCGGCGGGGAACCGTTGCTAAACTATCGTACGATTGCCGAGATACTCCCCTACATTAAAGAATGTGAAAGTTTGTATGACATTAAAATCAAGCTTGGCATTAACACTAATTTGAGCCTCTTGACCAGGGAAATGGCCGAGACTTTTATTAGATATAATGTAGAAATCGCTACTAGTCTAGATGGCACAAAATCAGGCAATAACAAAGTTCGCCTTACCAAGGATTTATCCGGAACTTATGATTCTATCATGCGTGGCTTTAATATTCTCAAAGAATTAGGCCATCCGCTTGATGGATTTGCTATGACTGTTACAGAGGCTAATTTGTCCGACGTCGACACAGAAATTATCGACTGGGCCGATTCGTTAGGTATGAAAGAAGTCCGCATCGATATCGATGTGGTCGGCATTGTAAATAGTTCTATGCAAAAAATCATAGACAAGCTAACTCGCGTGCGTAAGTACGCGATGGAAAAAGGAATTTCCGTAATAGGATTTTGGTCTAGACCGGCCGAAAACCTTGGTCTTATCCCCGAAGAAGAAGATATCGGATTCTGTGGAGGAGAGAGAGGAAATTCACTTTGCGTAGCTCCCAGCGGACAAGTTTTTCCGTGTGGATATAGTAATTACCAGTTAGGAAACTACCAAGATATTCCTACAATCTATGAGAATTCTGCGTATGTAGAATTACTAGACAATCGTAACCTAAACATCCAGCCAGATAAATGTAAAAAGTGTCCAATTTTTGGATTCTGTAGAGGTGGATGTTTGATTACAAAAGAAGCTAATCAGGGTTCTACTGAAAAGCAATCAGCCATGTGCGAACTCTATGTTGGAATGACCGAGGCGATTATTCGTCAGCAGGTAACCGCATAGGTTTAGCATAAACAGTCTACGAAAGGAGAGAAAGGATATGAAAAACACACCCAAGAAGGTAGAGATCAAGATGGTACAGATGCCCGTTTCTGCAATGACTTGCAAAAACCCCAGCAACTGCCACTAATGGTAGCTACTATCAATCAGGGCGGTTCTTTACGAACCGCCTTTTTCTTGTATAATATATATTATGAATAATGAAGTATCAAAAATCGTAGCAAAAATCAAAAATCAGTATGAGAATATTGATACTATTTTGTTGTTTGGCTCCGCTACGTCGTCAGACTGGACCAACAAATCCGATATTGATGTTTTTCTAGTGGACGATTCTTTTAATGATTCTCGCTCTGACGCAGAAATTGATGGTGTTTTAGTGGAATTTCAGGAAGACAGTTTTGCTAATATCAAAAAGGATATGGAAAACGAGCGCGGAAGATTGCTGAATAGAAACGTTTCTACTATGATTGCTACTTCTACGGTTGCTTCCACTAAATCTCCAGAAAAAGTCGAGGAGCTAGTTAACCTCGCAAAAGAAATTTTAGCCTCCAAGCCGAATTATGACGACGAAGATATTAAAATGTGGAAATATTCCATCGACGATTATTTAGCAAAAGCAGAAAAAGATGTGGCGAGGAACGATGAGGTTGCGTTTTATTTTGACGCGCATTATGTTTTGCAGAATGCATTAGAAATGTCGCTAGCGCTAAATGGCGCATATATGCCACAGCCAAAATACCTAGCCGGACTTTTAGCAGAAAAAGACCCAGGATTATTAGAGATTTGGAAAAGCTACCTTGTGTCTAGCGCCATGAGCGATAAACTAACTGCAATCACGGCACTAAAAAATAGATAATTATTCCATATTCTGACAAATTTTGCAGAGATGAATAGACTCGTCCTCCGGGTCCAATTTCGCTCCGCAAACGTCGCAGCGTTCGTTGTTTTGGTTCATATTTATATTATAATATATTAAGCGGAGAATAAGCTTAGAACTCATGATCTTTCAGGCTGTGAGATTTATACTACGGGAGAACCTTGTCCAATGTGCCTTGCGGCGGTTTTGTGGGCGAATATCGAAAAGATATATTATGGGTGCAGACTGAGCGACAATGAGAGCATTGGATTCCGCGATGTAAAATTTGACGAGATGATGGGCGGGAGACCTGGCCTGCCGGATGGATTCATGGAGGAAAGGGACCGGGAGCTGTGCCTTGAAGTGCTCAAAGAATATGAACAGACGGAGGGGGAGAGGTATTAGGCGCTATGTTTTTCTTTCTTCATCAAAACACCTGTCACTACAACGACTCCAACAATCATAGCAATAATCAGGGAATCGTTTGTTATTTCTGCGCTCCTACCTTCGCTGGTAAATACACCGGTGTTTGGGACTACGATATCTTCGTCGTCATCGGTTTTTGGTTCTACGATTTTGAAGCTCGCCCTAGCAGTTCCCGATTCTGGCTCCGAAAACCATGCCTCAAAAGAGTGCTCGCCTAAGGCAAGTGTGTTCAAGATATTAGCTGGAAGAATAATAGTCTGGTTGTCTGGATCTACTTCACAATCTGTACGCATATCTTGATACTCACCATCAATCATGAGAACGCCTGTACCGCAGAATGTTGTTACATCGTTATCGATTTTGAAGACTAATGGTTCTTCACTACCGATGATATGCTCACCGCCGTCACCTTCTAGTACTGGATAAACTCGGAGGAAGGTTGCGTAAAAGGTCAAAGACTCTGTACCGGGTGTTACTCTGAAAACATTGTCTTGTATCTGATCGGTGACTTCTTTGCCGTCTAGCTCTAGATATACTAGTTCATTGCCGGGTTCTGGCACGATTCCTACTTCTACATCAGTACCACCGATGACGATACT
>JAGCAJ010000007.1 GCA_017652765.1 Candidatus Saccharimonadota bacterium | reverse complement strand
GCCCCGGTAACGGGGAGGAAGGAGGGGATGATGTCAGGTCAGTATTTCCCTTACACCCTGGGCTAGAATCGCGCTACAATGGCCGGTACAATGCGAAGCGAAGCAGTGATGTGAAGCAAATCGCACCAAAGCCGGTCCCAGTTCGGACTGGAGGCTGAAACTCGCCTCCACGAAGTCGGAATCGCTAGTAATCGCAGATCAGCATGTTGCGGTGAATACGGTCCCGGGTCTTGTACACACCGCCCGTCAAACCATGAGAGTCACCAACACCCGAAGTCCGTTTCGGCGGCCTAAGGTGGGGGAGATGATTGGGGTTAAGTCGTAACAAGGCATCGGTACGAGAACGTGTCGATGGATTACCTCCTTTCTTGAGAAGGAATTGACGCGTCTTTCCTCTTTAATAACAATGCATGTTATGGATTCAAGGATTCGTAGCACTCCGGTGAAAGCCCGAGACACGGAAAGATAGCGAGGTCGGTCGGATTATATCTGTAAGCTTGAGATATAATTTTACCTCTATGAGGACGACAGCAAGCAAAACGATGAGTCTTAAATTGCACAACTGAACGGTTAAATTCTTTGAAAAAATGCCCAATAGGGCATTTTTTCGTGGTATAATTAGGGGAGTTACAGGGGAGAAGTAAAGCAGTTTAATTTTTTGTGTCAATAAATAACTTTTGGTTGGTTTGTGAGAGGGGGTGAGCAGATGGAACGAGCATATAGCAATACTACCGTAAACAATGTATTAGGAAGATTAACTCGTGAAAAGAACGAAGAATTTTTGGAATGCGTTGAACTGGTAAAAGCTATTATGCGACGCCGAAAAACGCTTCCTGCTCTTAGGAATCTAGACAAAGATCCGGACATCAACATGAAACGGATGGCAGAAATTTGTGGAGGCAAAAATATGGCGTACGAATGCTTAATTCGGCAAGCTAGATTTAGCCTCGAACATGACGAAAATACCGTAGTGGGATTTGGTGAACTTTATGAAACAAATTCTAAGGGAATAAAACATTCTATAGAGAGAGGGGGAGTTAGAATGAAGGAAGTAAAAGAGCAAGTGACCAAGGTAGAACAACCAAAGGAGCAACCCGTAGAGCAGTCTGTAGAACAGCCTGCGGAACAGCCAAAGGCTCCAGTACAAGCCGAAGCGGAACAGCCAAAGCAAAAGAGGGCTTATAATGCTAAAAAATGGACGTTTGAAGAGGTAAAGAATCTAATCCGTAAGTATTATGAGACGACTGGAAAGTTACCAACAGATGAGTATCTAAAGATAGCCGACAATATGCCATCTCCGATGACGGCTAGAAAATATCTGGGCGACAGGAAAGAAGAATGGCTAAAGGCAATCGGTATAGAGCAGGCGGAAACAACAGCGGAAACAGGAACGATTCAAAGGGTAGAAGCCCTAAATGAATATACCGAGAATGGTAGAATCATAGATGAAATCGTAGAGCTGATTGGGGAAGCTGGAAAGATTGCTAAAATTGCGGAAAATGTTGATATTCTAGAGAGCGTTTCTATTGCGAAGAAATATCAGATAGATTATAACGGCATTAGAATATGTGTAGATATCAGCGCAAGAAAACTGGGCCAACAAAATGCATGAAGTTTTGTGAACGGGGGTGAGCAAGATGGGATTTAGGTTTGGCGATTATAATGAAGCGATGCTTCGAGAGAAGATTGATAGCAAAATCGTGGAGCTAAATAGAAAGGAGAACCCAGAGTTTGCTATATGCGTAGGAAAAACTGCGGAGCTGATAGTCCAGGAGGGAAATGTGCCAACGCCAAAGACGTTGGTAGAAATCCTGGGCACTAACGTACACAAGGTAACAGAACTTTGTAGTAGCAGAGCTATCGCGTATGAGTGCATAGTCAAGCAGGCCAAAATCAACCTAGGAATGTTGGAGCCGATAAATTTAGAGATTAAACCTAAACGGACCGACAAACAACCGAGAAAGGCGCGGCCAGTAGAGCTAGATATGCCACCACATCTTTTGATGAATAAATTACTAAAAATCTATGAAGATGATGGAATAATTACGCCAAAAAATCTAGGAGACTATAATTTTAATAGGGCGAATCTTGAGGCGTTGTACCAAAAGTTTGGTTGTAAAAACATATGGGAGTTAGAAGAAATAGTTAGGACTGAATATGTTTTTTATCAAATGAAAAAGGAGCAACAAGAGCAGGCACGATTAGTAAATAGGCCTGCGATGAAGCCGATTAACAGAATGGTAAGCGGATGGACCGTAGAAGAGATTAAACAGATAGTTGCAGACTATTATAAGGACCATAGGAAATTGCCACCGGTTAATTGGCTAGAAAATACTCCTGGAATGCCGTGCGCGGAAACCGTTAAAAGGTATCTTGGTAGGGATAGAGATGATTGGCTAAAGGCAATCGGAGTTGACCCTAAGAGCGACGTATGCAAAAGTTATTGACACAATCCCCCCCCAGATGAATCTGGGGGGATTTTTTGTGATACAATAAGGGTAATGGAAGAAGATACTAGAAATCTGGTAGATGAATATAAGGGCCTCTCTAATGAGGAGGTTTTTGAACGATTGTCGGAAAAACGGAGCGAACTAGAAGTGGCGATTCAGAATGTGAGCCACGATTTTAATGCGGGTACAATTGTGAGGAACGCGAACAATTTTAATGTAGCACGAGTTCACATTATTGGAAAAAGAAAATACAATCGTAGAGGAGCGATGTGTACGGACAAATATCTAGATATAAAGTATTGGCCGACAACAATGGAATTTATAGAGGACCAGAGGCGTAGATGCAGGGAAGTGGTGGCAATAGAGAACAACGTGGTGATGGCGAGGCCACTAGAGAACAAAATTTTTGCTCGAAATACAACATTAGTGTTCGGAGGAGAAAGTGACGGAATAACTCGAGACCTATTAGACCAATGTGATGACATTCGGGAGATTTCTAGTTTTGGGAGCACTAGATCTGTGAACGTAGGCGTAGCAAGTGGGATTGCGATGTATGAATGGGCAAGACGATGGCTAAGAGAAGAGGAGTAAGCGTCTTTAGGTACTATCCGTGGATGCGGATAGTGTTATTAATATTCTCGAGCATAGCCGTAGTATTGTTCCTAGTATCAGAGAAGCCAATCAGAAAACCTGAAACAATTTTTGAGGCGGAAATGCCAATTAGGGTAGAAATGGGGGAATTTAGGGAAGTAACTAGGGAAGAACAGCTAAAAAATGGAAAGCTGATAGCATTGACTTTTGATGATGGGCCGTCGGAACATACGGCGAAGCTACTGGACGTTTTAAGGGTAAAAAATGTGCCGGCGACGTTTTTTGCGTTAGGAAGTAGGGCGAATGCGTTTCCGGAGCTAATAAAAAGAGAGGCAGACGAGGGGCATGAGGTAGAGAGCCATACGATGAATCATAAAAACCTAACGACGCTAGGGGTGGAAGGCGCGAGAGCAGAAATAGCGGGGGCGGAACAGGCGATTTGCACGAGTCGGGGAGTAGGAGACGGCTGTGTGAAATTTGTACGACCACCGTATGGAGAAATTAACAATACCGTGAGAAACGTAGTAGGGAAGCCGATGATTGGGTGGAGTATAGATACAGAAGATTGGAAATCAAAAAATCCAGATGAGATGTTACTTAGAACAATAACAAAAGCATCCGATGGGACGGTAATTTTAATGCATGACGTATACGATACGAGCGTAACGGGGGCAGAGAAAATTATAGACGCATTAAAAAATGAGGGGTATACCTTTGTAACGGTAGAAGAAATGGTGCAAGAAAAAGGGGTAAGCCTACCGGCGGGGAGCTATTATGGGAGATTTGACTAGCGCCTAAAGACGAGATTAACGAAGGCGGTTAGAATTAAGGTGTGGAGATTAGCCATGACAAGGAGGCCGACGATAGCGATAATGATGCCTACGAATTTGACTTTCTCATAAGAGGAGATGCCACCGGCAAAGTTGTCAGAGATTTTTTGATAAAAGACGGTAACACAAGTACCGGCAATCAAAATCATAACGCCGGTAAAAAACCATCCAATGCTAAAATTCCAGTCCATATTTCTATTATACACTTGATTTTTTAAAAAAGATAGGGTAAAATAGTATTACTTGGGGTAATAGCTCAGCTGATTAGAGCGCCGCCTTTGCAAGGCGGAGGTCCAGGGTTTGAATCCCTGTTACTCCACCAAACCAGAGCTAAGGGGTTATAGCTCAGCTGGTTAGAGCGCGTCACTGATAATGACGAGGTCTGTGGTTCAAGTCCACATAACCCCACCATACATGGGGTGCTGGATGTCCCCCCATCTCAGCACTCCACCACATAGACCCTTTCACAATTAATTATTTATGAAAAAAGCAGCTAGAGATAGCTGCTTTTTGTGTAAGGTACATTAGACTATTTTTTGGTTTTGTAGGGCTTGACGAATACTAAGGCGTCTTGGTCGACTTCTTTTGCGATGAGGCCGATAAGATCAAGGGCATCCTGGCTAACTTCACTTGATAAGAGCTCCTTGCGGAAGGCCTCTGCATCTTCAAAGCCGGCCTCTTTGAGGCTAGCTAGATAATGCGGAGTGGTGTCATCACGCAGGCGACGATCTGCGGCGTAATAACAAGCGCAAAGCGTGTCTTCTTGGATATTGGAACACTTAGCTAGAAGTTGTAGCCCACGATAAAGCTGCATTGGACTATTGACTTGGCAGGCGGTAGTCCAGTAACGGAAATTGTATTTGTCGGTAGGGTCGGTAAGAGTTAATCCTAAATCTGTTTGGACATTCTTGCCACGAGCATCTGCTGTTGTAATAACCGATACGGACGGAACAAGGCGAACGCCCGGTCGTCCATTTAGGGAATATTCCTTAGCGTCAAGCGATAAAAGATTTTTAACGTTCAAAACCTTTTTTATCATAAAAATCACCCCCTATTTGTAAATTGCTTAGCCTAAAACCACTAGGGTGTATTTTACCAGAAAGATGGGGAAAAGTCAACAAAAAGAGCCCCTATAGGGCTCTTTTGGGTTGCCTAAAGGAGTTAGGCGACTTTTTTGGCAGGACCACGGCGGGAGATACGGCCACCCTTAGCACCAGCGATACGAGCGAGTGCAGGGTTAGCAGCAAAACCACCAGTGTGGCCGTTTTTGCCACCCTTGCGGCCGATCTGGGAGTAGAACTCCTTGCCGTATTTTGCGCGGTTGGTGTCGGCAGCCTTAAGACCACCAGCTTTAGTACCAGCCATTTTATGCTCCATTTCTGCCCACCTTTAGTTAAATAACGCTAATAAATGCCCTAAATATAGGGTTATGCTTTGATTATATCATACCGCTTTCGGTTTGTCAATACGTTTTTGCTAAAAAATATGTCATAATATATGTAAATTGGGGTTGATTTTATACGCGTGATGATATATAATAGAGAGGATTTGAGCGGGCTACTGCGAGACGCTCAAATGAGCCGCCGAGTGGGGCGGTTTTAAAATGTTGGTGGGCGTACATTAGGAGGCGAAGATGGTGAACAATTTTTATCTGGACATCTATGAGCATCACTATGATCTGAAGATGAATTATTCATTGGACGAATTAGACGGTGCAATAGCAGAACTCCACAAGATGGGGTTCGAGCCAGAACGAGCAGAGATTGTCAGAAGCGGAATTATGAGGGAAATGACGCATTTGGGAGAGATGAATGTGCTTGCGATTTTCAGATATAGTCTCAAAGTGAGGGAGTTTAAGAGGGGGAGATTAGAATTCTATAAAATTGCAATACAAAAATTGAATCATTACATCAAAAGCTACAGCCTAACCAACAACAGCCCCGTCTAGATAGACGGGGCATTTTTATGGGCGCTTGTGCTTGCGTGGGGAAGTTTCTAGACGTAAAATAGGGGAAAGAAAGCGAGGTAAGATGGATTTTGATGAGTATCAAAAAAAGGCGAAAAAATATGATAGGTTTTCTGAGACGGAAGATCTAATGGCGCCGGGATTCTTGGAGAAAGTGCTAGGTCTAACAGGGGAGGCTGGGGAGACGGCGGACAAAATCAAGAAGATAATCAGAGATAAAAGTGGGAAAGTGTCGGAGGGGGATAAAACAGAAGTAGTAAAAGAGCTAGGGGATGTATTGTGGTATCTAGCGGGGATTGCTAGGTATATGGGGGTGGATTTCTCTGAGGTGGCATCTATGAATTTGGAGAAATTAGAAGACAGGATACAGAGGGGGAAAATTGGTGGGAGCGGAGATAACAGATAGTGTCAGATACGGACGCGGAGTTTGTAGAGAGGCTGACACAGGATTTTAAGGAGGTAAAATTTAAGCAGGGGGCGCGGAGGTTTTCTTGTCAGCTACGTGGGGGCGTTTTTGTGATTTTTTTGGGTCCACCCTGCCCAAAATATGGCCTTCTGACGCTACACGAGCTCGGTCACGGGCTTTGTAAGCATAAAGACTATACGACAGACGTTTCGCGCATAAAAATTGAATCACAGGCCTGGGAGAGGGCAAAAACAGTACTTTTAGAATACCGCGCAAGGGCGTTTGATGAAGATGGAAAAGTATGCGACGCGGAGCTAGCAAGGATTCTGCCGGAGTGGGATGAGGAGTTTGTGCAAGAAAAATTAGATACGTATAGAGATTGGCTACACGCTAAATCTAGATGTAAAAAATGTGGCCTGACGAGATACCAAACAGAGGATGGAGAATATCACTGCCCGAGGTGTGAGGCTTTTTGTTTGTGAGGCTTGTTAAGTGATTTGGCGAGAGTATAGCCACCGTAGATAACGGCTTCGTGAGGGCGATGAGCGGGAACGAGGCGAGGAAGGCGACGCGAAGCAGGGAGATTCTGGCGAGTAAGAGTGCGGAGTTCTTTAATGTAATGAGGAAAGAGGACGGCGAGAGGGCCACCGATGACAATGCAATCTGGGCGATAACGCTGAATGAGCTCGGGGAGGCCTAGGGAGACGCGGTGTGCAATATCGGAGTAAGCGTCGCGACCTCTAACAGAGGTGGCTTGGCAACCGTAATGGGCACCGATAGCGGAACAAGAGGCGATATCCTCCCATTCGGCGGATTTGCCATCGTAAATATAATAGATATGGCCTGGTTCGACGGCGGCGGAGTTTCTAGCAAGGACACCATGCCTTGCGAGGCCACCACCGATACCGGTGCTAAAAGTGAGGTATAAAGTCAGGCCTTTGTGGAAGGAAGACTCGTAAACGGTGGCAAGGTCGGCGTCGTTTTTCAAAATAATAGGGCAAGTGAATAAATTTTTTAATTCTTGAACAAAATCGAGGTTTTTCCAGGGGCGATTGCCAAATTTAACGGCGACATTATCCTTGATTTCGCCGGGAACGGCGATGATAATTTGGCTGGTTTTGTTGCGGTATTTCATGGAAAAGGGAACGAGGGCGGATTTTAGCGTACCGAGGAATTCGGACTTGGAACTAGGAGTTTTGAATTTGAATTTACGTAAAATACGACCACGGCCGTTAAACGTAGCAATAAGGGTTTTGGTTCCGCCAATGTCGATTACGAGATACATAATTCTAGTATAACATAAACACTTTACAATATGGGGTAATTTTGCTATAATTCTATGTATCTTGGGTTCGTTCAAAAGAGTTCTTGAGGGAGCTTTTTTGAACGGGCCCAAAAGGAAGGAAAAAATAAATGGCAACTGCCAAAAAATTAACTATGGATGAATTGCTAGAACAGACTGGTGATTCTATTAAGCAACTAACAGTAGGAGATACTGTTCAGGGAAAGGTGCTCTCTGTTAAAAAGCACGAAATTTTAATTGATCTTGGCGCTAATGGCGTCGGAATGGTCCCAAGACGCGAAGCTGCATTTTCTCGTGATCTAGAAGTTGGCCAGGAAGTTTCTGCATCTGTGATTGATACGGAAATGAATGATGGTATGGTACTTCTATCTATGCGCAAGGCTGTAAAGGATAAGGGCTGGGATGAAATTGCTACTAAGCTAGAAGCTGGTGAAATCGTAGAGGTTACTCCATTTGACGCTAATCGCGGTGGACTATTAGTAGAATACGAAGGAATCCGTGGATTCTTGCCTGTATCTCAGCTATCTGCTGAACACTACCCTAGAGTAGGTTCTGCTGATAAGGATGAAATTTTGCAGAGGCTTAACTCTCTAGTCGGACAGGCTATCAAGGTACGTATCCTAGATGCATCCAAGAAAGACAACAAGCTTATCTTCTCTGAGAAAGAAGCCGTAAAAGATGCACTTTCTGCTAGATTTTCTGAGATGAAAGTTGGCGACGTTGTAAAGGGTCTAGTAACAGGGGTAGTAGACTTTGGTGTGTTCGTCAATGTTGATGGTATTGAAGGTCTAATTCACATTTCTGAGATTTCTTGGGAACGCGTAAATAATCCTGCTGATTATGTCAAAGTTGGCGAAACCGTTGAAGCTAAGATTATTGCTATTGATAAGGAACGTCTATCTCTATCTATGAAACAGCTCAAGGATGATCCATGGCTATCAGAGGTAGAGGGTCTAAAGAAGGGCTCTAAGGTAGAAGGTACGGTAACTCGTATCACTCCATTTGGTGCTTTTGTACAGATTTCTCCATCGGTTGAGGCGCTAGTACACGTATCTGAGCTTGGCGAAGGTAACGACGTTGACCCAGAGAAAGTCTTTACGCTTAATGAGCGCAAAGAGTTCAAGGTGCTAGATATTGACCGAGAAGGTCGCAAAATATCTCTCACTGTTGCCTAAATCGACAATCTCGGCGTTTTTCGGCGCTCACTCGATCAATAATCGCGTTTCGCGCCGAAAAAACACCAATCTTGCCGATTTATGCTAACAGTGAAAAACCGCCCGAGATTCGGGCGGTTTTTTGGGGTGTTAAGAGGTGTTAAGCCCGCAAAAGTGCGGACTCGGTTGTCGTGGTAGTAGCGGTGACGGGTTCTTTGGGATCTTCGAAGAAAAGGCCAAACCCACCTTTCTTTCTCTCGTGGCTATGATGCCAGATGTGCCAGGTAATCATTTCTGGAGCGGAGAAGGAATCTCCCCAGATGGCGCTCTCTAAACGGGAAAGCTCTAATGCTTCTTCTTTTGAGACGTTAATGCCTTCATAAGAGAAGTTTAGAGTTTTGTCGCCGGGGTTAGAGTAGCCAATTTCTTTGATGGCGCAGGCCATTTCCAAGAGAAATTGACGCATCATATTACGAGGACTTAAAAATACACTCATGATAAAACGACCGTATTTAGTGTTTAGAGTCAGAGTGTTGGCTGCAAGCTTTTCGTGCGGGACATAGACAATGTTGGAATCGTCTCTTAAGGCATGTTCGATGCCGGCATTGACGAGCTCTCTACTGTTTATGTCCATGCCTGTAACGTAACTTCCGCCAGGGAAGTCAAAGGCGATGATTTCGTCGGGGAAATCGCTACCTTTTTGGCCGATAAGGCAGAAACTACCTCTAAGGGCGGGCCTAGCACAGACAGGATATCTCTCTACGAAGCGATTGGCTACGGAAAGTAGCAAGTCGATTTCTTCGTGGTGAAGCGCGCTGGCAGGGAACGGGTTAATAGAAACTTTCTGTAAATTGTAATCAAAATTCATCAAAAACACCTCCGGAATTTGTATTCACCTCTTAACGTTAAAGTGCAACTAATAAAGTCAATGATTACATTATAGCATAAACGGCGTAAAAAGTCAATAAAAACTGGGAAAGTATGGTATAATACAGGGAAGGAGTTGAAAACTGGTACATTAAAAGGAGGGGAGCTTATGAATTTTTTGTTTCAGCCGGAGATTAATTTTCTCGACAAAATAAGAGAGAATATGGCACACGATCTAAAAATTAAAGATGCGATAGTGTGTATTTTTAAGACTGACCAAAAAGATGGCACTGGGGAATGCCAAGAGATTTATTATGGTGGAATGGACAATTCTAGAGGCAGAGAGGAGATATACGCACAGTATCGAATAGCCTCGAGAGCGTTTGGCTATGTAATGTCTGGCAAAAAGGACGGCCCGAAACGCGTGGCGGAATTGCCTAAAAAAGCAATAGTTTTGTCACATGCTATACCGCATATGTTAGCGCTAATTGAACCTTTGGGGGAAAAGGGGATGATAGTGGTGGATATTTGTGGATTTGGTAACGGAGATATAACTGGATTCGCTAATTTAAGTCGGGCGCTAGTACAAGCATTGGTATTATTCAGGGGTAAAACCTCTGCGATTGCTATTTCGCAATGCGTAGGTAAAGATGTGGCGTCTGTAATACCGGCTCAGGATATTATAACAGAGGCGGTGGCACAGTGGCTCGAAGACGACAAAGAATATCAGGCTTGGGCAGAGAAATCGTCTAAGTATATAAACGGATATTTTGCGGAGCCAGATTTCTCTATGCTAGGGCATGATTTGGTGATCTCTATTAGAGACGTGATACGTAAAGAGGCGATAAAACTGGGGGATATGGGAAGTTTTGTAGTTTCGATTACGCCACATTATAAGTTGATGGATGAAATGTTTGGTGGATATGGCGACGAAGATGTGCCAACACCGATTACGCTACTATTTAGGGTCGATAAACGCGAGCTAGTTGTTGCGGAAGATAATCTCTACAAGATTGAGGCTTCTTATGGATTTAAGACGGTAGAATATACGTCAATTGTGAATTTTGCGATAACTTTTGCGATGAATAGTGATCCGAAAAAGGAGCGGAGCCGGAAGGAACGGTATAAAAAGGTACTAAAAGAGGCGGCTCTTCCATATCTAGAGGTTTGGCGCGGATTTGCGCTAACTAACAATGTAAAATGTCAATTAACTGAAAAAGAAAATTAAGCAACTCCTAAACCCGCAGAAATGCGGGTTTTTGCTGGTTTGATATAATGAAGAATATGGAAAGAGAAATAAAATTAAGGCAGGTGTATAAACATTTTAAGGGTAAGCTGTATTTAGTAGAAGACGTGGCATATGACAGTGAAACAGAGGAGAAAATGGTAGTATATCGGGCATTGTATGGGGATTACAAGCTATGGGTGAGGCCATTTGCTATGTTTTTGTCCGAGGTTGATCACAAAAAGTACCCAGATGTAGAGCAGAAGTGGAGATTTGAGGAGGTAAAATAAAAATAGAGGCTAAAGCCTCATTTTTATTTGGCTCCCGGGGCCGGGCTCGAACCGGCAACCTCGAAGTTAACAGCTTCTTGCTCCACCATTGAGCTACCCGGGAATGTAGGGCTATTATACACCGTCTTTTGAATAATTTCAAGGGGATATTGAGGAATTTTAAGGTTTGTGGTAAAATAGAGGAAGTTGTTTTGCTCAAAAAGAAGGGAGAACGGATATGAATTCACAAGAGAAGGTGATACAAATTGCAGGGTCAATTACCGTTGATGAATTGGCTAATTCTCTTGGACTATCTGTAACTACTCTAATTGGGCAACTTTTTAAGGAGGGGATTGTTGCGACGATTAATCAGCGCCTTGACTATGATACGGCTTCGATTATTATTGATGAGCTAGGGATTGAGGGGGTGAGACTAGAGAAAAAGAACTCTGCGACAAAAATTTCTGAGACTCGTAGAGAATTATCTGATAAAGCAGTAGAACGTCCACCGGTGGTGGCGGTGATGGGGCACGTTGACCATGGCAAGACTACGCTACTTGATACGCTTCTCAAGAAGAAAACCGTAGAACAGGAAGCGGGCGGAATTACGCAACATATTTCGGCATATCAGCTAGAACACGAGGGGAGAAAGATTACATTTCTAGATACGCCTGGGCACGAGGCTTTTGCGGCGATTCGCCAACACGGTGCGATGTTAACAGATATCGTAGTAATCGTGGTGGCGGCGGATGATGGCGTAAAGCCACAGACCGTAGAGGCAATTAAATTTGCTCAGAGTGCTAACGCAAAAATCATCGTGGCGATTAACAAGATTGATAGAGAAGGTGCTGATATTCCACGTACGATGGCGGATCTAGCACAACACGGATTGCAACCAGAGGAGTGGGGTGGCGATATCACGATGGTGCCGATCTCTGCAAAACTTAATCAGAATCTAGATAAGCTACTAGACATGATACTTCTGATTGCGGACATGGAAGAGTTGAAGGCGGACATTGACATCCCAGCAGAAGGACTTGTGATTGAGAGCCACATGGAAATCGGTAAGGGTAGCGTGGTTAACCTACTGGTGACTGGCGGAGAGCTAAAAACTGGCGAATTTATCGTAGCGGGGAATACCTATGCAAAGATTAGAACGATGGTTGATTTTAAGGGGAAGCCAAAAGGTAAGGCAACACCGTCTACTCCTGTAACGGTAACTGGATTTAAGGAATTGCCAGATTTTGGCGATAAATTTGTAGAGGTAGCAGATGAGAAAACCGCACGTAAGATGGCACTACTAAACGCTAATGCGCAGAGTGATGCGGCGGCAAGTGCCAATGTGACTTCTACGGACCTTCTCCGAATGATGAATACGGCAGACAATTCTAAGGTGTTCAATGTACTAATTAAAGGTGATGTACTAGGTTCTGTAACGAGTGTAGTAGATTCTCTTAAGATGATTGACACTAAGGGAGAAGTTACGCTTAATATCGTAGCGACAGGCGTGGGTGACGTAACAGAGAATGATGTCTATATGGCAACGGGCGAAAACACCGTGATTTATGGATTCAATGTGACTGTGCCGACTAATATCGCCAAGATGGCCGCCAGAGATGGTGTAGCAATAAAGTGCTATAAGGTGATTTATGAACTGCTTGACGATGCGAAACATGAGATGGAAAATCTCTTGGACGCAGAGGTTGTAGAAGAAGAAATCGGCGAAATGAAAGTAGAAGGCGTGTTTAGGACGGAAAAGACTTCTATTATTGCTGGCGGTGAGATGCTTCGCGGAAGAGTAAAAGCTGGAGTATTAGCTAAAGTGGTACGAAACAAAGAAGAACTAGGTGAAGTTGAGGTAACATCTGTACAGAAAGAAAAAATTGACGTGCCAGAGCTGATCGAGAAAGAAATAGGTGGCCTAGCACTAAAAACTGAACACAAAATTAACTTACAAGTTGGGGATAGACTTAAATTCTTTACGCGAGAAATGCGTAGGAAAACCTTGTAATTTTGTAAAATATTGCTTATACTTAGATTATGAAATTTGACGACAATTTTCTTTTGGAGGTGGGATTGTCGAGTCTTCCAGAAGATAAAAAACAAGAATTCTTGGCGCAGGCTCAGGAAGAGCTAGAGCTAAGGGTGGGGACTAAAATGAGCCAGGGATTGTCTGAGGCCCAGATTGCGGAATTTGAAGGGATTATGAATAATGACCAGCAGACAATCAGGAAGGTAGTGTCGGAGCTGGGAATGGATTTTAGGACGGACCCGATTTATCAGAAATTACTAGAGAGTTACGGCGTAAAAGAAGGTACATGGGAGATTATTGGGGAATATCTTTCTATTAAGTGGGTGCAGAAAAATAAGCCAGATTATCATCAGATAGTACAGGGCGTAGTAGATGATTTGAAAGCAGAAATTAAACAAAAAGCACCAGAGATTTTAGCGGGCGTAGCCGTTTAGGAAGGACTTTGCGTTCATAGCCTTGCGACCGGCGGGTTGGATTTCGTCAATAATAAGGCGACTGCCATCATGACATTGTATATATAATGTATGGGCGTCGTCTTTTTCTTTTATGGAAGCAACATGAGCAGAAATGATAATACAATCTAGGCCAAAGAAGCTGAATTTGCTCTTAGGAAAGCCAGCAAAAGCGCGAACCTGACAATCCAACTCCGTAGCAGTATGATGTTCTGGGTCTAGGGGGGACATGGATTTGTCGAATTTCTGTGTATAGGTGGCGTTAGTGTTATCTTGGGGAGAAGGAGTCGGGAGATGTTCGATATTTTGGGCAAGCCAATTGGCGCCAGAGGTGGCAAGGAGACGGTAAACGTCGTCCTTAATAGGGCGCTCTAGAGTAATTGAGGTTTGAAAATAAATTGGGCCGGCGTCCATAGCGGGAGCGAGTTTCATGACAGAGACGCCAAATTCTGTATCTCTGCTTAAAATAGCGGATTCTATAGGGGAAGGGCCACGATATTTAGGGAGGAGAGAGGGGTGGATATTTAAAATACCTTCTGGTTCGAAAAGGCCTAGGACGTCATTTTTAATGATGACACCAAATGAGGCTAGGACGCCGTGAAGTTCGCCAGATGTGTCGGCGGATTTGAGGTGTCTAACTTCTTCTAGGTCGGACTTTTCGCGTGCATGGAAGATAATTTCGCAGCCGTTAGATTTTAGAGTGTTTAGAGTATAGTCGGCGAGAGGGCCATTGCCAAAGAAGATAATTTTAGTCATCAGGGAAGAGGTCCTTATTTCCTTTAATATGCTTGTTGTAGTCTAGAGGCTTTAGGTCGCCGTTTTTGTCGAGTTTGTAGAAAGCGTCGGTGTCGTCTTTGATGTGGTCGATAAAGAGAATACCGTTTAAGTGGTCGATTTCGTGCATCAAAGTACGAGCAAGGTAGCCTTCGGCTTTGATGCGGGCTTCGGTGCCGTCTTCTAGGAGGGCTTTTACTTTGACCTTTTCTGGGCGAGGAACGAGGCCGTAGATTTCTGGGACAGAGAGACAGCCTTCGTAATCTTTGACGGTTTTGCCTTCGGTTCTGACGACTTCTGGGTTAATAAGGGCGGTAAAATGATTGTTGTCTTTGTCGTCTAAATCGTCGCGCACGATGATAATGCGACGGTTGATTCCGAGCTGGGGAGCAGCCATGGCGGCGGAAAGTTCGTGCGGGTGGAGGGTTTCCCAATCTAGGGAATTTTTGGTCATTTTGGAAATAATATCTTTGATTTCATCATCAATCACACCTACGCGGGTGGATTTTTTTCTAAGTAAAGGATTAGGTGTGGTGATGATTTCCATAGAAGTAATTATAGCATATTTTAAGATAAGAGGAAAGAGCTATGCCTTAGGATGTGGTATAAAGGCACAGATAAAACAGGGGTGGAATTTTGGGCATGATAAGATGACGATATGAATCAGATTTTGGTTTATGGAAGCGAAGGAAGCACAGAGGCGGTGGCGAGGTTTCTAGAGGGGGAATTGCCGATAGAGGTAGATAGAATGGTCAGTACGGAGGATTTTAGGGATGCTTCTACGAGGAGGGTACTAGAAACAACAGAGAAAGATGTAGTTCCGGTGATAGGAAAGTATAAAATTATTGTACTGGCGGACCCACTGGGGGCGATGGTGTGTGAGAGTATATTAGCTAAAAGGTATCCTAAGCAACGATTTGTAAGTTATGGATGGGGAATGGCGAAGTTAATTAAGAAGCTGAGAACGGTGTATGTGTTAGTGTCAATGAATATACGGAGGTTAGAGGAGTATCAAAAGATAAAGGCCAAGTGCCAGGAAACAGAGGTGAGAGAGCCCGACCCCGCGGGGTGGGTGGAACTAGTAAGAACGGAATGGCCCAGTAAAGAACAGATAATAGAGGAAGTAAAATCGGCGCAAGATGCGCCGATTATTGTTTGTCATCCAGAATTGCCGTCCGATAAGATACGAGAGTTAGTGGATTGGCGAGGAGAGGTGATGGATGTAAAGGTAGAGATGTTGATAGACTTGAAAAATAAGATAGGGATGAAAGACTAGAGGAGGGTAGGGGGGTCGATAGAAAAATGGTATTTAGTAGAGTCGGTTTCTAGGGATTTGAGAATTTCTAGGAGAGTGGCGCGAGAGCGACTGCGCAAGGTGATTTGCCAAGTGTAGCCGAGGCTAGTATGTTCGTGGAAGGCGGGGGTAGGTTTTGAGATGATAAAAGATTTATCAGGGGTGTTAGAGAGGGTAGAATAGAGTTTTTTGATGTATTTAATAGTGGTGGCTTCGGTTTTGTAGGTAACGGAAACTTTGGCGAGGTAGTAAAACGGTGGGAAATGGCCAAGTTTTCTCTGGTGCAGAGTATGATTATAAAAACTAATATAGTCGTTTTTAAGGGCGGAAGTGATGATGGGGTGGTCGGGTTGGTAAGTTTGGACAAAAACATCGGCGGCGTCTAGGTGTCCGCGCCCAACGCGACCAATGACCTGAGTTAAGAGATGGAAGGTTTTTTCTTCGGCGGAATAATCTGGGAGAGAAAGGCCGGCGTCGGCTTGGACGATGCCAACGGTGGCGAGGAGAGGGAGATCTAGGCCTTTGGCGATAGTCTGGGTGCCAACGATAATATCGTAGTCGCCGTTTTTTACCTCTGTAAATTTGGCATCTAGAGTTTCTGCTTTGGCGTTATCGGCGTCAAAACGGATGATTTTGGCGGTAGGAAAGAGCTTTTTTAGCTCGGTTTCTAGAAGTTTGGTGCCAAAACCTTTATGTATAATACTGGGATGATGACAATCCGGGCAAGCAGAGGGGACTTTAGAAGTATGTCCGCAGGTATGGCAGATAAGATTATAGGAGTCAGAGTGGAGAGTAAGGGGGAGAAAACAGTTAGGGCAGAGGGCTTGCCAGCCACAGTTTTCACAGATAGTAAGAGGGGCGGAGCCACGACGGTTATGAAAAATGAGGGTTTGGTGGTGGTTTTTGAGATTGCTCGTAATGTTCTCTAGAAGTGCGTCGGAAAAATAGCGGTTTTTGGTGAAATTATTATCTTCGCGGAGACTAATAACGTGAAATTTGGGAGGCTTGGCGGTAGATTTTGCCTTTTTATCAAGGGGGATAAGAGCATTTTTAGACTTGGCGAGATAATAATCAGCGGTAAGAGGGGTGGCGGTGCCGAGGATGCAAGGGATTTTGGCGGTATGCGCCATGAAACTAGCCAGGCGGAGCGCGGAATATTTGGGGGTGTTTTCTTGGAAATAGGTGGATTCGTGGGCCTCGTCGATAATAATAAGGCCGAGGTTGTGAGCGGGGGAGAGAAGGGCAGAACGGGGGCCGATGATAATTTGGGGAGTGGTGGAATTTAGGATAGATTCCCAGATAAGGTGGCGCTCGGCCTCAGTTTGCTTGGAGTGGATAAGGCAGATATTAGTGCGAAAAATATGCTTAAAAACTTGGACGAGTTGGGAGGTAAGGGCGATTTCGGGGACGAGGAGAATGGTGGATTTTTGGGCCTGTAAGGCATTCTCGGCGAGTTTGAGATAGATATTGGTTTTACCACTACCGGTAACGCCATGCAATAGTCTAGTGGGGGTAGAGGCGGTCTGAAGAGCTCGTAGGGCTTGTTTTTGGGCAGGGTTAAGGGGGATATTGTCGTTGGAAGCTTGGTCGGACAAACAGGAGTTTTGTATGCATATGCTTCGCTCCGGCCCGTTGCTAATCGCCGACTTGCTTGCGATTCTTCGTTTTTTGCCAAGACCTTGGGGGAGGAATAATTTAGCTACTAACGGTAATGGGGTGAGGTAGTAGGAGCTGAGCCAGGGGATGGATTTTAGGACGTGAGAGGGGAGGGGGGTATCATAGAGGAGGCGGGTGATGGGCTTAGTAGGGAAATCGACAGAGGCAACCTTCTTAAAAATAATGCCATAAGTTTTACCTCTTCCTAGAGGGATTTCGACGATGTGGCCGGGTTTTAGCTTTAAATCTGAGGAATAGGTAAGTACGCCGGAGCCAGCACGAAAAACACGAATTGGGATCACCTCATAGAACATGGCTCTATTATAGCAGTGTTGTAAAAAATACACGAAATGATGTATAATCAAAGTAATTAAAAAACAAAGCGAGGTAGAAAAATGTTGGATGTTTTTATTACATCAAGGGTGCGACGGAAAATCCTAGTGGTTTTTGCAAAATATCCAGATTTTAAGACGCATGTAAGAGGGCTTTCTAAGCTAATTAAAGAGGATGCTGGAAATATTCAGAGGGAATTAAAAAGGCTAGAGAAGGGGAATTTCCTAATTGTAACGAAGCGTGGGAACACTAATATCTATCAGACGAATAAACAATTTCCGCTCCTAAAAGAGCTGCAGAGTATGGTAATAAAAAGCCAATCAATGTCTAACCAAAAGAATCAAAGTAAGACAATTGGATAATGAACAAAATATTTGAACAGTTACTCCAGATAAGGGGTGTGGGCCGGGATTTTCTTGCGCCAAAATATGAAAAATTAACTTCGCCAGAGGAATTGCCGGATATGATTTCTGCGATAGAGAGGTTAATTTTGGCGCGCGATAGGGGTGAAAAGATACTGGTTTATGGGGATTACGACGTAGATGGCGTGACGGCAACGGCGATAATGCTAGATACTCTAGAAATGCTGGGAGTAACGGGGGTGGAATATATGCTTCCGGATAGGTTTGTGGATGGGTATGGAATGAGCAAAAGGCTAGTAGAGCGAGCAAAGAAAACAAGGGTGAAATTAGTAATAACGGTGGATTGCGGGAGTAATAATGGGGAGATTATTGATGAGCTAGCTAAGTCTGGGATAGACGTGGTGGTGACGGACCATCATGAGGTGATGGGAGAAATACCGAAAGCAGTGGCGGTGGTAAACCCAAAGCGGCCGGAATTTAGGAAGCAGGTACTAGCTAGGCAGGCAGAAATTATAGATGGGGCTTCTCTTGTAGATATCTCTGGGTTAGAGGAATTATCGGGGGCGGGAGTAGCATTTATGATGGCAAAAGCGTTAGCAAACAGAGGAGAAATAAGAGCGGGGCAAGAAAAATGGCTAATGGACCTAGCGATGGTTGGAATTATCTGTGATGCGATGAAGCTGATAAAAGACAACCGGATTATCTGTAAATTTGGGATGATTGTGCTAAAAAAGACGAGGAGGCCGGGGCTGGTAGAGCTAATGCGGGTGGCACAGACAAAGAAAATCAATGCAGAAACAATAGGATTTCAGATAGGGCCGAGATTAAATGCGGCGGGAAGGCTACATACGGCGGAGTTGGCACTAAAACTTCTCACTACGAAATCTAGGGTAGAGGCGGCGAAGTTAGCGGGGGAACTAGATAGGCTAAACGCGGAGCGGAAAAGTCAGCAAAACAAGGCTGTAAATAAACTAGAAAAACAGGGGGAGATAAATGATTCGGTGATAGTGGTGAAGGGGGAATTCAACGAGGGGATTGTGGGGATTATTGCGGGGAGATTAACAGAGAAATATAGGAAGCCGAGTTTTGTATTGACAGAGGTAGATGGGGCGCTAAAGGGGTCGGGAAGGAGCTTTGGAGAATTTAATTTAGCACTAGCTTTGTCCGAGTGCCAAGATCTACTAATAGGGGGAGGAGGGCATGCGGCGGCGTGTGGAGTGAAGCTAAACACAGAGAATTTTGAGGAATTTCGGCAGAAAATAAATGAGTATTATAGGGGGCTAGGGCTAAAAAATCAGGAAAGGTTCTTGGATACAAAAGAAGATTTAGTAGTAACGGAGGTGGGGGAGCTAAATTTAGATCTTTTGGAGGAGATTTCTCAGTTGGAGCCGTTTGGGGAGGGCAATCCTGAGCCGGTATTTTTGATTCCGGATGCGTTTTTATTGGATGTGTCTAGAATGGGGGCGGAGGGGCAACATTTAAGAATATTAGCCAGGGGTGAAGATGGCAAATCTATAAAGCTGGTGGCGTTTAATGCGCCGGAGGAGTGGCTGGAATTAAGGTCGGGAGGGAGAGCGAATCTCTGGGTAGTACTAACGGAGAATGAATGGAACGGAATTAGGAGCGCAGAGGGAAGGATTTTGAAACTTAATTTCTATTAAAGGTGTTGAAATTCTTGGTGTTATCTGGTATAATGAAGAGCAATATGGCAATAAAAGTTACAAGAAAAGACCAGAGTGAAGCGAATGAAAACATTATTCGCCGTTTCAATCGTAAGGTTTTACAGAGTGGTGTGATGCCACTAGCTAAGTCCCAGACTCGTTTTTCTAAGCCTATTTCTAAGAGAGAACGCCGTAAAAAAGCCATTCTTCGTGAAATTAGAAAGGCTGAAAAAACTGAGCGCATGAAGCTTGGCCTAAAGTAAATTCAATTCATGAAAGAATCGCCAATCTTGGCGATTTTTTCTATGGATTTGGTATAATAGGGGAAAGGAGTGTGGAATGATTATATTTTTTGGGCCGGCAGGCAGTGGTAAAAGTACGCAGGGGAGAATTATAGCGGACAAATATGGGTGGAGATGGCTTTCTGTGGGCCAGGTTTTACGCGATGCTGGAGAATTTGATGAGATTCTAAAGAAGGGGGAGCTAGTTAACGACGAGACTGTAGTGCGACTAATGAATAAACAGATTGAGTTTGCGGAAGCGGAGGGGATGGAAATAGTGTTAGACGGATATCCGCGCGACGTAAAGCAGACAGAAATCATGTTGGCAGACAAAAATTCGGAGTTCTTTGGCAACATTAAAGGGGCGATTGTGCTAGATGTGCCAGTAGAAGAGCTATGGAAGAGGATTGAGGATCGTGGGCGCGAGGATGACACAGAAGAAGTAGTAAAACGTCGGTTTGAAATCTTTGAACAAAATATTTGTTCAATTTTACCCCTGTTAGAAAAGCAGGGAGTACCGATTATGCATGTGGACGGCGTGGGGAGTTTTGATGAAGTGACCGAGAGGGTTACAAAAGTTATTCAGGAGATTATGCCAGACTCTCCTGAGGTATGGAAAGATGATGAAATAGATAGCATAGAAAATGACGCAATAGAAAGAGAAAAAAGCTACGGAGAATAGACAGATATGGATAAAGAAAAAGTAACAGCGATGAGAGAGGGTGGACATATTCTAGGAGGGCTACTTAGAGACCTAAGAGAGTATGTAAAGCCGGGGATGAGCGAGAAGGAAATTGATGCCTGGGTGAGAGAAGAAGTGGTAAGGCGCGGGGCAAGTGTAGCCTATGACGAGCTAGAAGAAAAGTTCCCGGGGGCGATTTGTATCTCTGTAAATGAGCAATTAGTGCATGGGGCGCCATCTGATTATATCCTGGAAGAGGGGGATAAAGTATCGTTTGATATGGTGATTAAGTATAAGGGGTACTATACCGATTCGGCATTTACGATGATTGTAGGCGGAAAGGGGTCGCCAGCAGTAAAGAAGATGATTTCTGTGACGGAGAGTGCGCTAGCTGAGGGGATAGAGCAAGTAAAACCAGGGGCAAAGCTAGGAGACATTGGATATGCTGTACAGAAAGTGCTAGAAAAGGGGAAACTAGGGGTGATTGAGAACTATGTGGGGCATTTTATTGGGAAGAAGATGCACGAGTCTCCGGATGTGCCAAATTATGGCAAAAGGGGACATGGATATACGCTAAAAGTGGGAGACACTCTCTGTATTGAGCCAATGTCGTCTCTAGGCAAGCCGGCAAATCACATCGCAAAAGATGGGAGTGGGTGGACCGTAGTGATGAATGATGGGTCGTTTGGGTGTCATTGTGAGCATACAATTCTGGTTACCGAGACTGGACACGAAATATTGACGCTACCAGAATAAAAAAGCTTGTGCTATAATGAGGCTATGGATGAAGTCTCTAAGTATGCAGTAGGGCTTGATGTCGGGACGGAGAACGTCCGGGCGGTAGTTGCGACGGTTGGAAAAGACGGCGAGATTTCTGTAGTGGGCTATAATGAAGGTCCGAATGCGGGGATGAGAAAAGGGGTAGTAGCGAATCTGACTGGCCCAGCAGAGTCGATAGATAAGATGTTGGGTGAAGTAGAACGAATGAGTGGGTTTGAGGTAAATTCGGCGTATGTTTCTATAAACGGTGCTCATGTAATGAGCGTGAAGGCGACAGGGATGATTGCGGTGGGGCCGGAAGACCATGAGATAAACGAAGATGATTTGGTTAGGGTGGAACAGGCGTCGGTAGTGGGGCGAGTGCCAGCTAATAGGGATATTTTAGATGTTTTGCCATTGTCCTATACGTTGGATGGCCAAGCGGGAATTAAAGACCCGCTAGGAATGACGGGGTCTAGACTAGAGTTAGAGGCGAGCGTGATATCAGCGCTGGCGCCGAATGCAATTAATCTCAGAAAGGCGACAGAGGGGGCAAAGGTGGTGGCTGATAAACTGGTGCCAAGTGTAGTAGCAGGGGCAACGGCGGTTTTGACTGAGAAACAAAGGGAGAATGGGGTAGCAGTAGTAGACCTTGGGGGCTCAACAACGAGCGTAGCCATCTATGAGGAAGGCGATTTGCAATATGTAGGGGTTATACCGGTAGGCGCACATAATATCACGAATGATCTTGCGATTGTGCTTCAGATAGAACCGGAGCTGGCGGAAGATATTAAAAGGCGATTTGTGGCAAAGGGCCTAGACGAGGAAGTAACAGGGGAAATTATTATCCGCAAGGGGCGTGAGGAAATGATTTTTGCGCGGGCAGAGATTAACGAGATTGTAGAAGCAAGGCTAGCAGAGATTTTTGAGAACGTGAGAAAAGAGCTAAAAATCGCCAAGTATGATAGGAGATTGCCAGAGGGGATTGTCCTGGTTGGTGGTGGAGCAAAGCTAAAAGACATAGAGATATTTGCTAAAGAGATAATGGAAACATCGGTGAAGGTGGGTGTGCCAAAGGGGCTGGGCGGAGTAGCTGATGCGATAGAAAAGCCAGAGTATGCAACGGCGGTAGGACTAGCTCTGATGTGCGCAAAGGAAAATGGCCAGGTAGCTAGTAGGGGCGGTAAATCTAGTAAGACGAAGAAAAGTGGCGGGGGACTTTTTGGAAAAATATTTAAGAAATTCTAGCAAAAACACCGTAATCTTGTGTTATAATGAGGGGTAATAATCTTAGTGAGGATAAACTATTATGCCCGAAATCAAGCCAACAGAGGTGGAAAGCACAGCAAGCATTAAAGTCGTAGGCGTCGGCGGTGCCGGTGGTTCTGCGGTGGATAGAATGAAAGAAGTCGGTTTGTCCGGCGTGGAGTTTGTCGCTGTAAATACAGACGCACAGGCACTTCATCATTCTAGCGCCGATAACAAGGTCCATATTGGTAAGGGCTTAGGCGCTGGTGGCGATCCGGAAAAGGGGCGTGAGGCGGCTGAGGAGAGTCGTGACCAAATCGGCAAAGCGCTTGAAGGGGCAGATATGGTGTTTATTACTCTTGGCGCTGGTGGTGGTACTGGTTCGGGCGCCGGTCCAATCGTAGCGCAAGAGTCGCACGACAGAGATATCCTCACTGTGGGCGTAGTAACAAAACCATTCACCTTTGAAGGTGCAAAGAGAAAAGAAAATGCTGATGAGGCAATTGAAAAGCTATCCCATGAGGTAGACGCGTTAATTACAATTCCAAATGATAGATTGCTTCAGACGATTGACCCAAGAACTCCACTGCTTGAGACGTTTAAGATTGCAGATGATGTTTTGCGTCAGGGTGTGCAGGGAATTTCTGAACTTATTACCGAGCATTCTTTAATTAACTTGGACTTTGCTGATGTAAAGGCAATCATGAAGAATGCTGGATCGGCGCTAATGGGTATTGGTAGAGCTTCTGGCGAGAATAGAGCAGTGCTTGCAGCGCAACAGGCGATTGAAAGCCCTCTAATTGAGGTAAAGATTGAAGGCGCAAGAGGGGTACTGTTCTCCGTAGCGGGTGGCTATGATATGTCTATGAGCGAAATCCAGGAAGCTGCCGAGGTGATTACTGGTGCGGTAGCGCCGGATGCTAACATCATCTTTGGGGCAAGCATCCGCCCAGAGCTAGAAGATGAAATCGTGATTACTGTAGTAGCAACAGGGTTTGATTCGGACTATTATAAGGCAATTGATAGAGAGAAGGCAGAGGCTGCTGAAGCAGAGAGAATTGCAAATGATGTGGCAGCCCTAAAAGCCGCCGAAGCAGTAGATGCGGAAGCGAGCGCAGTAACAGAGGTAGTAGCTGAGGAAGAAGATAGAAAACCGGTAGTAGCACAAGAAGATTTTGTCGCTAAAGACAGGTCAAATATGTGGGATTCTATTAGGAGCGAAGAAGGAGAAGAAGATTTAGACGTTCCACCAACGCTGAGGGCAAAACTTCGCCGTAAGAAGTAAATAAGCATTAGCACTCCCGCATAGAGAGTGCTAATTTTAGGTAGCACTCGGAGGTAAATTGGAGGTAAAATGGGGCTAAAGATAAAAATCGGAGACAGCAAAGTTCTAGAAAGTCGCGAAGCGATGGACGGGACAATGATTCGCCGAAGGCGGGTTACTTCTGATGGGAAAGTCCGGTTTACTACGTATGAACGGATTGAAATGCCTACTATTATGGTGCGAAAACGAAGCGGAAATAGAGAGGAATTTGACCGCGACAAGCTAATTACCTCTGTTAAACGGAGTGTAGGTAAATTCTTTAATTCGTCACTAGAGGTGGAAGAAGTAGTAGACAAGGTGATGGACAGAATGTATGACTTAGGCACGGAAGAGGTGACATCTAGACAGATTGGAGAGTTAACTCTAGATGTACTAGCTGAAGTAAATGAAGTAGCGTATGTGAGATTTGCGAGTGTGTTTCAGGAGTTTACGACACTGTCGGAGTTTGAGCAGATTATAAAAGAGCAAAAGCAGAAAAAGGAGGGCAAAAAATGAAATTAGTAATAGTATGGAAGGAAGAATCGGACCGGGCGTCCGAGGTGAGAGAATGGTTGCGGGACTTTGAACATGATGTAGGTCCAGGCAAAATCGAGAGTATAGATCCGGAAACGAAAGAGGGGGATAATTTTGCGGAGACGTATGACGTAGTAGAATATCCGACTATTCTAGCGATAGATAGCAACGGCAAAGTGTTGCAGATGTGGAGAGGGGTGCCGATGCCACAGATAGAGAAGGTGGCGTATTGGGCAAGTAACGAATAATATGATATAATAGGGTGGATGAATTTGCGAGGATTTGCCGACGAGATTTTTGCGTGGGGACGAGCCCAGAGAACGGATGAGCTAGCTTTGACGTGGGAAAATCATTCCAAGGGGGCGGCAACAGTAGCAGAGCGAATTGCTTTGCGGGCTGGGATGGATGCAGATTTAGCGTATGCGATGGGACTACTTCATGATATTGGTAGGTACAAGGGCGAGAAAACAGGGATGAACCATATTATTTATGGATATGAACTGATGATGGAAAAGGGAAAGCCCGAAATTGCGAGAATATGTTTGACTCATTCGTTTAACCCAAAAGAAAAAGTAAAAATATTGCACCTTGGTGACCCGGAAAAAGAGGAATTTGTAAAAGAATTTGTACAAAAAACAGAGTATGATGACTATGATAGGCTAATACAATTAGCGGATTTTATGGCGGGGTCGCATGGGATCACGACGATAGAAAGAAGGTTTTGCTCGGTATTATCACGACATGAATTGCCAGAGCCACAACAGGTTCTTAGAAAACTGTATGAATTAAAAGATTATTTTGATAAAAAATGTGGAATGAATGATATTTATGATTTGTTCCATGAAGAGTTAAATGGGGCGGCGTTTAGGGGAATTCCGGGAGATTTTAGAGAATATTGTAAAAAGGAGGAGGCATGAAATACCAACCAAGAAAAAGAGCAATAGAATACGAAAAAGCATTGGTGGAGTGGTGGAAGAAGAACAAGATTTTTGAGAAATCTATAAATTCTCGTGACGAGAATGATTCTTATGTATTTTATGATGGGCCTCCGTTTATTACGGGCATGCCACATCATGGAACGCTACTCTCCTCCATCGTAAAAGACGCTGTGCCGAGGTATTGGACGATGCAGGGTAAGCGCGTAGAGAGACGCTGGGGCTGGGATTGTCATGGGCTCCCGGCAGAGAATTTTGTTGAGAAGCAGTTAAATATTACTGATAGAAGACAGATTGGTGGAACGGGTGATAATGCAATTTCTCTAGAGAATTACATCATTAAAGCGCGCGAAAGTATGGTGGCAAATAGTGAGACCTGGGAGGGTACGATTGACAGAATCGGGCGCTGGGTAGATTTTAAGGGGGCATATCGCACGATGGACAAGGACTTCATGGAGTCAGTATGGTGGGCGTTTAAGACACTATATGACGCTGGAAAAATCTATGAAGGACGCAAAGTCTTGATGTATGACACAAAGTTTGCGACGCCGGTGTCGAAGGCGGAAGTGACGATGGATAATGATGCATATCAAGAGGTTACCGACCCATCGGCGTTCGTTAAATTTTCGGTTTCTGCTTCTTCAGCGGGTGCGTTGCTCGCTCACCGTACCTCAAGTACGGCTCGCTCCGCTACTCCCGCTTCATCGCATAATTCCGAAAATTTGAACGAACCAAAAGTCTATATGTTGGCTTGGACGACGACGCCGTGGACGTTGATGGCAAATAGGATGCTAGCAGTGAAGGCGGATGCCAAGTATGGTATGTATGAAGTTGATGACGAGAAGCTAATTCTAATGGTGAGCCGGGCAGAGAAGATTTTACCAGAAGCAAAGCCAGTAAAAACCTTTAAGGGTAAAGAGCTAGAGGGGTTAGAATATGAGTCTCTTGACGGTACGAAGTGTAAGGTGTTTACGGCGGAATTCGTAGGTGAGGAAGAAGGTACGGGTATTGTACATATTGCACCGGCGTATGGCGAAGATGACTATGCGCTATATCTTGAGCATGAAGAGGAGGCGGAATTTGTTGATACGCTAGACGAGAATGGCTATTATATTGAGCCGTGGGCAAGCAAATTAAAAGAGCTGGGTATGCGAAACACGGATGAAAATGGTATCCAGATTTGGGATGGGAACAAGTTTATTGCAAAGGTGCTAGAAGCGGCGGGAATTATTTGGAGGATTGAGTATATTAAGCACGAGTATCCGTTTAATCCACGTTCTAAAACACGTATCATGTATCGTGCATTTCCAAGTTGGTTCTTCGATGTGCAGGGTCAGAAGGAAATGATGCTTTCTGAGAATGAGAACATTAATTGGTTCCCAGAATATCTAAAGCACGGAAGATTCGCTAAGAATATTGAGCAGGCGCCAGATTGGAATTTATCGCGCGATAGATTCTGGGCTACAGCTATGCCGGTATGGAAGGGCGATAAAGGTACGGTTAAGGTTGTAGGAAGCTATGATGAGCTATATGAGTTGTCTGGCGTACGCTTAGAAGACTATCATAGACCTTGGGTGGACGAGATTGAGTTTGAGATTGACGGCGAGCATTTTAAGCGGGTAGATAAAGTATTGGACTGCTGGTTTGAATCAGGAAGTATGCCGTTTGCGCAACTACATTATCCATTTGAAAACAAGGAGAAGTTTGAAAAGAGATATCCAGCAGATTTTATCGTAGAGTACGTAGGCCAAGTACGTGCGTGGTTCTATTATATCCATACTGTGAATACTGCGCTTGCAGAGTGCGGAGCGTTTGGAAAGAGCGCGAAAGAAGGTGCAAAGAACGCGTATAAGAACGTAATTACGACGGGGACTTTGGCAGGAAATGATGGGCGGAAGATGTCTAAGTCGCTTGGGAACTATACTGACCCGAATGAGTTGATGGACAAATATTCGGCGGATTCTTTGCGTTTCTTGCTTCTAAGCTCGCCGGTACTTGCGGGGGAGGATTTTGCGCTTCTTGATAAAGACGTATCTGATGTGGCGCGCAAGTTGTCGATGATTTGGAATGTATATGATTTCTTTAGTACATATGCTAACGTAGATGGGTTTGAGGGCGATGGGGAACTGCCAGAATTAAAGAACGACCTAGATACGTGGATTGTGTCGCGCATACACATGCTACGAGACGAAATCGTGGAGGGGATGGAGGAATATAGCCTGCCAAAGGCGACGGGTGGAATCTTGCCGTTTGTGGACGATCTTTCTAACTGGTTTGTTCGTCGTAGTCGTAGACGCTTCTGGAAGAGTGAAGATTCGACCGACAAAATGGAGGCGTACGCAACGCTATACTATGTACTTCTGACTTTGAGCAAATTAATTGCGCCGTTTGTACCATTCCTAGCTGAGGAGCTATACCATAATTTAACAGGCCTAACTGGTGAGTCGGATTCTGTGCATTTACTTGATTTCCCGGAGGCGGGAGAGGTAAATCTACCGGTGATTGAACAGATGAAGCGGACGCGCGAGATTATTTCTGAGGGTCTAGCTCAGAGAATGAATAGGTCCGATACGGAGGAACAGATTAAGGTGCGTCAGCCACTAAGCTCGTTTACATATTCTGGAGAGGAGCTGCCGGAAGAATATGAGCAGATGATTGCAGATGAAGTTAACGTCAAAAAAGTTGAACATGGCAAAGAAACAAAGCTAGACAAAGAATTGACGGACGAGTTGAGGGCCGAAGGATTTGCTAGGGAGCTAATTCGCGTGGTGCAGGCAGGGAGAAAGAAAGCTGGGCTTTCTGTGGACGATAGGATCAAGCTCTATGTGGAGTGTACGCTAGAGCCAGAGTATGCAGAAATGGTCAAAGCGGAGGTTTTGGCTACGGAATTTGCTAGTGCTGATAATAAGCAAAACTATGCATATGATGAAATCGTGAAGGTGGAAGGGAAGCAAATTACGATTAGTCTAGAAAAAGCCTAATGACTTAACAGCAAAAGACTGGTGAGCCTGCCAGTCTTTTTGACGAATTTCTATCTGTTGATTTGACTTTTCTAGAAAAGTAAGCATAAAAGGTATTGACTTTTTGGATAAAGTGTGCTAGTATTGGAGACAGTTAGATAATAAAAAAATAAATCTAACAAATAAAAACTCTACAAAAAATAAACAAGGAAACAAAACTCTATGTCTACACCTAATATCAACGTAAAGAAAAAAGTCCACTTTGCGATGCCATTTGAGGAAATCAGTGGTGGTGGGGAATTACACGAAGATAAAAAGGTAAGCTCCGCCGTGCTAGCTCGTGGCAGAGCAGCGCTTAAGCTTTTTTCGATGGGGGAAATGTAATATAAGATAAACCTTCTAGCTTTGCAAAAAACCGAACGTCAAGTTCGGTTTTTTGATTAAACATAAGAGGGTTGACTTTTTAGCCATAAGCGATACAATGAAGAGAACAAGGTCATTGTTTTTAAAAAATAAAAAAGAAAGGTCTCCACACCATGAATGACAATAATCCTATTAATACTAATGCTGACGATTTGCCAGTAGATTTAACAGACGAAGAATCTATCAACCTCTTTATTGAGGGACTGATGGAAGAAAAGGGTGTGGCATCACAAAGCGAAGAGCTAAAGGCGGATATTTTTGCCGACCTAAAGGCGCGTTTAATGGAAGAAATTGATCGCTCACTAGTAGCGGAACTTCCGGATGAAAAATTGGATGAGCTATCTAAGATGGCGGCTGGAAACGAGGGCAAGTTGGCGCCAGAAGCCGTAGCGCAAATGGTAGAAGAAGCAGGGCTTAATGTAGAAGAAATTGTTGGCGTAACGATGGCAAAATTCCGCGATCTATACTTAGGCGAAGGCGAAAACGGAGCTGAATAAGATGGACGGTGCAGAAAAGAATCCAGCGCCAGTAGAAAACGAAGACGTTAAAAACGAGCAAGTTGAAGAAGCTGGCGAAAAAAACGAAAATATTGATATTGCGACTACCTTGAAACTGGGCAAGGTTGCGAATAAAGTTACTGAGCTAGAAGGCGGAGTAGAGAGTGGCTCGTCCGAGAGTGGAGACGAAGACGTGGCCTTGATTCTTGGCGAAGCCGACAAACAAGATATGGATACAGCCGTTAACGAAGCGGTAGAAAAGAAGTTTGCCGAGAAGAGAAATAGGGCGGAAGGCTTTATTAAAAATAACTTTATCATTAAGCCAATTTTAGCTGCATATTATAGAACGGTGGCTAGCTCGGCCGTAAAGAACGCTGGCGGAGATGTATCGGCGGCGTTTGAAAGCCTAGGGCTAGAGAATACAAGTAAAATTAACCGTGAGCAGGAAGACTATAAAGAGTTAAGAGCAAGATTGGCGCTAGAAGAGACTGGGTTTGCTGATAAAATTGATGCAGACAAGAGCTTTGTTCTAAACGAGGGCGAGAAAATTGAGAAGGTCCAGGACGAAAAAACGCAAAAAGTAAACAACGAATTAAAAAAGTTGTACAAGAAGCTAGAAGAAGCTTATGCCAATAAAGATAAAGAAGCTTACAAAAAAGCGCGTACCGAGTTTAAAGAACAAGTAGACCAGTGGTGGGATGAGGGTACGTTTGGCAATAAACAGAACGGCATTGCTGATAAATTCTTTGACAATAAAGTTGTGAAATTCTTGATTGGCGATAAGAGTAAAAAGAATATCACTAATCTAGACGCGTTAGATAAAGCTGCAAATGGCGTAGAGGACCTAGTACGTCACAAAGTTTCTAGTGAAAGATTTAATGAATACCTAGATGCTGGACATTTGTCTCTATACAATGCGGAGCTTAAATCTGGACTGAATACTAAGCAGAAAGTCAACAACGTAATGGCAGCCGTAGCGGCTGGTGGTGTGGTTGGCGGTATTGCTTATACGCTATTAGCACGTGATGCAAGAACCGCGGTAAAAGCACAAGCGGCAAAGGCTGTAGCGGAAGGCGTAGCGTCGGATGCATTAGCTGGTGCGGCGGCTGGCGCAGTAACTGGTGGGTTTGCTGGTGCGGCGGCTGGCGCGATTCGTGGCGTACAACATGCAGGAGTAAAGGTGTCCGAATCTGAGATTAAGCATGCTACCGATGCTGAAGCGATTTTGACGGCTGAGGAAAAAGCTGCAAAGAGAGCGGAAGAAGCGACAAAAGAAGCTGAAGCCTCTTCCGAAGAAGCAGAAAATGAAGCCGAAGAAGAAGCAGCTGAGGCCGAAGAAAAAGTTGATGAAATTGAGAACAAATCCGCAAAGAAGAAATCTATCTTTAATAAGGTAGCAGAATTTAAGAAGAAAATCACTGGCGAAGACAAGTACCTAGAGAAGATTGAAGAGATTCGTGACCGAAAGAGCGCCAAAGAGCTGTATGATAGCCTAAATAATAAGTCTATTATTATGAAGCTGTTTAACGCAGGCTCTAAGGAAGAGCGCAAGAAGTTAATGCAGGAGCTAGAGAAATCCGATCCGGATGGACTAAAAGATGCGCTTTCTGAGCTGGTGCGTGACGAGAATATGTATTCCGTCAATAAGAAAGGCAAGAAAAAGTTTAATATCTTTGGCAAGAAAAAGAATAAAATGCCAGAGGAAGGTGATGCGTTCTCTAGGGCAAATAGACTATTAGAAAATTCTGCTAACAAAGAGATTGCTAAGAAGAACCTAGAAAAAGTCTTGGCAGAGGTAAGAGCAAGAAATTCTGTTTCTGCGAAGCTGAAGATTGATTTAATTAAATACTCTGAGGGTAACACTGCAAAGGAAAGATTCTTGCTTGGCCAGAAGATTATGGAGTCAGAGAAGCTGGTTGATACTGACAGAGTAAAATACATGGTGATGAGCCGTGTAGCCGAGCTAGAGAAGGTTAACAAATCTGCAAGTAGCGAAGTTGCTAAGCTAATGGTGCGCCAAGCTGTAGTAGATGCAGTAACTGGTGGCGCGATGGGCGCAGCGGCTGGCGCAATCTTTGGAGCGGTAAAAGGTATCAGAGCTGGACAAAAAGCAGAGCAGGTTAGTAATGCGACGGAGACTGCGGACAGCGAAGCCGCTGAGGCGGGTGAAGTCGCCGAAACCGGGGAAGCAACGGACACCGTAGAAGGCGCAGAGATTACCGAGGAAGTTGAAGCTGAGCCACAGCCAGTTAGCTTTGAAGAAGATGAAAACGGTGGCTATGCGATGTTTGTTGGTGAGGGTGAAGCTAAGGTACAGATTGTCGGCGAAGGTGATGAATCTGGAATCAACTTTGATCTTCAGACTGGCCAGATTTCTGACGACGATCTAAATATGCTAAGGGACAGAGGAATCGATATCGAGCAACTAAAGGTAGATACGGAAACTTTGACTGGTGGACGTGGTACGATGTCGGCAGAAGATTTCTTCAATATTGAGAAACATGCAGAAAGATTTGGCGAGAAGGCCAATGAGGCTGGCTATAAGATTGAGGGCATCAGTATTAAAGGCTGGGTGGCAGCACAAGGCTCTAATCGTGCGGCAGATATTACTAGCTTTGAGACCGTCAATGAAGGTGACCTCACCGCAAAGGTAGTAACGCTAGATGAGAACATTCCGACAGAAGGGCTAAAGGTGGTGCTACGCCCAACTGGCGAAGGTGAGACGGCGTTCACCTTTGATGTAGCAGAAGATGGAACCGTGACGATTCCTGCAGGTACGCCGGCGGCGATGTCGATGTTTGAGGGTGATACCTTTAAGGGTGGCTCTATCCAAGTGGTACGCGCAATAGAAGATCGTGATGGATTTGAGTCGCTCGGCACAATAACTAACCGTGGCGCAAATATGACAACGGAAATCAGCTTTGTGGATGAAATCCAGAAAGAGAACTATGTTTATAGCTTGAACGGCGCAGAGTTTAAGATGCCAGAAGAAGCTAGAGTCGACATTGACCTAGAACAAGCGGCGAATGTGCCAGAGCTTAGAAGTAGCGGTCCAGTAGAATTTACGTCAACAGAGGAAGGTAGTATTACCGTAAATGGTATTATGGCGGATGACTCTGAGACTCCTCTACAATTGCCACGTAGGACTGGTAACTTTAACGAGCTATATGATCCAGCACTATCCGGAAATAAGGAAAAGCCGGCACTAAACGGTGAGAACCTAGTGCGTGAGATTATGGATCCGGATTATGACATGGAGCCGGCGGAAGTCGAGAAGGCGTTTACTGACGCGGTAGAAGACGGAAGCCTCACGACTAACATGGTAATGGAAGAATACCTGAAACAAATGGGTAACTCTCCAGAACAAATCGTAACGATGCGTGCGATGCTTGGCGACTTGAGGTTTGATATCGATGGTGATGGCGATCTAGAGCTAATTGATACGGATTGGGAAGTAAATGCGGTAGCAGATATCTTGAGAGATTCTGCGGAACCAGATGGCTACTCGGCGTTCGTGAATGATACATACGATCTTCTCTATGAGAAGTTGGACGGTGGTGAAATTCGCTTAGTGAAATATGCGGATGAGCCATACGACTTTACGACGTTAGGATATCTAGATAAAGTCAATAACTTTGTCCAGGTGTTTGCTAGGAAGAAAACAGCCTGTGATGGTTTAGGTCTAGAGCTACTAGATAAAGATGGCAAGTCTATTTATGACCTAAAGATTGCTAGGAAAATTTGGAACATGCCAAGCAATGCTAAACTTGACCACGTAACAGAGCGCCTCAACTGTTGCCAGAAGACGGCGGACGTGCATTGGGTAAAGGTTGCGAAGAAGGTGGCGCCACAGACGACGCCAGCACCAACGCCAGGAAGTGATCCGGCGGCGGAGAATCCAACAACTCCTGCACCGTCATCTGATGTAAACGCGGAGAATCCAGGAAGCGACGCAAACGCGGAAAACCCAGGAAGTGACAAGAACGCAGAGAACCCAGTGTCCGATAAGAGCGCAGAGAACCCAGTATCTGACCAGGACGCAGAGAACCCAGTGTCCGATAAGAATGTAGAGAATCCATCCGACTATGACGCGGAGAACCCGGTATCCGATAAGAATGCGGAGAATCCATCCGACTATAATGCAGAAAACCCGACCCCAGCACCATCTGACTATAACGCGGAGAATCCAACGCCGGCACCGTCTGATTACAACGCTGAAAACCCAACACCTCCACCATCTGATGTGGTAGCGGAGAATCCAAAGACGGATGAGAATCATCAAGGAAATGACGCCAATCCAGATACGGGTACAACGCCAGAATTCCACGAAGACAATAACCCCGTACAAGCTGGTGAGGAATCTGTGCCAGAAGAGAACACCGAGGGTGTAAATACAGATTCTGAAGATCAACAAGATTGGGCAGAAGAGCCTTCTGAACCAGAAGAAGATACTGGTACGGGTGGTACGGTCGATAATACCGCTGGAATGACAGATGAAGATGCGGCGGCGGCATTTGCGGATAGGTTTGAATAAAAATATTAATAAAAGGGAAGAAAGGAGAAACACAAAATGAAAATCAAACGATTAGCATTACTACCGGTAGCAGGTTTTGCACTTGCTGGCGCAGTAGCAATATTTAATAATGCATCGGCAATTGTGGAAACCTCTTGGGGGCCACAAGACAGGCCAACGTTTACATGGGATAGCCCGGCAGACCATGTAACATTTAACTCTATTACCGATAACCCAAATATTGGTGATGAGCGTAACTTTGTGCGTGTGCGCAAAGTGGGGGATACTGGATACAACTCGGATAAGGTAGATTTAGAGGTAGGTCAGGAATATGAAGTGTTTGTGTATTATCATAACAACGCTTCGGCTGGCCTAAACAAGAGTGGCAAGGGGATTGCCAGAAGCGTGTATATGCGCACGGAATTTCCAAAATATCTCACCGAGGGGCAAGACGGGGTAGTAACAGCGTTTATCAATTCTGTAAATGCCGATCCGGTAGAGATTTGGGACACGGCGTATCTACATGCGAATGGTTCGGTTTATCTAAACTTTGTGCCAAATTCTGCGGTGATTCATAACGGCGGAAATTCGGACGGGACCGTACTCTCTGGCGACGCGATGCTAGGCGAGCAGGGTGTAACGTTAGCATACTGGAACGATATGTGGGGGATGGTGCCAGGCTGTAACGAATATGCTGGCTATGTAACATACAAGATTAGAGTAGACCAACCAGCGTTTGAGGTGGACAAACAAGTTGCTCTAGCTAATGACCCAGACAACTACAAAGATGAAATCGTAGCACAACCAGGCGACACACTAAACTTCCGGATTCACTATAAAAACACCGGAACGACGGAGCAAACTGGCGTAACGGCACACGATGTATTGCCGAATGGTCTATCTTATATTGCTGGAACGACTTATGCATCTTCTTCTAGACATCCAGAGGCAACTCAATCTCCGGAAGCGTTGTTCGGTGACGGTCTAGGGCTTGGGGCGATGATTGCAGGAGAAGAGGCTTGGGTAACTTACCAAGTAAAAGTAGCGGACGATACAACAATCTTCCCGTGTGGCGAAACTGCGGTCTATAATGATGCTTATGTAGCCTCTAATGTAGCAAAGCTATCCGATGCAACTAAGATTACCGTAAAGAGAACCTGTAATACACCGGTTACGCCAAGTCAGCTTCCTACGACTGGTCCTGGAGAAATTGCAATGGCGATAGCGATTGTGTTAGTAATTACTGGTGGCGGATTCTATTTCTATCGTTCACGCAAGATGCTCAAGAAAATGAGCACAAACGGAACTGATGGCACCGGTAACATTGTAGTTGATGGTATCCAGAACATCTCTAACAGTAATAACAAATAAAAGTGGGCTACTAGATGAAAGAGATTAATCTAGTAGCTGGCTTTGACCCGGAGAATCCATTAAACGATGATCTAGAAAGGGCTGCGAATGCGGTGGGGTGGAAACTCAACCGCATTACGCATGTTGAGCCAGAAAAAATACGGAAGGGGGAATTAGAAGACGTATTTCCAGATAATATACTCTGGCGAAGGGAACTTGATGGCAACACCCAGGAAGAAAATGATATGGTATGGGAGTGGCTAGATCGAAACGAAAAGACTACAATCAACACACACGTAGTAGGGGGTAGGATAAGGCCAGTAGATAAGTATTTCCAGCAAGAATTATACGCCAAGGACGAGGTGCTACATAATTTTGCGGTGCCAAGTTTTGCTGTAGGAAACGTGTCGGAACTAGCAAAACTTCTAGAGGAGAAGAAAATAGATTTTCCGTTTGTTTTGAAGCCAAGATATGGGTCGCTAGGTAAAGATATTATCTATATTAGTGATATGCGAGACATGCTCGTTAAAGTAGCAGGGCTAAATAATCTAGAAAGCATGACGGTGGAGCCATACATAGATTCTGATTATGATTGGCGAGTATTTGTAATAGACGGCAAAGCGATTGGGGTAATGCGGAAAGAAGGGAACAAAGATAATCCGTTGGATTTTGAGGCAAAGTCGGCGGGGTGGCAAAAATGGAATGAGGAAGAGCCGGAAATACGCGATGAGACAATGCGATTAGCCGAGGCGGCGGCGCGGGTGCTAAACCTAGAATATGCGGGGGTGGATATCATTAGAGATAAACGGGCGCGAAAATACTATGTCCTAGAGACTAATTTGTCGGCGGGGTGGTATAATGGATTTTCTGAAGTGACGGGGGCGGATGTAGCGGGGGCGCTGGTGGAGTATTTTGTGAAGAGATTGTGAAGAATATCGTTGGCGCGGGTAGAGCCTTGGTCGCCTACCCTTTAAGGGGCTTGGCAAAATGGGGAAAGTGTGATAAAATAAGGAAAGTCGTAAAATAAAGGAATAATATGAAGAAAGCAGTTATTCTCGTTGGCGGGAAACAGTATCTCGTCGCAGAGAAAGAGACCCTACGGGTGGACCTCCTCCCGGCAGGCACAAAAGAGCTCGAAACTTCCGCTTTACTTCTTATCGATGGTGACAAGACTACGGTTGGTACACCAGAGGTAAAAGGTGTAAAGGTTTCGGCAAAAGTAGTAGAAGAGAAAGTTGCCGGAGACAAGGTCCGCGTAATCCGCTATCATTCTAAGAAGCGCGTCCACAAAGAGACCGGACATCGCCAGAAATACTCTCTAATCGAGATTACTTCAATCAAATAATAAAAATAAGCCCTATGGGGCTTATTTTTATGCTATAATATAGTCATTATGGCTACGGTTATTTGCATAACTAACCAAAAAGGAGGTGTAGGGAAGACTACAACGGCGGTCAACCTGGGCTATTTTCTTGCCAAAGATAAATTTCGGACGCTAATTGTAGATTTTGACCCACAAGGGAATGCGTCGTCGGGGCTGGGAGTAAATAAAGCTAAGTTAAAAGCGACTATGACAGAAGTGCTGATTGGCAAGGCTCAGCTTGCGGATTCGATTGTAGAGACAAAAACCAAGAACCTCTGGGTAGCACCAACTACGCCGGAACTAGCTAATGCGGAAGTGGAAATTGCCAACATGAAGGGTAAATTTGCCCAGCTAAAGAATGCAATTAAAACCGTTGAGCAGAATTTTGACTATGTAATTATTGATTCGCCACCATCCCTATCACTATTAACGGTGAATGGAATGATTGCTGCGAATTATCTACTTCTACCAGTACAGACAGAATTCTATGCACTAGAGGGTGTAGCACAGTTACTTGATAGTATGAAGCTAGTAAAAAAGGCATTAAATCCAGATTTGAAACTCTTGGGTGTGCTAGCGACAATGTATGATAAACGTACGTCGTTATCCGTAGAGGTATTAGCAGAAGTAAAAAAGTATTTCAAAGACAAAGTGTTTAATACGACGATTCCGCGGAATGTGCGCGTAGCGGAGGCACCGAGTCACGGAGTGCCGGTGGGGAATTATGATAAGTTTTCTAAGGGGGCGAAGGCATACAAAGACCTAGCGCGCGAGGTAGAGAGAAGAACTGGGAAGAGAAAATAAAAAGGAGGAGCATGGCAAAACACGGATTAGGAAGGGGATTTGAGAGTTTAATACCAACCGATTTGGTGGACGAGGAATTTGATCCAACGGCGGATGTAGACGCGCAGACGATTGTTGATATAAAAATTACAGATATTGTACGTGACGAAGAACAGCCACGACAAAATTTTGATACAGAAGCGCTAGAGGCGCTAGCCGACTCTATACGTGAACATGGGATTTTGTCGCCAATCGTAGTAGTAAAAGAAGAAGATAAATACAAGATTGTAGCAGGTGAACGTCGTTGGCGGGCCGCGAAAATTGCGGGGCTTTTGAAAGTTCCAGCAATTGTGCGAACATTGGATGTGCAAAATAGACTAGAGCTATCTATTATTGAGAATGCACAGAGAGAGGATTTGTCGGCGATAGAACTAGCAACGGCGTATGCAAAACTAAAATCGCAGTTTAATCTATCTGAAGAAGAAATCGCAAAACGAGTAGGAAAGAAGAAAACATCCGTAGAAAATACGATGAGGCTACTTAATCTCCCAGATTTTGCGAAGAAGGCGATGAGAGAACACAAGTTATCCGAAGGCGTAATGAGGCCATTAGTGGCGATGGATGAGAAAATAATAGAGAAGGCGATTCCACTAATTGTAGATGAGGGATGGAGCGTACGCCAGGTACAGAGATTTATAACTTCTAAGAAAAAGAACAGTTCGGCAAAGGCGATGAAGGCATCGGCCTATATGAAGCAAGAAGAGAAGCTGGGCCAAAAATACGCTTCTAAAGTAAGAATTGGCGTAAAAAGTGTAACGTTTAGCGTAAAAAATGAAGAAGAATTAAAGAAACTGCTAGATGCATTAAGCTAAAATGGGCGAAGAGAGAAAAGGTAACGGGAAAATTTTGATTTTGATACCGGCGTACCGGGACTATGAGCTTTCTAATACTATTAAAAGTGCGTTAAAACAGGCAGAAAAACCAGAAAATTTGGTGTTTGCGGTAGTAAACCAATATGGCTCGGAATCTAAGGGAACGCTAGACCTTTTTAGAGGGAGCGGGAAGAGGTTTAGGCTAGTAGAAGTACCGTGGCAGGAAACGCTAGGCGTGGGGTGGGTGAGACATTTGCTTGAAGAATTGTATCGCGATGAGGAGTATGTGCTTCAGATTGATGCGCATATGCAGTTTGGCAAAAATTGGGACAAAATTGCCAAAGAGAATTGGAAAGCTTGCAAAGATGAGAAAGCGGTAATTTCTAGCTATCCGATAAGGTTTGATTTTGATGAAGATGGCAAGGTGAGTGCGGATAGGGGTAAGAATAGACTAGTAAGATTAAGGCCGGCAGAAAAGAAATACACGTTCGTGTCTTCTGTTGTGAGCGTGGACAGCAAAAAGCCGGAAAAGGCACTGTATGTAACGGGCGGAATGGAATTTTATAAGGGTGAGGTATTAAAGGATATTCGTTATATTAAAGAAATTGCGTTTACGGGGGAAGAGGTGGTAAGGTCTCTACAACTATGGACGTACGGATATAACGTATATGCGCCGGTGGGGCTTCCGATTTATTATCATTATGGCAGGGAAGAAGAGCATAGATTTTGGAATGATATGCAAAAAGATGAGAAGCTAAAGGAATTTTATGACGAGATGATGAAGAAAAGCAACAAAGTAGTTGATGAAATAATGAGCGGAAAAATAGAAAAATATCAAAAATATTTTGGAACAAAAAGAACGGCGCAGAGTTTCTTAGAAAAATACGCTAGTGATTCTTGTGGCGACTAAGTTGGGCGCGGAGCTTTTGGCGGGCGTGAGAAGTAAAAATTTTGTCTAGGAGCCAAGATTCTCTAGCGGTGGGAGCTTTTGAGGTTAAGATTTCTACGACGTCGCCGTGCTGAAGGCGAGTGTTCAAACTTCTCATTTTGCCGTTAATTTTGACGCCGGTAACGTGTTCGCCGATTTCTGAGTGGAGACGATAGGCGAAGTCAAGCGGAAGGGAGCCTTTTGGTAAATCAATAATGTCGCCCTTAGGAGTATAGACGAAAATTTTGTCAGCAAAAAGGTTAAGGCGGAGTTTTTTGATGTCTATTTTTTTGCCAGCGCGGAGACGGGCTGCGGTTTCTTGGAGCTCGGTAATCCAGAGGAGATTGGTCGGGAGATGTTGAATTTTGCCGGTTTTGTAATTCTCGGTTAGCTTTTGTTCGTTGTAATAAAAACTAGCGGCGAGACCACGTTCGGCGTATTCGTGCATTTCGTGAGTGCGGATTTGGAACTCGACGATTTTCTTGTCCTTAGTGATTACGGTAGTATGGAGGGATTGGTAGCCGTTTTGTTTTGGCATGGCGATATAATCCTTAATACGACCAGACATAGGCATATAAAGTGAGTGAATGATACCGAGGACTAAATAGCAATCGGTGATGTCATTAACGATAATACGGAGAGCAGTGAGGTCGTAAATTTCCCCCATATTTTGGTTGTGCTTGGCGAGTTTTTTATGTAGAGAATAGACGGATTTGACACGACCAGAAATTTGGAATTTGATTTTTTCGCGACCAAGAGTTTCCGACACCTCTTTTTGGATTTTTTGCATAGTTTTTTCGGCGGAAATGTTGTATTTTTCAATAATGTCAGAAAGCTCGCGATAGCGTTTAGGGTTGACATAAGAAAAAGCAATATCGGCCATCTCTACGCGGAGGCGTCCCATATTAAGGCGGTCGGCAAGAGGCGCAAAAACTTCTAGAGATTCTTTGGCGATTTTCTTTTGCTTGTCGGGAGGAAGGGCGGAAAGAGTGCGAAGATTATGCAGACGGTCGGCGAGTTTAATAATGAGGACGCGGATGTCGGCACCAGTAGCAACAAGGAGGCGCAAAAGGTTATCCTTGGTCTGGGGAAGGTAAGTATCAAGATCGCGCATACCAGAGCGGGCGCTACCAAGTTTGGTGACGCCGTCAACTAGAAAAGCAACTTGCTCACCGAACTGGTCTTTAATGTCTTGTAGAGAAATATTAGTGTCTTCTACGGTGTCATGTAAAACGGCGGCGATGACGGTGTCTTCGTCCATGCCCCAGTCTTCGACGATTTTCATGACGGCAAGAGGGTGGGAAATATAAGGGTCGCCAGAGCGCCGGAATTGGCCTTCGTGGGCCTCGGTAGCTAGTTTGATAGCGTCTTTAATGCGTTTGTTGGTAGCTTTTGCCATATCTTTATTATACCGCATGTAGTATAATACAGATAGATATGAGAACACTATGGACAGATGGAAGTGCGTCGCCAAATCCTGGGCCTGGGGGATATGCAGTGATTGAAAATGAGGCGCCGGTAGCACTTGGTGGAGACAAAAACACGAGCAATATCAAAATGGAGGGGAGTGCACTAATTGCGGGTATGGAACTATTAAATGGGGAGCCGGGTGAGATTATTACGGATTCAGAATTTTGGATTAATGTTTTAACGAAATGGGCCCCAAACTGGAAAGCTAATGGCTGGAAGAAAAAGAGCGGAGAAATTAAGAATTTAGAATTAGTACAGAGGGCATACGAACTATATTCTAAAGGAAATGTGAAGCTAAATTGGACAAGGGGGCATGTAGGCACAAAAATGAATGAACTGGCAGATGAATGGGCGAATAAAGCTAGGGAAGGAGCGAGACTATGAAAAGGGTGACAGTAAAAGTAGCGGTAAAGAACCCTGAAGAATTAGAACAGAGAATGCGAGATATTAACCTGGAATTTGAGCCGGTAAGATATCAGCATGACAGAGTGTATATCCCGCGTGGCTATGTAAGGGGGAGAAATTTGCCAAGAATGACGATGCGGACAGAGATGATGTCAGCAGATAAGCCTGCGCTATATAAGTTAATTCTAAAACGCCACATTGAGGATAGTGGGATAGAGATTACAGATAGAACCGTAGTTAGAGATTATGCAGAGATGGTGAATATGATTCATCAGCTAGGGTTTGTACTGGGGGCAGAAGTCAGCAGGAGGCGCAAAAGAATTAAGCTATCCGAGACATCGAGGATTTATTATGATACGGTGGACGGACTTCCGACACCATACCTAAAAATAGAGACGGCGCTAGATGACAAGGACAAGGTGAGTGATGTAATGGCAGACCTTAAACGGACGTTGACACTATTTCATCTAGGAAAAGAGGAGCTGTCGCAAGAGTCGTATTTTGAGATGATACAGAAAAATGCTATAATGAACAACAAATAAGCGAGGTAATATGGAAGAAAAGTTTGATATTTTTCAGTGGGCGAACGAAATTGATGAGATTAAGAATAATGTATCAGTAGAGCTGTTTCTTTTTAATAAAAACTATACGCCGTATAAGGTAAGATATACTGATAATTTAACCGCAAACGTAAAAGAAATGTTTATGAATGCGGCTATTAAATATATTATCGAGGAGGCGGATAAGGGACTAGAATGTCGTGATTACGAACTGTCCGACGGGGAAGACAAGGTAGTATATAGAACGCAACTAGAAAAAGTTGGCCGAGCAGAAACTCTGATTCATTTGATTGAGAATGAATATAAAGACATTGATTATTTTACGGATAATGAGTATGAGTTTAAGAAGGTAAAGGGAATCATTGCAAAATTTAGTTATCCGGGTGGAGATAGTGGAACGAAGACGTTTTATATTGCAAAGGGGATTGCGGCATCTTCGGCAATCAAGGGTGCGCAGAGTTGGGAACTAAACGGCGAGAGTTTTGAGCCGTTTTCTGCGGAGGTAGCGATCAAGATGCCAGCGGATAACCAGGTGGCAATTATAGACGGTACAGTGGTGATTTTTAATCAGCCAAAGTTTGAAGCATTATTCCAGTATGATTATAAGGCGCAAGTGATTGCGGAGGAAAAGGCTAAGGAGCTAGAAGAAAAGTATAAACTAAGCTTTTCTGAGGGGCTAACACTAAACGCGCTACTTCAAGATAAGAAGCCACTGTTAAAGAAGGTGCAGGCCTTTGATATCGAAAAAGAGATGAGCCAGCAAGACGTGATCGAGTATGCTGATAAGATGGAACTAGAACTAATGACGGATGATGATGGTTCGATTATCATTATGGATGACAAAGATTTAACGATGTTTGTGAATCTAGTGAACGAAGATTATTATGTGTCGCCAGTGAATGGCAAGAGATATGAAATCAAGTCTAAAAAGCTATTAGAAGACGCCGAGGGGGAGCCACCGAGAGGCCAATAAATAAAAGGGAAGGCAAATGAAAAAGGTCATTAGAAAACCGACTTTTAGGCAAATTTTAAGTATTGTAACGTTTGCGTTGATTGCGGTGGTGCTTTGGAATGCTCGGGAGGAAGTGGTAAAGGCGCTGGATTATTTGGCGCATACGAATATTGTCGTGATTTTATTATTAATCCCAGAGCAATTATTTATGTACTATTGTTGTGGGCAGATGTTCTTCTCTTATCTGGCGGGCAAAAAAGATGCCAAAAAAGTTTCTAACTGGAGTCTAATGCGGATATCGTTAGAACTGAACTTCATGAATCATGCAGTGCCGAGTGGTGGTGTTTCGGGGTTGGGCTATGTGGCATGGAGGCTAAAGCCGTATGGGGCTTCGCCGGCACAGGCAAGCTTTATGTATGTACTCCGATATGCGATTACGACATTCTTTAATCAGGCGCAGACGCTGGTGGCGATTGTGATGTTGCTCTTAACTGGGGCGGTAGCAAAGGAAAGCCAGTATGTATTAGGCGTGGTAGGGGTGATTTCTATTGCAGTGATTGGAATGGTAATAGGTGGGGTGGCGATCGCTAGCAACAAAAAGGCGCTGGACTGGGCAGGAAAAAACGTGACGCTAGCTATAAATGCAATTGTAAAGGTGGTAACGTTTGGTAAGAAGAAGCAGGTGCTAAAGCAAGACGTGGTGGATAAGTTTTGTGCGGAGATACACGAGGATTTTAGAGAAGCAAAGCGAAACAGAAAAACTATCAAGAAGCCAATTATATGGGGTATGCTATATAGCTTTTTTGAGGTGGCGACGTATTGGATTGTGGGGATTTCTATGGGGCACCCAGAGCTTCTGCCACAGATTATGGTAGCAGAAGCAGTAGGTTCGGTGCTAGGTGCGGTGCTTCCGACTCCGGGGGGCGCAGGTGGATATGAAGCGTCAATGGCGGGCGTAATGTGGGGGCTAGGCGTGGACCTGGGGCTTGCTACGGCAGTAGTAGTAACGACGAGGGTAATTGTACTAGTTGGGACGATTGTGTCTGGGTATGGATTCTATCAACATGCAATTGCGACGATTGGTAGAGAAGATAAAGAAGAGATTGAAGAAATTAATAATAGGAAAATATAATGGAGACTCCAGAGGTTAAGTTTTCGGTATCAGAGTTTTTGTCTGCGGTGAATCAGACGCTAGAATATGCATATTCTAGCGTGGTAATTGAGGGTGAAGTGTCAGGGTTTAAGGTCAACCAAGGGAAATGGGTGTTTTTTGACCTTAAGGATGAGGAGAGCTCGATTTCTTGTTTTATGCCACTATTCCAACTCAGAGTTCCGCTAGAAGACGGGATGAAAATAGTAGTAAAGGGAATGCCTAAAATTACTAAATGGGGGAAATTCTCTCTAACGGTAAAGCAGATGATGCCGGTGGGAGAAGGGAATATTAAAAAGGCGTTTGAGCTACTGAAGAAGAAGCTGGAGAGAGAGAGACTGTTTGATGTTGCGCGGAAGAGGCCAATTCCGGAGAATCTACATAAAATTGGCGTAATATCTTCGACGCAGGCGGCGGGATATGCGGATTTTTGCAAGATTATTAATGCGAGATGGGGTGGATTAGAAATTTTGACAGCTCATACACAAGTGCAGGGGGTAGGAGCGCCGGATCAGATTATTAGGGCTCTGAAGTATTTTAATGAGAGAACGGATGTAGATATTATTGCGATAATTAGAGGGGGCGGAAGCGCGGATGATTTAGCGGTGTTTAATGATGAGGGGTTAGCTAGGGCGATTTTTTCGAGCAGAATTCCGGTGATAACGGGGATCGGGCACGAGGTGGATGAGAGCCTAGCGGATCTTACTGCGGATGTTAGAGCCTCTACACCGTCGAATGTGGCAGAAATGTTAACTCCGGATAGGCAGGCAGAGATTAATAGAGTAAAGAGTGGAATATTGCGTCTGAGTAATAAAATTGTTCAGGAGATAACAGGGGCAGAAAGAGATTCGGCATCGAGAATCTCTGAGATGGCGAGGTTTGTAAAACAAAAGATAAAGAGCGCGGGAGACGAGATTGGCGGTAAGGTAAAGATTCTAGAAAGCCTAAATCCGGATACAACACTAAAACGGGGATATGCGATAGTGTCGGGGGGATTAACAGAGGGAAATGTTGTAAAAATTACAACATTTGAGAAGGAAGTCGAGGCGGAAATTAATAAAGTTAAGGAAAGGAAATAAATGGCAAAAGAAGTAACAATCACGGAAAAGATTAAAAAACTGGATGAGGCTACAAGTTGGTTTTATTCGGACGAGTTTAAGCTGGATGAGGCGACAGATAGATATCAGGATGCGATGAAACTGGCAAAAGAGATAGAAAAAGATCTGAATGAACTAAAAAATAAGATAGAAATCATCGAGCAAGACTTTACAAAAGAGGCGTAAGCGCTATATAATAGAATTATGGATAATCAGCCGTTTCAACCATTTGGTCAACCACAAAATCAACAGTCACAAGGGATGCCACAGTTTGGTGGCGGGCAAAGTATGCCACAGCAAGGCATGCCAGAACAAAATATGGGATTTTCTGGGCAGCCGATGCCGGGCCAACCAATGCCGACGGCGCAACTTGTGCCGGTAGCTGGTCAACAGAGTGGTAAGACTACGCTGTTTATGGTGATTTCTATTGTGGCAGGACTAGTAGCGGTAACGTTTATCGGGCTATTTGTCTGGATGTATTCACAATGGAGTACGGCACAAAACGACGTAGATAGTCAGATTGACGCGGCGGTAGCAACAGCAGTAAAAGAAAAGGCTGATGAACTAGAGAATCAATTTGTGGAGAGAGAAAAGTATCCATATAATACTTTTGCGGGGCCAGCGGATTATGGTGAATTGACTTTTGAATACCCAAAGACTTGGAGTGTATATGTGGCAAATGATGCTAGCAACGGCGGTGATTTTCAGGCATATCTCAACCCAGATACGGTTTATATGGCGGGATCTGATACGGTGAACGCGCTAAGGGTAACGATAAAGGGGCAGGCGTATGATGACTATATTAAGCAATTTGAGGGCTTAGTAAAAGACGGTAGAATGAGCGTTGCGGTAAGGCCGGTAGGTGGCGAAAGTGTGAACGTTTATACTGGGCAGTTGCCTGGCACAAACGAATTTCAGGGGATTGTAACGGTATTTAAGATTAGAGATAAGACCGCAGCTATTCAGACGGATGCAATGTTGTTTGCGGATGACTATTATAGATTACTAGATTCTGTGAAATTCAATCAGTAAAATAGATATGGGGGCAAACTCTTGTGTTAGAATAGGGGTATGGAGAGTGAGGTTAATGGTATTTTGGTGGCGGCGCATGAGCTGAAAGCGCCTCTAAATCTGCTACGACAGCTAGCGTTTTCTTTGGATTTTGCGGAAGACGAAAAAGATGTAAAACTTATCCAAAACAAGATGATAAACGTGTCAGATAGAGCGCTTAGGCAAGTGCAAGATTTGACAAAAATTGCGAGGTTAGAAGACGGACTGTTTGAGATGGAACCAGTAGCAGTCCGAGCGGTATGTGATGAAGTAACGGAGGAGTTGAGGACGCTGTTTAGGTTTAATCATCGGAATCTAGAGATTGAGTATCGCAACAAGACGAGGCTAGTATCGGCTAATAGAGAGCTACTCTATAGTATTGTGTATAATTTTTGTCTAAATGCGATGCATTATTCGGACGAGGAGACGAGAAGTGAACTGACTCTGTCGGATAAAGATGGAAAAGTAAGGCTAGACGTGAGAGATTTTGGGCCGGCATTGCCGATGGATGTATGGAGAAGTCTAAAAAAAGGTTGGGTAGAGAAGCCAACCAGTATCGCAATGCGTCCGGGGAGCTCGGGGCTGGGGCTCTATATCGCGTCGAAATTCTCACAGTATATGAATGCGAATGTGGGGGCGGTGAGACATAGGGATGGGACGAGCTTTTTTGTAGAATTAATGCCGTCAAAACAGCTGAGTTTATTCTAGTATGATTTATATTATTGATGATGACAGGGAATTTGCGGAATGTATTGCTAAGATGATTCTACACGCAACAAAGGGTGTAGAGATAAGGATTTTTAGTAATGCAATTGAGGCAATAAATGCAATGGATGAAGGGCTTCCGGAGCTAGTTTTTTTGGACGTATTACTAGACGGGCCAGATGGATTTACGTTTTTGAATGAAATGTTGTCTTATGAGGATACGGAGAAAATACCAATTGTGATTATGTCGTCACTGAATTTTAGAGGAAAGAATCTAACAAATTATGGGGTGGTGGAGACACTAAATAAGGCGGAAATGACGCCAGAAGATATAAAAAGGATAGTAAAAAAATATGCCAGCAAAAACTAAGGATTATAAAATTGAGGCTATAGTGCTAAGGCGTACGAACTATGGTGAAACGGATAGAGTTTTGCAGGTGATTACGCCAGAGGGGAAGCGTCCGGTAATGGCGAAAGGTGTACGCAAAGAGAAGTCAAAACTAGCTGGGAGTGTAGAGGTGTTTTGTCTATCGGAGCTAGTATTGCACGAGGGGAAAAAAGACGGATTTTTGGTATTGACCGGGGCGAAACTTTTGGAATTTTATAAGGGGATTATTGCGGATTTTGAAAAGTTACAGATAGCGTCGGAAATTCTAAAAAAGATATCACAAGTAGCGGAGACGGTGGATAACCCAGAATATTTTGAGTTAACTAAACAAGTATTAAAAGCGCTAGACAAGAGCGGAGAAACAGAGACGATTTTGGCATGGTTTTATTTTAATTTAGCTAGAGTGGAGGGGGAACAGGTGAATCTCTATACCGATACGGAGGGGAAGAAGCTAGCGGAGGGAGAAAAATATAGTTGGGATGGAATGGAAAAGGCCCTAAGAATAAATAAATCTGGAAAAATATCTACTAATGAGATAAAGATGATGAGGCTAATACTAATGGCAAAGCTAGAGTTAGTATTAAAAGTAAAAGAAGCGTCAGAAATGGCGTCAGAGCTCCTGTATATAGCAAAGACGCTAAATCAGATATAAATATGGTATAATTAGGCTATGAGCAAAATAGAAGATATTGTTAGTCTATGTAAACGTAGGGGATTTATTTTTCAGGGAAGCGATGTGTATGGTGGAATGGCTGGAACGTGGGATTTTGGGCCACTAGGCGTAGCATTGAAGAAAAAAATCATGGACCTATGGTGGGACTATTTTGTAGAGAAGCGTGAAGATATGGTGGGGGTAGACGCATCGATCCTAATGAATCCGAGGACTTGGGTAGCTTCGGGGCATACGGCAACATTTTCTGACCCGCTAGTAGAGTGTAAGGCGTGTCACGGAAGATTTCGTGCAGATAAAATTGCAGATGGAATAACAGAGAGCGTGACGACGGAGGAATTTAAGGCGCTAAATGTTAAGTGTCCAACTTGTGGGAAGACGGATTGGGGTGAGATTCGTCAGTTTAATATGATGTTCGAGACGCATGTGGGGCCAATTACGGATGATACTAGCATAGCATATCTAAGGCCGGAGACTGCACAAGGAATTTTTACAAATTATAAAAATGTAGTTGATACAGTTTATCCAGATGTGCCGTTTGGGATTGCGCAACAGGGAAAAGCGTTTAGGAATGAGATTTCCCCACGTGATTTTATCTTGCGCGATAGAGAATGTTCTCAGATGGAGATAGAGTATTTTGTGCACCCAGACAAGTGGGAAGAGAATTTTGAGAAGATGCTTGAGCTCCAACATGATTTCTTAGAGAATGTAATGGGGTTGAATAAAAAATTTATTCATGAATATGAAGTGCTAGCAGAGGATAGAGCGCACTACTCTAAACGCACAGTAGATATTGAATTTGATTACCCTAACGGCAAAGAGGAGCTGATGGGAATAGCGTATAGAGGCAGCTTTGATTTAGATAATATTGTACGCGAGAGTGGAAAGAGTATGGAATATCGCGATAAAAATACAGGCGAGACCTATGTGCCGCACGTGATTGAGCCGTCGATTGGGGTGGAGAGGCTAATGTTAGCGGTGCTGACTAACGCGTATTCCGAAGATGAAATTGACGGGAACAAAAGAACGGTGCTTAGACTCCCGGAGGTGCTAGCGCCGTATAGATTCTGCGTGTCGCCACTGCTCAAAAATAAACCAGAGCTAGTAGAAAAAGCTAGAGAAGTGTATAAGGATCTGCGCGAGAAATATGGTAATGTAACTTGGGATGATTCTGGAAACATTGGAAAGCGCTATAGGAAACAAGATGAGATTGGCACGCCAAAGTGCGTAGTAATTGATTTTGATACGATTGAAGACGGAACGGTAACGGTAAGAGATAGAGATACCGCAAAACAGATACGCGTAAAACCGGAAGAGCTATAAAAATCCCCCGCAGGTTGCGGGGGAAATAGGGGTGAATCAGTCTAACCAATCGATAGTGCCGGTAGGGACATATACAGTGTATTCGTAGTCTCTAATTTGGTCTTCGCCTCGAATGTTAGTGTAATAATTAGTGATGACTTCTAGATGTGGTGTAGCGCTGTTGCTTTCGTGGATCTTGGTATGCGCTATTCTCATTCTGACTTCTTCGCCACCAAGAGTGTTGGCGCTAGGCTCGTCGATAGCTCTAAACGTAAAGTAATCGGCGCCGACTACTTTGTCAAGTTGCTCGGTTAAGTAATGGCCGGAGCCATCTGGAGCGAGCTCGTATTCGGCGGTAACGCTTTTTGAAATTATCTTGGCGGAGTAGCCGTCCCTAACCCTATAAATTGCAAAGTAGGGCAGACCAATAATGAGTCCGCAAGCAATAACGTAAAGAATTGTCACAAGAAAACACTCTACGATGTAGTCAAAAAATCTGGAATCGTTGACGGCGCAACTGTCTTGACAATCCGTGGCGATACTAAGCGTAAGAAATAGCACTAGAATACTAATCGCAAAAGTAGCAAGACCTTTTTCCCAGAAGGGAAAGAGTGCGACTTCGCGGATGATGGTAAGTGCAAAGACGCCCAAGTAAAATATCGCACAAGATATAGTGAACATAAAATGCACTGGTCTATCTAGCGCGGTAGTGCTATAGAGCATGCCAAAAATAATAGAAAGAAAAATGATTTGGAAAATCACGAATTCTATGACTCCTAGCACAAGATCTCCGTCGGCTAAAATGACGGCGACGCAAACGGCTTCACAAATGAGAAAAACGTATGTGGCGCGTGTTTTGAACGCGCTAACGCAGGACAAAATTGCCAGTAAAAACATGCAAACCAAAGTTATGATACTTGTAATTACTATCTCCACCAGAATCACCTCCTCCTAAAGAACAACCCCTGTTAAGTATTGTAACATAAATAATAAAAATGTAAAGAAAACCCCGGCAAAAGCCGGGGCATATTATTTGACTGTTAAAATTTGTTCTTCTGTGACATAAAATTCGTAAGTTGTGGATAGGATTTTCTCCTCACCTCTAGGATTAATATAGAAGTTGTCGGTGATGATGGCATGTGGTGCGGAATCGTCTTTTACGATATGGATAAAGATATTATTGGTACTATTGTTGGTAATGCTTTTAATTTCGTTAAAACCAGCAAAATAGCAATAATAGCGATTGCCGGAGCCATCACTATATCTATCGTGGAAGATGAGATACGTTTCATTGTCGGTCTTGTCCATGCTGTCAGTGAGATACCAATCGATTTCTTTTTTGTAGTTATAGAATTCGGTGATTGGTAACATCTCGCCATAGGCGCGTGGAACGCTGGAGATGACAGTTTCTTTGGCCTTGCCGTCGGCTTCTATGTAACAAAGTCCGGCTACGCCTTGGACAATACCGTACGCAAGGTAGACAAAGAACATAGCGCAGAAAAGAGCTTCAAAAACGTCTACGATACTATTATCCTTAAATATATCGGCAGAGCGACGGTTTGTCTCGCTAGCAATTGCGCCATTAATGACGAGAATCATTAATGAGAACATAAATAAGACAGCGTTTTTCCCATAAAAAGGAAAAAGTAGAACCGGCCTAATTACGAGTAGCATCGCAAAACAGACTATGAGGACGATAATAGACAGAGTACTAATCGAATGGATAGTATCTCTTGTAACTTCAACCTTTTGACGTTGTAAAGGTAAGATTATTAGCGCTGTACAATTTTCGTTTGGCGTGCCCTTTGATTGTTCTTCGATGTCTACCCCTGCATAAGCATAGAGGCAGGCAATAGCGGAGAAAATTGCCATAATCTGGAAGACGATAAATTCTATTGTTCCCAGGACAAGATTGCCGTCAGAGTAAATCAAAAGGCCACAGACAAGCTCGTAGACGAGCGTAGTGCGACGAATGCGAGCGCTAGCTACGGTTGAATAGGCTCCGAGGAGCATAATCAAGGTAGAAGCAAAAATTAATAATAGGATTTTTACGATTGTGATTGCCAAATAGAACACCCCCTTGTTAAAGAACAAAAAACAGTCTGCGCATAATTATATCACAGACTGTCTAAAAAGTCAATGTCTACCGCTTGTTCCAGCGGTCGATGGCGGATTTGATGACCTCTTTGGCTTCTTTAATATCGCCGAATTTTTCTACCTTGGTAGTGTTAGGCTTTTTTAGGTCCTTGTAGTGGTTGAAGTGGAATTCGATTTGTTCGATGAGGCGCTTTGGAAGGTCCTCTAGGGTCTTATAAGCGTCGCCATTGTTGCGGTCGTCGGCAGGGACGGCAATAATCTTGTCGTCGACTTCGCCGTCATCGACGAATTTCATAACGCCGAGGATACGAGCAGTGGTATAGATACCAGTAGTTAGGGGCTGGTCGGTGATAAGAAGGACGTCTAGCTCGTCACCATCCTCGTCTAGTGTCTGAGGGATGAAGCCATAGTTACAAGGTTTAGCAAAAGCGATAGGCTCTACGCGGTCTAGCATAAAGCAAGCGTTTTTTCTGTCCCATTCGATTTTGTGATTAGAGCCGGTAGGAATCTCTACAACGACGTTAATCTCGCCGTTTTCATAGTCGCCGGGTTTTAGAATTTTGTTAAAATCAGCCATAAAACTCCTTATTAAACTTGGTAATAATTATAGCACAAAATAAGAGATAAAATTGAACAAAATTTTTAATTGAAATAAAAGCAGGGAATTGTCAACATCATAAAACCGAACAGGAAGTGACATAGTTTGTGCGGGGTTTGTTCGGTTGGTATGACATGGGGCAAGTAATAAGTCAAGGAACGGTTTTCCACAGGGGCGGTGGAAAACCAAAATGGTCAAAAATTGGCCAAAAAAGGTCTTGATTTTTGTGAAATAGTTGGTTAAACTAAGGACAAGTGGAATACATAACACAAAAACCACAACAATAAAAAAGCACATTAAAAAAGTTTGAGATTGGCCAACTAGGAGTTTTGGCGCGCGTTTAGGAAACGCGAAATCAAAACCATAGGTACATCTATAATAAACACCTCCCAATTAACTCTAATAAACAACCAATCACACATTAAGTCTCTCAACGACTACGGACTCTGTCCGTGGTGAAAATTTAAGTGTGTTTAACAAAAACTATACAAAAACAAACACGCGAAAATTTCTAGTTGGGCGATCTCAAACGAACGCCAGTATATATTATGATAAAATATATACTATGGAAGAACACCACAAGCCAGTATTATTATCAGAAGTTTTGCAGGTGCTTGAACCCAAATCCGGTGAGAGCTATTTAGATCTTACGGCGGGATATGCGGGTCATGCAAGTGCGATTTTGGGTGTAACTTCGAACTATAAGGATTCTTGTCTAGTGGACAGGGACGATTATGCAGTAAAAATTCTTTCTGGGAAGTACGAAAGTGAACCGATAGAAATACTACATATGGACTTTTATAGTGCGACGCTACAGCTTTTACAGTGTGGAAAAACTTTTGATATGATTTTAGCTGATTTTGGGGTGTCTTCTCCGCAACTAGACCAGCCGGATAGAGGATTCTCTTTTTCTCATGATGGGCCACTAGATATGCGTATGGACAGAGGGCAGAGCGTGTCTGCGCAAAATGTCGTGAACGAATATCCAGAGGCAAAACTGATTGAGATATTTGAAAAATACGGAGAGTTAAGTCCTGGATCGGCGAGGAAAGTAGCAAGGCTGATTGTTTCTGCACGGAAACGAAAACGATTAGAGACTACAAACGAACTTGCGGAACTAATCTCGCGCGATAAAAAAGCGCAAGTGTTCCAAGCGATTCGGATTGAAGTTAATCAAGAGCTTTTGCTGATTGAAAAAACGTTGCCACTTCTACCTAGGTTGTTAAAGCCGGGCGGGAGACTAGCGATAATTACTTTTCATAGTCTAGAAGATAGGTTGGTGAAGGAATATTTTGACGAGGTAAGTCATCTTGGCGAAGAGTCAGAACTGACGTTAATAAATAAGAAACCTATTATTGCGGAGAGATTGGAGTTAGTTAACAACCCGCGTTCTCGCTCCGCGAAATTGCGTTCCGCAATGAAGCGTGGCTAAAGCGCGATTGTTAAAATAAAAACAACAAATAAAAAAGGAGGGCAATATATGCCACGTCAAATCACTGTCATGAACAAATCTCGCGCACAGAAGATTAAAGTAAACTTCCGCTAAGAGAGATTTCATGGGAGTGACGAGCCTAACTCGTCTACCCTTCGGGGTATATATGGAGGGAAACCTCCGTCCCAGGTTGTGGAGATTCCTGGGGTTGGTGTTTATGAAAAAATATATGACCTTCCCGGAGCGGAGCCTTTTACACTTATAGCTCTGTAACTGGTGGCCGCTCCGGTCTTATGATTTTAATATGAGCCAAGCAAGGGAGATCTTGTGAGGCTAACTATTTTGACGAAAAACAAACAATACGAAAACAATACGAAAGGAAAGAATGCGAAACGAGTACGTATCTAGGCGAGGAACGGTAGCGTCTTCTTGGTCGCGCAACCAGAATACGGTGAGACATGCTGGTAGGAAACTAGGCAACATGAGTCTGACGGCGATTTTCGTATTGATGGTGCTAATTGTGGGGCTAATTTATGCGACGCAGGGCGTAAAAGCGACTGGATATGATTATGAACTTTCTAATATTGAGAACGAGATTTCTGATTTGCAGGCCAAAAAGGAAGATTTGGCGGTAGAGAGAGCGAGGCTAACATCGATTGCGTCTTCTGAGTCGTCGCAGGTGGCTGCACGAATGCAAGATGGAAACGCTTCTGGTTATATCAGCGAATAAATGCTATAATTAAGACATGAATAAACGCGCGAAATTTTTGAGGCTCGGATTATATGTTGCGGTAGCCGTAATTTTAGCGCGTCTTTTTGTGATTCAGATTATAGAACATGGCGATTGGGTAGCGCGGGCTGAAGAAGAGCATATTGTACAGAGCAAGATTAAGGCGACGCGCGGAGAAATCTATATGATGGACGGGGACCAGCCGAGTATTGCCGTGATGAATGAAACGGTGTGGACGATTGTGGTGGATCCTCTAACTGCAGATGAGAAAAAGGTGTCAGAAACGATAGATTTGTATGCTAAAGACAAAAAGGTGGCAGAGTGGAAAGATGTGTTTGCTGACAAAACTAGACGGTATTATGTGGTGGCGCGCGGAGTAAAACGAGATGCAATAGAAAAAATTAGAGACGCAGAGTTGGCTGGGGTATGGTATAGCAAGACTAATGCTAGGGTGTATGCGGAAGGGCAGATGGCGTCGAGTCTTCTTGGGTTTGTGAATGCGGAAGGTGAGGGTCAGTATGGCGTAGAAGGTACGCTAGACAAGGAGCTAGCCGGAGAAGACGGTGTACTAAAAACCGTGACAGACGTAAATAACGTAGCATTAAGTATTGGAAATGACAACGTGCGCGTGCCGGCAAAGAATGGAAAAAATGTAGTGTTGTCTATTGATAAAAATGTACAATATAGACTAGAAAAAGCATTAGCAAATGGAATAAACAGATCTAAGACTACGCATGCGGCAGGGATTGTGATGGACCCAAGTAATGGCGAGGTATGGGCGATGGCAAATTTGCCAACGTATGACGCAACGAAATATGCAGAGGTAGAAGATACGTCGGTATTCATTAATGCACCACTAGAATCGGCGTATGAGCCAGGGTCGATGTGTAAGACGTTCTCGTTTGCTTCGGCGATTGACCAGGGAAAGATGACGCCACAAACAACATATAATAATGCTGGATATTTAATGGTGGATAACTGGAAAATTGAGAATGCATATAAGGGGCAGCTTGGCGTAATTAATATGCAGACGGGGCTAGATTATTCGCTAAATACTAGCTCGATGACAGCGCTAATGCTTCTTGGTGGAGATCCGAATAATATCAATCAAAAGGGCAAGAATTTGTTGTATGAGTATTATCATGATAAATTTGGGTTGGGGCAATATACGGGAATAGAGCTGTTTGAGACGCCGGGATACGTAACGGAACCAGATGCAGAAGATGCTTATAACTCTAGGTATGCTAACATGACGTTTGGGCAGGGTATGAATGTAACAATGATGCAGGTGGCTTCGGCGTTTTCTTCGGTGATAAATGGCGGGGAATTTTATCGGCCGACAATTGTGGCGGGCGAAGTAACGGAAGATGGGGAATTTCTCTATCAAGATTCGCCAGAGCCAATTAGGCCGACGATATCCGCGGAAACGTCGGCAACGATGAGGCAAATGCTATATGGCACGCGATCTTATAAGCGGACGTCAGGCGTGGACAAACCTGGGTATTATATTGGCGGAAAAACTGGAACGAGCCAGGGAATTAAGGACGGCGCATATACGTTTGATGAGACAATCGGAAACTATATTGGGTTTGGGGGAGCGGAAGGGGAGTTGCCAAAATATGTCATAATGGTTAAAATATGGGGTGAGGGGCAAAAGATGGAAGGCGAAAAAGACGCTATGCCAATCTTTGATGAACTAAATGGATATATGATAGACTATCTACAAATTAAGCCAGGAGGGCAATAATGCTACAAATAAGTACGAGTTCGGAAATGTTTTATGGGCTATTATTGTCGCTTGGGTCGTTTTTGCTTGCGATGTTCCTCACGCCGATTTATACGCATTTTGCCTATAAGTATAAATTTTGGAAAAAGCAGAAAAAGACGGCAGTAGATGGTAAAGCACTTCCGGTAATGACGAAGCTTCATGCGCATAAATTTGCGAATGGCAGGCATTTTCCGACGATGGCGGGAATTGTTGGTGTGGCGACGGTGACGATAGTAACGCTTTGTTGTAACTGGGATAGAGGGCAGACATGGTTGCCGCTATTTGGGTTCTTGGGCGGGAGTATTGTAGGGCTAATTGATGATATGATAAACGTGTTTGGTGACGGACATGGAGCGGCGGGATTACGCGCTCCGGTGAAATTTGCGATGATTACGGCGGTAGGGGTAGCGCTAGGATGGTATTTTGCGGTAAAACTAGGCTGGAATGAAATCCATGTGCCGTTTATTGGAGTGTGGGAACTTCCGGCATGGTTAATGATTGCAGTGTTTGCGTTTGCGGTGGTGGCGACGTCTAATGCGGTGAATATTTCTGATGGGCTGGACGGATTGGCTGGCGGGATTTGTTTGCTTGCGTACGGTGCGTTTGGGGCGATTGCACTATTCCAGGGGAATTGGATGTTGTTTGGGTTCTGTCTAACGGTGGTAGGTTGGCTATTATCTTATGTATGGTTCAATGTCCCGCCGGCGAGGTTTATGATGGGGGACGTAGGATCGTTCGCGCTGGGCGCGGGATTAGGCGTAGTGGCGATGATGACGGACTCGTTTTTCTTGCTTCCGATTATCGGTGGATTGTTGGTAGTGGAGGCGGGATCGTCGCTGCTTCAGATTACTTGGAAGAAAGTGTTTAAGAAAAAGTTATTTATTTCTGCGCCGATACATCATCATTTAGAAGCGAAGGGGTGGGGGGAAGCGAAGATTGTGATGCGCTTCTGGGTGATTGCAGGGGTTCTCGCACTAATTGGGGTATTTCTCGCTGCGGCTTCAGGGATTGCGTAGGAGAGCATTCTGCTGCGGCGTCAGGCATCGCGTAGCGGGGCGCTCTACGGCTTCAGAAGATGCGCTCCTCACTCACCGTACCTTAAGTACGGCTCGTTCCGGTGCTCCTTCTTCATTGTATAGCATCCCCGCTAACGCAATGCTTATGCAATAATATATTTATGCGAAAACATAAATCAGACCGATTGATTGCGGTGATTACGTTTGTTTTGATGGCGGTGGGGCTGATTGTGATCTATGCGATTGGGCCACAGCGGGCGAATTTTATGAACTCGGCATATGGGTCGAATTATAGTTCTAATTTCTTTTTCTTACACCAATTACTATCTGTAGCGCTGTCAATTGGAGCGTTTATTTTGGCATTCAAATTTCCGTTTGATAAGCTAAAACTATATTCAAAAATACTGGTGTTTATAGGGCTAGGCCTATGCGCGGCGCTAGCGTTGTTTTCTGTAATGGGGGCGTCGATAGCAAAATGTGAGTTAGGTGGATGTAGGTGGTTTGCGTTTGGGTCGGTGAGTTTTCAGCCGGCGGAGTTCCTAAAATTAGGATTAGTGCTATATCTAGCACAATTAGCGTCCAAATGGAAAAAGGAAGGTAAGCTAGAATCGCGCGATTTTTTGCAACCGTATGCGATTATTGCGGTGGTAGCATTGTTCTTTGTAGTGATATTACAAAAAGATTTAGGAACGGGGTTAGCGGTGGTAGCGATATGCCTTGCAATTCTCTATATGAGTGGAATAAAACTAAGCTATTTTATTGCAGTACTAGCTATAGTGTTTGCGGGCGGGGTATTTGCAATTATAAGTTCTCCACATCGTCTAGAGCGTATGACGACGTTTTCTGGGAGTGGGGATGCGGACGAGAATTATCATATTGATAACGCCAAAATGGCAATTGGCACGGGCGGATTATTAGGTGTTGGAATAGGAAATAGCGTACAGGCGACAGGGTATTTACCGGAGTCAATAAATGACTCGGTATTTGCGGTGATGGGGGAGACATTTGGGTTTGTGGGGCTATCGGCAGTAGTGATTGCGTTTACAGTATTATTATCGAGATTACTCACGGTATCAACTAAGCTAGAGACAGAAAAAAGTCTGGTAGTAGTAGGGGTGTTTGCTTGGGTAGCATCGCATGTGGTGGTAAATATTGCAGCGATGACCGGGCTGGTTCCACTAACTGGGATTACGCTTCCACTATTATCATACGGCGGGACATCGATGGCGTTTATTGCGTTCTCGCTTGGGCTAGTTTTGCAACTTTCGTGTTATACTGGAAGGGAGGTAAATAATGAAAGTATTAGTAGTAGGCGGGGGCTCCGGGGGACACATTACGCCGGCCGTCGCGGTAGTGCGTGAGATTTTAGAAGAAAAACCTAGAGCCAGGATAGAATTTTGGACTGACAAAAAGTATTACAAAAATGTTGTAAAAATTACAACAGAAATAGGGGTGTCTTGGGGAAAAGAGGATAAACTTTCTGGGAAGCGGCAGTATATCAGAGTGCGCAAGGTGGCAGCGGGGAAGTTTAGGAGATATGCTGGGTGGAAACTATCGGATTATTTTAAGAATTGGCAAATCACAATAAAAGACCTAATTATTGGGAATTTTTGTGGGTTTGTGGGGTTTGTGTCTGGTATTATGCAGAGCTTTTTCCGAATGGTAGCTAAGAGCAATCGGCCGGATGTGATTTTTCTAAAAGGTGGATTTGTGGGGCTACCAGTGGGGATTGTGGCGAGAATATTGAAAGTTCCGTATGTGATACACGAGAGTGATGCGACGCCGGGGCTAGCGAATCGCCTGTTAATTAAGCATGCAGCTAAAATTGCGACGTCGCTTCCGGTGGAAGAAATAGAAGGTGTAGAGCCAGATCCGCGCGTAGTGGTAACTGGGGTGCCGGTGGCGCCAGAGTTCAAAAAGGTGAGCGAGGCAAAGAAAACACAACTTAAAAAGGTATTTGGGTTTGATGAAAATAAACCACTAGTAGTTATAACTGGTGGAAGTCAAGGCGCGCAACATATCAATGAAGCAGTACGCGAGATTTTGCCAGAAATGCTAAAGTTTACTTCTGTGGGGTTAGTAGCGGGGCGCGAACGTTACGAAGAAATGGTGGATCTTAAAAAATACGAGAATTGGGAAAAGGCAGAATTACAGTCGAATTTCCGGATGTGGGCGTTTAACTCTGCGATGAATGAGCTAATGGGAGCAGCGGACGTAGTGGTATCACGCGCAGGAGCAACAACGATTGCGGAACTGGCAGCATTAGAAAAAGCTGTCGTATTAGTACCGTTTGAGGAATTACCAGGTGGGCATCAAGTAAAGAATGCAGAGAGAATCGTAAAACTCAATGGCGCGGTAATGGTAAAAGATAGTAGAATGGTGCAACAACCGGGGATTTTATTAAACGAAGTGCATAGACTAATTCGGAGTCCAAAGGCGCGAAAAGAATTAGCGGCTAATCTACATGAAACGTACAGACCAAAAGCAGCAAAAGAGCTAGCGGGTATTCTAATTAATCTTTCTCAGGGTGGCAAGGATGAAAAAGAACAGTAACTATAACGTTGGGCGAACGATTGCCCAGGAATGGGAAAAGCAGGAGTCCGAGTCGGAGCGTCTAGCTACGCGCAAAAAAGTTAAAGCCAAGAAAATTATCAAGGTCCTATCTCTAGTGGCGGTGCTTACGATTATTGCGGTAGTAACAGTAATGGAGCTATCGGCGTGGCTAGGGAGAAAAGAGAAAATCGAAGCCTCTAAATACGTCCCACAACCGACAGTAGACATTATTGATGAATCTGGAGGGGGGATTACTAATAAAATTAAAGAATATGTGGGGCAACTAGAAATTGACTTGTCTGATATTGGGTTAGCGCTAGATAGAGCCGTGGTGCCGGCGGGGAAAATGCGTGAAGTAGACATCTACCTACAAGGGAACGAAGAGTACTATATTAAGCTTAACGTAGACCGAGGGACTGCGGTGAGTGCGGAAGATACAAAAAGAATGGTAAACTACCTTTCTGAGCACGACCTACATCCGCATTATGTGGACGTGAGGGTAAAAGGGAAGGGGTATTATCAGTAGGGTTTGGTTTTCGGTTTTTGGCCTAAACACCACTATTTTCAAGGCTAACTTGGTTTTGGCGGTCAGCATATATTGCACTTTTTTCTTCAAGACTAAATAGGGTCATTCAGAAAAAAGTCAATATATGCTTCTCGCCTCTACCACGCTCGGTAAAAAACGACGCAACGGACAGAAAAGCCGAGGGTCTTAGGGTTGACGTCCTCCGGGAACGTATATTTATCGGTGAAGTGCAGGTTCTGGGCGTAAGTACTAGCGCGAGATCTAGCTGACCAGAAGTAGCCGAACGTACCCTGATAGTGAACCTTACCGTCACCACTGAGCACGACGCCTGAATACGGCAGGGAGAATGGGAATTTGTGAAGAATATCGTTGACGCGGGTAGAGCCTTGGTCGCAACGGCACAACAGTTGCAATTTTAGCATAAGTATGATAACCTAAAATCATAAAGGAAGCGATCCAGAATTTCGCCTCCGTAGTGTTAAGTTTAGCCTGTCACTTTAGTGGCGGGCTTTTTTGAGAACTACACTGACGTTGAACTTTCCAATGTGAATTGTAAATCCAAGCATTGTCCCACTCCTTTCCCAAAAGTGCCGGCGGACTCATCTGGGTCATCTGCCTCGCAGTAGCATCTTCTGTACTTGCACTGTAGCCAAAAACTCCACACTACCTCTATTTTCTCAGAGACATATTTAATTTTGCAAGCTCAAGCATGATATTTAATAGATATTAACAGGGAAGGTTGTTGTAAATTTTACAACGACGCAACGGACAGGATAGCCGTCGGTCTTAGGGCCCGAGGACTCTGGGTCGGTATAATTACCGCCGTAGTACAGGTCCCGGGCGTAGGTAGCGGAGTCAGAGCCTGCCGACCAGAAGAAGCCGTACGTACCCTGATTGCGAGACGTACCGTTATATTGGGTCACGTAGCCTGAATACGGCAGAGAGAATGGGAATTGGTGTAGAATATCGTTGACGCGGGTAGAGCCTTGGTCGCCACAATAGGGAAATGGGCACTTAACAGGGGTGGACCTCTGTTAATTCTCTAGTTCGGTTTTTGTTCGGGAAGGGAATTATAGGGGAAATTCAAGTAGGTTTTTGATCAGATTTTGGCGGATACGAGGTAGAATAACAGGGAAATAAAGAAAATAGGGAAATAAACAAGGGAATTGTAAAATTTGAAAAATTTGGGTAAATTTAGGCGGATTTTGGTGAAAAAATGGTAAAAAATGAGTAATAACAGGGGTGGAGGACACTGCTGGGGCTTGCCTAGGTAAACAGCAGTTTTGTATGCATATGCTTCGCTCCGGCCCGTCGTTACGGGCGGAGCTCGCAAAGACGCTCCCGTTGTCGCTAGAATGCACACAAAACTCTGTTTAACCTGACAAGCCCCACTCATTTTGCCCAGACAAGTGGGTCGCCACTTTGCCCTAAAACGCCCCACTCGCATTTATGCAGGATTATAATTGCTTATCAGGTTTATTAGGTTTAATGTCGTAAAAGATACATTGTGCGACATTAAAACTATAGCAAAAAGACGATTGTTGATACGTCTGGATCGGTCCTGTTTTGGTCCGATTTTTATCCTGCTTATGTTAAATTTGACGTATTTCCCCATTCTCGTGCGTTTTTAGGCTATTTAGTGTTCGTAGACGTGTTTGTATGCGTTTTGGCGGTTTGTGGGGCTTTTTAGGCGTTCTATGGGCTTCGACTGAATCTAACAGGGGTAGAACAGATATAAAACAGGGGTAGTGGCGATATAATATAAGATGATAAACAGGGGTGGGGAAGTATAGTATTTTAGAAATAACAGGGGTGGAGGCAGAAAAAACAGGGAAGTAATTCCCTGGCCTTCTTTTTGTGCTAAAATTGTTGTATGAAGATTTTAGACAATTCTATAAAGAAAAATGATTTGTTAAAGAATTCCGAAGTGGTTTTTGATGAGTGCATGGTGAAAGGTGTTGTGGATGTTGATAAAGGGCTTCTTGCTATCGATGCACAGCTTCATGCTGATCTTGAACAGCTATTTTTAGAGAATGGTTCCCTGCAGGATTCACTTTGGGGCATAAACTTATACCCGGAAGACGAGGGAGAGGATTTTATCGAGTTCGATTCGATGATCAATATTCGCCCTAGACAAAATAATCGCACCAGAGGCGTAGAAAACCCAGAAACTAGACAAAAAATAACAGAGGTAGTACAGAGGTGGATAACGGAGTAGGGTTCCAGCATAAGGGATTGGCTAATGGTGGCTGGGCGGAAATTCCGTTTAATTTACAGATGGGAAACATCGGTAGCGAGGTGTCTCGTTCTCTAAAATGGAAAGAAAAAGGTAATGAAAAACGCATGAATGCGTCAATAGATAGAGCGCTTGAGCTGTTTGACTTATCTATGGCATTTAATAAAAATAGCGCGAAACTAAAAGAAGTCTGCCGTGCACGCGAAGAGTTTTGTGACTACTTTTTTGGGGGTAACTATTTTCAGACTGATCCGACGCAAATGCAACGTTACTATGATCAATTCGTGACAATGTCTATTAGGTAGAAAAAACAGGGAAGTAATTCCCTGCCTTGGAGATGAAAACTATTTGATGTTTTTGACTGTCGCTAGAACTCTCTCGGTAAAGTCGTCGCGCCAGTTAGAAAAAATGCCAATATGGTGGCCTTTATAGCTAGTGAAGATAGCGACGTCGTTGTCTATGCTTTTGGCATGGCCACTTGATGCAAAGATTTGGCCAAGGTCCGAGATGTCTTGATCGATAGCGTTCACTTCCCTGTTGTAGGCGATTTTGCGTCTAATGTTGAGGTCGTGATTATCAGTATTCAGATAGCGCTCGCAGGCTGTAGCAATAGCGTCTTTGTAGAGATGACTAGCAAAAATCTGGGAAGCGGTATCCGAAGGCAAGCCCGGAGCAGCTTCTACCTCTATTCTAGAGAGGTTGTAGGCAAGGGTGTCCACCTCTAGGGAACTAGGGGTGAATCCGGAGCTAAGCAGAAAATCATAGTACTTTTTATCCTCGGCATCGTCTAAGTCGAATTTTAGGGAGATGCGCGAAAAAAGTAAATTGAACGTCGAAAAACATCTAATCGCTGAGACGTTAAAATGAATCAGGTTAGTATAGTTTTGTGGGCCCGTGGAAGTTGCATGTAGCAAAAAATCAACATACAGGCGGAACTTCTCGGACTTTGGAAGATCGCTAGTATAGGCGATTAAGCCAAATGGGTCTAACAAAGTAAAAGGATTAGTACCCTCTGACTCTAAGATATGGAAAATCTCTTCCAGGCCAAGGTCTAGTGGTTGGCCGTCGGGAGCAATCCCAACTCTATAACTTGTTTTCATATTTCTCCTCCTAAGGTGCAAAAACAACAGTTTCCAAGGGAAGATTATACTATAAACTTAAGAAAAATGCTAGGAGGATTTACGATTTTTGGAGTGGTTCTTGTAGTAAGGTTTTTTAGGCTTATTGCCCTGTTTTTCTGAGACTAGCTTGCCCAGGTCTTTTAGTTGGGGACGGTCGGTTTTGCCCTCGGCTGAATCTGGGGACATTTTTAGTTTCTTAAAATCAGCCTTTGGGCTAGGCTGGTAGACGAAGCCCTTTTTCTCGGGGGTAGTTCCCTGTTTGTTTTGAGGGTTAAATTGCGCGCCAATTTCTCCGGCAGCGCGACCAGAGTCAGAGAGTTCTTTTTTGTATTTTTCACTCTGTTCAATAGTTTCTTTAATTTCTGCTTCTACTTCGGCACGTGGGCGAGAATAGCGTTCGCGGGAGGCGGTAATAATAGCGTCGAAATTGTCTTGTGGGGTAGTAGGGATGCTAAGGGTAGTAGCAGAGAAAGCTGGGACCTTTTCGCCGTTTATAATCATAGAGATGACGAAATTGCGGTTGTTTAGAGATAGTAAATCTTGGGCTTCGAAGGTAGGCTCAAATTGTTTGGAGAGGAGCGGTGCGTCGTCGGCGGAAACGCGGAAAGAAATAGTGGTACCAACGTTACCAAAGACGGCGTCGCGCACAGTGTCGGTCATCTGGGAGATGTATTGGTTGGCGACAGTAAGATTGAGGCCGTATTTTCTAGCTTCGGAGAGAATAACAGCAAAGGAATCGGTAGCAAAGTTTTGGAATTCATCTACGTAGAGATAGAACGGGCGACGATTAGCGACATCCGGAATATCGGAACGAGACATAGCAGCGAGCTGGACTTTAGTGACTAGGAAGGCCCCGAGAATGCCGGCGTTGTCTTCGCCGATGAGACCCTTAGACAAATTGACGACAAGGATTTTGCCTTCGTCCATAATACGGCGAACATCAAAGCTAGACTTTGGCTGGCCGATAATGTTTCTAATGATAGGGTTAGCAGTAAAAGCGCCGACCTTGTTTAGGACTGGGGCGATAGATTCGTTAACTTGTTTGTCGTTCCATTGGCCAAATTCGTGTTTCCAGAATTGGAGGACGGTAACATCTTTACAATAATCTAGGGTTTCTTTTCTAAAATCTTTGTCGGTGAGCATACGGGAAATGTCGAGGAGCGTAGTTTCTGGGCGGTCTAGGAGGGCAAGTAGGGTATAACGCAAAATATGCTCTAGTCTAGGGCCCCAGGAATCGCCAAACATACGTTTAAGTACGCCGATGACTTCGGAAGTGACGTTTGGCTTACGGCTAGGATCGGATAGCTCTAGCGGGTTAAAGGCGACTGGGAATTGGGTATCGGCAGGGTTGAAATAGACGACGTCTTTGATTCTCTTTTCTGGGACAAAACGGAGATTGTTGATAGCGAAATCGCCGTGCGGATCGATAATACAATAGCCCTGATTGTAGAAAATATCAGAAAGGGCAAAGAGCTCTAGCATGCCGGATTTACCAGCGCCAGTCTGACCAATAATATAGACGTGGCGAGAGCGGTCTCGGCGGAGCATACCAAATTGGTGGTTAATGCCGCGGAAATTAGTAAGACCAAAGGCAGAGATATTCTCGTCGTTAGTAGGGTTGCCGGTAATAAGCGGGAGAGAGGAAGGCGGTTCGGCGGTTTTAGAGGTGGCCCAGACAATGTTTGGGGTTTCTACGGAAGTATGTGGTAGATGATAGACAGAAGCGAGTTCGGAAATATTAAGAATAAAGCCATGGTCGCTGAATTGGCGGAGGCGGTAAGCTTCGAGGGCATTTTTGTCGAAGGTGCCACTAGTACTCTTAAAGCCGTTGAGGTTAGTAGAGTTGTATTGTTTGAAAGTACCAACGAGCGCTTGCATGTTGAGCTTGGCGTCCATTTGGTCGGAGCCGAGATAGACTAGGCGAATTTTGACTTCGAAGCCAAGTTTGGTGGCTTTTTCTTCGGCTTTTTCTACTTGGGTTTTGGCGCGTTCGGATAGTTCTACGACGATAGGGGCGGCGGTGCCACCTTCTGGAGGTTTGAATAATGCGCCAAGGGCGGTAATAAGCCAAGTCCAGTCAATACCAAATAGACCAGAGCGCTTACCGCTTTTAATATTTCTAACCCATTTGTCGGTGGTAGATTTGTGCCAGTCATCAGGGATGGGGCGCGTAAGAATTTGAATCCAGAGCTCTTCTTTTTTGTCGGGATTAAGTTTGGCTAGCGTCCCAGTAATGCCGGCGAGTGGGTCTACTTCGAAATTCTCAAAGGTCTTGATTGGGAGGACTTCGTTTTCGGTGAGGACGATTTCTGAGGTGAAGGCAACGGGGTAATCTTTGCCTTGATTGGCGTAATCTTCTTTGACTTTGTGGATTTGGACGGATGGGTATTGGGCATAAATTTGGCCTTCTACAAAGCTCTGTAAGACTTTTGGTGTCCAGACATAGAAGCGGATTTGACCACCAGTAGAAACGATTTCAAAGCTAAGATGTTCTTGGACTCCACCGGAGTTTTTTAGCTCGGTTTTGTCGCGCAAAATACCATGAAGGCTAGCAAAAAGCTGCTCGGCGGCGAGCTCTTTTTTGTCGTTAGTGCGCGGGATTTCTAGCATTAACAGCACGGAATCGACATTCAATACCTTTAGACGGTTGATTTTTTTGTAATTTCTATAAGTCAAAAACCCAAGGATAGCCACAATTGGTATCCAAACAATCGGCATTAAAATAAAGTGTATAATGTTTGCTAGCATATTTTACAGTTTCTATTTTATCATAAAAACTAAGCTAGTGTGTAGGAATTTTTGTCTACCTTCTTGAAAAGTTTTTTGTTCTGTAGATTTAGGAGAATAGTGGTTTCTTTGACCTTGCGGGAGTGAAGAACTTCTTTGACGATTTCTTCGCGAGTCAATGGTTTTTCAGCCTTTTTTAAGATGTCGGTGATAATATCGGATACAGTTCCCTTTTTGTAACCCCAAGAATCTAGAGCATAAATACCGCGACCAATTAGGACAAAACGAGGATCTTTAATGAGTTCGTTATGGATAGCCTGGATGGTAACGTTTTTTCTCTTGAAATCGGAGGTAGAAATAGCGGAAGCAATATCAGCAAAATGCATTGGCTCTTTTTTGGTTTCTAATACGACAAAAATCTTGTCGCGGATGTTTTTTGGGTTAACAGTAGGCCATTTAGCTAGACCCCAAAGCCCGTTAAGGCTAGCAAGTTGCTTAGAAATAGAAGCGACAGCTTCGATGTGGGAGGGGTGCTCGTAGGTAAGTTTGTCGTCGAGTTCTTCTAGGGTCATTGGCTTTTTGTTTTTCTTGATTAGTGTGACAATTTCATCGATTTTTTTCTTGATTTTAAGAGTGTCGCCATAGTCGGCGATACCGATGGCAGAGAAGTATTGATCATTTTCGTCGACAGTAGTGAGACTAGAGGAAATACTACCTAGGAAAGCTAGACCGGCGCGTTCCGAGGCGGTAGTTTCACGACCATAAATCTTGTCAGCGAGGGCAGAAATGCGAGCGACGCGACCCATTTCGGTAAGATTGCGGATGATAATCTTTTCGGCACCGGCGAGTTCGCTGATTTCTCCTTCTTCGGAACAGACGCGGAGGCGGATTAAAATGGCCTTTTCGAGCTGACGCACACGTTCACGCGTAATAGACAACATATCACCAATTTGTTCAAGAGTCTCTTTTTGGCCACTCAAGCCAAAGCGGCGCGAAATAATCTCTTTTTCGCGGTCTTGTTCAATAACTTTTAGGCTGCCTTTTATCGCGTGGGCGATTGCATCCGCATTTTGGTCCATGAATTTATTCCTTTATTCCACCCCAGTTAATATTATTCATTTTGTTTATGATAGCATAATTTGTGCTAAATGTCAACTAAAAATATATGACTTTCTATGTTCTATTGTATCACATTTTTTACAATGTCAACAATTTATTACGCTCAAGTTTAAAATCGGTCAAAAAGTGCCAAAATTTGACATAAAAATAGGCCCGATTGCTCGGGCCTGTGGGGTGGTGTATTAATGTTTTGTGGTAAAATTCAATGCGTCTTTTGCGTCATGCAAGTAAATCACTATTTCCTTTTGTTTCTTGATGTCTTGACGACTCTTGCTTTTTAACTTGGCGACTAGGCCGTTGTTTTTAGCGAGATCTGCATAACGCTCTTCTAGCTTCTTTAAAATATTTTCTTCGCGTGCGATATACCAGTCTACGGCTTCGGAAATGTTTAACTGTTTCCAGTAGTGAGCCTTTCTGGCATCATCTGCCATTTCTCTTAAAGTAAGCTTGCCTTTTAGGTACTTGTCATAATAAACAGTGTCATGAATTGCGATATCAAAGAAAAAATTATCGCCAAAATTGTCCATAATTACACCTCCTGTAAAAGTGCCACCCCATATGCTTTATTATAGCACAGATTAGAGAAAAAGTCAATGGTTATTTCTTGGTGGAGCGGGATTTGGCCTTGGTGGTCTTTTTGGTAGCCTTTTTGGCGGAGCGACGGCGCGGGGCGTGGCGGGCGGACTTTGGCTTTTCGGCTAGAATCTTTTCTGCTTCTTCACGCGTTAGCTTTTTAGGATTAATTTCTTTAGGGATTTTGGCGTTATTGCGACGACCCGGACCTTTAACATAAGGACCATAGGCGCCGTTTATAATCATGATATCGCCCCAATCAGCAATAATGGAGTCGATTTTGGCTCGATAGAGTGGCTCGGCTTCGGCTAGCGTAATTGTATAGGGGTCGTAATCTTTGATTGGGACATTGTAATTCCCCGCCTTTAGATATGGGCCAAACGGACCGGCGGCGGCAATAATCTCCGTGCCGTCTTTGGCATGACCCAGAGAGCGTGGGAGGGCGGGGAGAGCAAGTTGCTCTAGTGCCTGTTCTAGGGTGACAGTCTTGACGGTTTCTCCGTCTGGGAGTGGAGCAAAACGAGGCTTTTCGCCAGATTCTTTTTCGTTTTCGCCGAGTTGAATAAAACCGCCGTTTTTGCCGATTTTGGCGTAGATATTTTTCCCTGTTTTTGGATCTTTTCCTAATGCGTTGGCGTTATTATAGCGGGCGATATCGTCGGATTTTCCGACTAGCTTAGAAAACGGAGTATAAAAATCACGAAGCATCTTAACGCGGTCGAGTTTGTCTTCGGCGATTTTGTCTAGTTTTTGCTCGACGTCAGCAGTAAAGCCATAGTCTACGATTTGGTCAAAATGGTCAGTCAGAAAGTCGGAAACTAGCTCGCCAACAGGGGTAGGGATTAATTTGCCTTTAACGCTTCCGGTCTTTTCTTCGGCGGTATCTTCGGTAATCTTGTTGCCTTTTAGGGTGATAACGGTAACTTCTCTAGGGGTGCCGTCGGACTCACCCTTAACGACATATCCGCGAGCCTGTATAGCAGACATAATAGACGCGTAAGTAGACGGACGACCAATGCCTAGCTCTTCCAGCTTTTTGACCAGGGAGCCCTCGGTGTATCTGGCAGGTGGACGATCAAAGGTCTCGCGGGCGGTAATTTCTAGCGCATCACAGAGGTCGCCTTCGGACAATGCTGGAAGTTCGGTATCCTTGGACTTACCGTACACTTTTAAAAAGCCGTCAAAGACAACGATTTCGCCAGTAGCTTTAAAGCAAACAGCTCCTTCCGCCAAACGCGCTTCGCTTCGGCCCGTCGTTACGGGCGAAGCTTGCGCAGACGCTCCCGTTGTCGCTAGACGTTTGTCGGAAGGACTGTTTGCTTTAAGCTTTATCGTAGTTCTATTTACGATGGCGTTTGACATTTGGGTGGCAAGGGTGCGGGTACGGATGAGATGATAGAGCTTTTTCTCAAAATTATTGCTCCCGCAATCTTCGTTTTCTATGTGGGTAGGACGGATAGCTTCGTGAGCTTCTTGGGCGCCGGCGGATTTGGTCTTAAAATGACGTGTTTTTAAGTATTTTTCTCCGTAATTTGACTTGATATAATTTGCGATAGCGCCAAGAGCTTGATTAGATAGGTTAAGAGAATCGGTTCTATGGTAGGTAATGTGGCCAGCCTGGTATAATCCCTGGGCGGCACGCATAGTGGTAGAAGAAGAAAAACCTAGGCGAGCGTTAGCCTCAATCTGGAGCGTAGCAGTGGCAAAAGGTACGGGGTTAGCCTTTGTGGCCTCGGTCTGGTCCACGGAAAATACCTCGTATTTGGCCCCTATTAGGCTCTCTAAGAGCTTTTTAGCCTTAAGCGCATTATCTGGGCCTTTTTCGTCCAAAGTAGCCATAAACGGTGTTTTGACGCCTTTTTTGGCAAATTCTCCGGTGATTTTGAAGCTAGATTTACTCTCGAACTTCTCTATCTCGCGTTCTTTTTCTACGACAAGACGGAGAGCTGGGCTCTGTACGCGACCAGCAGAGATGGCCCCAGGAACCTTTTTTCTAACTACCCCTGATAAGTCGTAACCTACTAGCATATCCAAGGTCTGGCGAGCCTGTTGGGAGGATACCATAGACATATCAACATGGCGCGGATTTTTGACGGCTTCTTCTAGAGCGGGTTTAGTAATCTCGTGGAAGGTGATACGGTTAGTGTTTTTTGGTAATTTTAGCACTTCCATTAGATGCCAAGAAATAGACTCTCCTTCGCGGTCTTCATCGGTAGCGAGCCAGATAGTTTTGACGTTTTTGATGGCTTTTTTAAGATCGGAGACGATTTTTTTGTGGCCTTCGTCGATTTCGTAGGTGACGGCAAAATCATTAGCTACATCAACTTTGGTGTCTTTTCTAATATGTCCAACAGAGGACATTACCTTAAAATCAGACCCTAAGTATTTTTCGATAGTCTTGGCTTTGGCTGGAGACTCTACTATGACTAGGTTTTTTGCGCTCATATAATCTATGATAGCATACCTTGTCAAGCATAAGCGTTTTTGCAATGAGTTGCCTTGTGTTATAATTACAGATATGAAACTCATCGCAGGCTTTGGTAATCCAGAGAGTAAATACAATTTCACCCGTCATAATACCGGATTTTTGGCGCTGGATTTTTATGCTAAGGTAAAGGGATTAAATTGGTCCGACACGCCAAAATTCAATGCGCTTTGGCTTAAATCTGGCGATGCGATTTTTATTAAACCCCAGACTTATTACAATAACGTCGGCGAGGCTATCCAGGCTTTTGCTCATTTTTACAAAATTCCGACCTCTGACATCCTAGTAGTTTGTGACGATTTTAATCTGGATTTTGGTAAATTGCGCTTGCGCGAGAAAGGCTCCGCCGGAGGGAATAACGGATTAAAATCCACTATCGCGAGTCTTTCTACTGAAGATTTCCCACGCCTTAGGATTGGCACGGATAGTGCCTCCCGTGTTGGTTCCAATCTTAAAACTGGCTCTGATTCTGATGGCAAAATCTCTGATATTGACTTTGTTCTCAGCAAATTCACGGCCGAAGAGAAAGAAAAACTTCCCGACCTTCTCCGCTCCGTCGTGTCTGAGATTGACAATTGGCTAGGAATTTAGCCTCTTGTCATCCATTGATTCATGCCTAATGCTACGACTAGTCCCTTAATCTCTAGCATTGTTATTGCCTGAGAGAAATCCGTAGCGGAGATTTTGAGGCGTTTTATTATTTCGTCGCCATCAGAAATACCCTCAAAAATAACAGAGAGGACTTGTTTTTCTACCTCTGTTTCGGTTTTCAATAGTAATTTGTTTAATAACTTCCTAGATCTACGTTTTACTATTCTCTCTGGGAAGAGGATATCTAAGAGGTCATCTGGCTCTGTATAGGGGAGTGCCCCCTGTTTGATTAGCTTATTGCATCCAACAGAGGTGGATTTGGTGATGTCGCCCGGCACCGCTAAGAGGTCTAGGCCTAAATCCAATGCGTGCGTAGCGGTATTTAGCGTTCCGCTATGGTCCGCCGCCTCTACTACTAATACTGCGTCGGATAGTCCGGCGATGATTCGATTTCTAGCTAAAAATCGCGCTTTTATGTCTGGAAGACCAAGAGGTGTGTCTTCTGGCCCGTATTCGGATATAACCGCTCCACCCTTCTCTATAATTTCTCTAGCTAACCCCTTATGGGGCTTGGGATATATCTCTGTTATTGGCGTACCTAGCACTGCAATCGTAATTCCACCCGCATCTAACGCGCCTCTGTGAGCCACACTATCTATCCCATATGCTAGTCCAGATATAACAATCGCTCCAGCTTTGGCCGCCTCATATGCGGCTCTATATGCCACCTCATATCCATAAGGGGTATTCCGCCTAGAGCCTACAATTGCTACGGTTTTTTGCCGATTTTCTGGCAAATTTCCGTAATAATACAACATTTTTACATTAAGCACAAGCGCTTTTAACACCTCTGTAAATTTATTCTCCAGGGGTGCAATTTGGTTGATTTCCATAAAAAATATGAAAAAAGTATTGACTTATAGATTTATCTGTGCTATACTAGAAACAGTTAGGGCCTAATACCCTAAACTGCACCTAAATAAATCATAATTTCTACTACTATTCTAGCATATTTTTGCCAGAATAGTTAGAAGTTGCGTGTTCTTAAAACTTTCGGGTTTATGATTTCTCTTTACGGTCATAAACTTATAAGTATTACCTCCACTTTTGAAAGCCTTTAAGAACATAGCAACCCCCATAACCGGCGGGCCCCAAATTGTGTGAGGTGGGTCGCGCTTCCGGGGCTTCCCCGGTATCTGGACAAAGAAGCGTTATGGGGTATACAAAGAGCCTCTAGATGGGATTAGGTGATGCCCACCCTTACCTAATCCCGTCCAGAGGCTTTTTGTTATTCTTGATTCCATAGAAAAAGCCTCCCAAAATATGGGAGGCTAAGGTGGTGTTCTAGCGGTTTAAATCTTTGGCGATTTCGCGCAGTACCCAGTGACGGACGATTTCGTCTTCTTCGTCGCAGGTAATAATCGAAGCATAGGGTTTGTCGGCGAGCTTGGTCGCGATGTAATTCAATCCGTTGCTAGTACGATTAAGGTGCGGGTTAGACAGCTGAGTAGGGTCGCCAGCGATAACAATCTTGCTACCATTACCGATACGAGAAACGAGCTCGCGAGCCTGGAAACGCTCTACGTCCTGGAATTCGTCATAAAAAATCAGCGAATTAGAGATAGAGCGACCGCCCATGTTAATCAGGGGTTGGAACTCAAAATAGCGGTCCACGATGTCCATGACGGTTTTGCTATAAAATCCAGAGGCCGTGTTCCTTTTGGGGGACTGGCTGGCGGTGGACTTTTTGCTCTTTGTGGGCGAGTCAGAATCGGCGGACAGATTCTCTATGCCGACGATTTTGACGACGTCGCGAATGTTATCGATAACGGGCAGAGCTTTGGCCATGGTTTTGTCGGTAACATTACCAGGCAGAAAGCCGATGTCCTTACCCAGGGCAGAATCGCGCGGGCAGACAAAGATACGCTCAAATTCCAAATTAGGTTTGGTGGCGCGATAGCCGACACCGTTTAGTCCGGTAGCTACGGCGAGGAAAGTTTTGCCGGTGCCGAATAATCCCGAGAAAACTACAATGGGGATTTCGTCGACAGGGGCAAGCAATGACTCTAAATACATAGCTTGGACGTTAGTGATGGGACGGATACCGTCGTATGATGGCGAATTAAACTTAATGTACTTGAGTGGTATAACAGCTGAATTGCCATGTTTGTCATAGGTAAAACGACCAATATTACTATAGCCGGTCTGGGTCTGGCCAAAATTCTCAACCTCAAACTCGACAAATTCATTAAAATGAATCTTTCTGCGTGGGAAGAGATTGTTCCATTCGGCTTCGCTAATATGGTGGTTTCTGGTCCAGAGTGAAACAGCGTCTGTTGGGAGCTTAACCTTACAACGGCCGGTATAGACCTCTGGGTTAATGCGCGCTACGTCGATGTGCGCAGCAGAAGCTTTGGCTACCATCCAGTCGCTACCAGTCATGATGGCGACTTTGCCGGTTTTGCGTCCGCCGTGCTTGTTTTGCAAAGTCTGGGCTAGCGCGATAGCTAGTGACGTACTATGGACATCAATCCCCACGGGAACAGGAGCATCAGCGAACATGATTTTCATACCATTTTTACAGGTAAAAACGTTGCCATCACTCTCTGGGTTATTGTTAAGATAAGCTAGCATTTCGCCCATGGAATAGATAATACGTTTTGCTGCTTCGCCACGAGAGCTAAATTCGTGACGCCATTCGCCGAGTTTGTCTAGATACTGAATCGGAATACAGAGATAATCTGCTTTCTTTTTAGTATCTTTTTCTGGCGTCAAGACGTCTGGATCCCCAATCAGCATATCCATCGCTGCCACAAGGTAGTTATGGTAATGTGACATATTAACACCTCCTTTTTAAAGTGCATGCACTCACTGCAAAAATGGGCTAGATTAGCCCACTTAAGATTATTTTATCATAGAATAAGCGTTAAGAGTCAGATTTTGTGGAATTTTCGCGAGATTTGTTGTCTGATCTATAAGAAAACATAATTGGCGTGCCAAGGAATGGGTAAAATTCGCGGATTTTTCTCTCTAGAAAACGCTTGTATGACCAGTGGAGAAGCGACAAATCGTGGCCATGAACTACAAACCAAGGCGGACAAGTGTCGGTCTGGACGATGTATTTTGGTTTTGGGTGAGTGTTTTTAAGGCCGGCCGGGAGGTGCTCGCTCATGGCTTCACGCAAGATGTGATTTAGGTCGGAGGTTTTAATCTCGTGGTGGCGGGCTTCGTCGATATCTAGGCATAAATCAAATAATTTAGTGACGTTTTTCCCTGTTTCGCTACTGGTGAAAAGCACTGGCGCATAAGGGAGAAAGTCAAAGTCATGCTCTAATTGGTCTAGGAGAAAGTCGGCGCTGGTGCGATTTTTGATGTTTTCTTCGCCAAAATAATTAGTTGGTTCGCTGTTTTCTAGGAGGTCGGATTTGGTGACGACCATGATAATTCCCTTGCCGGATTCGACGATTTGGCCGGCGAGAGACTGGTCAAGTTTGCTATGGGGCTCGGTAGAGTCAATCAGAAGCGCGCAAATATCGGCTTCTTCGATGGCGGAAAGAGTGCGGATAGCAGAGAATTTTTCGATACCGACTTCGCGACGGCCCGGTTTACGTAGGCCGGCAGTATCTAGGATTTCTAGGGTACGGCCTTTGTATTTAAGTTCTACGCGGTTAATATCGCGAGTGGTGCCTTGGCGAGAGCTGACGAGGGCTTGTTGTTTTTTGGCTAAGGAATTGAATAAAGAGGACTTTCCGACGTTTGGGCGGCCAATTAGAGCAATTTTGAGGGGAGCGCAAGTCGGTTCAATCGCAACTGGGTGTTTGGGGTCCTGCCGGCTCGCTTCCCCATGAGTCCTCAAACGAGCAAGCTCGTTTTCAGCCTCTGGGGACCCCGCGACCGTCACCCCAGCCAGCCCGTTGCTAATCTCCGACTTGCTTGCGCTCAGAAGGCAATCACAAATCGCCCTCTTAAGTTCACTAACACCTTGGCCGGTGGTGGCGGAGGTGCGGAAGATGTGGGATTCGTCGATGCCGAGGGCGCGGAATTCGTTAGTGTCTAGGCTCTCGCCACGGTCGGATTTGTTTAGGACGAGGAAAATAGGCTTCTTAGAGCGGAGGGCGAGTTTTGCGATGGACTTATCGCGATGGTCAAAATATTTAGTACTATCAAGAGTTAATAGAATAACAGAGGCGGAGTCGATGGCGTCAGCAATCTGGTCTTGAATGTTTGCTTCAAAATCATCAGTTGGCGCCTTCAATCCGGCAGTGTCAATTAATAAAAAAGAATCATCGATACGTGCCACGACATTGTCTCTAGTAGTTCCCTCTTCGCGCGCAACGATAGCGATGTTTTTGTGGGCAAAACGGTTCAAAAGACTGGATTTTCCGGCGTTGGTCTGCCCGATTAAAGCAACAATAGGTAAAGTTTTCATAAAATGTGGTGATTCCGGCGGGAGTCGAACCCGCGATTTTCTGGATGAGAACCAGACGTCCTAGACCACTAGACGACGGAACCATAACGTTATTTTAGCATAAAAGCAGGCCAAGTGCAATAGTTCTATTGACTTTTAATGTCATTTATGCTATAATGGAATGATGGTACATTAAAATTCAGTTTGTTTTCCAGAAAGGGGTGTAGAAATGGGAAAACTTTGGGTGAAAATCCATTTAAATGTAAGAGAAGGAGAAGAGGACGTAAAAACCTCGACAATCACTGGCCAGAGCCTACAGGAACAGATGGATATTCTGTATTCTGATATTATGCATACTGGCGATACAATGATTATTAGAGTAACGGACGATGACAAATCGTACGTGTTCTGTCAAAGGAATGGTGGCAATGAGCCAAAGTTCTATGCGTCGAGTGCGCATGCATTCTCCTTAAAACGTGAAGCCGGAAGAATAGCCTTAATCTGTGCGATTGGGAATTGCACAGATAGGCTTGATCCTAATATTCGGGGATTAATCTATGGTGACGCAGAAGCGACAAGGTATATGTTAGAAAAAACCGCGTTCGAGGTCAAAGAGACTAATCCAAAGGATGAATATGTGCGGGAAGTCGTAAAATTACTGCAGAAGTCAGACCAGGAAGTACTTTCCGCCATAAAATCCGTCACGTTCTTCGTAAAGAAGATTAAACTTACAGATGAGAACTGAATAAAAAAACGACCGCGAGTAATCGCGGTCATTTTTGTTCGTCTAGTATTTGACGGAGCCACCGTAATTTGGGATGGCGGAGATCCAAAGCTGGCCCGGAGTAAAGGAAATGATATTTCCCTGTTCGTCAGAGAAGATGATTTGGGCGTTTTTGGCGGTCTTTTTCCAGGTGCCTTTAGTTACGGTGCCGTTTTGGAAGACGTAGGCGACGCCGGTACCGATAGTTTGGATGATATGATGGTAATTATCGGAATCTAGGCGCTCGTCTACCATCATGACGGCGATAGCAGAAGGGGCGATTTGCTTGGCGATGCCACAATCTTGTTTAGGGGATGGCTCGGATTTTTCGGAACCGGAGCAGTCATAGACTAGATGCTCTTCGCCGGAAGCGTAGGAGCGCTTGTAAGTGTTGGAGTCGGCGTCGTATTTATAGACGGTGTTGAAGGTCGGGACGGAGCCAAAGTTGACGGCAATATCGGTAACAAGTGGAACTGGGGCAGGAGTGATACAATTTGTATCGCCACCGCTAGCGCAGTTAGTCTGTTCGCTGTCGGTTGACTCTGGATTAGCGGCCGAGCGGGCGGATTCGACTTTTTCTTCAGCTTCTTTTGGAGTCAGGCGTGGGAAAGTTTGTGGATTGGCGGAATTATAACCGTCATCACGAGCAAATTTAGCGAGGAGCTCTGGGGAGGTCATGAGGTTGTTTGGAGCCCAGTAAGAGTTATAATCGCGCCACATATAGACGGCGGATTCGGATAAATCGTGATAGGCGCCAGAGCTGGCGGCGGCGACGGCCTCGGCAGAGCCACCGGCATGAACGATAGCACAGTCAAATGGCGTGTCCCAATCTAGATAGTATAAGCGAAGAGAGCGGATAGGGCCAAGAGTCTTGCTCTGGGGATTTTGGAAGACGGCAGCAAAGCGAGTAATACCGGCTTCGGCGATGGCTTCAAACACAACGCCAGCTTCGTTCAGGCCGGTTTGTGGCCGAGGGCCGTCGGCGCCGTTTGGAATTTGCATACAATAGAGTGGCATAGAATTTTCTTCTTCGGAGGCGATTTCTAGGCCGGTGAGTTTACTATAAATTTTAGGAGCTTCTGGCTCTGGCACAGGCTCTTCTTGTGGGGCTTCTTCTTTTGGCTTGTTCCAGACTAGGAAATATAGTGCGGTAACCGTACCACCAATAGCGCACAGGATCAAAATAATGACAACCGCAATAATAATGCGTTTTTTGCGCTTATTCTGAATAGAATTTTTAGGGGGTTTAATCTTAGATTTTTTGGTGGTATCAGCAGGAATATCGTCGATAGATTCCGGCTGAGCCAACTTCACACTCTTTTTGCTCATACTACAATATTAGCATAAGCGCAAAGAAAATGGAAATTATAAATCGTTAACGATAGCGGAACGCGTGGCGTTAAGTCGGGCAAGTGTACGGTCGCGACCAAGCACGGCACAGGTCAAATGCAGTGCCGGAGAAAACGGAGCATAGGATACCGCGATACGAATAAGGCTAAATAACTCTGCGGGCTTTTTCTTGGTGGATTCTAGAAGTTCGTTAAAGGTGGACTGGAGATTGTCGGCGGTCCAGTCGTCTTTTGAAATAGTTTGTAAGCGCTCAAATACGGCGGTGAGTAGATCGCGTTGTTCTGTCTCGGAGAGTTTTTTGATGAATTTATTATTCTGCAAATATTCTAGATCTACGCGAGGCTCCTCAAAGAAATAGTTAGTATATTCACGGAGGTCGGAGAGGACTTTTAGTCGGTCGTAGATAATAGCGAGGACGGATTTTTTGTATTCGTCGGAATATTCACTGGCGGAGTCGGGCCAGAAATTAATAAGCGAGTCGCGCGTAGGGTTAGCTTTGTTGCTAGAAATGGAGGCGGGGTCCGCAGAAATAGTGCGAGAATAGAGCTCGTCTACGCCTTGTTCGTCAAAGATTTTTCTAATCCATTGACCGTTTTGCCAGAGGAGCTTAACTTCGTCAAAACGAGCACCAGAGTTCTGGATGCGGTCGATGCTAAATTTTTCTAATAGTTCCTCCTTAGAGTAGATTTCTTGCTCGGTGCCATCATTCCAGCCAAGGCAAGCAAGATAGTTTAGCATTGCTTCTGGCAATACGCCATCGTCGCGGTATTCGGTGACTGATTTGGCGCCGTCGCGTTTGCTGAGTTTCTTGTTACCTTGAGGCGCGAGGACGTGTGGGAGCGAAACGAATTTAGGATGTTCTATGTCTAGCGCTTTGTAAATTGCTAAATAATTTGGCATAGAAGATAAATATTCTACCCCACGGACAATGTGAGTAACTTGCATTTCGTAATCATCGACGATATGGGCAAAATTATAAGTAGGGAGGCCGTCTTTTTTGATGAGGACGATGTCGTCCATGACTTCGGGGCCGGTCTCTAGGTCGCCCATGACTTCGTCGTGCCACTTCATGGGGCTAGGTTCGCTCTTAAAGCGGAGCGGGATACCCGGCTCCCAGGCGAGGTCCATGTTTTCTGGGCGGTGGTTACGGTAGAGGTATGGAATTTTGGCTTCGTTGTCGGCTTTTCTATAAGCGTCAATGACGTCTCCGGGGGTAGGGTCGGCATAAGCGCGTCCTGTGGCGATTAGTTTTCTAGCATATTCATGATAGATATCACGACGCTCGCTCTGGTAATAAGGGCCGTGGTCGCCACCTTTAATAATTCCCTCGTCCCAATCTAGGCCTAGCCAGGTAAGTGTCTCTACGATGAGCTCGGTAGCGCCCGGCACGTAGCGGGCCTGGTCGGTATCTTCGATACGCAAAATAAACTTGCCACCGTCAGATTGCTTGGCAATTAAATATGGGTAGATTGCACTGCGCACGTTGCCCAGGTGAATATAGCCTGTAGGGCTAGGCGCAAAACGAGTAATGTTCATGTCAAATATTATACCGCAATTAGAGCGATGTAGCAATATTTCTAATCTGTTCTTTGGTTAGATATTTGCCGGTGGATTCGATTTTGTAGAGTAGCCCACCATTAACCCAAGAAGCTTTTTCGCCACGAACATAGATAGTAATACCCTGTTCGCGGAGGGTGGTAAAGTCGGATGGATAAGTTTTCTTAACGTAGTTGTTAAGTAGGGCGGTACTATCCCAGGTGGACTTTTCTTCTGAGAGGGTGAATGAGGCACCTTCTGGGCCGTCAAAGTGCATAAGAACAACGCCGTCTTTGTCGGAAGTAACACTACCTAGGTTATAGTTTCTAGGAACAAAGGTAGGGTAGGTAGCTTCTATGCCGGTCTGGATAGCGGCAACACGGACAGAGAGGTCCGGAATGCTAAAGTGAACAAAGGCAACAAGCGCGGCCACGGTGGCACCAGAACAGATAAGTGCCAAGAAGACGCGACCAGCTTTGCGTTTTTTCTTGAAGGCTTGCTTCATCTCCTTTTTGGCTGGCTCTGGTTCTGCCATTTTGGCTACTACGGTAGAAGCAGATCTTAGAGCGCGGTCGGTTTTTGGGACTTTTTTGGCGATTTTGGCAGCTTTTTTGGCGGCTGCGGCCTCTGTTCGGGCTTTGAGCGCGGTCTGTTTTCTGGCTAATTTTGCCTCTTTTTCGGCTCTAGCTTTGGCGATTCTAGCTGCGCGAGCAGCCTGTTCGCGCTCGGCTTTTAGCCTCTTTTCCGCTAGTCTATCAGTACGTTTTTTGGCGATTCTAGCCTTAATTTCTACCTTTGGCTTTTTCTCCGCTTTGGCTGGTTCAGCTTTTTTCTCTTCTTTGATTGGTTCGGCTTTTTTCTCTTCTTTGATTGATTCAGCTTTCTTTTCCTCTTTGACTGGGGTGGCGGACGTAGGCTTCTTTACGTAACGGCGAGAAAGAGTAGTAGATTTCTGTAAGATACTGTGTGTAGCGGTGCTGTTTACCGGATGGCTGGCCTGATGTTCGATTTTCTTCTCTGTCTTCTTCTCAACAACTTCTGCTTTTTTCTCAACAATCTCGATTTTTTTCTCAACCTTTTTTTCGACTTTCTTTTCTTCTTTGGGAGCTTCGGTGATGACGATTTTGCGGACGGCCTTCTTAGCAGGGGTAGAATCTACCTCTGTTTTGGCACTCTTTCCATCGTCAATCTGTATTTTTGTCATATTTTATTACACTCCACAAAATAGGTTATTCTTATTATAACCGCAGGCGGTATGAAAAAGCAATAACTTTTTTAAACAATTTTTATATTGTATAATATAGTCATGGACAGAGCACATAAAAAACGCATGGAAACTATTAGGCTAGTTGTTACGGAGACTATTATGGTGGTGGCCGTGGTTTTTACAGTTATACTTTTAACCTTTATTGCTATGGGCTACAACTTAAATAAGAACGGAGAGCTAGGGCAGTCTGGTCTAGTCCAGATTAGAAGTCTACCAACGGGGGCAACGATTACGATTGATGGCGATACGATTCTAGCAAAGACCAATACGTCTAGATTATTATCGGCGGGCGAGCACACTATTAAGCTAACACGCGACGGATACGATTCTTGGGAAAAGACCGTAGTTAGTGAATCGGGTCGATTGCTCAAAATGGAATATGCTAGATTATTCTATCAGAATCGCACTCCGGAACAGGCAGCGGAGATTGATGGTGGTGTGCAGTTCTTTGTGTCGGCGCCAAATCGTGACTATGTAATAGTAGTGTTAAAAGATAATAATAAATGGGCGTATTATGATTTGCGTGGGGATGGTACTGTACGGACAGAGTTAGATATTACGGATATAATGAAGGACCTGACCCCAGTAGAAATCACATGGGACCAGAATAGTGACAAAGTATTAGTAAAGACACTTCATAAGAACGAGACCGAGTGGCTAGTAATAAACGTAAAAAATGTTAAAAGTAGCGTAAACCTAACTAAAGAGTTTGCCATGAACTTCTCGGACGTGCAGTTTGCGACGGATAATGGCGATAAATTATATGCGCTAGAAAATGGCAACCTACGCGCAATAGCAACGAATGAGAAAACCGTCTCGCAGGTAATGGCGAGCGATGTGAAAAAATATGCTTTTGCTAATTCTGACCTAATTTATCTAACAAACAGTCGTAAACTATCGCTCTACCAGGATAATAGTGACGACATTAGTCTTGCGGAATTTACCGAGGCGGACGGGCTGATTAATATAGAAATGTCGGAATACATTGGCCAAAAATACCTCACTATGACCGTAGGTAGGACTATGAAAGTTTATCGGGGTAGTTATCCAACAGAAGACGACAAGCTATCCGAAATGGAGCTAGTATTAGATAGAGAAATTGGGTTTGAGCCGGCCTCGCTGAAGGAATATACCGAGGGCGAAATCCTGATGGCGCGCGACAATAGAAATATCGTAGTCTATAATGCGGAGGCTAATTCGTCTACTGGGTTTGAGCTTTCTGGTGATGATTTCTTTATGGTGGATGATTATCTAGTAGGAACGATTGCGGACGGGCGACTAATTGTCTGCGATTTTGACGGTACGAACAAGAGAGATATCACCTCCGCAAATAGTAATGCGTTTATTACTAAGAATGGAAAATGGCTATATTATCTAAACAAAAAAGATAATAAAACTGCGTTAACTAGGGAAAAAATCATAGATTAGAAATTAGTTTTGGCCGGTGAGGAAGCGCCAGATTCTTTCAAAGAAGGTCGGCTCGTTTTCTGGCATGGCTTCGAAGGTTGGGGCGTCGGCTTCGTCGTCTGTGGTATCGGACTGGGTAGCACCGGATGGGGATGGGTTAATTTGCTCGGCGGTAACGAGAAGGCGATAGCGAGACGTGCCAAGTGGGGTACAGGTGATTAAGGTTAGCATAGGCTTGTCCGTGTCATAGACGAGAGCGCCGACGTTGGTCGGCTCGACAGTTTCTTTTTTAATGACGGAATAAGTATAGCGCGTACCCTGGTAGTCGATATAGATGAGATCGTTGTTCCCTAGCCTTTCTAGGCCAGAGAAAATAAATTTGTATTGATTATTGCTATAAATATCGCCGGCAGAGTGGCCTGTAATAACTAGATTGCCGATTTCGCCAGGCATGGCAGAAGCGCCTGGAATAGAAAATTGAGCAACGCCGTTTTCCATGGCCATATTAATAGTATTAGTGTCATTGGCGATACCAAAATTGACCGGCACATCAACGTTTAGTTTTGGAATCATTAGGCGGTTGTCGGCGCCGACGGCGGTAGTAATAGTCGGATCAATAGCAGAAATGCCGGAGTCGTCGCTATTCCCGGGCGAAACATAGGCCATAATTGGTGCAAAAATTAGACGGTTGTATTGTAGGAAAAGAATAAGTAATACTACAAGTGTACCGGCAAAGAGCGGGACAAATTTACGTAGGCGGTGAGAAGTTTTATTCTGGGCGAGAGCACGTTTTTTGACGTGATTTTTGAGTGTCTGTATCATGCTCTGTTCTTCGGCGTCAGTAGGGTCGGTAGCGAGCTCCGGAGATTCTAGGACGGCGTTGTCGTGGGCTCTACGCTCGGTTTTTAGCTTCTCGTTTTCTAGATAAGATTTAGCGGCTTTGGAATAATAATCACTATAATATTTTTGGTAATAATTTTGCCAGGCGGAGTGGTATTTTTTGAGTTCTTCGGCAGTAGGGGCGGATTGGGTCTTTTTGGCGTCGATAGGAGCGTCTTTGTATGTGCCGAGATAGAGATTTTTGGCGGTACGACCAAGGCCTTTTATAGCTTTGCGCTCTTTTTTGGCCTCAGAATTATAGGCCGCAAGAACTTTGGCGCGCGCAATTTCTGCGGCGGTCTTGCGACTTTTACCGTCTAGAGTTGGCCCACCGTTTTTAGAATCCATATATAACAATTATACCATTATTTCTGGCGTTTTTCTATGTAGGTTATAATATCGCCGATAGTTTGGAGATTTTTGAGGTCCTGGTCGGGGATTTCGAAATTATATTTGTCTTCAAAGGCCGTGATAAGGTCGACTAGGTCGATAGATTCGACGTTAAGATCGCGAGCTAGATCGGTGTCTAGAGTGAGGTCGTTTTTGTCGATTTCTAGAGTTTCTGAGATTAGGTTAATAACTTCTTCCTTCATGATTTTCCTCCATTATTTTTGAACGAATAATTTTTTGACTACTGTTTTTGATGAACTCGGTCGTACGTAAGGTGATATATGCTACACGACGATTCTTAGGTCTACTATAATTATAACGCCGACGGAGGGATTCGAAGTAAATTTTGTCGCCGATGCGGTCTTCTTCTGGATAAATCATGAGGTGGATTTCGTCACCGTTACTAAAGGCTACGGCTTCGCGTACGCCTTTGAATTTCATGAATTCGCTTTCTATGGTTTCTGGACTGATGTTTTCGCCGTTACTTAGAATAATGGTATTTTTGATACGCCCAGTGATGAATATGAAACCATCTTTGTTAATTCTGCCGAGATCGCCAGTATGGAAAAAGCCTTTTTGTTCGGTGATTTTGCCGTTTTCGTAATAGCCGAGCATGACATTGTCGCCACGAGCACAGATTTCTCCGTCGATAATCTTGACTTCTACACCTCGGCAAGGTATGCCAACGCTACCGTCTTTGTAGTATTTGTTGCGGTTGACGGAAAGGACGGGCGAACATTCAGTTATACCATAACCGTTAAGAATGTCAATGCCGATATTTCTAAACCATTTGACATAGACCGGGTCTAGATAAGCTCCACCACAGATAATATGGCGTAGTTCCCCGCCAAATTCTTCTAGAACGCTTTTTGCGACGATACGACGTACGTCTAGGCCGACGTGTTTTAGATTTTTGGAGATGGTGATGACCATCTTTAATGCTTTGTCTTTGTGGTCTAGGCGGGCTCGGCGCCAGATTTGGCGATAAAATGCCTCAACGAAGGCCGGAACTAGGAAAACGGTTTCTGGGCGGATGAGTTTCATGGCGTCAGCAAAACGTTTTAAGCTACTACAGATATAGGTTTCGCAACCATAGTAGGCAGGCATCATAATAGCGGTGACTAACCCAAAGCTATGATGAAACGGTAGGATGCTTACGGTGGCGCCGCCCGGCTGATAGATAGAAGATGCGCCATAAATGTCGGCGGTGATGTTTTTCTCGGAGAGGACGACGCATTTGTGTGCACCTGTAGTGCCGGAGGTAAAGAAAATAACTGCAGGCGCGTCGGGATTAGCGGTGTGAGTGTTGTGGTATTTTTTGCCGAGTCTGATTTTACGTTCGGTGTCGCTTAATTTTTGGGTTTTGAATTTAAGGTTGCCGGCGCTAGGTAGGTATTTTTCGCTATAGAATAGTGTGTCGCAGTCAGCGGATTTTAGGAGTTTTAATAGTAGCTCTTCTTCACAGTCTTTGTCGATTGGGACGGCAACGTTGCCAGAAAGTACGATGGCCATGAATGTAACAAACCAATCGTAGCTGTTTTCTCCGCAGATAGCGAGGTGTTTATCTCTATAATTTTTGTTGAAAAAATTACTAAGGTTATTAACGTCAGAGATAAACTCGGCGTAAGTTTTGTGGATAAGCATTTCTCCGCTGTGGTATGAGAAAGCTACCTTTTTTTCGTATTTCTTGTCGAGTAAATCTAGGAATTCTCTAAAAGTTTTGACTTTGGTATGCCTGTAATAGGGATAGTTTTTGCGTAGCATATAGGACTATTTTAGCATATATTTGGTATAATAACCTTAATGAATATACTATTTTGTGGCGACAGAAACATTGTAGACGGGATTACGATTGCGGTTTTGTCTCTCATTAAAAATGTGCGCGAGTCACTAAATATTTATGTTTTAACTATGGATTACGCTAACGCTAAAAAACGTTATCACGCCATAACAGAAAAAGATTTAGCGGGACTAATAAAAACGCTAGAGCGAGCCAATTCTAAAAACACCCTAAAGATTATTGACGTGGGCGAAGAATTTAAGAAAGAGCCGGCCACGGCTAATCTTAGGACGTATTTTACGCCGTATTGCATGCTCCGACTCTATGCGGATAAACTAGCGGATTTCCCAGAAAAAATTCTGTATTTAGATACGGATGTGGCATGTCTGAAGGACCCAAGCGCATTATACGATATCAATATGGACAAATATGAAATGGCGGGGGCGTTAGATAGATATGGGTCGCATGTTTATCGAGTGCCGTTTGGTAAGAAGCGTTATATTAATTCTGGAGTGTTACTTCTAAACTTGAAAAAAATCCGGGAAACGAATTTATTTGAGCGCGCAAGGAAGGCATGTAAAAAATATCCGATGGTGATGCCAGACCAAAGTGCCTTGAATTTTTGCTCTAAATATAAGAAAATTGTGAGTGAGGAATTTAATAACCAAAAAGAAATCACCAAAAACACAGTGTTTAGGCATTTTTCTAATACGTTTAAATTTTTCCCATTTTTTAAGGTAATACGGATAAAACCGTGGGACGAAAAACTACTACACGAAAACCTAAACTGTCACGAACTAGATGATATTCTAATAGAATGGAAGGCATTAAAGGAGGTAAAATGACAAAGCCTATTATTCCAATTTTTTATACGGCGGACGATACTTATGCGCCATATCTTTCGGTATCGATTATTTCCCTGCTTAAAAATGCCAGCCCGGACTATACGTACGAAATCTATGTAGTCTATGAAAAAATGAGCATAAAAACCCTAACCAAACTAAAGACTCTAAAAGTATTGCGCGAAAAAGATGCGCACATCCATTTGAAGCCGATGAAAGAGGTGCTAGGATTCCTGACGGAACGCCCAAATACTAGGCTTAATGCTAGTATGTTTACTCTCACGATTTATTATCGGATTTTTATTGCGCAGATGTTCCCACAATATGAGAAGGGCATATATCTAGATTCTGATACGGTGGTAGTGGGGGACATTTCTGAGATGTATAGCGTGAATCTAGGCAAGAAATATCTACTCGGTGCGGTGAATGATTTTTCTATCAAGAAAAACAAGCCGTTTATGCGGTATGTAGAGGAATATGTTGGCATACCTAGAGACGAGTATTTTAACTCTGGGGTGTTACTCCTAAACCTAGAAGAATTGAGGCGTTTAAGGTTTGATGAACACTTCTTATACTTAATGGTGAGATATGATTTTGATACGGTGGCGCCGGATCAGGATTATCTAAATGCCATGTGTTATTCTAGAGTAAAATTATTGCCGTCCAAATGGGATGCGATGCCGGCCAAGGATATTCCGCCAATGAAAGACCCAGGGATCGTGCACTATAATTTGTATTTTAAGCCGTGGCATTATGACGATATAGATTATGAAGTGTATTTTTGGCGGTACGCTTCAAACTCCCCATTCCTAAAACAGATTAATAAAGTAAAGGCGGAGCCACACGACTTAAATCGTGATATGGAATTTCTAGGCCAGATGATGGCGCATGCTGACAAGGCACACGATAATAAGATAACATTCAAAAAGATATTTGAAGACACAGACGAAATTCGCGCTGGTAGGCCGTCTAACAAGGAATACAAGATTGTAGAAACTGGCTGGGGGTGGCACGTAGTAAAAGTAACACTAAGCCTGCCACTACTCCCATTAAAACCGATTGCTGGAGCCGTAAAAAAGAGTGCAGAAATATTGACCGGCACAAGGAAGAAAAAATGATAATTGGTGGAAGCAAGGTGCGCGTAGTCGAGAATATCCAGCGTGCAATTCTAGAAAATGATTTGAATCGTAAAGTAGAAGAGGGCGATGCCGAGCTGTCTAGTGAAGAAGAGCAAAAATACATCCAGCGATTTTATGATTTAAGGAAGAAAAAGACGTTCAAATTAAAACGTCTAGCGATGCAAAAATTAGAAAATGCGCAAATAAAAGCATATGATAAACTAATCACGATTCGCGGGATAGAAAATTTGCCGGAAAAAAGCGGGTTTATTATTACGTCTAATCATTTTAATCCGTTAGATAATTTATGCGTAAAAAAGCTAATTCATGAGCGATACAAAAAATCTCCGGCGATTGTAATTCAGGCCGGGAATTTGGCGGCGCCTGGCGTGATTGGTGAGCTGTTTAATTATCTAGATCATATCCCAGTATCAAAAAGTGTGAGCTATATCAAGGGTGAGTTTATGGCCCATTTAAAAGAAACGCTAGACAAGGGTCAGCCAGTTTTGATCTATCCAGAAGAAGAAATGTGGTTTAATTATCGCAAACCTAGGCCAAACAAACGGGGTGCGTTTTATTTTGCGTCGGAACTAAATGTGCCGGTAGTGCCGTGTTTCGTAGAGATAAAAGACACCGCGAGAGTGGATAACGAAGAATTTTTTGAGTCGGAATATATTATAAATGTACTACCTCCGATTTATCCGGACAGCACTAAAAACGTGCGCCAAAACAGTATAGAAATGTGTAGCAAAGATTACGAAGAAAAGAAAAAGGCGTATGAAGAGGCGTATAATAAGGCGTTAAAATACGATTTTGATAAAAGTGATATTGCTAACTTTCGCGCTTTTTGTAGTTAATATACTTCACAGTAGAACGTTTGGCGTGTTTTTGCATAGAAGAGAGGGCTTTGTCGCGGAGACAGGCGGACTTTTCGTGTCTACTTAAATCTTCTGGTGCGGAAAATGGTCCGTCAATATAAATAACGGCGCGAGGCTTTTTTCTAAATTTTCTAGGCATAAACGTAGTGGTGGCGGTAAAAATTGGGAGATTATCTCTCGCTGGAAAAGCAAAAGCAGTAGTATCAAACGGGCGGATGTTAGTATAATATGGCCAGACGTGGGCCTCGGGATAAATTACGATAGCGTTTCCCTGTTTGGCGCGAGTAGAAATAGCGTCAAAGAGGCGTTTTTTGCCTTTAATGGAATCTGGGATAGGCAGAGCGCCGACGAAGGGGAGTATTGGTCCAAGAATTGGGATGCCCAGATTAGAGCTATCGCAAATGTAATATGGATGGATTGGGCTATAGAGTGCAGGATTATAGACGTCGCCATAAGTTAAGACGTGATTAGCATAAATATAATAACCGGACCGAGTAGATTTAATGTGGTTTTTTAGTTTGTATTTCCCTTCCACTTTTAGGCCGAGAACAAAGGTGGCGTATATATGGCCAATAAATTTGAAAAAGCAAAAAAGTATTGCGCCAAGGAATTTGGCAAGCGGATTAGTTTTGATGAATTGATAATTATCCGGGACCTTTTTCTCTTGATTCTTAGTCTCTACAAAATTGTCAGAAAAATCGTTGTAGTAGATAGTTTTCATTTTTGCTCGGCTTCCTTTGGATTTTGTTTGCGGGTTTTTAGGAAAATGATGTTAGCTAGGACGATAATAGCACTAATAATGACGAAGATATAGAAGGTAACACCGCGGTTTAAGAGCAAGGCAGAGCTGATGATTTCGGCGCCAAAGACGGAGCCATAGAGCGCTAGGAATACAGTTTCGGACAAGCCAACGGCGCCTGGGATTGGGAAGCCGGCGGTAGCGAGGAATAATACTGACTGCATGGCAAATAGTTCAAAAACGTTGTGCTCGGAGAAGCCAAAGGCTTTGTAGATACAAAACGGCACAATATAATATAGCGATACCTGGATAAAGACTCGGCCAATAGCTTTTAAGAATTGTTTCTTATGCTTTTTAATATAGGTAGCGTTTTCGGCGTATTGATTCAAACTGTCTTCTAGTTTTTCTTCCATACGGTCAACTTTTCTGTAATGGAGCTTTTTGGCGATTCTAACGACGCTATGGACCACAGGGTGGGCGATTTTAGGGAAGAAAACACAACACAACAAAACTAGAAGTGCGATGCCGTTAATTAAAAGACCAATTAAAAAGAACATAAAAACGCCAGGCGGTAATTTGTATGGTAAGAACAATACAGAAAAAATACCGAGCGTCATGACGGAAATTTGGTAGCCACAGAGCTGGACAAAAATAGCCATGGTAGCTTTGGGCGCGGAAATACCCTCTTTGGACATGTAATAAATTTCCATAGGCTGGCCACCAGTGGCACTAGGAGTCATGGCACAGAAAAAGAATTCTATCAAAGTAAATTTGAACATTTTTTTCCAGGGGACTTTTTCGCCGAGGGATTCTAGGACGCTTTTAACGTTCCAAGCTTGGACGCCAAAATAGCCGACCATAAGCAGTAGTCCGGCTAGAATCCACCAGAGGTTAGCATTACCTACAATGTCAAAGATTCTGGTGAGATCTTGATCCTTAAAAATTAGCCAAAAAGTTAAAAAAAGTAGCAATAAAAATAGTGATATGCTTATCACTAAACTTTTGATACCGCTTTTCTTTAGTTCTTTTTCTTTCGTCATATTCCACCAAAGTTGTTTAGTTTTGGTGGGCGAAGTGGGACTTGAACCCACACGGTATTGCTACCACAAGATTTTGAGTCTAGCGCGTCTACCAGTTCCGCCATTCGCCCATGCGAAAATTATAGCATATTTTGGGGATTTTATGCAAATGTTATTGACTTAACAAAAAGGATATGCTAATATGAGAGTGTAGAGTTGAGTTTTGCCCCCGAGATGTTCGGGGGTTTTATGATGTTCGAGGTTAGACGGCGGTATAGCCACCATCGACAGGGATGATAGCGCCGGTAACATAGCTAGCTTCTTTGCTGGCTAGGAAAATTGCAGCTGCGTTTAGTTCCCCTTCTTTACCGTATCTCTGCATTGGGACATGGACCTTGGCGAATTGCTGGAAGGTATCTGTATCTAGGACAGGCTGGGTAAGCTCGGTGTAGAAGTAGCCCGGGCAGATAGCGTTAACAGTAATGCCGTCAAGTGCTAGCTCGGCGGCGGCGGCGCGAGTAAAGTTAACTACGGCACCCTTTGAGGCGTGGTAGGCGATAGTTGGGATTTCTGTATTGCCGACCAGACCATACATAGAAGCGATATTAATAATACGGCCGTATTTCTTTTTCTTCATGATATTGCCAAAGGCACGAGTCATCTTAAAGACACTGGTTTCGTCGGTGGCGATGGTAAAATCCCATTCGTCGTCTTTCATGTCTAGGACGCCTTTGTCTTTGGACGAGCCGGCGCAGTTTAATAGAATGTCTACTTTGCCATAAGCTTCCTCGACGGCTTTAGCGGCACTATTAATACTGTCGGTCGAAGTAACGTCGCATTGGACCGGTAAAACTTCTACCTTAAATTCGTCACGAAGTTCGTCGGCGAATTTTTCTAGGCGTTCGATACGGCGAGCGAGAATAGCAAGATTAGCACCCTGGGAGGCAAAGCCTCTGGCCATTTGTTTACCTAATCCGGAGCTAGCTCCAGTAACAACTGCGACTTGTCCTTTCAGATTAAACATAATTGTCCTCCATTATCTACATATACTTATATAGTATAGCATTAATTTTCTCTATACCATATAATATAATTATGAAAATTGCGATTTTTACGGATGTATTTTTGGAAGTGCCGGGCGGAATTCCGTCTTCTATTAATGCCCAGAAAGAAAGTCTAAAAAAACTGGGCCACGAAGTAACGGTGTTTGCGCCGGGATTTACTGCTAAGGATAAAGATGTAAAAATTGTGCCGACGCATAGAACCTTGAGATTTAATGGCGCACCGGTATCTAAACGTCCAGGAAAAGTGATATCCGCGGTGTTGGCGGAGTATCCTAAGTTTGACTTTGATATTGTGCATGTACATTACGAGGCGAGTTGTTCTATCGCGGGAATGAAGCTAGCGCGGAGGTTTAATCGGCCACTAATTCAGACTATGCATGGTAGGGAGGACATGGCGATAAAGGTGAATGTTCCCCACCCGGTAAAAACCCTAGTGGGGAGTCTATTGTGCTTCTTGCATGGTCGATATATTCCGCATCCGATAGTGGTGAGGCGAGACAAAAAATTAGCAGATACGGTGGCGACAGCCAAGATGTGGACGCTAATGGTAAACCATGCAAATTATGCGGACAAAGTGATTACGCCGTCACAGCATTTTGCGGATAGGCTAAAAAAATATGGCGTAAAAAAACCGATTACCGTTGTGTCTAATGGCGTAGCGGACGAGCTGGTGGCGGATATTGACAAGCGAGTAGACAAGGTAAATGGAACCTTAGTACGTAAGTGCGAGAAAGGTGATGTGCTCCGGATTTTTTGGAATAGTAGAATTTCTCATGAAAAGCGGATTATGCCGTTTTTAGAAGCATTAGCAATGATGAAGAGTCCGTATTTTCTCTCGGCATGCGGAGACGGTAATGCGATGTCTAAAGCACGGAAATTCGTAAAACAAAACAATATGGACAAAAAGGTGGTGTTTTATGGGCGAGTGCCACATGATGAAGTATTAGATAAAATGCTGGGCCAACATATTTCTGCGACGGTGTCGTTTGGGTTTGATACACAAGGGTTGACACTTTTGGAAGCGGAGGCGACGGGGCTCCCGGTGTTTTTCTGTGATCCGGACATGAAAGAATCGGTGCCGGAGGGTGGATATGTCATGTCAAAGAGTCCTAGCCCTAGAGAAATGGCGCGAGCGCTAGACGAGCTGGCACGCGATGCGGGGCGGATAGAAAAAATGAGTAGAGTAATGCTTAAAAATCGCGAGGCAATTTTACAGTCAACGCAGATACAGAAGCTTCTAGAGGTTTACTCGGCGTAAAGAGATTCATAGCGGAGATTTTGCTGGCGAGCTGGCCGTCCCAGAGTGAGATTGGAGTGTAGGGAGTTTTTTCTAGTGGAGTGGTAACTACTTTGCCACTATTTGCGATGATGATTTGGTCTTGGTGGAAGGTGAGAATAGTGACGGGATAGCTCAAGGTGAATTTGTGTAGGGCTTCTACGATTGGCATGAGAGGCTGTGATAACAAAATCATCTTGGGATAATAAACGGCGCGAAAGACGTTTTGAATTTGGGCGAGTGAGCCTATTAGATAGAGGTTTTCTCGTTCGATGAGGTTAGTCATTTCTGGAGTAACAGAATCAATAGCGTCGCGCGTGAGGAGTACGGGGCGAGTCGTAGATTTAATGGCGTCGGATAAAGCGACAGAAGTGGCGGAGTTTTTGGAAACGTCACCAACTATCATAGTAAAATCCGCTGAATCTAGAAAATCATTTAGGAGTGGGGATTTGTCAATAGAGCCAGATTCGGTGGCAGGGAGAAAGGTGATATCGGGAAGTGGCGGGACCTTGGATTTTAGGGAGGCCGGCAAGAGAATGTTTAGTTTTCTAATAGGGAAAGTTTTGGACAAAAACTCTGCGGTGTGGACAACCGTAGAAAAACTGCTGGAGTTGCCACCGACAATATTAAGCGTGCCGGATTTTTGTTCGGGGATGTTCCACTCTAGGTCTTTGTATAGTTTGAGGTCGGGATTTTTGATCCAATAGTCTAGTTTCTGCATTAGAACTCCAATTTAATAGAAACCGGACAATGGTCGGAGCCGGTAACGTCGTTGTGGATTTCGGCGGATTTTAGATTTTTTTCTAGAGATTTACTAATGAAAAAGTAATCAATACGCCAGCCGATATTCCTCTCGCGAGCGTGGGCGCGCCAAGTCCACCAAGTGTATTTTTGTTCTGTGGGGTGGAGGACGCGGAAGGTGTCGATAAATCCGGCGTTAATTAGGTTAGTGATTCCCTGGCGTTCTTCTTTAGTGTAGCCGGCGTTCATCTCGTTGTCGTGAGGTCTGGCGAGATCGATTTCGGTGTGGGCGGCATTAAAATCGCCACAGACGACAACAGGTTTGGACGTTTCTAGCTCTTTTAGGTATTTTAGAAAAGCTGGGTCCCAAAGAAGTTCGCGAAGTTTGAGTCGAGAGAGGTCGGGTTTGCTATTGGGCGTATAGACGGTAACGAGGAAAAACTCTGGATATTCGGCAGTCAAGACCCGGCCTTCTGAAAGTGGGTCGCCGTAGGCGTCGTCGTTCCAATTGTAACTGCTGTTAATGTTCTCGGAAAAGCCGTGAATAATTTGGAGGGGTTTAATTTTGGAGAAAATAGCAGTGCCAGAATAGCCAGCGCGGGAGGCGGAGTTCCAGATTTCTGTATAATCTGGTAAATCAATTTCTGTCTGATCCTGTTTGGCTTTGGTTTCTTGGATGCAGAGAATGTCGGGATGATAGTCTTTAATAAAAGATTGAAAAGCGCCTTTACGGGTAACAGCTCTAATACCGTTGACATTCCAGGAAAAGATGTTATAACTAGACATGATTAGGCCCTACCTCTATCGTAATCGCGTTTTTTGATGGTTTCGCGCTTGTCGTATTTTTTCTTACCCTTGGCGGTGGCGACGACTAATTTAATATGGCGTCCTCCGCCGAGTAATTTAGTCGGGACGATAGCGTATCCGTCTTGGCGGGCGCGAGCTAGGTCGCGGAGCTGGCGTTTAGTGACGAGGAGGCGGATGTTGCGCGCGGTTTCGGCGCCGAGGGTGAGATTATTTAGCCATAGTTCCCCGTTTCGGAGTGTAACAAAAGAACCCTTTAGTTGGACGTGGTGGTCGCGAATGGCGCGAACTTCTAGGCCGGTTAGACTCATACCACAAACAAGATCTTCGCCAAGCTGATAATCATATCTAGCACGACGGTTGACAGTAACGTGGTCCTGCGGGGTTTTCTTTTTCATGGTATAATTATAACATGAAAATTGCGATTGCCTCTGATATATACTATCCGATGACGAATGGGGTGGCGGTGTTTTCACATAATTTGGCGCTGGGGCTGGTTAAGCGTGGACATGAGGTACTAGTAATAGCGCCAAGTTTTGATGGGAAATTTCATATAGATAATGATAATGGCATAAAGACAGTACATCTAACTTCGGCTAAGTTTCCGTTTTATCCGGACCAGATTAATGCTGTACCAGAGCGGAAAGAAATCCTAGGACTACCGATGCCAAGGTTGGCGTACAAGAACGGAATTTGGTGGTCTACGCGGGCGCTTACAGAAGTAAAAAAGGTATTAGACGATTTTAATCCGGACGTGATACATCTCCAGACGGCGGAGACGATTGCATTAGCGATAATGCATTATGTAAGAAAACACAATACCCCACTAGTAACAACGGGGCATGCGTATCCGGATAATATTACGGGACAATTTAAGTTCTTAAAACCCGTAAAAAAGCCGGTAGATGCAACGGTAAGGGCATATATGGCGAGCTTTCTAAAGCATGCAGAATATGCCACTATGCCGACAGAAATGGCAATAGAAGACTTAGTACCAAAGAACCGAAAACATTTTAAGGTGCCGGTAGAAGCGCTATCTAACGGAGTGGATTTATCCGAGTATAAGCCCGGAAAACCTAGCACAGAAATTCTAGAGAAATATCATATCAATATGAAGGTTCCGCGCGTATTGTATGTGGGGCGAGTAGACCCAGAAAAGTCAATAGAAAACGTAGTGGAGGCGTTTTCTATAGCGAGTAAAAGCGTAACGGGCGCGGAATTTCTAATCGTGGGAGACGGAATCGCTAGGCCGGCGCTAGAAAAATTAGTAGTAGAAAAGAACCTAGGCGACAAAGTGAAATTCCTAGGTCGAGTAATGCCTCCGGACTTATACGAAATCTACAAAACTGGTACACTATTTGCGACGGCAAGCGAGACAGAAACTCAGGGTATAGTACTAATAGAGGCATCAGCGACTGGGCTACCACTAGTTGCGGTGGACGCCGGCGCAGTAAAAGAGCTATGCCAAAATAAACGGAATGGAATATTGTGTAAACCCGGAAATATTACGCAGATGGCAAAGGCGATGGTAGAAATCCTAAGCGATAAAACCCTCCGCGAACAGTATGGCAAAGAGAGTCTAGAAATAGCAAAGAGTCACGATATTAACCATACTTTGTCGCGGTTTGAGGAAATATATCAGACAGCAATAAAATTAGCGGACAAGAAAAAATAGCGCTGGGCTAGCGTTATTTTTTGAGGAATTTTTTGATGGCGGAAGCGGTGGATTTGGGGTCCTCGTAGTTTAGGAGGTGGCCGGTATTAGGAATCCAGATAGTGTTGGCGTTTTTGAAGTTTGAGGCAACAGATTCGGTTTTCTTGCGTGGGATGAGACGGTCTTTTTCTCCGGAAATAAAGATAGCAGTTTTATCAAAGGTAAAATCAGAAATAGCGTAGTCGCAAGAGAACTTGGCGGACTTATAAATGTCGCGTCTATTCGTCTGGGCTGCGCCACAATGATAAGTAGTAAGGAGTGTGCGACGGAACAGGGCTTTGTCTTTTGGGACAAAGAGGTATTTAGTGGTGATATAGCCAACGACTTTGTTAGGTAAGAAGGCGGATAGCGGGGTGAGCATTTTGAAAAACCAGGACGGGTGGACAGAAATAGGAGAGAGGAGGACGATTTTATCTCCGAGTAGTTCTGGATAGCGCTCGGCCGTAGCAGAGACGATGATAGAACCCATAGAATGGCCGATTAGGATAGGGTCTTTTAGTTTTTTGGACTTAATAAAATTTGCAACAAAGCGCGCATAATGACGAGCGGTGTATTCTGGGAGAGTGTTGTCTCCGGCGGGCGGAAGGTCAGGTAGATAGATATTGTATTTTTTCTTATCAAAACATTTGGCTAGATCTTCTAGGCCAAGTGAGCTTCCGCGGAATCCGTGAATGAAAACTAGGTTTTGTTTCTTCATTTTAACAGCCCCGCAGATTTTAGGGCTTTTTTAATGGCAGGGCGGTCTAGGCCGACGATTTTTTCGCCGCCGATTTCTGTAACTGGGACAGCTTGGAGGTCCATATCCTCTGCATCAATCTCTTCGTATTCTACACCAAGAGAATCAAGCCAGTCCATAAGGACGTGGCAATAAGGACACCAACTAGTGGAATAAACTTTAACTACCATATATTATATATAGTGTAGCAGATTAGAGGCTAAAATTCTAGAGCGCGATCTAGCTGTGGGTCGCGATTTTTGTTGATGTCTTCGTAAGAGCGGGTAACTTCGATGTCTGGAGTGATACCGGTACCATTAATTGTATTACCGTTAGGTGTGTACCAGTGGGCGGTAGTAACCTTGAGTAATGTGCCACCAGAGAGGTTGACGAGCTGTTGGACGACGCCTTTGCCGTAAGATTTCTCGCCGATAATAGTGGCTTTGCCGTAATCTTTGAGTGCGCCGGCGACGATTTCTGAGGCGGAGGCAGTACTACCGTTAATAAGGACGACGGTTTTCATGTCGGCAAGGTCGGCTACGCCGTGAGAGGCATAGGTAGTTTCGTCAGGGAGTTTGCTGGACTTTTGGACTAGGACGGCTTTACTATCTATCCAGAGGCTAAGGAGGTCCTTAGCGGAGCTAACATAGCCACCGCCGTTATCGCGGAGATCTAGAATGACTTTATTAATTCCCTTATCTTTAAATTCTTTGGTAAAATCGCGGACGAGTTTACCGGTATCGTTGTCAAAGCGAGTAACGTGGACGATAGCAGTATTGTCTTTGTATTCTATATAAGCAGAAACGTTGTTGATTTCTTCACGCGTTAGCTTATAAGTTTTTTCTTCGCCGTCGCGGACGACGGAGAGCTCTAGTTCTGTGCCGGAAGCCCCGCGGAGCTTAGTTGCAATAGCGTCAGCTTCTAAATTATAAACAGCTTCGCCGTTAATTTTGTAGATGATGTCGCCAGCAAGCACGCCAGCTTTGCTAGCGGGATTATCAGGAAGCGTACGGACAATACGAATATAGTCATCGCGCTTGGCTAGGACAACACCAATACCGGAGCCGACTTCGCCATGCAAAGATTTGTTAAAATCGGTAGCTTCAGAGGCAGTCATATAGGACGTATAGACGTCTCCGACGGAGGCAGCGATTCCCTTTTTGGCGCCTTCTATGGCGGAGGCGCGATCTACGGCACCGTCGTATTTAGACACTAATTCCGAATAGACTTCGTCTAGTTCACCCCAATCATTAGTAGCGGTAACCTTGAACCCAAGGTACGGCAAAAAATTGGGGGCGATTTTGGTCCAGTTAATACCAACAAAGACACCAATAACTAGCGCGACAAATCCACCAACAAGCGCACTCCCAAGATTGACCTTTTTAGTTTCTGGTTTTGTCATTACCTTATTTTAACACAAAATCTAGATAATGTTAATGGTAGTTGTCTAGGTGGATGTAGAGTAGGCCAGATGGGTTGGTTACTACGCCGGTAGAAAAGGCGTATGGATACCAGTTGTATTCAGAAATATTAAGCGTGCCATCAGGGTTGACGGATTCTACCCACATGACGTGGCCATAGCCACCATAGCCGGATACGGCGACGGTGTTTGGAGCAGGGATTTCGTCGACCCAAATTTTACTATAACGACGAGCAGAAGAACCCCACATGTTAGCGTTGCCCCAAGTTTCGGCGTTGACCTGGCCGTGAGTGTACTCATAAATCTTCCAGCCAGCATAATCTACGCATTGACAATAAAGACCACCATATCCACCGGACTTCCAGTTAACTACAGCCCAAGGACCGAGGCCTTCGTAGAGACATTTTTGGCGCCATGGATAAGTGTCGTTACCGGAAGTAGAACGTGGACCGGCGATATTGCCGGCAGCGTGGACCTGGGTCCTAATCCATTCTACCTGGGCGAGCATTTCTTGGTGTTTGGCATCGGCGTCAGCAGAAAAGGCAGCAGCGTCGTCACGATATTTGTTGGCGATTTCTTGTTGCTCGGCTTTTTTCTCGGCGATGGCAGTGCGTTGGCCTTCTTGTTCTTCTATGAGGCGTTCGACATCGGCTTTTTGGCCCTCTAGGTCGGCCTTTAGCTCTTTGATGGTTTCTATACCAGAGGCGATTTGGGACTTAATGTTTTCTGTGCGAGCTTGTTTTTCGGCGTAGTCGGAGAGAGATTTAGAGCTGGCAAGAATAGAAATAGGGTCCGTATCGTGGTCAAAGTGCATTTGGACGAGTAGGCTAGCGAGACCGGTTTCTTGCTCGTCGAGGCGCTCCTCGGTCTGTTTGATTTGCTCCTTCAAATCGTTTACCATAGCGACGGAAGTGTCGATGTTGGCTTGGATGGCGTCGATTTCGGCATTTAGTTTTGCGATTTCACCTTCGACGGTTTGGGCTTCGTTGACAGCTTCGGAAGCTTTTTGGCGGAGAGCGTTTTCGGCTTCTTGGGCGGCCTTACAGGCGTCACTAGTACAAATAGCGTAGTCAGCAAAGGCAGATTTTCCAGGCATCAAAATCGCGGAGAGGACTAGACTAAATATTAAAACGGGGACAAAAAATTTGAATGTTTTTATTTTGAGAGCTTTCATGCTCTTATTTTAGCATAAGCGGTAAGAAAAATCAATGGCGGTTTTTCTTCTTGGTACGCCTTGGAGAGCTGTTTAGGTATTTCCTAATAGCAAGAAGCGAGGATACGGTGCCGATAGTGATGCCAATAAGAATAGTAACAAGATAAACTAGGACGAGCGAGCTAGAATTTAGAATGTTAGAAATAGAAGATACGTTAATACCATAGTTTTCTAAATGCGGAGCGAGGGCGCGGAAGCCAAAGTAGCCAAGCGTAGTGGCGACGATGCCAGAAATAATACCAGAAATCTGGGCCTCGATGAGGAATGGTCCGCGGATGAAATTATTGTCCGCACCAACTAGACGCATCATATAGATTTCTTCCCTGCGGGAGAAAATTGCCATGCGGATAGTGTTAAAGATGACGAGGACGGACACGGCTAGAAAGACAACGGATAGGATAATACCACCGTTTCTAGCGATGTTAGCCCAGGATGTGATAGTCTCTATTTCGGCGCGGTTGACGTCGTAGGTAGGTGGGTTGTCTGGGTCTATATGAATGACGAAGTTGCGGTCGGTGGCGACGATTTGTTTAATACTAGAGAGGTCGTCGATATCTACGACTTTGATACGGATGGTGGATTGCATCTTGGCAATCATCTTGGCTCGCATTTCTCCGGACTCGTCGGAGAGAGCGCTTAATAAATCTTCGTTGTCGGCGTTTTCGGCAAGGAAGCGTTCGTATTCCTCTTCGGAAGTAGAAACGCTAACAGAGCTCACATTGTCGTCGGAAGCGAGAGTGCTAGCCATGCTAGATAGTGTAGTAGCGGTGGTGCCGGGGCGAAGATAGATGGTGATGTCGATTTTTTCACGCATGGTGTCAGCAGTAGAAGCTAGGATACCGCTAGCGATAACCGTGACAAATAAAATGATGAGCGTCATGCTCATAACGAGCGTAGCGGCGATGGATAGCCAGATGTTGCGTGTAAAACTAATCGCGCCGTATTTGAACACGCGGGATGTACTACGGAGTTTTTGGACTCCGCTGTTTTTGCTCATGGTTTTGAGATTCTTTTTGGTGGATTTGCCTTTTTCGGACATTTTATATTACCCTCCTAGTAGTACGAGCGACGCGTCCAGTGGTTGGTTTAGCGATAGGTTGCCTAGTAGTGATGATTGGTCGGCTAGTGGATGTAACGGGCGTAGCGTCAAGTTTGTAAACTCCGCGGTTTTTCTGGTCGGAAACAATCTTGCCGTTTTTAAGCGTAACGACGCGTTTTTGGAGATTGTTGACGATATTTTCGTCGTGAGTAGTGACGAGAACGGTAGTACCAAAATCGTTAATCTTTTGGAGTAAATCAATAATTTCTCCGCGGGTGATTTTGTCTAGGTTGCCAGTAGGCTCGTCGGCGATAAGGATTTTTGGCTGACGGGCGACGGAACGGGCGATAGAAACGCGCTGGGCCATACCGCCGGATAGCTCACGCGGGAATTTCTTGGCGGCGTCTAGAAGTCCAACTAGCTCTAGAACCTTTGGTACGGTCTTGTCTATTTCCCTGTTGCTCATGCCGGCGATTTCTAGTGCAAAGGCAACATTCTCATAAACTGTACGAGACGGAAGAAGCTTAAAATCCTGATAAACTACGCCTAGGCGACGGCGATAATGCGGAATATAGCGTTTTTTAACGTAATCTAGGTCGATACCACCGATGATGATTTTGCCAGAATCTGGAATTTCTTCTTTGGTAATCATTTTCATGAGGGTGGACTTGCCGGCGCCGGATTGACCAACTAAAAAGACAAACTCATTGGGCTCGATATGGAGCGAGACATGGTCAAGTGCGGGATAAGTATCTCCGCGGTAAGTTTTGGACACTTGATCGAGTAATATCATAATCCCATGATAGCATAAGCAAAAATGAAAAGCAAATGAAGGGGGGGTAAAATGAGCAAGACCACTTGTTTCCAAGTGGTCTCCGCAACGGCTGGGCAAGCGGCTTGAGATGTCAATTCACCATATCTTCCTTACGGAAGACCCTAGACTTGCCGGCCACTCTCCAGTGACCGTCAGGGCCGTCGTCTTTACTACATTATATACCAATTTTATTTTTTAAGCAAGACTATCTCTGCTCTTTTACTATCGAGTCGCGCCAAATTGAGTAGAGGCTTCTTTTTCTTTAATTTTGACATCTCATGGCAAGCAATATAATCGACAATTTGTAAACAGTCATCTCGTTTAGAATCTTCTTCGGCAAAATGTATATTGTCTATGTTTAGGATTTTCTTTGATTTACACAATTTATTGTAGAGCTTTTTGTTTTTGTCCATAATAACTGAAATTTTGCCGGATTGCCCAAGGTCGCTTACGATAAGATTAGCCATGGTAGTTTCGGAACAGAATTTTTTATTGTTATTTTTCTTGATTGCGTAAGTTTTATACTCAAAATCTAAGGATTTTATTAGGCTATAAAATGCTATCTGCACATTTTTTGGATCATCAATATGATGAAATTCGTAATTAACTGGCAATACCAGTTTTTTGCGTAAGTTAACGATTTCTGATCTCGCGGAGTTAGCAGTAGTTTTATTTTTGAAAAATGCCATGGAAACCAAAAACCAGTCGCTTTTGTTGATGGCGACTCCGGGAGACCCTGATTCATCGCTATACGCTAACATAGTGCGGACATTATATCATACGCGTCAAGAGAAACTCAAGCGTGAGCATGATATTTTGCGAGATTGTTCTGAATGTTATAATATTATAGGATATGCGTAAGTCACTAGCTAGAAATATTGCAAAACCGAGTATCGGCTTGGCGATGGCGCCGGCGATTTTTGCTTTTTCACAAATTATAATTTTAGGATATTATTGGATTTTTGAGGGGTATTCTGGGAATTTATCTCTAACCATCTCGCGCTATGTAGGGCTAGAATTATGGAGCTCGATATTCTTTTGTGTCTGTAACTTTTTTATAGCAACATTACTACTTAGATATTTTATTTCTGTTCGCAAAAATTTTTCGGCTATATGGTTTGTACTTAGTCTAATAGAGGTAATCGGATTTGTGGGGCTATCAGTTTTTCCGCATATAGAATTTGGCGAGCCCGGTATTAGAGAAATTTTTGTGAATACGCATATTTTCTTTGCAAGGACAATGTTTATTGCAATGTTTTGTATGGGGCTAGAGAGGTTTAGATTAGCGACTAGGCGCGACAATTTTTCTATGACGGCAACGCTGGCCTTTATAGCGTACGGGCTAGTATATATTACGGGTTATTCCATAAAATGGCCGGCACTCTGGAATACTATGCTAATTTGGGAAACCGGTTATATCTATATATTTATGGCGATGCTAGTTCTAACTAGGCGGAAAGGTTTGCCTCTAAATAAGCATTAATAAACCCGTCGATTTTGCCGTCTAGGACGGCGTCGGCGTCGGTTTCTTCGTATTTGGTCCGGGTGTCTTTTACTAATTTATATGGCTGGAGGACATAATTTCTGATTTGTTGCCCCCAAGACGCGGATTCGCCAGCGCGAAGTTTGTCTATGCTCTCGGCTTGTTGTTCTATTTGCATTTGGGCTAGTTTACCGCGCAGGATTTCCATGGCTTTTTCTTTGTTTTGGAGTTGGCTACGCTCGTTCTGGATGGCGACGACGGTATTTGTCGGAATATGGGTAATACGTACGGCAGAGTTAGTAGTGTTTACGCTCTGGCCACCGTGCCCGCCAGAATGATAAACGTCGATGCGGAGATCTTTGTCGTCGATTTTTACGTCGGTGTCACCCTTAATTACGGGGAGGATTTCTACTAAAGAAAACGAAGTCTGGCGGAGATTGTCCGCATTAAACGGGCTAAGTCGGACTAGACGATGTGTGCCGTGTTCGCTCTTTAGTGTGCCATAGACATCTGTGCCGGAGATTTCATAAACGGCGGTCTTTATTCCGGCTTCTTCGCCTTCGGTTTTTTCTAGAAGGGTAGCCTTATAACCCTTTTTCTCAAAAAATCTGAGATACATTCGCTCTAACATTCCGGCCCAATCCATTGCTTCTGTTCCGCCGGCGCCAGCCGTGATACGGATAATCGCGTCGCCATGGTCGTATGGCCCGGTAAATTTTAGGGTCTGTTTTAACTCAGAAAAAGTGTTTTCCATTGCAGAAACTTGGTCGTCGATTTCTTGGGCTAGGTCATCCTCACCAAGAGATAATAGTTCGGAAATATCGGTGATTTGCATTTTTAGGACTTGCCAGGCTTCGACTTTTTCTTTTAGGCGGGCGAGAGATTCGTTTTTCTCGCGGGCGTCATCCGGGTCTTTCCAGATTTCTGGATTAGCAACCTCGGCTTCTAGCTGGTCTAGCTTAGCAATTTCGTCATCAATCTTTAGCTTTTCCCACGTATCAAAAAAATCAGTCTTCAAAATCTCTAGGCGTTTTTCGGTCTGCATACGTATATATTACAATATCTAAAACAATCTTGCAAAATATCATGCTCACGCTTGAGTTTCTCTTGAGTAAAAATCCAGATCTACTTGACATTATTAAATAGGTGTGATAGTATTAACAGTAATGAGGGCGACTTATCTCTGAACTGAGATAGGCCGAGCCCTCATTCTTGTTGTCTGGGGAATGTGTAAAACCGTGATAAAAAACATAAAAATTTTGCGAAAAAAGTGCTTGCGCTTTGCAAAATGTTCGTGCTATAATGAGCGTGTGAAACCGTCGCTTTGCGATATTTAGGGATATACAAAAGGAGGTATTAAATGACACAACATCTAGGGGGAAGAAAAATAAGCAGGAAGCGAAAGCTAGGCCTGCACACTTCCAGGCTGTACTGGAAGATACTTTGCGGTGCTGTGCCAGTATTCTGCCTCGCATTCATGGCGACGTTTATGGCATCTTCTATTTGCGCGCCAATTAACATGTCTAATGCGGTCGAGACTCAGATTAACGCTATCATTACTCAGGGATCATATTCTGTTTCCCTGACGGTTACACCTAACGTAGACCTATATCTCACTGCGTATCCTACCGGCACCATGTCTACTGGTGTCGCGACTGTTTCTGCCCAGACTAACGCTCCTGGCGGATACAAAATCTACATGGGCATGAACGACGACGAGAATTCCCTAATTCTTGACGCAAATCACAAAATCACCTCCACTGGTACTTTCACGAGCCCGCTAGCTCTAGGCAACGGTAAATGGGGTTATGCTATCCCTCACTCCGACCCTACCGTAATAAACACTAATGGTTTTGAAACTACATATACCGTAGAGTCCAACGTAGAGCCAGGTTCAAATTCTATGACGTTTGCTTCTTTGCCGACTAACGAGCAACCGGCTCAGTTAGTAGCCCAGACCAACGCTTCTAACTATGGCAACCCAAACACCTTTAGTGTATATTATGGCGTGCAAGCGGACCATAGCGTAGCAGAAGGTACATATACTAACTCCGTATTATATACGGCGGTAGCGGATGGTGGCACGACGAGCGAGATCAACCTTACTCCTAACGAAACGCCAAATCTGACCGGTTCGGGCCAAACGATTAAGGTTACTACTCCGCTTTATACGACTTCTTCTTCTACTACTGTAGATATTTATATGCTGTCGCAAAGCGACTATGATGCCCTAACGGGTGGAACAAAGACGCTAGACCAACTCGCATCAAGCAAAATGACGTGCCAATCTACGGGCGAATCCTATATTGAATATAACTGTACCGCTCCGGCTAACGAAATCGGCCAATACCAGGTCTATGTCAACATCCCAGAATATTCTCAGACTTTCCATAAGCAGTTTAACTATATCGCAACATTCTATAACATTACTACAATGCAACAGATGACACACGCTATCTGTAACGATTCGCGCTATGTAGCAACCCCAAGCGCAGACGTGTATTACGACGCTACTGATACCGCACATCACGCCGCCACTAAGACCGCCAACGGTAACCCAGGCAACGGCAAGGGCGAGCCAACATATCCAGTAACCGACACAACTAAGGTTCCATACACTACCCTAACCGATACCCGTATGGGCGTAACCAACACATACGAAGTGCGTAAGCTAGCTGACGGCAACTGTTGGATGGTAAACAACCTCAACCTAGTGTTTGACGGAACTAATACCCTCACTCCGGACAACACCAATATGCCAGCTGGCACTGCGGCAAAGACACCTAGCGCGTCGCAGTCTAGAAGCGCAGCGACAACTACGGCAGAAGAGCAGGCCTGGGCTGGGGCGGACTCTGATAGCTGGCTTTCCCGCTCGACTAGGAACGTCCAAGAAACTAGCGCTGGTGGCGACATTACCGGTGAGAATCAAAAAATCGGTGTGTACTACAACTGGTATACCGCAGTGGCTGGAAGCGTAACCCAGAGCCAGGGTGCAACGACGGCGCCAATGGACATTTGTCCAAAAGGTTGGCAGCTTCCCCGCTATACCGGTAACGGCTCTTGGATGTGGCTAATCAAGGACACCTACTCTCTTATCAGCACTTCCGGCAACCAAGGCTCTACCCGCGCCAATGATATTCTCCACCAATTCCCATTCTCCCTGCCGTATCCAGGCGTCGTGGACGTTTATGACGGTAAGGTTTACAATCAGGGTACGGCCGGCTACTTCTGGTCAGCAGGCTCTGTCTCCGTTGGCTCCGATACCTACGCCCGGTACCTGCGCTACTTCGATATTTATACCCTCCCAGAGTTCTCGTCCCCTAAGACCAGCGGCTGTTCTGTCCGTTGCGTCGCCCAGTAGCATACCGTGTTAGCATCCTGAGGAGATTGTGCCTCCTCAGGATGCGGAGATATAAATAAAGAAATACATATGACGAACACGACGGCCCCCACGAATTCCGAAACAAAGAAACAATCTAATAAAACGAAGGCGGAACTAGAGGCCGAAGCTTCTGAACGTAGATTGTACCTTCGCCGTAAGGCGAAGGCGATTGAGTTTGAGAAGACGAACTACCAGTATATATTTTTCATGAGGGGGATGAATGGGTTCTATGTCGCGGGTGATCATTCCGCGATAATTCTATATAACCTGATCGCTCCGGAGTTAGGGCTCAAAATCGCTATCCGCAAAGATAGCGATTTTGAGCGCCGATTTTTGGACGGTAAAGTAGCTATACGTAATGTTGACAAATTCATAGAAAGATTGTCTGATAGTAAGCTCCTCAGCCTGGTAGTGCAACAGACTAAAGATAGTATAACATTCAAACTAAAACATAAGCTAAAGAAGGCGGAGTATGAGCTCCTAGTAAACTCCGAAGAAATCAAACGGGCGGAGCTAATGAATATGGTATCGTCCGCCGAGGCGCTACCTAAAACATACCAGGCTTTGCGTCAGCTAGCCAAGACGGTATATCAAAAGGTGTCCAAAAAGTCCGACAAGGTGGAGCGCGAGCTAGTAACGCATCAGCTAATGGACGACGTGAGAGGTATACTGCTAACATTTCTAATGGGATGTCGGGATGCGCGGGATTTTACGAAATCGATGAATGAAGTGAGAGATAACCTAACTAAGATGCTAAGGGACCTGCTAATAGTAGAGGCGACGGGTGTGTGGCGCATAGAGGAATGTAGGCAGGTAGCGTTTCTAGTAACAAAGACCCAGATGACGCTGGCCGACGAGCGAAAGAAAGTAGAATAGTGGAAGACAAAGACGCGTTTTGGAATGAAATGCACGCGCTATTATATAGGGCGTTCCGAGAGGCGGCGCGCAATAAACGCGGGACGCGAGATGAGTCGCTGTTTGAGATGAATTTGTTTGAGAATCTAGAAATACTGTTTGCGGAGATAATGAACGGAACCTATAAACCGGGGCGCGGGATAGCGTTTGTAATAAAGGACCCAGTAATTAGAGAGGTATTTGCTGCGCCGTTCCGCGATAGAATAGCACACCATTTTCTATATCTACTAGTTGTGGAGTGGTGGGATAAACGCCTGAGCTTTGATGCGTATTCTTGTAGGGTGGGCAAGGGGACGCTATTTGGGATTTATAGACTGCGCGATATGATACGGAAATGCTCTAGAAACTATACGCGCAAGGTCTATATTGCGAAATTTGATATACAGGGGTATTTCATGAGCCTGCCCCGGCGTGGGTTATACGAGCGGGTAATGTGGGGGCTAGACCAGCAGTTCCCTAGGGGTGGGCCAAAGTATGACCTATTAAAATTCCTATGGCATGAGATTATTTTTGATGACCCGACAGTAGGTGTGCAGAAACGAGGCGGGCGCAATAAATGGCGCCGGCTCCCCCGGACCAAGAGCCTGTTCTATCAGCCAATAGGGCGCGGAATTGTAATTGGGAATCTATCGTCGCAACTATTATCTAATATATACCTGGATCCGTTTGATAGGTTTATGAAGTTTGAGCTGGGATTCAAATATTATGGGCGGTATGTGGATGATTTTTATGTGGTAGTAACAGAGGAACAGCTACCATATCTAAAGGAGTGCGTGAAAATAATAGAGATGAAACTACTAGAAATGGGGCTAATCCTACACCCTAGGAAGCGCTCGATACAGGATATGAACAAGGGTGTGGCGTTTCTGGGCGCGGTGATATATCCGCGGAGGATTGTACCGTCTAGACGGCTTCGGAATAATTTTTATAAGGCGCTTCAGACATACGAAATGGGGTATGGCGACGAGGAAACAATAATATCATATATGGGGCTAATGAAGCATTATAACAGCAAAAAGATAATGGCCCGGATTTTTGACCAGGTGGGGTTGGAATTTGAGTTTTAGGGCCTCTAGTTGGGATTCGTGGGAACATAGCCAGACTGGGCGACGCAACGGACAGAAAAGCCGTTGGTCTTATAGTTCGAGTTCTCTGGGTTGGTATAATTACCGTTGTAGTTCAGGTTGCGGGCGTTGGTAGCGGAGTCAGAGCCTGCTGACCAGAAGTTGCCGTTCGTACCCTGATTGTAAACCTTACCGTCATAATTGTTCACGTTGCCTGAATACGGCAGAGAGAATGCCGTATCAGTAACGTACTATAGAAGTAGCTTTAAGCTGTACGATGCCCGTAAGCTCCGCACATTTTAGGACTTTTGCGACGCAAAAGTATACTTCTCGAATTCCATGGGTTCCCGTGCCAAGATTATGTTAGAGCGAATGCTAGTCCTGGCGCGAGCACAAGACCCTAAGTATGTTATAACACAAATTTCCAGCTCTTGCCCCTTAAAAGTTCCTGAGGAGGCACAATCTCCTCAGGATGCTAACACGGTATGCTACTGGGCGACGCAACGGACAGACATGCCGCCGATCTTATAGGACGAGCGCTCTGGCTCGGTATAATCACTGTCGTAGCTCAGGTACCAGGCGTAGGTAGCGGAGTCAGAGTCTGCTGACCAGAAGTAGCCGTACGTACCCTGATAGTAAACCGTACCGACATACGGGCGCACGACGCCTGGATACGGCAGGGAGAATGGGAATTGGTGGAGAATATCGTTGGCGCGGGTAGAGCCTTGGTCGCCAGGATACAGACCTAAGCGGGGGGCGTTAGCATCCTGAAATGCTTTGTGGTATAATATATTTAGAAAGGAGCATATATGACAACGGCTACTTTTACAAAAACGAGAGAACAAATCCTAATAGATAATCCTTTTCGCATGAAAACTCACGAGGAAGTGCTGGCAGATTTAGCACTATCCAGGTATCAATATGCAAAAGGAGAATATCAAGAAGCGGGTGAGGCAATCAAGGAGATACGCGCTCGCTATGTATAATATCCGCTCATAGCGGATTCTTTTTTTTGATAGTTATTGTGGAGGCGGCTTATCACGGTTTACAACAACTTAAAGTCCCGAAAAGGCCGAGATAATTTATGTATTACAGATTATGATTTTTCAGACCTGAAACATTTTGTCAATATTTGGGGCGATTTGTTTCAGGTCGTTGGCGCGGGTATTAGTGTGGGTAGAGTATTTCTGCGCCGACATTTTCTCCAAGACTACACCACCAAACTTGCCCTTCCCTAATGGATGGAACTTTTCCGTCAAAATGTAATTTTTCTTTTAATATAATCCGCTCGTCGAAGTGTTTTTCTTCCACAAAAAACTCCCAATTAATTAATAGTATTGGGGGTTGGGAGAAAGATGTGCTACTATTATAGCGTATAAATACCATAAAATGCAAGTATATATTTATAAATCCGATAAACCTAATACTAGAAGCCTCCCGCGCGACGAGAATGGCAAGCCTCTGCCGATAGACGGTAAGCATTTTAATATTTCTCATTCTGGCGGGTATTTTGCTATCGCTATTTCTAATCATCCAGTTGGTGTAGATTTACAGTCTAAATTTAAGCTAGACAAAAAAACTAATCAAAAAATCCCACGTGAGCTCTCCGCACGCACACTCCAAAAAATCCTAAAACCCGGAGAAAAACCGGTGAATAATAATTATCTATATAATTTTGTAATTAAAGAAGCCTATGCAAAGAAGTTAGGGAGTGGCCTAGGACTTGGATTTTCTACTGTCGATGCTAATGACTTACTAGAAAAATATCATCCGTATTTTAAGGAAACAGAAGATTATATTTGTTATGCTTTTGACTGAACAAAAAACCGACCCCTATGGGTCGGTTTTTAATTATTCTGTAACACCGAGCTCGATGCGTTTGAACTGGCGGACGGTGATGTTTTCGCCGGTCTTGGCGATAGAATCTTTGATGAAGTCAGCAACGGTCTTAGTGTCGTCTAAGATGTATGGCTGATCCATGAGGACCTTGTCGGCGAAGGCCTTCTTAACTTGGCCACCGATGATTTGGTCTTTCATTTTTTCTGGACCTTTGAAGTTCTCTTCAAATTCCTTTTTCTTTTTCTCCAATACATCTTCTGGAATGTCTTCTACGGAAACATAGAGTGGAGACATAGAAGCGACTTGCATAGCAAGTTTGTGCGCTAGGTCTTTAAACTCGTCAGTCTTTGCGACAAAGCTCGTTTCGCAGTTGACTTCGATAATAGCGCCGATACGGCCGTCGTGGATATAAGCCTCGACTAAGCCTTCGCGAGTTTCGCGGTCGCCACGTTTCTCGGCCTTAGTTAGGCCTTTCTTTCTCATAGCTTCTAGGGCTTTGTCAAAGTCGCCCTTAGCTTCTACTAGAGCTTGCTTTGCGTCAGTAAGGCCTACACCAGAAAGCTCTTTTAGTTTTTTAATGTCTTCGATTGAGATTTTTTTGTCTGCCATTATTATAACCTCCTATTTGTTATTTTTACCGGCTTTGATAGCTTCTACAAAGTAGTCCAAGATAAGGCTGGTAGCCTTGACGGAATCGTCGTTTGCTGGGATAACGTAGTCGATGTTGGTTGGGTCGACGTTAGTATCGGTAATAGCAAAGACTGGGATATGAAGCGTATTAGCTTCCTTGATGGCGTTTTTGTCTTCTAGTGCATCAGTAACGATGATAGCAGAAGGCTGTTCGCTCATCTCTTTGATACCACCATAGCGTTCGTTTAATAGATCAATTTCTTCTTGGTAGCGCTGAACTTCTAGTTTAGAGTAGCGGTTTTCTAGTTCGCCGGACTCCATGCGACGTTCAAGGTCCTTGACCTTTTTAATCTGGCGGTTAACAGTCTCGACATTAGTGAGTGTGCCACCAACCCAGCGTACGGTAACATAAGGCATATTGACGGACTCGGCAGCGGATTTAGTGATGTCCTTAACCTGTTTCTTGGTGCCGACAAAGAGGACCTTTTTGCCACTTTTCACGATTTCTGTGATTTTTGGTAGAGCGACCTCTAGGCCTTCTACGGTCTTTTCTAGGTTAATAATATGCGCACCGTTTTTACGGCTGTGGATGTATGGCGCCATCTTTGGGTGCCAACGGCTGGTTTTGTGGCCAAAATGTGCGCCAGCTTCCAGCAAGGTTTTCATGTCAACGTTTACTGACATTATTTTTCCTTTCTCTTCGCCTTGCGCTCTCACGCCTAATTATATAAATGGCGCAGGAAAATTACGCAAAGTTGTTTCATTAATTTAATAACTCCTTAATTATAGCACGTGGTATTGTAAAATGCAAGGATTTATGTTAAAATTATCGTTGTAACTACAGATGGACTTTTAGGGTATAGCAAGTCCTAGTTTACGATTGGGGGTGTTCTTTATGAAGACCAAAGTAAGAAGTGTTTTAGTATTACCTGATGACCCGTGCTTGTCAGAGCCTGTACCGATAAGCATTCGCACCGAAAACGGCGACCTAATGCGAAAACGCCTAGAAAAGCTGATAGAAGACGACAAAGTCGTGTTCATCTCCGAAGACATCATCGCCGAACTCCAAGATGACCTGGACCAAGAGTTCCAGAAAATCAGCGAAGAGACCGGAGAACTGATATGGGTAATTTGCAAAGATTCGCTAGAGATGCTCTATTATATCCAAAATGGCATGACAGATGGCGACACAGAAAATTCTGTCGCCGAGAGAATAACAACTGTGCGGGTATGTATCGCTTGTCGTAGGCTACTACATAAGAGCGTGAGCGAGATTAAAAATCTGGCGATTTTTAGAAGGTATCGCAAGTTGGAAGCGGAGTGCGCTAAGCTAATGGAAGAAAACAGACGGCTCGAAGCCGAACAGGCCAGTCTGATGAAATCACTCGCATCCGACTACTAAAAACACTTTAAACCCCGTTTATCAAGAAACGGGGTTTACTTTTTTTAATATCTCTGATATAATAAGTGCTAATTATGAGTAAAAAAGATTTACATCCTAAAGATTACCGTTTTGTGGTGTTTTCTGACGAAGCTGCAGGCTATAGCTTTTTGACTAAGTCTACCGCTAAGAGCGAAGAGACTATCAAATGGGAAGACGGCAAGGAATACCCTCTAGTTAAGGTACAGATTTCTTCCGCTTCTCACCCATTCTTCACTGGAGAAGAAAAGATCATCGATACCGAGGGTCGCGTTGATAGATTCAAGGCTCGCGCCGCCAAGGCCGCAAAGCTACGCTCTACTCTTGGAAACAAGGTAAAGAAAGCCGAAAAAGAAGCCAAGAAAAAGGCAGAAAAAGAAGCATAAAATTCCGACCCGCAAGGGTCGGTTTTTTGTTTAGTCAAAAGCGTAGCAGATGTAGTTTTTTGTTTCCTTAAAATACGGATGGTATTTTTCTAGCAAGTCATTAGCATCGACAGTAGAAAATCCAAGCCCTAGGCCACTTCCCAACTTCTTTGCATAGGCCTCTTTAATTACAAAATTATATAGATAATTATTATTCACCAGTTTTTCTCCGGGTTTTAGGATTTTTTGGAGTGTGCGTGCGGAGAGTTCACGTGGGATTTTTTGATTAGTTTTTTTGTCTAGCTTAAATTTAGATTGTAAATCTATACCAACTGGATGATTAGAAATAGCGATAGCAAAATACCCGCCAGAATGAGAAATATTAAAATGCTTACCGTCTATCGGCAGAGGCTTGCCATTCTCGTCGCGCGGGAGGCTTCTAGCATTAGGTTTATCGGATTTATAAATATAAACTTCCATAAAAAATGGTGGACCGTAGTGAACGAAGTTCAAATCCTAATTGAGGAAGATTTGCCCGCTGGCAAATCTGCTCACTTCATATACAATAGTCATTATTATTTTTTTATTTTTTCTCAATTTCGCTATTGCTTTAATTGAAAAAATATGTATAATAAGAGATACAAAAGGTCATAACAAAAACATTAAACAGAAAGATACTAAATGAGACTCAAACCTACATTTTTTGGCGTAATTGCTGCTAAGAAAAAACCACTCTTTAGCGTACTCGCGCTCGCACTTCTTGCAGGGGTCGTTCCTGCTCTCATTGCCAATACGCATGCTGATATGTATATAGGTGAGGATCTCACTGTCTATACGACAGTTGGGCCAGACTATTTTACGTACGTCGACATATACCCAACCGACGGCGAAACAATCCGCATTGCTGATACTAGCATTGCTGATTTCTATATATACGATTCTTCATCAGCAGCTGAAGAACAAGAAAATCTAGCTCAACAACCCGCCTCCCGTGAAGTGCCTTCACAACATGGCCCAATTTACCCATACTGGTGTAGCTACGAATATCTCTGCATCCAAGGCAAAACCATTGGTACTACCGAAATCCTTATTGAAAAAGAAGATGAGGAAACCATCCGTATTCCACTCGTCAGCGTAAATCTTTCTCCAGACGCTTATAATATCGTCAATAACGGTGCCACAATTACTGGAGTTGGTAGTATTGAAGGTGCTGACAATAGTCTCCTAGAGCTCGTTGAGGTTGGCAGTCGTGACAATGCTATTGCGGCTAAGACCGGTGACAGAAGCTTCTCGGTCGTGGTGCCAGAAGATGCTCCAATGTATGGTAATAGCGCCTATCTCCTCTGGAAAATCGGCGATCAATATGTTGGCGGCGGCACGTTCTATTCAAGTCTCAATGTCAATGCAGTAGATAACGTCAGTCACTCCGAAGATAACGAAACTATCCTCGAAAATTCTCTCATGAACATCTACAGAAAACTTTATTCAATGAGAGCAATAATCTACGACGAATCAGAGTTTAGTGTCACAGCCGACGATGGTACCGTTATGCGCTTCATTAGACCTGATCAAAGCCGACCAGTTTATAGTGAACCAAGCAATATCGAAATCACCCTCGATCCAGCCGACGAATACATTTCCGAAGTGACCAAAGATGAGCTGGCTTCAAAGTTACCAGAAGGCGCAAGCGGTATCAAATTCACCACTATCAAAACAAATGTTAGTACGTGTTACGTCTATTCTCACGGGGGAGACATTAATTTATATAGCTATCCTATCCAAAGTGGCGTCCTAATGGGCGACGATAGCGACATCACCTGCATTAGGGACGGAGAGTTTACTAGACTAGGTCAAAACCTCGACTTATCTATTCCAGTAACTGATGCTAAAGAAATAAAAAACGGCTACACTCGAAAATGGTATGTCGCTAAAATTGACAATGGTGTCGCAGAAACAATTGATGCCACCTACGACGAAACAACTAAATCAATCCGTTTCGCTTCCAATAGCTTTGGATTCTACGCCTATGGCTACATTGACGAAAAGAATCCTGATCAAGATACTCCGAGCCAAGATTCTAAAGTGCCAAAAGCACCAAACTCTGGTGTCGGCCCAAGACAATAAACTATAATTCAAGCCTTGTAATTTGTAGCGGAAAATGTAAAGATTTTTCGGGTCGAACCTGTCTAGAACAGGGGTCAGACACGGCAACTAGTTCTACTTCGTCTGAATGGTGGATCCTACAGGGCTTGAACCTGTGACCTTACGAATGTGAATCGTACGCTCTAGCCAACTGAGCTAAGGATCCAAAGATATGTTATAATTATACTATGGATTTTCAAAAATATAAAGATGAGAAGAAGGAAATAGAGGAGTTCTTGGCAAAGCCGGATGCTTATTCTGACCCGAATTATGCGACTAAGGCACGGAGGCTGTCGGAGCTAGAAGAAATTATTGGCACATATGATGAAATTGAGAGGCTAAAAAAGGCCATAGAAGAAGCCAAGGCGATTATTGCGGACGGGGACGATGTAGAGCTAGTCGAGCTAGCAAAGCTAGATGAGGCGGAGTCAGTAGAAAAGTTAAAAACTGCAGAAGAAAAGCTAGAAGAACTGTTAATCCCGCGAGACCCGGATGATGATAAACCGGCGATTGTAGAAATTCGCGCGGGGGCGGGTGGAGACGAGGCAAGCCTATTTGCGGGCGAACTATATAGAATGTATCAACATTATGCGGAGAAACATGGGCTAAAAGTAGAGCAAGTTTCTATATCCGAGAACGAGGCCGGCGGAGTAAAGGAAGTAATATGTCGATTTACCGGGGAGCGTCCGTATGGTCAACTAAAGTTTGAGGGTGGGGTGCATAGAGTTCAACGCGTACCAGTAACAGAAAGCCAGGGGCGGATTCATACTTCTACGGCGACGGTGGCGGTGCTTCCGGAAGCCTCGGAAAACGAAATCGAGATAAAGCCAGAAGATTTGCGGATTGATATCTATCGGTCTGGTGGTCATGGTGGACAGGGCGTAAACACGACGGATTCGGCGGTGCGCATTACGCATTTACCGACAGGAATCGTGGTGGCAATGCAAGACGAGAGAAGTCAGCAACAGAACCGTGTAAAAGCAATGACAATCTTGCGCTCGCGGTTAATTGAGAAGCAAAAAGAAGAAGAAATGAAAGAGGCGTCAAACGCGCGCAAGAGCTTAATCGGGACGGGTGATAGAAGTGAAAAAATCCGCACATATAATTTCCCACAAGATAGAGTAACGGACCATAGAATCCATTATTCTCGTAGTAACATTGGTGCGGTGATGGATGGCGATATAGAAGATATTATCCAGGAGCTAACTAAAAATGAGCGAGAATTGGCCGGAAGCGTATAAAAAAGGCTATCAGGATTTCTACGGGCGAGATTTCTTGGTCTCGCCTGATGTTTTGATTCCCCGCCCAGAAACGGAGACGATAATCGACAAAGTAAAGTTATTGGCTGGGCAGTCATATCTCCCGGGAATAAAAGCCCCGGCGCGAAGCCTCCCAGAAAATCCGCTGATTTTAGACGTAGGTACGGGGTCTTCTTGTGTTGCGGTAACGTTAAAATTAGAAATCCCCGAAGCAGAAGTGATTGGTCTAGACATATCTAGCAAGGCGCTACATATTGCGCGAGAAAATGCAGAGAAGCTTGGTGCGAACGTGGATTTTGTTCAATCGGATTTGCTAACTAATTATCATGGCAGGACGCCGGATGTAATTGTGGCGAATTTGCCATACGTAGATAGGGATTGGGAATGGCTAGACAAAGAGGCGTTAGACGCAGAGCCGGAGCTAGCGCTCTATGCCCCGGATAGAGGTTTAAGTTTAATATTTAAGTTAATAAAACAGGTAAAAATGCTCTGGAAAAATAGCAAAGACAAAAAGTGGTTAATCCTAGAAGCGGACCCGTGTCAGCACGAGGAAATTATAAAATATGCCACGGAGCGTGGCATATCTCACGTAAAAACGAGCGGGTTTATTCTGACACTGTGTAGGCTTCTAGAGTAAGTTTAGTGGTGTGTTCTTCCCCGTTTCTAAGATAGGTTAGCTCTACGGTGTCGCCGACGCCGTATTCGCCAATAAGGGTGGCGAGTGAGCCGGATGTGCCGACTTCTATGCCATTTACGCCGGTAATAATATCGCCGTCAACCAGGCCAGCGCGGTCGGCTGGGCTGTCTTTGATGACGGCAGGAGAGCCACCAACATAGGCTCCGCGACTAGCAGAGAGGTTGTATTGTTTTTGGACGCTAGGGGTGATATTAACATAAGATACGCCAATGTAGGCACGCTCGGCTTTGCCGGTATTGATGATAGTCTTTAGCATACCTTTAACTGCGGAAATTGGAATAGCAAAACCAATACCATTACCATCAGAATAGACGGCGGTGTTAATACCGATGACTTGGCCAGCTCCGTTCAATAATGGCCCACCGGAGTTGCCACCGTTAATGGCGGCGTCGGTTTGAATCATGTCGGAGAGACGCTCGTAGTAAGACGAGTTAGACTTGTCGCCGGCGATGAGATCGCGACCGGTACCAGAAATAATGCCCTGGGTAACAGTATTGTGGTATTGGCCAAGAGCATTACCGATAGCGATAACTTGTTGGCCAGTTTGGAGCGTCTTGGAGTCGCCGAGCATAGCCGGAGTGAGGTCGCGTACGTTGTTGATTTTGATGAAAGCAACGTCGTTTAATGGGTCGGTGCCGACGAGAGTAACGTCGGAATAAGTAGTACCATCACTGGTGACGATTTCGATTTTTTTGGCGCCCTCGACGACGTGTTTGTTAGTTAAGACGTAGCCGTCGGCAGTAACAATGACGCCGGTACCGGCAGCGGAAGACGTAGTGTCTTGGCCAAACCAATTAGTAGTGCGGGTTTCTGTGAGAATGGAAACAACACTAGGTGCGACGCGACTAGACACTTCGGCGACGGTACCTTCGGCAAAACTAGTATAGTTCCCGTCAAACAGGCTATATAAGAAACTGTTACCACCGTTACCGCGATATGTATTATATACGGTAAGGCCCAGACTGGCGCTAGAAAACAGGATTGAGGCGCCGGCAAGTGTGCCGATGACTAGGCGAAAATTTGCACTTTTAATTTTTGCGGAACGATCTGTAGTTTCCGACATGATTACCTCCTTTATATGTTAGATTAGACGTCGAAGATTGGATTGCTGAACCAAATAACTAGAATAGCGATAAGCAGGATGCTAAAAATAGCTGGAGCGGCAATTTCTTGGAAGCTGATTTCGCCGTCGTGTTCGACGCTGGACTTGAAAACGCGGTTGGCAATGAAATTGATAATGGTAAGAATAACGGCGATTTGGGGGATGACGATACCGGTAGTGCCAAAAGTATAGACAATGAGCCAGCTATTACAAAGCCAGGCGATTTCTGCGGAAATGAGGCCGGTAGTCAGAGTAAGCAGGCCAAATTCGTTTTCGTCGCTTTGGACTAGGACGTGGCGCGAAGCGGAGAAGCCAATCAAGAAACATAATAGAACCATAAAGATAGAATTGGAGCTAGCAAAGAGCATAGTAGTAGCGGTAGTGCCAAGGAAGACGGTAACGAGAGACTGGAGCTCGTTGGCAAGGCCGGAGGAGCGAGGCTTAAGAAAGAGAAGCCAGGCAGTATAACCGACGGCGAGGACGATATGAATCGGGAGCCAGGCCGCGCCAGAACAATAGGCAATAAATACAAAGCTAGCGCCGACAATGAAGTCCACCATGTTAGATAGGATGTTAATCATCCAGAATCGCGGGCGAACAGCAAAAACTCGCCACTTGGACAAGACGACTAGAAAGAGTCCTGGAATCCAGCTAGCAGTAAGAACGGTGAGAGCGATAGAGCCGACGCCAAGTAGAATATTCAGGATAACGTGGAGCACGGAGCTAATCACGTTACGGCTTTTTCTCATTAAAACGTAATCTGCCATACCTTTAATTATACCAAATATCGGCTTAAATTAACATAAATAATAGCTTTTATGCTATACTAGGAACATGGAAAAGAAGGCCCCAAAGTTTTTTCAGAAGCATCCGCTTCTTAAAGATTTAGTGTCGCTAGCTATTTTTATTGGGCTAGTAGTTATTGGTACACTGGCGTTGAATGCGTTTGTTTTTAGGTCCTATAACGTAGTGGGTGTATCTATGGAAAACACCCTACATGGGAATGATAGAATTATCGTAAATCGTGTGCCGGTGTCGATTGCGCATTTCTTGGGCCAAGAATATGTGCCGGAGCGCGGACAAATCATTGTGTTTGCGAATGGCGAGGCTACGGGGCCTCTAACTTGCGGAGTGCAGAGCGGAGTACAGGACCAATATATTATTAAGCGCGTGATTGCCTTCCCTGGCGAGCGCGTAACAGTGGTGGACGGTGAGCTGACTGTTTATAATGATGAACATCCGGACGGATTTAATCCGGACGAGTCGACTAGAAAATCCGATACAGATGGCCCAAAGAAATATACTGCTGGCGAGGTAGATATGGTAGTTCCGGCCGGAGAGCTATTCGTGGCGGGAGATAACCGCGAAGGCACACATTCGTTTGACTCTAGAAATGGGTTAGGGACGGTGCCGTATTGTAGAATTGTTGGTCCGGCGCTAGTACGACTATTTCCTTTTAACCAACTTCGGACTTTTTAAAAGACTTACCCGCTATACTGGTAACGGCTCTTGGATGTGGCTAATCAAGGACACCTACTCTCTTATCAGCACTTCCGGCGACCAAGGCTCTACCCGCGCCAACGATATTCTACACCAATTCCCATTCTCCCTGCCGTATCCAGGCGTCGTGGACGTTTATGACGGTAAGGTTTACAATCAGGGTACGGCCGGCTACTTCTGGTCAGCAGGCTCTGTCTCCGTTGGCTCCG
>JAGCAJ010000006.1 GCA_017652765.1 Candidatus Saccharimonadota bacterium | reverse complement strand
TAAGGCAACGGGTTTTGGTCCCGTCATTCGCAGGTTCGAATCCTGCCGGTCCAGCCAAAGAAAGGATTTAACAAAAGGCGTTGGCCTTATTTTTTATACTGCGATGGCGCGGTTTCTGAGTTCGTCATAGACGATGCCGGCGGACTGGATGGCTTTTTCTGCCTCGGCGACGATTTCCATGTTATCATATTCTAACGTAGTTTCTGTCGGAGCGCCGAGAGGGTAGAGGTTAGTAGGGTCGTAGTTGGCTAGGAATTCTGAATAGTTAACGAGATTAAGTACGGCGATAACGGTATCTTTTTTAAGCCCAGAGAAGCGAGCAAGGATACCTTCATAGGAATTGTCAAGCGGGTTTTCTTCGTAATATTCGGCGACCTTTTCATAGGCGCTGGATTTGCTGATAATACCGATGTTTTCTAGCCATTCGAGAAGCTCGGTGTAGGCTTGGTAGAGCTTAGTTTCTTCCCAGAATGGTTTGTTCTCGCGCGTAGGATCATTGAAAATTTCTTCGTTTTTGTAGCCTTTTTGCATCATAGAATCATCGTCGGTTTTGTAGATATAACTACTACCACCAATCCAACGAGACATAATCTTGCTTTTTATGACTTCGTCGGGATTTGAAGACCAGCCGTAGCTACTAATATAAGAGTCGCATTCCTTAGCGCCGACGAGACATGGGTGGATACGACCTTTTATGAAATCATTTTCGGCGACAAGCTCGGCGTTAGTATAGTCAGAAACTCCGGTTTCGCTACCACGTTGGCCAGACATGAGATTAAAGAGGTGATAAGCGCCACGTTTATTGATGACCGGCTGTTTTTCTTTGCCGATAGAAAGGTCGAGCATACATCCACCTGGGTCTTCATCGTTTTTGGCTTCTTCCTTGCCAGCTTCGTCTTCAGAAATGCGATTAGGCCAGCCGGTTTTGTAACCATTATATTCGAAGTTAGTGACGCGTGAATAGCTCCACTGAGTTGGATAGTCCCAATAATAATATTTTTCCCATTCTGCAACAGTGCCGTCTGCGTTATAAGACTTTGGGATAAGTTTGTATTCCCAGTCGGATTCGCAACCGTTAGGAGTGCCTTCACCGAGTTCTCCTTTTGGACTCCAATGAAGTGGCAATTCGCTTTCTGCTGGGTTGAGCGGTTCGTTGCCGTAATCTGGCTCGTTAGGCATTCTAGCGATACCTTCATCTACTTCTGCTACTTTTGCCTCGTATATACTGAGGGCATATTGGTAGCCGCCGTCATCAAAACGCATTCTAGCAACGTCGTCAAATACTTCGGCTCCGGATTTTTGGGTCATTTCCGGATCGAAGGTACGATAATCGTTGCAGTGAGCATTACTAAAACCGGCAATGGAATTGCTATTGACACATTCACCCTGAGAGATGGCGAGCTCTGTTTCTGAGATAGCGCTGGAAGTCGGAAGAAGACTGGCCATGGATTTAGAGACTAAGTTACCGAGGGTAGAAACGGTAGAAGTAAGTGAGATAGCGGAAGTCGAAGTGGCAAATGGCATAAGTGAATAAGCGATTTTGCCAAGGAAAGTATGTTCGGAGGTAGGGTCGAATTGGCTCTTAGTATCACGGTCGTATTCGGCCTGTTCGGCGATAACTTCTTGCTGGATACGATAGGCGGTCTTTACTGCGCCGGTATTGCCGGCGGTTTGGCCACTGGATTTGGCTTTTTCTGATAGGATGCGCTCGGTGGAAGAAACCATAGTTTCGCCGATAAGTTTAGTATCTTCGCCGGTAAAGTATTTTTGTTCTCGCATTTTGTTAAAACGAGCAATAGATGGCTCCATGGCAGAGACTACTGCAGATGCGATATCTTCAGCTCCGCCACCGAATAAGTTTTTAATAAAGGAGAATACGTCTGAGGCGCGTTGAGCAATCCAGCTACCAATACGTTTAAACATGGATCCGATAGCGGCGATTGGATTGTTACCACCGTAGCTGTTAGTATTTCCTTCATAAATACAAGTCTGGTAGGTTTCTACTTGGTCTTCGCCGATTGCTCCAAGGTTGATAGAGCCGGTGTTTTTGCTACCGTTTGCTTGGGCGGAAATAAGCTGGACCGTTTCGTCGCCTTGGTCCATTTGTTCGCTCCCAAAGAGATAGTGCATACCCTCGGTGTCGGCACCACCAGAACGGACTACGATGTTAGTGGCGGCATTCATTGGGGCGCCAGTTCCCTCGCCGGCAACGGTTTTGTCGATAGACTCTAGCCAGATTGAGCCAGCAGAAACTTGGCGGGCGGTTTGGTCAGCGTTAGCTACGCTTTCTACGGCATAGAAAGCAGAGCTAGCTCCACAGCCTTTGCTTTTTGAGCCATTTCCAATTTCTTCGACCATTTCTTTATAGGAAACGCTTTTGGCATCACTTTTGTCTATTGCGGACGGAAGCTCTTTGGCTTTTTCTATGACGGCTTTTTCGTCGGCGTCATTGTCGCCGGTAGTCTTGAATTCTTTCCAGTTGTTTCTAGAGATGCCGAGGCGAGTTGTGACAGTTTCGGCCATTTCATTGAACCAGCCCGCCATGTCGCCACGCCAAGAGTTAGTAGCGGTGATATATTCCCTGCGAATAAAGCGGTCTTTTATGGCTTCGGAGAATTTCATGATGCGTCCACCTTCTTCTACGTCTAGGGCGACGGTAAGTTTTGCGATGTTTTCGGCTTCACGTTCGGCGTCTATGCCACTATCGGAAACGGTTTGGTCGTTGTTTGCAACGGCGCTGTTTTTAATATAGGCTTCTCCACTGACGGCTTTGTCGGCGACGATATAAACCTTTTTGCCGTTAATGTCGTGATGGACTAAAGCTTTGGTGCCATCTTCGCCTTCTTCGTATTCTAGGCCGGCCTGCTCAAAACTTCTGATTTGGTCGTCGGTGAACCCCATTTCATTAAAGACTACGTCGCCAAATTCTGAAGTTTCGGCTTCGCCGAGCTGGGAATTGTTAGTCTGGTAATCGGTGATTTCGTGATTGGACCAGGATGTAGAGTTCCAGCTCTGTTTCATGCGGGAAACAAAAGCAATCGCAAAAAGCGATTGGCCAGTAAATGATAATAGAATATATAGTACAACTATAACTGCGATGATAGCTAAGAGTGGGGCGGCTTTTTTGAGGCCGATTTTGCCAGGAAGGATGGTGCCGGGTTTGATTTTGTCGGCGACACCAACTTTTTCGGCGACTTTTAGAGCGGTGCCAGCGACTCCGCCAGTAGCGGCGTTAAGCCCGATTTCTGTAGCTTTTCCTGCGGCAGCTTTGCCGGTGGCTTTGCCCGCTGCTTTTCCAGCGGATTTAGTGGCGTTGTCTTCGCCGTTTCTTAGGGCGCGCTTAGCAATATTGCTAGCGGTTTGGCCGGTATTATTTTTTTTAGAAGTGTCTTCTCCTTCTGCTTCAGCATCAAAATCAGGGCGGACTTCTGGACCCTCCATATTCTCGTAGGCACCCAAAGATTTAGGCTCTGATTCGTCGTCCATATTGCTTATGATTATATCTTAGATTGACGATTTTTGCAAAGGATGTTTTTTCTTGTAGTTCGCGATAGCAGAAGCTAGAGCTTCGTGGCCCAGAACAGAACAATGGAATTTGTGTTTAGGTAATCCGCCAAGATATTCTTCGATTTCTTCGGCGGTGATTTTTAGGGCGTCGTCTAGGGTTCTCTCTTTTGCGAGTTCAGAGAGAGCGGAGGTACTAGCGATAGCGGAGGCGCATCCATAAGTCTTCCATTTGACGTCGGTGATTTTTCTGGACTTTTCGTCGACTTTTATCATCATGAGCATCTGGTCGCCACAAATAGGGTTGCCGACAATACCTTTGGCGTCGCACTGGTATTTATTCTCGTCGCCCATGAGGAAATTGCGGGGATTTAGAAAATGCTCTTTAACGATGTCAGAATAAATCCAAGGCGTGCCAGCAGAAAAGCCGTTGGCGGAAGTCGATGGTTTTTTAGGCATAATAGCTATCCTCCTTAGTGATTTTACCAGCTTTTAGTGTACTAATTCCCTGTAATCTTTTAACTATTCCGGGCAAAAATTTCATAACGTGGTCAATGTCGCTCTTTTTGGTATCTAAACCTAGCGAAAAACGAACAGAAGAATGGGCGATTTCGGCGTCATTTCTGGTGGCCATAATTACATGAGATGGTTTACCGTCGCCAGAAGCACAGGCGGAACCGGTAGAGACGATAATATCACCCTCGGCGTCTAAATAGAGCTGGATAGATTCACCTTCGGCCGCCTCAAATGAACAATTTAGAAGATGCGGGAGGCTGTGATTCTTTGGCGTATTGCTAGAAGAGTATGGGATTTCTGCGAGGATACGTTTACGGAGCTCGTCGCGGAGGGGCTTAATTTTGTCATTATAAATTTCCCAAGTCTTGTGGTCGTTAGCGTATTTGGCGGAGGCGCCAAACCCGGCAATATTGACGGTTTGGTAAGTGCCGGCACGACGACCATGCTCTTGGTGCCCGCCAATAATAAATGGCTTGAATGGTGTACCCTTTTTAATATATAGGGCACCAATACCGACGGGGCCACCGATTTTGTGGGCGGAAATTGTCATATAATCGACGTCTAGATCTTTGACGTTGATTTTGATTTTGCCTAGTGCCTGGGTGGCGTCGGTATGAAAGAGGGCGCCGGAAGTATGGGCTTTTTTAGCTAGAACTTTTATGTCGTTAATTGTACCAATTTCGTTGTTGGCAAGCATAACACTTATGAGAGAGGCATTGGAATTTAATGTTTCTACTCGTCCATTTTTGTCGACTGGGATGATGGTGGTATTGCAACGGAGCTTTGCGCTTTCAAGCAAAGAAGGGTGCTCGATGGCGGAGACGGCGACATTTTTGCCGGCAAAAATATTGGTAACGGTATTGTTACTTTCGCTTCCGCCGGAGGTAAATAGAATTTCTTCTGGTTCTGCGCCAATTAGTTTAGCGATTTCTTCGCGGGCGTCTTCTATGATGTTCATGGCCAGGTGGCCTGGAGTGTGAAGTGCAGAAGCATTACCACTCATATCCATAGCGGAAAGCATAGCCGTTTTAGCCTCTGGCAGCAGCGGAGAGGTTGCGGAATAATCTAGGTATACCATTATTCTACCTTGGTAATCTTTCCGTTATCGAGGTGAAGTAATCTCTGATTGCGTGAGCCCCGGAATTTGAGCGTTAAGTCGCGCTCCTCTAGGATAAATGGTCCGTCGATAAGGGCGTCAAGTGATTTTAGGAAGGCCCATTTAGCGCCACCGGCGTCTTTTAGTTCTTCGTAGGTGTAACCAGAAAAGCTCCAGACGTTCCAACCGAGTTCTTTTCTACAATAATCGGCGATTTCTTTACAGGCTTCGGGTTGTTCAAATGGCTCTCCGCCACAAAAGGTAATACCGGCCTGCCCTCTAAACTTAGATAAGCGTTCTTTGATTTCTCCAGTGTCAACTTCGAACCCGCCGTTAAAGTCCCATGTCTCTGGATTTTGGCAACCTTTACAATGTTTGTAGCAACCTTGCGTCCAGAGGACGGCACGCAGGCCATAGCCATTAACGATGTTGTCATGTTCTAGTGGCCCGCTGAGCCGTATTTTCATGTTATTCCTTTCCTAATGCAGATTTAGCACTTTTCTTTTTCTGTTCGCGTGCGATTTTCTCTTCTTTTGAGAATACGCCGTTTTTGTGATTCTCGCAAGCAATATCTTTTTCGCTGACGCAGTGTTTAACACGGGCGGCTTCTTCGGCTTTCTTGCCGTCGTTCCAGCGTTCGAGACTGCCTACTAGGTAGCCGGTGATACGGCGGAGTCTTTCAAAGAGGACATCACTTTCGGATTCGATGCGACCACAAGCTGGGCAACGATCACCTTTAATGATACCAGCAAAGCCACAGACTGGGTCGCGGTCGACTGGGTGGTTGACGGAGCCGTAGCCAATACCCATATCGTGCATGTGGCGGATGACCGCCTCAAAAGCTTCAATGTTGTCGGATGGGTCGCCATCTAGCTCGATGTAGCTAATGTGGCCAGCATTACAGAGGGCGTGATATGGGGCTTCAATGTCGATTTTGTCAAAGGCAGAAATTGGATAATAAACTGGGACGTGGAAGGAGTTAGTATAGAATTCCCTGTCGGTAACACCTTTGATTTTGCCGTATTCTTTGCGGTCAATTCTGGTGAAGCGTCCAGCTAGACCTTCTGCTGGAGTGGCAAGAAGAGAGAAGTTGAGCTTGTATTTTTTAGTGAACTCGTCGGTCTTTTCTCTCATGTGGGAAATAATGTCTAGGCCAAGCTCACGGGATTCTTCGGACTCGCCGTGGTGTTTGCCGGTCATAGCAACTAGAGTTTCTGCTAGACCAATAAAGCCAATAGAGAGCGTACCGTGTTTGATGACGTCGCGGAGCTTGTCGTTCCAGCCGAGTTTCTCGGAGTCAAACCAGTTGCCTTGACCCATGAGGAATGGGAAGTTCCTGACGTGCTGATTAGCTTGGAACTCGTAGCGCTCTAAGAGTTGATCCTTAACGAGCTCGAGTTTCTCGTCGAGTTCTTTGTAGAATCCGGACCAGTCAGCTTCTTTTCTTTCTTTTAAGCAGATACCATGCTTAATACCAATGCGGACGAGGTTAATGGTAGTGAAGGACAGGTTACCGCGACCGGAAACGTGTCCGTCAGATTCTTTGAAGCAAGAGCCAAAGACGCGGGTACGACAACCCATAGTAGCGATTTCGGTGTCGTATTCGCCTGGTTTGTAATATTGTAAGTTAAATGGCGCGTCAATAAAGGTGAAGTTTGGGAAGAGACGCTTGGCGGAGACTTCCATGCTGCGCTTGAACAGGTCATAATTAGGATCTTCTGGGTTGTAGTTGATTCCCTCTTTGACCTTAAAGATGCTGATTGGGAAGATTGGAGTTTCGCCCTTGCCAAGGCCATTCATAGTGGCTTCTAGTAGGTATTTGCTGACTAGACGACCGGATGGAGTGGTGTCAGTACCAAAGTTGATAGAAGTGAATGGAACCTGGGCACCAGCACGGGAGTGCATAGTGTTGAGGTTGTGAATGAAACCTTCCATGGCTTGGAAAGTCTGTTTTTCGGTATCTTCTTTAGAAGTTTCGATAACTGATTCTGGGAATTTAGCTTTTTTGGCGGATTCGTCGTCGCCGTAGGTTAAGTCATCTGTAACTTCGGCTTTGACGTTTTTGCCGGCGTATTTATTATATTTCTCTAGGTTACGCTTAAGAGCTTTTCTATAAGTCTTGTCGACGCCTGGAGCCATAGCGTAATCAAAGTTAGGAATACTTTGACCACCATGCTGTTCATTCTGGTTAGCTTGGAGAATGATGGCGGCGAGAGCGGCATAAGAACCAATAGAGTTAGGGGTGCGGAGATGGCCGTGGCCGGTATTAAATCCGCCGTTTGCAAATAATTTTAGTGGGTCGGTTTGGCAACAGGTAAGAGTACCGGTAGCATAAAAATCTAGATCGTGAATATGGATGTCGCCGTTATCATGAGCGTTAGCAAAACGTGGGTCCATTAATACGGTCTTGGCAAATTCTTTGGAGCCTTCGGCGCCGAATTGGAGCATTTTACCCATGGCAGAGTTGCCGTCTACGTTAGCGTTGGAGCGCTTAATATCAGAATCTTCGGATGCGTCAGCAAGTGCAATTTTTTTGTAGCCTTCCATTAAGTTGGATTTGGCTTCGCGAGTACGGTTTCTCTCTTGGCGGTAAGTGATATAAGCTTTAGCGGTGCGCTTAAAGCTAGACTCCATTAAGACTTGTTCTACAATGTCTTGGATTTGTTCTACTTTTGGAGTTCTAGCGGTGATTTCTTTCTCTGCGCGAGCAACCACCTTGTCGGCGAGCTGTTTGGCGCGTTCATATTTAAATTCTTCGGTGCTAGCGCCAGCCGCAGCGATGGCGTCGGCGATTTTTTCTGGGTTGAAATTGACGATTTTGCCGTCACGTTTCTTGATTTTTTTGAACATAAAAATTATACCTCCTTAATGCAATATGTTCTGATTTTTGTTTTATCTGATGCTTACTGACGCTATATCTAGTGTCTGTGATTATTGTATGACACTATATATAGCGTGTCAATAGTTTTTATGGCTAAAATCGTTGTAATATTTACAACAGTATTTGGTATAATATAGATTATGTCAAAACGTTTGAATTTGAATACTAGGTTTGAGCCGGAGAGGTGCTGGGTGGGGGAGACGCACAAAGTTTGTTATGCTACGAAAGAAGAGGCCGAAGTGGCGGCGCGAGTGGCGGAGCATGACCACGGTGCGCCACATCTTTCGGTCTACAAGTGTGAATTTGGAGATCATTGGCACTTGTCGTCGACGTAGCTATCTTTGGCCGGTTTTTGGTGCTAGGGGAATAACTGGTTCGGTAGGGGCGGGCTCGGGAGCGGAGGCGGGCTCGGGAGTGATGGCGGATTTTTGGGCGGCTCGTTTGATAGTCTCGTCTGGTTTTAGTGTAATAGAGATGGGATTTCCGAGTTCGCCGGCACTAGAAATAGGTGTCAAAGTGAGCGTGGATTCTTTTACTAAATCTGTTAAGGTGAATGAAGTTTGGCTAGTTAACCCTAGAGTGGATTCGTTTAGAGAGACGACGGCGCCAATAGTGTCTTTTCCGAAGATATAGCTAATCTCGGCAGTGTCGCCAGAGACATTAGCAGAGAGATTATTAATGCTAGCGGAGACTGAGACGGTAGGGTTTACGGTAACCTTAGCGGAGGCGGTGCTAGTAGTGCCGTCTGTTGCCGTAACTTTTAGCTGAATAAACCCAGAGGTGGCGTTAGGGTAAATTTTAGATATGGAAGGTGAAGTGGTTTCTGTCTCAAAAATTCCGTCAAAGTCCAAGTCCCATTCGTATTTAGAGATATTGCTAGAAGTGGTAGCGACAAAATTGAACTCGTCGCCCGGAGCGCCATAATAGTCGGTCAGCGGGAAGCTGGCGCTAGGGCGAGTGAGGAGGTAATCCGTACTAAGGCTTCCGAGAGTGTTAAAAATTTTACCACCGGTGGCAGAAATAAAGTCAGTATACTCATTCGTAATGAAAACATTGTCGCAGATAAGATAAACGTTAACGGGGTCGATTTCTAGGGAGCGTTTAACAACTTGTGCTGGAGTAACGTCATCACGATCGGGATTAAGCGCCGGAGCGTCTGTTAGCACAATAATAGATTTGGTGGCGCCAGCTCGCCAGGATTGATTGTTCATAACGGTAAGGAGGGCGGAGTAGAACGATTCTGGTTCATCGCCTCCACCGTCTGTGGCGACGGAATTTAGCGCGTTATTAAACTCTATATAATTTGCGCCAAAGTCAACTAGCCGAATAGGTTTTTCTTCGTAGAGCAAGTCACCGTAAGTATAGAGTGCGATACGACCGCCAGCATTCAGGGTTTCTAAGGCTAGGCGACGAGCTTCTTCTTTGTAGCTATCAATATAGGGCGACATAGAGCCGGTACGGTCTAGTAATATTACGGTGTCGCGATTAGAACTTTTTGTAGCGACATTTAGAGTGATTCTAGTTGGAAAGGCAAGGGCGACTTTTTCTGCGATAGTTTTGGCGCTCATCACAAAAATACCATCCGCAGTATATGAAGTGTGGGAAGCTAGAGCGGTGTTAATAAGTTTTTCTAGACCACTACCGTTGGCAGAGCTAAGACCGGACAAGCTAACGCCGGCGCCACAGACTAGGTCTTTGTCTTTACACCAGAGGCCGATTTTGCCAGACCAGCCGTCTAGCGCGTAGGGGTTTCTCTCTCCGAGCGAACCAGCAGAAGTGCGACAATTGGGCGCAAAAATTCGGTAGGACGAGAGGTTTTTGCCACGACAGGCATCGGGGATAATTCCCTTGCCTTCGGGTAGGTAGAGTTTGGGGTCGCCAAAAGTTGCAACATAGATGATTTTGTCTGGGTCGAGCGTATTAGTGGCGTTCATGACGACCATGGCGCCTTGAGAATAACCGGCGAGCACAAATTTGGTGTTAGGGCAACCGGCCGAGATTTCGCCAATATAGTTAGTAAGTTCGGCGACACCTTCGGCGACGCTTTTGCCGAATTCGTAATCGGAGCCGGCAGAAACGACGGCGCCCAGTAGGTTTAATCCGCCTGCATCGACGGCGGGATATTTGGCGCCACCAACAGTAGTGGTTCCGAGTTCATAAAACCCGTACTTTAGAGTTGATTTGGTGTTGTCTAGCTCTGAGGCTATACGATATTTAAATTCAGAGTATTCTGGCTCATGTAATTTTTGGCCGGAACCTCTGGCAAAGATGAACTTTACGTCATCACATGAAGAAGCAAAAGTGGAAGACGTAGCTAGGGGAGAACAGACGGCAGTGAAGGCTACAGCACTGACGGCTATATATGTGAAAATATTCTTTCGCATAAATCTCCTTATTTTGTTAAAGTGTGAGTTTCAGTATAACGAATGAAAAATTTTATGCAAGCATGAGCACAATACTTTTTTAAAATTTGGTATAATGAAACAAATGGAGGTTATATGAGCGAAAAACAGATGGGCTGGGATGAGTATTTTATGAATATTGCGGATGAGGTGGCCAAGCGTAGTAAGGACCCTTCTTCTAAAAATGGGTGCGTGATTGTAGATAGTAAACACCGCCCAGTGTCGTTTGGGTATAATGGAATGCTTCAGGGGGCGGACGAGAGCAAAATGACTCTAACGGAGCGCCCGATGAAATATTATTTTGCGATTCATTCAGAGATGAACGCGCTATTATTTGCGCATAGAGATGTGTCTGGATGTACGCTTTATAATAAAATGGCGAGCTGTGAAAATTGTCTAAAATATTGTTTGCAGGCGGGGATTACGCGGTTCGTGTACAAGGAACTTCGGGTTAATTCGCATAAATCTGGTTCAGCCAAAAGTATGACTAATGTAGATACAGACGAGGCGATTATTAGGTTGCTTGCCTCGATGCCACATGTAGAAACGCTAAATCTTTCAAACGGAAAAACTTATACGCAGGATATTTTGGATTCGTATCCAAAAAATTCTGCAGAGCGAAAAAGATTAGAAAAGTGGGCAATCTAGTCTAGGGGTGTTAAAAAATCTGGATTTAGATAAGAAAAGAAATTGTATTTTTGATTCTCTTTAGTAATGCGCGGATTTTTGGATAAGATATAGAGCTCTTCTTTGGCGCGAGTAAGGGCAACATAGAATAATCTAGATTCATCGGCAAGTAAAACATCTTCGGTGTCGCCAAAAATACTATAAAGCCCGCCGGTTTTATCATGGCTTGGGAATTTTTCGGCGTCGATTTCTAAGAGAATGACGACGTCGGACTCTAGGCCCTTGGAGCGATGAATCGTAGAAAAAGAAAGCGTGTTGTTCCCTGGCTCGATTTTTTTGATAAAATTTTCTAGCGATAGATGACGAAAACGTAAGTCGTTGTTGCGACTTAAAATTTTGATAGATTTATTTTGGTGATTGTCGACGATTTTTTGGACGGTTTTGAAATAATTTTCGGATTTTTGGTAAAAAATAGTACTTTTTTGTCTATTTTTGGCCTTACATCCGGCAAAATCACGCAGAGAGCGTGACATAAAATAATTAGCATTTCTAACGATACGCTTACCGGAGCGATAATTAGTGGGAATGAATAATTTGGTGTGGTCTTCTGGGAAATATTTTTCAAAATTTTTGAAATATTCTACATCGGAGCCGGCAAAGCGGTTGATAGCCTGCCAATCGTCGCCTACGGCGAGGAGATGTGCAGAGGGGCAGGTTCGCCTAAGGGATTTGGTAAGCTCTAAAAAAAGCATAGAAAAATCTTGGTATTCGTCGACAAAAATGTATTTGTAGGGAGTTTTGTGGTTAGATTTTGTAAGTTCTTTTGAAGCGAGGGCAATAAGTTGGTTAAAATTAATTTTATCTTTTTCTACTAAATCTTGATGGTACTTTTTTAGGTTTTGAAATTCTTTTAGTAGGATTTTTTGGTTTTGTGGGTTTTCTAGATTTTTAATTTTTTCTAATAATTCGTCGTAGTTTTTGAAGAATTTTTGTTCGGCGCGAGTGATAAATTGGCTGGATTTTGGAACTTGGTCGTTGGTATTTTTGGCGATTCTGGGATCGATTGAATCTTCTGTAATGAGACGGTTTTTTAGCGCTTTTGTTCCACCGAGAACAAGGTATGCAAAAGCGTGAAAAGTAGTGGTAATATTTGGAATTTCATTAAAAAGAAGCACGCCGTTTATGGTGATATTAGCAAGGCGTTCGTTTATTTCTGTGCAGGCCTTTTTGTTAAAGGCAAAGACAATAATTTCTTCAGGCTTAACATTTTCGTGTGCTAATAGATAAATAATTTTGGCGACGATAGTACGAGTTTTGCCAGAGCCGGCGCGAGCGGTAACAAGGGTGTTTTTGTGGCTGTCCAGGACGATGTGCGCCTGATTTTTGTCTAGACCATAAGAAATACCGCCGTCTTTGACGTTTATCCTAAACCAACGCTGTAGATTTTTTACCTCGCTCATATGGCGACAATATAAATCTATCTAGATAAAAATGCAAGCATAGGCAAAATAATTATAGGCGCTACCATTTTATTTCTGGTAAATGGTTTTGCTTGAGAAAAGCATTAGCAGATTTGAAATGGCCATTACCAAAAAAGCCAGAATGGGCGGAGAGTGGCGATGGGTGAGGAGATTCTAGGACAAGGTGTTTCTCTCTGTTAATTAGCGGGGCTTTGTTCCTAGCGTCGCGTCCCCAAAGCATAAAAACTAAATGCGGGCGGGTTTTATCTAGGTATTTAATTACGGCTTCGGTGAAAGTTTCCCAGCCATGCCCTCTATGGGAGCCGGCACGGTGGGCTTCGACGGTGAGAACGTTATTTAGGAGTAGGACGCCTTGGTCTTGCCAGCTTTTTAGATTTCCGGTTTTGTTGGTGTGAGAGCCGTATTCGTTGTCAATTTCTTTATAAATATTAACCAGTGACGGCGGGATGGGCTGGGTGTCTGGAACGGAAAAAGCTAGGCCATGAGCGGAGCCTGGCGTGTGGTATGGATCTTGGCCGAGGATAACAACGGTAACGTTGCTTAGGTCGGTAGTAAAAGCGCGGAAGACTTGAGTTTTCTTAGGAAAAATGACTTTTTTGTCATATTGTTCGTGTAAGAAATTTGCTAATTCTTTAAAATAAGGTTTATTAAATTCGGAATTTAGAAATGGTTTCCAACTTTCGTGCATAACGATATTATACACTATGCTATAATATACTCAAATTAGAGAGGTAATATGTCAAAACTATACTTTAGATATGGGGCGATGGGGTGTGGGAAGACAATGCAACTACTCCAGGTGGCATTTAACTATGAGGAGCGCGGTCAGAAAGTCTGTGTGATTAAGCCGGCGACGGATACAAAAAATGGCGACAAGCTACTAACTAGAATTGGGCCAGAAAGAGTGACGGACTTTTGTTTTAGCAGAGACGATGATTTGTATGCGCTAGTATCTAAAAAATACAAAAATGTGGATTGTATATTGGTGGACGAAGCACAATTTCTAACTAAAGAGCAGGTGGACCAGCTACTTAAAATTACGATTAAGCTAAAAATTCCAGTAATGGCGTATGGCTTACGCTTAAATTTCCGAATGGAAGATGGTGGGTTTGATGGTGCGACGAGGTTACTCCAGGTGGCACACGATATTGAAGAGATTAAAACTATTTGTGAATGTGGACATAAGGCTACGTTAAATTGTCGGTTCTTAAACGGCAAAATGGTAGTGGACGGGCCAGACATTCTAATAGACGATGGCAAGAGCAAGATAGAATATAGAGCGCTTTGTCCAGCATGTTTTTATAAAAATCTAGAGGAGGACAAATAATGTATATTGTAATCGAAGGCCAAGACGGCACTGGTAAATCTACTCAAGTGAGATTACTCCAAGAATATTTTGAGGACAAGGGTAAGAAAGTCGTAGTGATGGACGAGCCGGACGGCGATCTTCCACAGGCTCATGAGTTACATGATTTAATTTTAGTTAAGGGCAAGGATTATGGTCTAGAGCCGATGACAAACGTATTGCTCTTTACGGCGTCTAGAATGGAACTATGGAAGAAAATTGCGGAGCCAGTACTAAGAGAAGGTGGTATAGTGATTTCTGCGAGAAACTGGTGGAGCACGTTAGCATATCAGGGATATGGCGAAGGAATTTCTAGAAGCAAGATTATTAGACTGACTCGCGAACTACTACCAAAACAATATGTAGAGCCGGACTATGGAGTGATTCTAACGACGTCGGACGAGGTGAGATTGTCTAGGCAGGCGGATCGTGGCAAGGCTAAAGAAACGTTTGAAGCAAAGCCGGATGATTTCCAAGAAAAGGTTAATCACGCATATCCAAAAATTGCAGAGGAATTTAATATCCCAGTAGTAGATGCGTCTGGTACGATAGAAGAAATTCAGGCCGAGATTCAGAGGCTACTTAAATTCTAGTATAAAGATATTGGTTTTTAATTCTGGCTCTACTTCGGCGTAGACTTTCCAGCCGTTTTTATCAGCAAGAGATTTGGCAATAGCAAGGCCTAGTCCTACGCCTTCGGTGGTTTTGTCGGCTTGATAGAAGCGCTCGAATAGGTGTGGGAGTTTAGTCTTAGCGATAGGTTTGCCGTCGGAAATAACAGAGATTTTGTCTTTTTTAATGTTAACACCAACGGTAGATTTGGCATATTTAATGCCGTTGTCTAGGTAGATGTTTAGGATTTGCTCAAAGGCTTTTTGGTTTAGTCTGATTTTGTAGTTATCTGGGATAGAGAAAGAAAAGGTAATGCTTTTTTCTAGCTCGTTAGCTTTGGCGTCGAAGGCAGAGATACAGCTTGTGACGGACTTTTTGAGATTAAATTCTTTGACGCTATTGCTTCCGGGGATAGACTCACTACTAGCTAGGGCTAGGAGCTGGCTGTTAAGTTCGGCGAGGTCTTCGGCTTTTTTCATGGCGTTGTCAATCCATTTGTTATTCTTGATGTCGGAAGCTTCTAGGTTGGCTTGGATGACGGCGAGTGGGGTTTTGATCTCGTGGGAAGCGTTGGCGATGAAATCTTTTTGGGCGTTATAAGCATCACGAACAGGCTCGACGGATTTTTCGGCAAGATAGATAGAAAGAAGTGCGACGATAGCTTCAACGGTGATGCCAGAGATAATTAGAGAAACAAGAAGCGTATTTAATGAAGCTTGGCGTTCTGCTTTCATTTGTTCAGCAATTTCGGCATTAAAACGTTCGACGATTTCATTACGCTCTTGGGGTTTGAAAGATGGGAATGCTTGGCCCGGTTCGAACTCTGGCTTAGTGTTGCGACCGTTACTAGTGTTTAGCGCGACAAAATAAATACTGCTAAAGGTAACTAAAATAATGCTGGCGCTTGTAATGATATTAGTTAAGATAAATTTTAGCTTGAGTTTTTTGAACATAGCTTGTAACCTAATCCTCTTATGGTTTTAATTTTAGCTTTACTCTTTAATTTTTCAAGTTTTTTGCGTAGATAGCTAATATAAACTTCAACGTAGTTGTCTTCTCCGGAGGCGTCGCTACCCCAAACATGAGAAAGTAAGTATTCTTTACTTAGAACGTGCTCCGGGTTTTTAAGCAAAGATTCTATGATGTTGGCTTCTTTTTCTGATAAGGCAAGGTCGTTTAGTGTGCGATCCTCTAGATTATAATACAAATCGCTATAGCTAATAACGGTTTCGGGTTTTAGAGCGGGGCGACGTACTAGCGCGCGTAGACGAGCGGCAAGCTCTGCGGTCTTGAATGGCTTGGCTAAGTAATCGTCGGCGCCGTAATTTAGGCCTTTAATTTTGTCCTCTACTTGGGAAAGGGCAGATAGCATAATGACCGGAGTCTTGATTCCCCGTTCGCGGAGGTCGCGCAAAACATCAATACCAGATAATTTTGGCAACATAATATCTAGGACTATGGCGTCATAGATTGGTTTAACTGCGAGATTTAGCCCTTCCTCTCCGTCCTCGGCATAGTCAACGGAGATACCGGATTTTTCTAGAACGTGAATCACGGCATCGGCTAGGTATTTTTCGTCTTCTACATATAATATTCTCATAACAATAGAATAACCTAGAAACCTTAAAAGTTCCTTAAAATATTATACCATTTTTCTCTTAAAATAGATAGTCGAGGTAATCTTTAAGCATGCGCGTACCAGAGATAACCGGTAGGTAGTTTTCTAGCTCTTTTTTAATAAAGAATTCTAGGTCAAAATCGTTTTCCCAGGCGGAGGCGCCCTCTTCCATGCGAGCATAGAGACTGTCTAGTTCCTCGGCCTCGGTGTCGCCAGAAATGCTAAGATAGCTGTCAGCTGGGCAGTCAGCTACGCCACCGTCGTGTGTACTAACAAGTAAGCCTAGGTTAATGATGTCTTTCATCCAGGATGTACCACAGGCTTCTAGGCCGACGATAGGGTTATTGATGGAAACGTTGGCGCCGATAGAGAGGGCGCGACCGAGCTCTTCATCGTAATCTGGGAGATAGTGGACACGTTCTTTTAATACTGGGTCACTGTCAACGAGCTTTAATAAACGTTCTAGCTGTCCGGACATAGCCGTGTCGCCTTCGTGGACGCGTCCGCAGAGAATATAATAAGCATTGTGTTTTTCTAGGATTGCTTTCAGGGTTTCTGGGCGAGTAAAGGCGAGCCAAGGACGTTTATAGTCAACGAAACGACGTTTGAATTGGAATACTAGTGCATCATCTGGGATTTTAATATAGTTACCGTATTGGTCTGGGCGATGAGCAAGAACGGTGTTGAGCTCGTCGCGTCCCTTTTGTTTTTGGGTGCGAATATCTTCGGCGGTAATAGTACTAATTTTTTCTTTATAATCGGCGGTTGGGAGACAGAATTTGTCCAGGATGTTTTTACTGGTGTAATAATTAACGATACCTGGTGCGGTCCAAGTCGGAATGTCTATGCCGTTGGTAATAGCTTTAAACTTGACTTTGTTACCGGCAAGGTCGCGGTAGTTAGCGACGCGAGCGTGAAGTTTTGATACACCGGAACGAAGCTCGGCGATTTCTATAGTGACAGTAGAAAGACGGATATGGCCATTTTCAAATTTGTCAGAAAGCCATTTTTTGACGGCCATGGATTTGAGGTTTGGGAAGACGTAGCGTTCGAATTGGTCGTAGTTGAATTCAGCTTCGGCGGCCTGGACTAGGGTGTGGTTAGTATAGAGCGTGTGTTTTCTGGTATAGACGACGGCTTCGTAAAAGTCCATACCGTTGCTCGTGAGTTCGTCTAGGCGGGCGAGCGCCGCAAAGAAAGTAGCGACTTCGTTAAGTTGCATGATAGAAGGCTTCAGCCCGATAAGCTTTAGGGCTTGGTAACCGCCAAAACCTAGGGCGACTTCCTGATATAAACGGTGGTCTCCGCCGGATTCGCCGGAATAGAGTTCACCAAATCCTGGCTCGGTAACGCAGAGAATACGAGTACTGCCAAGCTTTTTTTCGATAACGTCTAAGCTAATAATGGCGCTATTACATTTAATGTTAATGGTATCGATAAAAGTGTAATCATATTTAGTATAATCGACGGCTTCGTGGCTGGTGAAGTTCCTGAAATGGTCGCCGACTTTCTCATAGTGCTGGTGCTGCTCGGAAGGATAGAACGGCGTGATTAGCACAAACGGCACACTACTCTGCTCGGCAACGCGACGCGTATCGGCAGCGAGGACGCCTAGGCCACCACCGCCCCTAATTCCGTTTTTCTTATCATAGAGTTCGATAGTCCAGTAGGTATATGGACGTTCAGGAGTGAGAGCTTTGGTTAAATGTTGACGGTCGATTGCTTCATAAAATTCTTGAACGTCTTCGATATTATCGAGCGGATGCGCCATAAGTTTGCCCACCAATCCTTTCATGTTAGTTTTTTGGTCCTTTCTCGGAGCTGATTGCCGATGCGGTTAATGTTAATGCGGTTTCTATTGCGGAAATGTCGCGATTCCTAAAGCTAATGTTGCCCATTGGTCGGCCGAGGAGGATTTTTCCTACGACGTCGCCGGTACCGTCGCGGAGGACGGCAATAGCTTCGATGCCGTTTTTCTTGAGTTCGGCGGAGGTGGCATCGTCGACAGCTAGCCAGATGCCTTTCATTGGAGTACGAAATCCGGCGATGTGAGCGACTTCGGCGCTAGATAATTTAGTCTGTCTAGTGCCGTAGAGTTTTTTGTCGATGATGAGGCCGACGTATTGGAAATGAAGGTGGTCAGAGAGAAAATCGGCCAGTTCGCGATAATTAATATAGTTTTTAGACATTTGTCTAATCTTTTTGACGAAATAAACTAGGTCGATTTCTTTCATAGAAGAAAGTGAACGGAAGTAGCTACTGAGTTCATTTAGTGCTGGGAACATGAGGAGGACGATGATAATCATGACGACGTTTAGGATGATGACGGCGCTAGACGGACTAGGGACCTTAAAGAGAGCAATAAAGACGACGAAAAAGAGCGTAAGATAGACGATAGCAGAGAGTGACATGACGATAATATGGGAGAGGATTCTAAGCCAGGAAGACGACAGGTCTAGTAGGCGGTATTTAAGGATAGCATAATAATGAATGACAAAATCTATGGCGATAAAGAGTGGTCCAATCCAGATTAAGTCATAGCGGAAAAGCGGAAGATAAAGGTCAAAAACGCCGGCTACGGCCCAGCCGATAGAAAGGCAGACAAGGAAGCCGGCCCAGCCACGTTTAATGTTTTTGCTTGTGGTATGTTTAATACGGGCAAGAACGCAAACAATAACGCTAATGCCTTCAAGTAGCATGAGCGCGATATAAGAAATATAGTACCAATCTAGACGGATAGCAACACTATTTCCGCTTGCGCTAAGAGTGAAACTGTCATATAAGAAATTAGGATTATAAATTAAAGCTCCGCCAAGAAAGATAGAAGCGAGTGCGGAGGCAGCAATAGGAATCCAGCCCCACTTAGTTTTCCAGCCGGTATAGATTAGGACGAAAAGATCCATTACGAGCGTAAAGAGATAAATCCCAAAGATTGAGACTGGGGCAAAAGCAGTAGCGTCTTCTCCTAGTGTAAGGAAAATGCCCATAGAGAGTGACCATCCAAAAACGCCTATGGTAGTGATTAAGAAAGAGAGGGCGTGTGCACGAGAGCCTTTAGAAGAGCCAAGAAAAACAGCAAAACCAGATAATAGTGCCAAAACCGACACCATGATTAAGAGAATCGCGATTAGTTGCACCTAAACCTCCTTAGCTTTATTCTATTTTAGCATAAGAAAAATGTCGAGACAAGTAAAAAGCTAAAAAATACCCCCTCGCGTGGAGGGGGTAAATTGGGGTGAGTGTTATTCTGGCATGGTGATTCTAAAGAACACCATAATTTCTTTGTTGAAGTCGTCAAAGTAATACAGAGCAGAGATATCTGTAATGCCAAGATTTTCGGCGGTTTTTCTAACCTTGTCTTCGGCGTCTTTGTTACTCTCGAACAGCTTAAGCGGGAGATAAAAACCTTTGATGTCGCGGTTTCTAGCCCATTCCCAATGTTTGGGATAGAGTTCAAAGATGAATGTTCCGCCGGGGTTTAGCAACTGCTTAGCTGCTCCGAGAACCTGGGGGAATTTGTCCCAGATGTAGCACATAATACCGTTAGCAACGATAACATCGCAACCTTTTAGCGCACCAGAAGACAGGACCTTAGTAAGGTTTCCGGCTTCACCTTCTAAATAAGTGATTCTGTCCTTGTCGGGCAGGTCTTTTAAAAGGCTGACGCTATCAATGGTTGGATCGTTGTCTGCTAAAATGGCTTCTTGGTCGCTATCCAAAGTTAAATTAAGATGCCTAAATTCGGGCGCCATACCGGCAGCTAAAAAGGCGATTTTCTTTGGATGGGTTTCTGTTAAGAAATCTACCGTAGCGATACCGCGTTCCGCAATCGCGTTAAAAAGCTCGTTTTTATACGTAAAGTAATAAAATGGGTCGCTTTGCGGAATTTCGCGATAGTTACCATAAATGTCGATGCCGTAGCCGTAGACTACCTCAAGCGCAATTGAGCGCGGGACACAAACTGCTACCCAAGGAATAAAGAATTCGGACGCTAAGCGTGAGCGATTCTTAATTTTCCCTTCTGGGTCGACGATGTTCCAGTATTCGTCGCAGTCGGTATCCAGCACAAAATCATAGAGCGCGGGATTTTCTACGGCGAGTTTAACGAATTTAGCGCAGGCATTTTTAGCAAACTCTCTGGCGTCGCTAGGCCTGTTTTTGTCGTCTAAGTTATGCAGTTTTTTGATTTCTTCCCAGAGGTAATTTTCGTCTCTGGTGCCGGCAGATTCGGCATATTTTACGAACAAATCTTCCTTTTTCATGGAAGGAAGCAGTCCTCTTAGCATGAAATAGCTATTAATATCCATATAACACCTCCTAAAGTGCGACTCACCCCATGTATATTTATATTATACCACACCTTGCACAAAAAATCAAGATATGCTATAATGAACGGAGCGTTGGGGATTCGCCAAGTGGTAAGGCACTGGGTTCTGGTCCCAGCATTCGGGGGTTCGAATCCCTCATCCCCAGCCAGAATTGCTAAAATCACCCGACAGGGGTGTTTTTTAGTAGGTCGAGAAGAACTCAGACCAGTATGTCTTATATTTAGAATTTGGGTCAAAGACAAAGCCGACGGCCATTTTGGTGAATTTGTCGGAAAGGATATTGGCACGGTGAGAATCGGAATCCATCCAAGTTTGAACGACGGTGGCTGGGGAAACGGCAGTGTTGCCGGCGGCGAGGTTTTCTCCGGCAGTGTTGCCCGGAGTAGGCTTACAAACAGTATCCCAAGAGGAGCCATCTGGGCGCTGGTGAGCGTAGAGCTCAATTATTTCTTTAGCGCGTATTTGTGCGGCTTCTTCGCAGGTATCGCCCCAGGATAGAGCAGGCAAGTTAATTTTGGCGCGTTCGGCATTGACTAGGTCTAGTACTTCCCTCTTCCACTGATCAACTGGTGGCTCTACTACGGTGATAGTGATAGTGTCGCGCTTTAGGCCGTCGGTGGTGCCAGCGGTGATAGTGGTAGTGCCGGTGCCTACGATGGCGGGATAGCGACAGCGACTAGAATCGTAGCCTAATCTAGTTCTGGCGTCAGCATAGAAGCCTTTGATGACGGCGGGATTGCTAGTCTGCCAATACATTTCGCCGGGGTTGCCAATAGAATCGTTAATACAGAGGTCAATGTTGGCGGTTTGATAAATAGTAATAGCAGTGGCATTCCAGAGCTCGCTACCAGAAACCGTGCCAGTATCAAAACTACCACCAGTAGGAGTGGAGGCGGTGTAGTCTGTAGAAATATCAATAATAGTCTCAGAGGCGGGGTCGATTAATTCGGCTGAGGCGTCCTCGTCTGTGATAGTGTCAGATTTTTCGTCAACGACGCGGAAGTGTCCACCACCGTTGATACCAATAGCGCTAGCGATTAAAATTCCAGCAACAAGAATTGCTACCGCATTAAGCGAAAGCAAGATAGTTATTCTGGTCTGTTTGGGCATAGCTGCTGCCACCTAAAAATAACCTCCCGTTTAGTTAATTTTAGCATAAGGAAAATAGCACAACAAGACTAAAATCCATAAGCAGAATAGCTATTCTCCGTGTGGGCTAGAAGCAAGTAAACGCTTAAGGAAATTAAAAGCAGAAGTAGTATCCATTAAAGTAGTCTGATAAGACGTGTCATAAATTGTAGGAGAAATCCGGGTTTGTAATAACTTGCCATCTCTAAAATAGTGGGTGAGGATATAGCCCTTGGCGGTGTCGGGCCACATAGTCTGATCAAAGAATAAATTGCCTAGACCATAATAAATAGGTTTACCATTATATAATTCATAGGTTTGGGGCTGGTGGGCGGAAGTACCAACGACCATGTCGGCGCCCATGTCTATTAGACTTCGGAAGAACTCGGTTTGGCCAGAAATTGGCCCGTCGCAGGCGGGATATTCTTGGCCATATTCTGGATAGCAATAACATTCGGAATATTGGACATCAACAATGACGTAATTCCCTTTCTGCTTGGCTTCTTCTATTTGGGCGCGTGTAGTGGATTCATCATAGATGTTAGCGCCGGGGTGATTTGTACTGGCACCCTGGCCATTTTCTTTGGAGGAAGTAGAATTATTAATAGCAATCCAGGTAAGTCCGGTGCCTTTTTCGTTAAACTCTAGCGGAATGCGAGCTTCGTCTTCGTCTTTGCCTCCGCCAAAGGTCTTTAGGCCTTTTTCGTGATAAAAGTCGACAGTAGCGAGATTAGCGCTAGCGCCCCAGTCGTTGTTGTGGTTTCCGGTTAGCTCTACTACGTCAACGCCGATAGCTTCTATGGTGTCATAGGCGCTATAATCTGTGCAGAATGTCATGGTGAGGCCGGAGTCGCAATCTGTGGCAAAGCTGACTTCGTTACTAATGTGGGTGAGGTCAGTCCGACTTAGGAAATCTTTGATGTTTTCGGCAAAATAAGCGCCGTTTCCGACTTCGCGCATTTTGTAGAGGAGGCGCCGACCAATCGCAGTAGTGCCGGTCTGGTTAATAGTAAAAATATGCTCGGTATCATAGTCGTCTAGGGGGTATTTGCCGTCGACAGAGAGGACTTTTTTGTCGGGAGTGATGTCGTCGATTGGAATTTGTTCGTAGTTTTCTAGCTGTGCGCTAGAAATGTCGGAGGTCGGGTCATAAAAATTCGTAACGGCGACCAGGATTTCCGGTTCTGGTTCCGCGGTGTGGATAGCGGAATAGAGTGGAGAGTCCTGGTAAGCCCTGTAAAATATTAGACCACAAAATACAAGAATTGCAACAAAGATAAAAGTGAGTGGGAATTTAAGTTTGTCGGGATGGCGACGATGGGGATTCATAAGATGATTATAGCATAATGTAGCGCGAGTGCTGATTTTGCGATATAATAAGGTTATGTTTAGATTCTTTAGGTGGCTTTTTCATCTGGGTAAACCGTTGCTAGAATATAGCAATACGATAGATTCTCCGGACGGGCGGACGGCGTGCTCACTAGAGCTTAAAAACGGCCAGATAATGTATAGCGTCCTAAAGGACAAGAAGGTGCTAGTTAAGGAATCCCACCTAGGCATGGCGCTTCGTGGCGACGAGCCGTTATATAACGGACTAATTCTAGTGCGCGCAGTGATAAAAGGGTTTGATGAAACGTGGGAGACAAAATGGGGCGAAGAGCGGTATATTCGTAATAATTATAGCGAGATAGCACTATACCTCTCGGAGTCGGGCGGGAAAAAGCGGTTGTTTACGCTCCGCGTGCGCGTGTTTAACGAAGGTGTGGCGTTTCGGTATGAAATTCCGCCACAGCCGGAATTCCAGAGGTTGGTAGTCCAGGACGAGCTGACGGAGTTTAATGTAGATAGTAATAGTTATGCGTGGCATATTCCGGCGTATCAGCCGGACCGATATGAATACAACTATAACCGTGACGCGGTGTATATGCTAGAGGGGTCGGTACATACCCCGCTAACCTTGGAACATCCGACGGGATATTTTCTCTCTATCCACGAAGCCGCGCTATATAATTATGGCTCGATGACACTGAAATTAAATCAGCGCGGGGCGCTGGTGTCGGATATTACGCCACTATCAGACGGGGCGCGGGCATATGTAGAGTTGCCGTTTAACACGCCATGGCGAGTAATAATGGTGGCGGATAATGCAACAGAGCTGACGACTAACCGCATGATATTGAATCTTAATGACCCGCCAAAGGAAGATTTCTCTTGGGTAAAACCGCTAAAGTTCATGGGGATATGGTGGGCGATGTATGTAGGCGAATATACATGGGCCGAAGGCGAGAGACACGGTGCCACAACTAAACACGCAGAAGAATATATTGATGCTTGTAAGAGGCTAGGTATAGAGGGGCTATTAGTAGAAGGCTGGAACAAGGGCTGGAATGGGGATTGGCTTTCAAACGGCCCGACAAATGATTTTACGCATGCTACACCGGATTTTGATCTAGACAAAGTGGCGAGTTATGCCATGGACAAGGGTATAAAATTAGTTGGTCATCACGAAACCGTGGGATATATTGATAACTATGAGAAACAGCTAGAAGAAGCATATAAATACTATGCAGACCATAATATTATGTATGTAAAACCGGGGTATGCGGGGGCATGGATGACGGTACAGGGGCGTAGAGAATTCCACCATTCTCAGGTGGGTGTACGGCATTATCAGAAGGCGTTAGAGTTAGCAACAAAATACCATATTTGTCTGGATGTGCACGAGCCGATAAAGGGCACAGGGCTAGAGAGGACGTGGCCAAATCTGCTCACGCGTGAAGGCGCTAGGGGCCAGGAATATGAAGGCGGAGCGCTATTCCCTTCGCACGCGACGATTTTACCATATACACGGTTACTTTCTGGTGGGATGGATTATACTAGTGGAATATTAGACGTAGGAAATAGCGTGAAACGTATGGCAACGACGCTAGCGCGCCAGATTGCGTATTATGTAACGATATTTTCTGCAATGCAAATGGCGTCGGATAGGCCAAAAATTTATGAAGAGGTACATCCGGACGTATATAAGTTTATTCGCGACGTGCCAGTATCTTGGGATAGGACGCTTCCGATTCTAGGCCAGATTGGGCAATATTATGTGGTCGCTAGAAAAGACAGAGAGAGCGAAGATTGGTATATTGGGGGCGTAACTAATGAGGAAGGCAGGAGGGTAAGGATTACACTAGAATTCCTAGACGACGGAGCATATACGGCAGAGATATATCGCGATGGGCCGGACGCGCATTATCGTGAGAATCAATTGTCAATAGAGATAGAAAGTCGCGACGTAACAAAGAATGATTATATGGATATATATATGGCACCGGGGGGTGGGTTTGCGGTCAGGCTGAAAAAGCACTAGTTTTTTACAATAAAAATGCTTGTGATTTTGGAAGAGCTTGTGCTATAATGGAAATAAGCTATAACAATTAGGTGTCTGAGGCTAAAAATCGCTGGCCAAGGACGAGGAGGTCAATTTTACATGTTTTACCGGAGGTCGGGGGATGGTAAAAAAGCATTAAAGCGCAAGTGGAAACAGCTTGGCATGCAGAGGTCAAATGTCAGATGGAGGATACTTTCCACTGGTCTTGGTGTGTTTTCCCTGGCCTTTTTGGGGGCGTTTTTGGCGTCATCAATTCTAGCGCCGATACAAAATTCGGGCGCCACTACGGAGACCGCAACTGCGGGCGGGTATTCTCTTAGCCTTTCGGCGGCGTCTAGCGTAGACCTCAATCTTAGCGTAGTGGATGTTACTGATATGATGAGCATAGCAGAAACTACCGTAACAGCGACCACCACGGCACCTAATGGCTATAAACTATATGTTAGCATGAATGACACGAGCAACGCGCTAAAGTTATCCGGCGGGTCGGCGACGATTGCGTCTACGACGGGGACGTTGGCTAGCCCGGCAGAGTTAAATAGCGGAGAATGGGGGTTTGCGATTCCGAGCGGACAAATCAGCGAAACCAACCACTTTGACGCGAGTTATGTAGCGTTTGAGAACGGATATTCTGTCTCGCAGTTTGCGGGGATACCGGCCAGCGGGACTAATCCAGCCACGCTTATTAACGCGACCTCTACGCCAAACACTACGACAGACGAATTCCAGGTGTATTACGGGTTAAAAGCCAAGAGTGACACGGCGACGGTAGGAACTTATACTAATTCTGTGCTTTGGACGGCCGTAGCGGATGCCGCCCAAACGGCGGGCGCTACCGTTTCTCCTACTTCTGGTTCTACTACTGGCGGAGATACTATTACCGTTACCTCTACGCTATTCTCTACATCTGCCATAGACGCTAACATCTATATGCTAACTAGTGCCGCCTGGCAGGACGTTTCCGCTAACCCTTCCCATATCTCTAGCTACTCTTCTATGCAAATGTCTGGCTGTACGCAGTCTAGCTCTACACCAGTTACCTATACCGGCTGTGTCACTCCAGCCAACGACGAAGGTACAGGCTACCATGTCTATATGGATGTTCCACGCTATGAGAAGAGGTATAATGCAGACTTTACTTATGAGCGGCCTACTTTCTGGACTATCTCTAATATGCAGGATATGACCCCAGAGCTTTGTGCTAGCGTTACTAAGCCTTCTAGTGCTAGTGTGTCCACAATTGCTACTACCGAAGCAGCATATCTAGCTAACCCAGGTGGAGTAGTACCACAAAGAACATTAATAGACCCTCGTGGCGCAGAACCGTACAAGAGCTACACTATTAGAAAGCTTGCTGATGGTAATTGTTGGATGACAGATAACCTTGCCCTAGAGAATGCCGCCCTCGACTCCACCAACTCCAATCTCCCAGAAAACAAGACCGTTAATCTTCCCGCCAGCTCCACGGCTAACTGGTGCACGACGAACTCTCAAGCTTGCGATGACCAACTCATGACATTGAGCTATGCCGATGCAGGAAGTGATACTTCTGGTCATCCAGAATACGGCAACTACTACAACTGGTACACGGCTACTGCTACGTATGGTGGATACAATACTACTACCGATACTAGCTACTCCATTTGT
>JAGCAJ010000005.1 GCA_017652765.1 Candidatus Saccharimonadota bacterium | reverse complement strand
CTCTCTTATCAGCACTTCCGGCAACCAAGGCTCTACCCGCGCCAATGATATTCTCCACCAATTCCCATTCTCTCTGCCGTATTCAGGCAACGTGTACAGTTCTGACGGTAAGGTTATCAATCAGGGTACGGCCGGCTACTTCTGGTCAGCAGGCTCTGTCTCCGTTGGCTCCGATACCTACGCCCGGTACCTGCGCTACTTCGATATTTATACCCTCCCAGAGTTCTCGTCCCCTAAGACCAGCGGCTTTTCTGTCCGTTGCGTCGCCCAGTAGCATACCGTGTTTTGTGATTATGCTTATTTTTTGTGCTATAATAAAGTTATCTTGCTAAACTTAGGTCACTGGCAATGAGAAATTTTGGTCTCGGGCATCGTCATTTATACCCCTGACTAGGAGCCAATAAATCAGGCTCACATAAATGACTTCTAAATAATAATTACTTAGGAGTTACTTTATGAAAAATAATATTAAAAATGAACAAGTCGAAGTCATGGCACTATTCGGTTACGAAATGACACCATGCCAACCGCTTTCTTTTAAGCGTCGTGGTCAGACCGGCGAAACCGAAGTGACAGAGCTACTTGGCACACATATCAAGTTTGCCGGAAATGTGGCGATGCATTTCTTCGACATTATAGCTGGCCGGGAAAGATACCAGCTTGAGTTTAACTCACGCGATTTATCCTGGCACCTCACACCAGCTATATAGTTCAAAAAATCGCCCTAGGGCGGTTTTTTGTCTGAAAAAGAAATCTTCGGTTATATTTCCAAAGATTTCATCGTGAAGGTAGTCTATTGATACCTCTCGGCCTCGCATCTACCTTATATTGGTATTATATCACAATAGCTATTTAATTACAATTATTTTCTTTCTTGTAGTTAAAGTTGGAATCGGGGACGGAGAATGGGAGATCGGGATAATCCGCGCGTTTCATATGGTAGGCACGGCGGAGCTCGGCGATTTCGCCGACACATTCAAAAGGTTTTATAGCATCGTCAATGCCGAGGAGGCCTTTAAAGTCGCTAGTTAATTCTGGAGCGCTAAAAAGCGATTTGTTGTCTGGGAAAAGTGAGTTTAGTTCTGTTGGTTCTAGGAACGGCGCAAAGAGTAGATAGGAATTAGCGCATTTAGCGCAACGCCCACACCATTTTAGCGCGCTGTTGTCGGTTCCCTGTCCGTAATTGGCCTTATTACAGGAGCTAAATTTGTGGCCGAATTTATCCCAACAATTCTGAACGAACATTTCGGCGACTTTTAGCTCACTGTATTTTCTAATTAATGAATGGACTTTGATTTCTTTTGCGATGTAATATTCGACGTAATCCTGTAATAGTTTTTCTGCCTCGGCGGTTTTACTCCATTGGTGATTAACCGGAAGATCGGGCTCGTTGTTTTTTGATTTAATAATGGCGTGAGGTTCGGCGCCTTCGTGGCCGATAGAAGTGATAACCTCGTTTTGGCCGTTTAATATAGCCTGGATAAGCGCTAGGGCGATATTAATATATGTAACTGGAACGTGGCCGTTAAGTCCGCCAAGTTTTTCTGCTTTTGTTAGGCCATCATGGTCGATTTTTCGTTTGATGATTTGGAGATTGTTGGCGCCGAGTTCGTCTAGGATTTGTGGATAGCTGTCGCTACTAGAAATATAGACGGCGGTCCAAGGTTCGGCGGATTTATTTAGGAGCGAAGCGGTAAGGAGAGAGTCCTTTCCGCCGGATTGGAGGACGAGTTTACCGGAACCGGAATATGACTCCGGTGTCTTAGGGTCTATTAGAATGTCTGGATACGGAAAATGAGCGAGGTCGGCCCGTGTAAGATTATTCTCAAAGGCAAATTGAGAGAGGCCGTCCTGGTAAATAGAATTATAAAAATCGGCTGGTAGGGCGTTAAATGAGGCTGGGAGCTTGACATTAATAGTTGGGAAAGCTTTGTAATATGACGTGCCAATGGCGATAAAAGCAAAAGCTAGAGCGCGATCTAGGGTTTGTTGGTCGATTTTGGCGTTTTCTGCGATTTTTGGAGCGCGGGTAGAAAATTCGACGATTTCGGTGAAATTTAGTGGATTATTACGCGTTCCACCTTTGTAACGGAATGTAGCGCGGAGCAGATTTTGGTCAAAATCGTAGCCTAGAAATTCAAACACTATTTCAGTTCCTTGACGATTTTAGTAAACTGTTCGCCACGGTCGGTGAAGTTTTTGAACCAGTCAAAGCTAGCAAATCCTGGCGACATGAGGACGATAGCGGGCTGGTCTTTTTTTGCTAATTGTTCTGCGGCGGAGCGGGCGCGAGCGACGGCATCCTTCAGATCGGTAGCGATTTCGTACTTTGACTCGTCTTCGCCTTCTGCTAGGATTTTGGCGGTATCACCAATTAAGATAGCTTTCTTTAGGTTCTTGGCGGAGAAAATGCGGGATTTGACTTCGGCGTCGGTGCCTTTGCTGTAGCCTCCAGCAATCAAGACGGTCGGGTAATCTTCAAAAGCAGAAAGCGCAACGTCCAGGGCTGGGAGAGCGGAAGAATAATTGTCGTCGTAATATTTGACGTTGTTTAGTTCTCGCAAGAATTGGCAACGATGTGGGAGGCCTTTGAAATTTTCTAGGCCGGATTTAAGAGTGGGATAGAGCTCGCTGTCTAGCATTTTGTTTAGATCTCCGCTAAAGAAACGCGCGGAAACGGCTAGGAGGGCGGCCTCGGCGTTTTCGCGGTTATGACGGCCAGGGATTTTTAGGCTATCTAGGAGTTCCTTTAGTTTGGGACTTTCTGTTCTGATTGGGTATGGAAGACGTCTAGCGTCGGATTTCTCGGCGAGAGATTTGGTGGTCTCATTGTCTCTAAAATAGACGAGGAAGTCGCACTCGGTCTTATAGCGAGAAACGGCGGATTTGGCATAGACGTACTCTTCAAAATCTTTGTGGACGTTAAGGTGATCCGGCTCAATGCGCAGAAGTACACCAACGAAAGAACCCTGGTGTAAGTCCCAAAGCTGGAAGCTACTCATTTCAAAAACGACATTGTCGTTCTCGGTGATGTCGTCTAGGACGTCTAGTGGAGGAATGCCGATATTGCCGACTAGGTAAGTCTTGGGAGCATTAGCGGTATCTTTATAAGCATAGGTATTAATAGAATTAAGCAGAGCGGTAATCATAGAACAGGTAGTTCCCTTGCCCTTGGTACCGGTAACGGCGATAATTTCTGCGGGACAATGTTCGAAGAAATATTTGGTAGCAGAAGTCCAATAAGGCTTTTTAAATTCTTGCTTGTATTCGTCTTCGTTGTTGTTATGATCGTCGTCGGTGCTGAATTTTCTAAAATCATAATGCGGACGGACGGACGGCGAGCGAAATACTACGTCGTAATTTTCTAGACCTAGGCCGTCGATTTCTTCGTCTTTGAAATTGTCAAAAACTTTAATCTCTATGTCGGACGGGGCAACAGTCTCGTAGGGGTGGGTTTTGAAATACTGTTCGACGCTCTTTCCTTCGGCGCCATATCCTAGAATTGCAAGCTTTAACATAATATATATTATACTCCTATTTTTAACTTTTCGGCGAGGGCGGTAATGATAGCCTTTTCGCAGGAACCGACGGCGACGAGTGCGGAAACATTACCAAAAATATATTCGCGCGCAAGGTCTACAATATCTTGTTTTTTAATGGAATTAATAATGTCGGTGGCACGCTCGTAATTGTCGATTTCTCCAGAAACAAAATAACTTTCGGCGTAATAATCAGAAAGCTGAGCTACGGTTTGGGCGCCGATTTGGTAGCGACCAATATTATAAGCACGGGCAGATTCGATTTCTTCGTCTTTAATTTCGCCTTTAATAATAGATGTAAGTTCGTGATTAATTAAATCAAATAGCTCGTCGGCGGATTCTAAATTAACTTCGCCGTCAAAATCCCAAGAGGAGTTATGGGCGCTATTAGTGAGGCAACTACCCATGCCGTAGACCAGTCCGCGCTTTCTGGCTTTACCAAAAATGCGACTGTTCATGGTGCCGGTCATGATGTGGTTTAAGAAATCCATGGCGTGGACCTCGTTTTCGTTTAGGCGACGTGGGATAACAAAAGAAAAGCCAAAGGTAATATTGCTGGCGTCTTTTCTCCTAATTAAAACTGCGTCGGAAGCATGAAGGTCATCTACGGGAATTTCTAGTTCTTTGCCCTCTTTTAGTTCCCAGTCTTCTAGCATTTTGATGATTTGTTTTTTGCGATGCCTAGTCTGGCCGGCGATAATAAAACGCATATTGGATGCGGTATGAGTACGACGATAATGCTCGCGAATATCTTTTAGCTCTATGTTGGATAGGGTAGATAGGCGTTCGCGGAGATTAGGCGTGTCTTCGCCGATAGCGGTTTGGAGCCTAGGCCAAAGTAAGCGTGAGTAATCGTTAAGATAGCCAGTTAGCTCACTCCTAACGTTTCCCTTTTCGCTTTTTAGTTCTTCTTCGTTGAAACGTGGGCTAGCGATAGCGACACGGTTGAGCTCCAAGATGCGCTCCCATTCAAAATCAGCACATTCTGATTCATAAACGACAGAAAAATCAGAAGTCCAAGCGTTGTGATAAGCGCCGTTTTTGGTGAAGTCGGCCTCGTAGGCCTGTTCGTCGCGATACTTGGCATTAGCGCCAAAGCTAAGATGCTCGACTACGTGGGCAATTTCGTAGACTTCGGGTTTTTTGGCATAACGCATCCCCGCGCGAAATTGTACGCGGATATTCATAACGCTGGCGGTAGGCACGTCAATTAGTAGCCCACGCGCACCGTTTTTGAGCCTAACTTCCTCAACAGCATGTTTCATTATTTGCGTTTCTTGCTTTTCTTCTTAGATTTTTTGGAGTTCTTTTTCTTGGAACCGGATTTCTTGGAGCTGGATTTAGAAGGTTTGACGGTTTTTACGGTAGTCTTAGTCTTAAACTCGTCGTCTAGGTTTTTCTCACCGGCGGAAATTTCGTTGACGCCTTTTTCTGTGGCAGGTTCGGCCATCTTGGTAAGCTCGGATTCGTATTCTTGGCCATCAACTACCTGGGCTTCTTCGGCTTCTTGGCGAGAGAGGCTAAGGATAATCTTTAAGACTTCTTCACGCAAGTTTTTCTGTAAGCCATCAAAGAGCTTTTGGGACTCGGAACGATATTCTACCAGTGGGTCGCGTTGACCAACAGAGCGCCAGTGGATACCTTCGCGGAGGTGTTGCATATTTTCTAGATGTTGCATCCAGAGACCGTCTAGGACTTTGAGATAGACTTCGCGCTCGATTTTACGCATAATTTCGGGGGTGAATTCGTCTTCTTTGTTACCATAGGCTTCTTTGACGGCGGTATACGCAAGTTTGGCGCGGTCTTTTTCTTTTCTCATGGCGCCGATGGTGTCGATTAGATCTTCATCTAGGTCAAAGACGGCTTTAAAATCACGCTTAAAGTTCTTGTTGACTTTGGAGCTAAACTGAGTTAAATCGGCGGTAGCGTCTCTGATTAGACGGTCGATTTCGCCTTCGATGTTTTCGCCTTCAAGAATTTTTCTGCGCATAGTATAGACTACGCGACGATGGCGGTTAATAACGTTGTCGTATTGGACGACGTTCTTGCGACTGTCAAAGTTAAATCCTTCAATACGCTTTTGTGCGGTTTCTAGAGTCTTGGTAACGGAGCGGGTCTGGATTGGGGTGTCTTCGTCCACGCCGAGGTGAGACATGAGCGATGCGATACGGTCTCCTTGGAAGATACGCATGAGGTCGTCTTCACAACTGACGAAGAATTGGGTGGTGCCTGGATCGCCCTGGCGTCCACCACGACCGCGGAGCTGATTATCTACGCGACGAGAATCGTGCCGCTCGGAGCCGATAACGACTAGACCGCCAAGCTCTTTGACTTCGTCGGTGAGCTTAATATCAGTGCCACGACCAGCCATGTTAGTAGCGAGTGTAACTGCACCACGCTCACCGGCCTTGGCGACGATAGCTGCCTCGCGTTCGTTGTTTTTGGCGTTTAGAATTTCATAAGGAATCTTGGCTTTGTCTAAGTAGCTGGCGATGAGCTCGTTTTTGGCAATTGAAGCGGAGCCAATTAGGACAGGCTGACCCTTTTCGTGATATTTTTCTACTTCTCTAACGATGGCACGGATCTTACCGTCTTCGGTTTTGAAGATTAAATCGTCTTTGTCAACACGCTTTATCGGGCGGTTTGGTGGGATTTGGATAACGTCTAGAGCATAAATCTGTTGGAATTCTTCGGCTTCTGTGAAGGCGGTACCGGTCATACCGGATAATTTCCTATATAGGCGGAAGAAGTTCTGGAAAGAAATAGTAGCAAGAGTCATGGATTCTTCCCTAACCTGGACACCTTCTTTGGCCTCGATGGCCTGGTGGAGGCCTTCGTTATAACGACGACCCTGCATGAGGCGACCAGTATGCTCGTCCACGATGATAACTTCGCCAGAGTTAGTGACGACATAATCTTTGTCGCGCTTAAAGACGACTTCGGCGCGGAGAGCCTGGTCCATGTGATAGACTAGGCGGGTGTTGTCGACGGAATAGAGATTATCGATACCAAGGAGTTTTTGGACTTTGTCGACACCGGCGTCGGTCAATGTGACGGAGCGATGCTTCTCATCTAGTACATAATCTTCGTCTGTTAGGCGGTTAGCAATTCTGGCGAATTGATAATAAGCCTCGGGATTGTCTCCAGCAGGAGCGGAAATAATAAGTGGAGTACGTGCTTCGTCGATTAGAATACTATCCACTTCATCAACAATAGCGAAGTTAAGCTCACGCTGGCGAAGGAAGTTGACTTCGTTAACCATGTTGTCGCGAAGGTAGTCAAAGCCAAATTCGTTGTTAGTACCGTAGGTAACGTCGGCGTTGTAGGCTTCTTTTCTAGAGCAAGGTTTCAAATGACGGAAGCGCTCGTCTTCGTGGTCTTCGTTGATGTAATCTTTGTCATAAATAAATGAAGCTTGGTTGATAATAACACCGACGGACAGGCCTAGAAAATCATAAACCGGGCCGTTCCAACCAGCGTCGCGCTGGGCCAGGTAATCGTTGACGGTAACGACATGAACGCCACGATCCGACAGAGCGTTAAGATAGGCTGGGAGCAAGGCGACAAGGGTCTTTCCTTCGCCGGTTTTCATTTCGGCGACGCAACCTTCGTGGAGTACCATACCGCCGATAAGCTGGACGTCAAAGTGGCGCATACCAAGAATGCGAGAAGTCGCCTCGCGCACGAGTGCAAAAGCATCAGGAAGGATCGCGTCAAGCGCGCGCTCTAACGCTTCTGCGCGAAACGGGTTCTTCTCGGAAACGCCACGCGCTACCCCTGTCGTTACAGGGGTATCGCTCGCTGGGACGCTCCTCGTGGCGTCGCTTATCTTCCTCGAAGAACGTTTCGCCTCGAAGCGCCCAATCGCGAGCTTACCCTGTTCCTTTTTCATGAGGTCGTTTAGGCGGTCTTTCAATACGGCGGTTTGGCCAGCGAGTTCGTCATCGCTCATGTCTTTATACTTTGGTTCTAGGGCATTAATCTCTAGGGCGCGCTTATAAAGGCGCTTTAATGTCTTCTTTTGTGCATCACCAAAGATACCTTGCAGGAACTTGGTCATGGCGGTCTTGTCGGCGAGCTTGTCGGTCGGTTTCTTTTCTTTCTTTACCTTTGGTGCTTTTGTCATGATTAACCTCTCTTAAATAAGGACTTTAGCTTGTTTTTCTGTAGGTGAGGAGTGGATTCTAGTTTATAGCGGCGGATTTGGCCCATCAGTTTGGCTTCGATAATATCTACGCCGGCATAAACGTTGGAAGATTCGTCTCTAGCGGCGATAACCTTGCCACCTGGGATTTCCATGGCAGCGGAGATTTCGTATTTGTTGCCGTGGGCACGATTAACTTCGGTGATGACAATCTTGGCAACAATGTCTTTTTTGCTTCCACGAGGAAGGTAGCGGTCAAGCTTTCCGATGCGCTTGATGGCGTATTTTCTAAAAGTCTCCTCCACTTTATACTTGTTGCCAGTGATTTCTATCTTGTCAATCATAACACTCCTTTCCCATATTATATTATAGTTCTTCTCTATTGCCAAGATAAGGATGTAGGACTTCTGGGACTTCTAGTTTGCCATCTTCCTTGGCGTAGTTTTCTAGGACGGCCACCATGGCGCGAGCTAGAGAGATGGCAGTACCATTAAGGGTATGGACGTATTCTAGGCTACCGTCTTTTTTTCTAACGCGGATATTGACGGCGCGAGATTGGAAGTCGGTACAGTTGGAGCATGACGTTAGCTCTTGGTATTTTTGGTTAACTGGGGACCAGTATTCTAGGTCGTATTTTTTGGCGGCAGGAGCGCCGAGGTCGCCGGCGGCGATGTTGATAACGTGATATGGAATACCTAGGCTTTGCCAGATGTCTTCCTCAATTTCCAAAATCTTTTCGTGGATTTCTTTGCTTTGTTCTGGTAAGCAGAAGCAGTACATTTCTAGCTTGTTGAACTGGTGAACACGGAAAAGGCCGCGAGTGTATTTACCATAAGCGCCTGCTTCTTTTCTAAAACAGGCAGAATAGCCAGCATAGAAAAGCGGAAGGTCTTTTTCGTCCAAGATTTCGTCCATGTGGTAGCCGGTAATAGTCATCTCGGCGGTGGCGATAAGCGCTAGATCTTCGCCCTCAATAAAGTATTCGTCGGACTGCTCGGAAGAGCGCGGAGCGAAACCGGTGCCTTCTAGAACGCGAGAGGAAACTAGGTCCGGAGTAGTCATGTAGGTAAAGCCGTGTTCCTGGACCTTTTGTAAACCAAACTGTAATAATGCATTCTCTAAGAGCGCTAGACCACCTTTTAGGTAGTAGAATTTGTTGCCGGCGACTTTGGCGCCACGTTCAAAATCTACCCAGTCGCGGGAAGTAGCAAAATCTAGATGGTCGATACCTTTTGCTTTGTTCTTGCCCCACTTTTTTACTTCGACGGAACATTCTTCTCCGCCAAGTGGAACGTCGTCAAAAATTACGTTTGGAACGGATTTTAGCGCGGTAGTAACTTCGTTTGTTAGGCTGTCTAGTTCTTTTTCTAGGCCGGCAAGTTCGAGCTTAATTTCTTTGCCCTTTTTGATAAGTTCTGGGGCAGGTTTACCGCCTTTCATCTGGGATGCGACAGCGTTTCTCTCGGTGCGGAGAGATTCGACTTTAGTTAATAGGGTTTTTCTTTCGTCATCTTTTTTCAAAATGGCGGAGATATCGGTCTTATATCCTTTTTCTTTGGTGGATTTTTCGACCAGGTCTAAGTTTTGACGAATAAAATTTATATCTAGCATACTGGGGTAATTATACCATAAAATCAGGGATAGTGGCAGGCAAAATTACCAGCCCCCACCACCGCCACCGCCTCCGCCTCCGCCGGAGAAGCCACCGCCTCCACCACCGGAGGAGCTGGATGAACTGGAGGACATACTGCCAGAAGAAATACTAGAGTTGACGCTAGACATCATGGAGCCTAGCATATAGCCAGTAATATAACCGTCACCATAGTACCAATATGGGTCGTAATCAGCGATACGGTCATAGTATTTGTTAAGCTCTTCCATCCAGGATTTTTCTACGCCAAAGAGACAGGCATAAGGTAGAAGTTTTTCGTAAAGTTTAACAATGCCCTTGTCGGAAGTGTCGGCGCCTTTGACGGATTGGAGAAACTCTAGGCGATCTTTTTCGGCCATGGTAATATAGAGTTTTAGTCCGCGATAATAGTTAGAGAGATCGAGGCCCTTTTCTGTATATTTGGCGTAATCTTTGAGACGTACGGGTAACAAGATGGAGAGGAATATACCGATAAAATCTATGCCAAAGGTGGTAAATAGGCAGGCGCCATAGGCGAAATATTTTAGGTCGTTGTCAAAGAGTAGGGCAATCGCAAAAGTAAAGGCCATAATATGAAGGAAGAAGAATAGGATTGGGAGATAGATGATACCGCTCGGCTTGTGATCCGCTTCTAGGAACCCGGAAGATTTTAGCATGGCTTCGGCGTCAGTAGGATAGGAACGATTAATCCTAGCCAGCGAATATGAATAGGTCTGTTTTTTGACTTCAAATTCGGTACCGTCGGCCGGCATGCTCCCGCCGTGGAGAAGCTTAATAATGTCGGTCTGGGGTTCGGTGAGATTTTTGGAGCTAATCATCTTGATTTTCCAGATTTTTTTCTTGCCGATGACGCCGTCTTTTTCGGTTCTGATGATTTGGATTTTCTTGTTAACGGCGAGCTCTAGGAGGGTGGCGACTTTGCTACTTTTGACTGATTCTACGCAGATTTTTTCGGCTTCGGCGACAGTAACGCCTTTGTATGGTTGGTACTGTGGCGCAACAAAGAGGTCTTTGTAATAAGATTTTTTGTCGTGGTTTTTACGGCTGTGTTTGTAAAGGACGTAGGCAATTACTCCGCAAGCAACAATGGCATGGATAACGGTAAGGATGACCAAGAGATAACTTCTTTGCATTTCTTCAATGACAAAAGTACCAGGCTCAAAATCGACGGCAAAAGTTAAGTTCTCGCCGGCTTTTAGATTGGTAGTGGTAAAGGTAATGGTATTACTATCGGATTTGTAGAAACGACAACGACTTTGATTGTTGGAGCCGTAACGACCGACGTAACAAGAAGTCTGACTAGTTAGGACCTTGTCCATAACGTCGTCTGGGAGATGTAAATTGGCGGTGAGATTTTCAAAAGTTTGGCTCCAGCCAGTACCGTTAGTATCCCAGTAGATTTCTTGATATTCGTGGAGAGCAGATTGTGCTGGGCAAGGGGCCTGGATACACTGAACCTGTTCAGTAGTCATTTCGGAGAATCTGGTAATGACATTAGTAAAATCATAAGACAAGTTATAAACTTGTTCGCCGTGAACATAGGTGTTTTTGTCGCCAACATAGAATATGTAGGCGCCGTTTTCTGTGGAGGTTTTGGCGACGTTTTCGTTTTTGCCGTTACGCTTAACCTTAAAGTTCAAAGCGTTTTTGCTTTCGGCGGTAACGTTGGTGCCTCCTTGGTTAGTGTATGGGATAGAGCGGGTGATACCGTGATTCTGGTTAGTGTCCGGAAAAACGGCGGTCAAGGTTTCTTCGACGTGCATTTTAGAGGTGCCATCTTCGGCGCGATCTAGATAATAATCAAAAACAGCGTCAGTAAAATAGAAATTGTTGGCACTACTAGCACTAGCGTTAGAAGATAAAACAGGGGTGAAAAGTGTCATGAAAAGTACTAGTACTTGACAAAACACAAAAAGTTTGGTATAATAAGATAGAATACGTTTCATAAGATTATTTTACCACAGAGAATTACTCGGTGGCTTCTTTTATGGCAGATTTTATAGCATTGATAGATTTTTGGAGCTTAATTCCCTCTTTTTCGGTAAGCTTTAGTTCTAATTTCCTAATAACGCCATGACGCCCAACGATGGCCGGAAAACCATAATAAACATCAGAAAAATCATCATAGGACGAAACGGGGAGAATGCGTTTTTCGTCGCCTAGAATACAGTTGATGAGTTTAGTGACGCAGGCGCCGATACCATAATAAGTAGCGCCTTTTTTCTTGATGATGTCATAGGCTTCGTTGCGCGCAAAATCTTCGATTTCTTTTCGCTCGTCGGCTTTCAATACTTTTTCGATTGGCTGGCCGGCAAGATTAGCAGTAGACCAGAGCGCAAATTCCGTGTCGCCATGCTCGCCGATTTGGAAAGCGTGAACGGATTTTGGGGCAACGCCAATACGCTCGGAAATACGGAAACGAAGGCGTGCGGAATCTAGAATGGTGCCAGAGCCAATGACTTGTTCTGGCGGGAGCCCAGAATAGCGCATAGTGAGATAGGTCATGACATCCATTGGATTAGTAACGACGACAAAAATCCCATTAAATCCAGCGTCCATAATTTGGGAAATCATATCCTTAAAAATAGCAGAATTTTTCTTGAGTAAATCCATGCGAGTTTCACCAGGTTTTTGGGGTGCGCCTGCAGTAATGATAATAATATCGCAGTCGCCAGCGTCTTTGTAAGTGCCGGATTTAATCTTCATAAAAGATGGAGAAACGGCTAAGGTATCGCGGAGATCCATCGCTTCGCCCTCGGCGTCTTCCATATTAATATCAGTTAAAACTAGTTCAGAAACGGCGGTGCGTTGGTTGACTAGGCAAAAGCCGATGCTTGCACCTACGTTGCCGGTTCCGACAATCATTACTTTGTTGGCCATAAAAATTCTCCTTATGGTTATTATAACACAAGGAGAATTAGTTAATTAATCTTTGCTTTTGATGATTGGAAATGGGACGGCTTCGCGACCGGAAACGCCCTCTAGGAGCCAGAAATTGCGCTCACTATTTCCCCAGCCACAAGTTGGCGGCATACCGTATTCTAGCATTTCTACAAAATCCATGTCGAGCATTTGGGCTTCGGTGTCGCCGGCGTCGCGGGCGGCTTGTTGTTCTTTGAACCGGGCAAGCTGGTCTAGTGGGTCGTTTAGCTCGGAGAAGCCATTACCCATTTCTGTACCGGCGATAATTGGATGGAAACGCTCGGTAACGAGTGGGTTGTCTGGACTAACCTTGGCGAGCGGAGAAAGAGTAGTTGGCTCCTCAATAACCCAGTATGGGCCGCCGGAGGTCTTGCGAATCAATTTCCAGACATCGTCAATCAAATGCGGAGTAGTGGTATTATCGAGTTTTTTCTCAAAATCAGCGCGAGATAAATCTTCAGCTTGCCAGTTTTCTAGAAGTACACGCTTTAGTTGTTCGCGGTCTGGATTAAAAACGTCAACATTAAATTTTTCACGAAGGAGATCGGCGTATTTGACGCGTGGCCATTTGCCAGACAGGTCAATATCAAAACCGCCGACTTTGAACTGTAAGGTGCCCCAAGTTTCTTTGGCGACATATTTAATCATTTCTTCGTAGAAATCCATGCCCTGCTCGTAATCCTCATAGGCGGAGTAAGATTCAAAAGCGATATGTTCTGGGAGGTGCTCGTCGTCAACACCTTCGTTGCGAAAACGCGGACCAATGTCAAAGACCTTTTCAAAACCGGCACCGATAAGACGCTTTAGAGGTAACTCGTGAGAGATGCGGAGATAGAAATCTTCGTCTAGGGCGTCCATGTGGGTAGTGAACGGATTGGCGTCGGCGCCACCGGTAGTATGTTCTAGCACGGGGACGTTAATCTCGACAAAGCCGTGATCTAGCATAAACTGGCGCGTAGCCTGCCAGAATTTAGAGCGACGAACCATGCGCTCTCTAACTTCGGTATTAACGTTCATATCAACATAGCGACGGCGATAACGCTCTTCTTTGTTGGTAAACCCATCACGACCAGGAAGCGGGCGGAGGGCCTTAGTTAAAAGACGTAGATGATTGCAAAAAACAGAAATTTCGCCGGTAGAGCTCTTGCCGACTTTGCCAGTAGCTTCGATGAAGTCGCCGGTGTCTAGTAGCTTCAACTTTTTAGTATTAAATAGGCCAGCTTTTTCATCTTCTTGTTGCATAAAAATCTGGACTTCGCCAAAATAGTCGCGAACCTTGACAAAGGCGAGCTTACCAAAGCTCCTAATAGCGGTAATGCGACCAGCGATAGTAACTTCTTTTCCGTCAAGCGCATCAAAATCGTTTACGATTTTATCAATCGTGGTGTTGCGGGAAGATTTAGAAGGATAAGGGTTGATTCCCTGCTCTTTAATTTCTGATAGTTTTCTTAAACGCTCATCGCGATAGTCGGCTAATGTTGTCATGTTTTTAATTATACCATAATTTATCTGAAATAAAAAATAGCCCCGAAGGGCTAGATTTATTCAATGTTAGTGATTTTGCCTTTGTTGCCGTTAGGGAGCTCGTAGGTGTCGCCGACTTTTTTGCCAAGTAAGGCTTGTCCGATAGGAGATTTGTCAGAAATCTTACCCTCTAATGGGTTAGCTTCTACGGGGCCGACGATAGAATAGGTGAATTTTTTACCAGAGAGAGTAACGGTAACAGTGGCGCCCATAGCGACTTTGTCGTGGGAAGCGTTGCGAATTAGTTTAGCATTCTTTAAGATGTCTTCGATTTCGGCAATGCGGTTTTCTACGGTTTTTTGCTCGGAGCGAGCGTCGGTATATTCCTGGTTTTCTGATAAATCGCCAAAAGCACGGGCGGTCTGTAAACGCTCGGCAATAGCAGGGCGACGGCCGATTAATTCCTTTAGCTCTGTCTCTAAATCGGTCTTGCCTTGTTTGGTTAAACTTACGGTCTTTTTCATTACTTCTGAAGTATAGCGGTTAGCTCGTCTAATGTCAATAGCTTAGTCTCGCCGGATTTTCTATCGGTCCATTCGACTTTTTCTTCTGATAGAGTTTTGTCGGAAATAACGATACGATATGGAATACCCATAAGCTCGGCGTCAGCAAATTTCTCTCCTACGCGAGCATCGCGATCATCTAATAGGATAGTCTCGCTATGTTCTTTTTCTAGTTCGGATGCGATTTTGTTGCCAGCGTCACCAATTGCAACAATATAATATTTATATGGTGCAACATTTTCTGGCCAAACTAGGCCTTTGTCGTCGGCAAATTTTTCGGCGATAACGCCCATTACGCGGGAAACACCAATGCCATAGCATCCCATAAATACGGTATGTTCTTTGCTGTCTTTGTCGTCGAATTTGAGGCCGAGTGGTTCGGAATATTTGTATTTAAGCGTAAAGATATTTCCAACCTCGGCGGCGTTTTCTGACTTTAAATCTTCTTTTTTGACACCGAATTCGTCTAGTACTTCTGGTAAAACTACTTCTTCGTTTAATACGATGGATTTGTCGCTATTATAATATATAGTGTCTTCGCCGACAGGAAGCTCGGTTTGGAATTCGTGAGAGAATTTAGCAAAAATTCCGCCAGAAGCAAAAGTCTGGTGAGTGTAATCACCTAGGCCAACGCGCTCATATACACGCTTGTAGGCTTCTTCGGCTTTGTGATAAAACTCATTGTGGGTTTTTTCGTCAGCACAGAAAGAGTACATGTCTTTCATTAGGAATTCGCGCGTTCTCATAATACCGGACTTAGCGCGGAGCTCGTTTCTAAATTTGGTCTGGAATTGATAGGCAAAAATTGGGAGGTCCTTATAGCTCTTGATGTAGGTTTTCATGAGGTTAGTGATAGGCTCTTCGTGAGTAGGAGCTAGGCCTAGTTCTCCACCGGCGGACAATTCTGTTTTGAACCAGATGTCGACGGCTTGGTCGCTCCAGCGGTTAGTTTTCTCCCAGAGTTCGGGATTTTGTAAGGCGCTCATTTGGAGCTCTTCGGCGCCAATAGCGTTCATTTCTTCCCTGATGATTTGTTCGATATTTTTAAGTGTGCGAAGGCCGAGCGGGAGAAAGTCATAAACTCCAGCCATTTCTTTGTTGATGTAGCCTGCACGAATTAAGTATTGGGCAGATAGGGCGGTTTCGTCCTTGGGGGCGTTTCTAAGAGTTCTAGTGAATGATCGCGATAATTTCATGAGGTTATTTTAACATCAAAAGCCAATAGTGGCAATATAGAGGAGATAAAAGGCGATGGCGTTCTTTAGCATGTGAACTAGGATTCCGGAATAAATAGAGCCGGTAATTTCTCTTAAAATACAAAGCACAACGGAAAGCGCAAAAACGTTAACGCCAACATTCCATTGGCCATGCATACAGCCAAAGGTAATAGAGGTAATGAGCGTAGCGACAATGACGGCAAGGCGCTCGCGTTTTTTGAGGGATTTACGTTTTGGCGTATTCTCTTGTTCGGATTTCTTATATAGTAGGCTTTTGATTTTTTGGTAAAGTAGCCCACGGAAAATTAGCTCTTCGGCGATGGGTGCGATAATAACTAGGGCGATAAAGGCAAAAACGCGGTCTGTTGGAACGATGAGATTGTTAAATCCGACATCTTGGGCTTCGCTCATGTTAAACCATGGAAAAATAGAGAAAATGCTAGTAAGTAGAGCGGAAAAAAGCACATAGACGATAAGTCCGACGGGGGCAAGGCCGATGTCGGTCCAAGTAGGGAGCTCGTTTAGGCCTAGGTCGGATTTTCTAGTTTTGCATTTTTTGTTGATTTTTTGGGGAATGAAGATAATAAGGAATAAGCCTAGGCCGTAAGACAGGCCAGCATAAATCATTTGCCAAGCAGAAGAAGAAATATAGAATGGCAAGATATCACGAATCCAGGTAATAAGGCGCGCTAGTAAAAATTGTGTAAGTAATAACACTCCGCAAACCCAAAAAGCCCAGGCGATACACAAAATGACTTTTGTTAGGATAGGATTTAGTTTAAATCTAGTGCGGGCGGGTTTTTCTGGCATTAGAAGAACCTCGTAATGTCTAGAATAGTGACGAGGACGATAAGAATAAGCAGGAAGATAAAGGCGCGAGAAACAATTTTTTCTTCGGTTTCTTTGGTAAGGGTTTTACCGCGGAGGCGATAAAGCATAATTAGGAAGAAACGACCGCCGTCTAGGGCTGGAATAGGGAGGACATTCATGCAGGCGAGCGAGATAGAGATAATGGCGGCGAGGAAGGCGAGCGTGGTTGGACCGGATTCAACGGAATTTGGGAATAATACGCCAATAATTCCGACAGGGCCAGAAACGGAATCGCCGGCAGATTTGATTTCTTGTTGGCCTTCGGTACGAGTGGCGTCATCGCTACTAAATTGCTTAGTGACACCAGAAAAGAAAGAACCAACCATATTGCCGAGGCCACGATAAGTTTCGCCGGTAAGTTGGACGGTGCTGACGGCGGCCACAATAGGCGCAGACCAAGTATAACGAATAGTTGGGACGCTATCTTGGGACATAGTAATACCGAGTAGATAGTCTGCGTCGGTATTGTTTAGCTTGGCAGTGATTTCCTCAGAGGTGCCATCGCGGATGATTCTATAGAGAACTTCTTCGCCGGGATGAGTGGAGTTTTCTATGATGAGGTCAGTAGTAGAATAGATATCAACGTTCCCTACGGAAATGATTTCGTCGCCCTCTTTGAATCCGGCGAGTTTTGCAGGAGAATCTTCTATAATGCTGGCAACTTTAACGATGCCACTTTGGGCACGAGCGTCAGAGGCGATGGTGAACTGATTATCCATAAAAGTCGGCATGCCGGTAAGAGCTAGACCGGTTAGAATAATAAAGGCGACTAGCCAGTTCATGGCGACGCCAGCAAAGAGGATTTTGGTTTTGGCCCAGAGAGAGGCAGAGCCAAAGCTATGTGGTGTAGTATCACTGTCGCTCTCGCCTTTCATGGAACAGAAGCCACCGATTGGCAAGAAGTTTAGCGAGAAGATGAGAGTTTTTTGTTTTTTGTCCCAATCTTCACGTGGGAAACGGAGCCATTTTTTAGGTTTTTTGCCGGATTTGTCTTTTTGCCATTTCTCGTATTCTGGATTTTTGACCCAGGCGATAGCACGGGGCGGAAAACCGATGCCGAATTCTTCTACGGTGACACCGTTACGCCTCGCGACAATAAAATGACCAAACTCGTGTGCGACAACGAGCGCCATTAAAATCAGGAAACCTACAATTACACCTACAACAATATTCATAAGCTTATTATATCACACAAAATAGTGCGATTAAATCTTCATAATCTCAGCTTCTTTGGCCTTGAACTCGGCGTCGATTTGGTCAGAGAATTCTTTGGTGAGGTCGTCGATTTCTTTTTCGGCACGTTTGGCGGAGTCTTCTGGGAGTTTAGCTTCTTTGATGTCTTTTCTGGCGTCTTCCCTAATGTTTCTGATGGCGATTTTGGCTTCTTCGACTTTTTCTGAAGCGGTTTTGACGATTTCCCTACGGCGTTCCTCGGTAAGTGGAGGGATAGGTACGCGAATAACGCGACCATCATCGGCAGGGTTTAGCCCTAACGAAGAATCGGACCTAATGGCCGTAGAAATTGCGTTGATGTTGCCCGGATCAAATGGAGTGATAACTAATAAAGTTGCGTCGCCGACGGTAACGTTTGCGACTTGGTTTAGGGGCATAAATTGGCCATAAGCTTCTACTTTGATGCCGGCAAGCATATCAGGATGGGCGCGGCCGGTGCGGACCTTTTTCATTTCGTCGCGAAAGCGTTCGATGACTTTGTTGAACGCGGACTTTTCTTCTTTGGTGTCAAACATAATAAACTCCAATTAATATACCTTTATTATATCACATCTTATATGGTATAATATGCTTATGGATATTTTCTTAAACATCTTGGTTTTGGTTGTTGGATTTGTGCTTTTAATTAAGGGTGCGGACTTTTTTGTGGATGGAGCATCTAGCACGGCGAGTAATCTGCGTGTGCCAAAGATGTTGATTGGACTAACTATTATTGCGTTTGGTACGTCGGCGCCAGAGCTTGCGGTGTCTATCAAAGCATTAGCGTCGGGTGAGACTGACATGGTACTAGGTAACGTGATTGGCTCTAATATATTAAATATATTGTTAATTCTAGGTGTGGCGGCGATGATTCGGCCACTTAGAATTAAAAGCAATACCATTAGAAAAGAAATCCCGATTACAATTCTGATTTCTACGCTTCTAGTAGTACTATTTTTAGATATTCAGCTAAAATCGGGCGACACTAATCAAATTACACGGTCGGACGGAATTGCAATTCTATTATTCTTCTGTATTTTTGTGTATTACCTGATTAATATGGCAATGCGCGACCATAAAAACAAGAGCGTAGTAGAAAAACCGCGTTGGCGGGTTTTGCCGTCACTTGGTATAACGGGTCTAGGCCTAGCTGGGATTATTTTTGGGTCAAATTTTGTAGTGGATTCGGCGTCTAATATTGCGTCTGCTATTGGGATTTCTGAGAGAATTATTTCGCTTACGGTAATTGCGCTAGGCACTTCTTTGCCAGAGCTAGTAACGACAATAGTCTCGGCCAAGAAAGGCGAAACGGAATTAGTACTAGGTAATATTTTGGGGTCTAATATATTTAATATCTGTATGGTGCTGGGGATTCCGGTGGCGATTTTTGGAACGGTAACGCCAGGCGGATTCCAGATGATTGACCTAGCAATGCTAGTGGGGTCATCGGTATTGTTATTCATATTTTCGCTTACGCAACACAAAATATCGCGCGCAGAAGGCGTGATATTGTTCACGGCGTTTATTTGTTACTATACTGCTGTATTTATAATGTAGTTTTGGATTTTAGAATTGCGCGGACGCTGGCCGTGTCGCGACATTCCATAAGCTCGGCACGGAGATCGGATGCGCCGGGGAAATTATTAATATAGATTTTGAAAAAATGCTTGAGCGGTTCGTAAGGATAACGAGAACTGCGAGATTCTAGTTCTTTTTGGCGCTCGTCAAATAGTTTCAAATGGTAGTCTAAGAGGGATTGCAATTCTTCTCTGGTTGGCTGTTTGTCAATATAATTTTGATTAAAACAAAATGGATTTTTGAACACGCCACGACCAATCATCCAGCCGTCAACCCCGGGATATTTATTAGAAAGCTCGTGTACGTGTTTAACGTCTTCAATATCGCCATTAATGATGAGTTTGGTTTTGGGTGCAATTTTATCGCGAAGTCTAACTATTTCTGGGATGAGGTCAAAATGCGCGGGAACTTTGCTCATTTCTTTTCTAGTGCGGAGATGGACAGTGAGGGCGGAAAGATTTTGTTTAAGAAGTAGCGGAAGCCAGGTTTTGTATTCGTCTATATAGGTAAATCCGAGGCGTGTTTTGACGGAGACGGGGAGGCTAGTTGCGGATTTGGCGGACTTAATACATTCTATGGCGAGGTCTGGGGTTTTAATCATAGCGGCACCACCACCAGCTTTGTTGACGTGGCGGTCTGGGCAACCCATATTAATATCTAGGCCAGAAAAGCCCAAATTTTCTAGCGCGGAGGCTAATTCTGTAAAATGGGCGGGATTATTTCCCCAAATTTGGGCTACAACAGGGGTGGAGTTTAGAGCGCGGTCAGGATTTTTGGAATTTTTGGCGGATTTTGGAGCTTTTGTGATTTCTAGGTCAAGGCGCTCCAAAGCATTATTTCGGCCTTTTTCGGAAGCAAAACTAGAGACATTGGTAAACTCAGTAAAAAAGACATCTGGCGCACCGGCGCGAGAGATTACTTCACGAAAAACTACGTCTGTAACGCCTTCCATTGGGGCGAGGACGGTGAATCCGTGGGGTAAATTGTTCCAAAAATTAGTAACCATATACAATATATTATAACATAAATTGTCGGAAATGAAATAGAGCGGCACAAATTGTGCCGCCCAGTTTCCTGTTGGTGCCCTCGGAGGGTCTCCATGAGTTCTCCAGAACGGTGCGTAGTATGAAGGGGGGTCCTCCTTTCTAGTATTAGCGTTGTTCTGGGTATATCGTAGATAGCCTACCAAGCGAGCCACTGTGATCGTCTGTAGCGACGTGGCCTTTTGATGTGATGCTCTCACGGAATTGTGCGGCTTGCTGGTATCCTATGGACGATGCGGTAAAAGTGCGTGATTCTCCAGTCTGAGAATCTCTAATAATTAAATCGTCAGAGCCAAACGCTCCAAATAATCCCACATAAATCACCCCCTTTGCGTGCGGAGGACCTTATCGCATAGTATGCGAACCGGCCCTCCAATGTTTTATGAAGAGATGTTTGATATTTTACTGTAAAAATTAATTATTGTCAAGTAGCTTTTTAATGAATTCGCGAATCTCCTTAATCCCCTTGTTTTTGTCTGGTTCAACAAACAATTCTGGATCGTCCACAAAATCAAGCGTCTTAATATGGTGATAAACGACTGGAATGAGCTCTTTTAATAGATTTTCGTCAGCATCGTTAAATTCATAGACTTTGTCGTGGACGGTTGATTCGTCGTCTGGCACGACAAAGAGGATGTGGGCGCGCTCAATTTTGTATTTACTAAATTCTGGGGAGAGATTTAACAATAATTTATAAAAACCGAGCTGGAGTTTGTATTTATAGAGCGTAGGATGAGAATCCCATTTGTTGTCCTTAAATCCGGAAGTTTTGAAATCGTAGATTTCGATAGTTTTGGCGTCTTTGTCGACGTGGATATGGTCGATTTTACCGGTCAATGGAACGTCGCCTAGGGCGAGATGGTCGTGGAAGAGATTAACTTCGGCGCGGGCGCCGTCGGCACGAAGGAGGTCGCCGAATTTCTTGAGCGAAGCCTTAAGCGTGCCGGTACCACGCTCGCGGAGTTCTTCTAGGTCTTCTTCTGGAATAGAGGCGGAAGCGAGCTCTTTTTCGAAAAATTCTAGAGCGTCTTCGTCGGATAACTTGTCGTTGGTAACTTTTTCAAAGGTGGCGTGAATAAGATTACCAAAAGTCATGGCGCCAGAATAGGATTCGTCTGGGGCGCGGAGAACCTTGTTCTTATAGAAGTTCAAAGGCCCACCATAAGAGATGTCAATGAAATTGGTCAAATCAGAAGCATTGAGTTGGTAGTTTTCTAGGCGCTTTAGTAAGAGCTCTTTTAGGTTGCCGGAAAGTTTGGCGTAATGGGAGGTCCAAGAAGTTTTGAGATCACTTTTTTCTTGGTCGGTCGGGAGATTTTCGTAATGTTTAATAACTTCTTGGGACTCCGGCGGGAGGTATGGTGAAATAACCTTGTCGTCTTTTTCGTATTCGGCGAGGTATTGCAAGCGAGCTGGAGTTTTGCCAGAAAAATCTTTGATAGAGTTAGTCATAATGAGGTGAGTCTTGGCGCGGGTAAGCGCAACAAAGAACAGACGGAGCCTCTCGTCCTCGGTTACGCCGGTGTGGCGGATAGAAATAACGTTGGACGGCAAAGTCATCATATTATTGTTGCCTTTGGCGTTGCCCCAGGAGCGGTCATCTGTGGCGACAATAAAGACATATTCAAATTCTAGACCTTTGGACTTATGTGCGGTGAGGATTTGGACGGAGTCGGCGGAGTCTTGGTACGGACTAGTGTTAATTAGTGGTTCTTCGGCGGATTCATAGTCATCAACAAAGCCGATTAGGTCTTTTAGCTTTGGCGCGGAAGACGTAGTATGTTTAATGATGGCTTCACGCAGGACGGAGAGGTTTTCGTAGAGCTCGAAGGTAGTGAACCCGTCAGAAGTTTTGGCATAGTAATCTAGGAATGGTGAATGTTTCCCTTCTATATAATCTGCGGTGCCGATGAGGTAATCTAGGAATAATTCTAGAGGAGTGTTAACGCTGAGCGTGGTTAAATTGGCTAGATATGTGCCGATTGATTTTAGTTTTTCGTTCTCGGATTCCCTCAGGTAGTCGAGGACTGGTTTGTTGCGGACGCTTTGGATTGTGGAGATAGTGGTAGCTGGGTCGACTTCTAAGAATGGAAAGGAGAGAATCTCAAACAGTAGATGCGCAGGATTTTTGCCCTGGGACAAATCGTAAATAAACCGGGAGAGGGTTAGAATTTGGTGGATTTTTTCGTCCTCAAAGAGATTGTCGCGTTTTTCGTAGGCAATATTAATGTCGGCGTAAGATTTAAGATATGGCAAAAGTGGGGCGACGTATTTGTGCTTTGGGGTAATAATAGCAATGTCGGATTGTTTGACGCCAGAATTGATTAGTTCGTGAATCTCGGAGGCAATCCAATGATATTCAGCGGAAGCCTCTAAGAATTCGTGACGAGAAATCTTGGCTTCGCCTTCTTTTTTTGGAATTAATTTCTTAATAATGCCACGAGCTTTGGCAAAAGAGTCGGTAATTTGTTCGCGAATATTGTGTGCGGTAGATAGAATGCCAGAACGGCTACGATAATTTTCTGTAAGCGTAATGACTTCGGCGTTGTAACGCTCTTTATAATCATGCATATTAGAAACGTTGGCGCCCTGGAAGGCAAAGATGGCTTGGTCGTCGTCGCCTACAGCCATAATGTTAGGATTTTCGTAATCGGTGAGACGGAAAATTAGCTCGGCTTGGGCGGAGTTAGTATCCTGGAATTCGTCGAGCAGGATGTATTGATAACGTTCCTCCAAGGTCATTTTGAAGCCTTCGTCTTTTTGGAGGATTTTGATAGCTTGTTGAATCATATCTGCAAAGTCGTACAGACCAGAATCGTTCAAGTATTTTTCGTATTCTTGCATGATGTGCGATAGGCTTAGGAGTTTTTTGTTGGCGATACGGTTTGAGAGGCGGAAGTTGCCGTTTTCGTCCTTTTCAAAACGTTTGTTTTTCCAATAAGTAAGTGTAGAGATAGATGGCTTCTCTTTTTTTGATTCGGTTTCTATAATGGTGTTTAATTCAAAAAGTAGAGCGTTTGCTTCTTTTTCTATGCCGGGAGCAAGTAATTTAGTGCTAGTAAATGTAGCGAGGGTCTCCATGATCGGTTGATAAACTTCGGCCACGCCGTCAGCAAATTTCATGCCACGTTTTAGATTCTGGAGATGAGAATCCAGCAGTGGATTTAGTTTTTCTGTGGTTTCTATGTTGTCTTTTGCGATGATTTCTAGATCTTTGCCGGACAGGCGGGCGGATTTGGCGGAAGAAATAGTGGAAATAATATCAGAAGTATTAGCAAAACGTAAAATATCAAAAGTGCTAAGAGAATCTTGGATGGATTTGATGATTTTGTGTTGGGTGACGCCATCAATGGCGTCGTCTAGATTGCGGTCAAATTCGGTGGCGTAATTTTTGTATTCGGCGAGAATAGTAGATCCAAAAGCGTGATAGGTATGAATGTGAACCTTTCCGGCAGAAGAGCCAATCATAGAATAGAGGCGGTCGCGCATATTCTGGGCGCCGGATTCGGTAAAAGTAAGACACAAAATAGAATCAGGCGTAGCGTCGGTTTCTTCTAGGATGTAAGCGACTTTGGATGAGAGGAGCTGGGTTTTGCCGGTGCCGGGGCCAGCCATGACTAGGAGTGGTCCGGATAAATATTCTACGGCTTTTTTCTGATTTTTATTTAGTGGCATGGTTCCCTTTTATGGTATTAATAATGTCTTTTATGAGGTTGCAGGAATCTGGAATAACAAAATCTGGATAGTTTTCTAGCGAATTAATAACGGAAAGACCTTCGACGGTGGCGCTTTCTGGAGATTGGTGGTTTTTAAGGCTGGCGCCATAGCGGAAATTACGGCTGTCCTGGGTACAAGACAGCACTAGGTCGGCCGCGCCACAAGACAAACGAAGCGTGTTGGGATTGGCGTTATTGGCGCTAAGAATAGCTTGCATTTCTGTAATGGCGGATTCTAAATATGACATAGGTGCGGAAGTAGAATCGGCTTCGCCATATAATCCGGCGCCGATGGCATAGACGTTTTTAAGTGCGCCACAAAGTATAATACCGAGAGTATCATCAGTGTATTCTAAGTGAATGTTTTCGGTAGAAAAGACGGTTTCGGCGGTAGTAGAACTGGTGGTGAAGGTGATTTTTTTGGCGGTAGGATTATTGGCGCCGCTGGCGTTGTTGCTGGCATTTTCGGCGCGTTCGATTTCGTTTGCAAAACCTGCGCCACCTAGGGCGGAAAAATCTTTAAAATCTTTGAATGGTTTAATGCTTAAAAAGCCTTTGCTGGCACAAATTAGGGGAGTGTCTTTGTCTAGGTCTGGTAAAATTGCGTCGCTCGCAGAGCTTGGCGCAGTATAAATATTGAGGTCGGAACCGTGTGTAGCGTCACCTAATGAAATGTCTGGGTATTTGTATGGGTCATAAAAACGGATTTCGTGGCCGTTGTCCTTAGCTATGTCAGCAAGTGCCGTACCAAAAACACCTGCACCTAAAAATGTGATTTTCATAAGATTATTATAGCACCGATAGGGCTAGATTTTTTCTAAGATGATGAGATTTTCCAGATGTGGGGTGCGTGGGAAAAAGTTAAATGGTGTGCAAGATTTGATTTGATATCTTTTAGAGTCCAAAAGAATCTTAACGTCGCGGGCCTGGGTGGCAGGGTTACAAGAAAGATAAATAATGGTAGGAGGGGTGATTTCAATGAAGCGATTCAAAAGTTTAGCATCGCAACCGGCGCGAGGAGGGTCAATGATGACGGTGGTGTCGGGAGTAATGTAGCTGAGGACGTCTTCGGAGTTGGCTAATATAGTTTTTTTGCCGTCAGAATTTTTTTCTAATTCTGTGTAGGCGAATTTGTTGCATTCGACAAGTGTCAGGTTTTTGTCTTTTGCGACGGAGAGGCCGATGGTACCAACGCCAGCGTAGAGATCTAGAACTTTGTCGGTGCGGATATGGTTTTTAATTTCTAGAAGCGCCATTTCATAGACGGGTAAATTGATTTGGAAAAAACCATTAGGGGAATAGGAATAAGCATGACCGAGAATGGTATCGGTGAGATTTTTGAACGTGGGATGAGGCTTTTTGTTCTCGTATAATCCGCCAGAAACTTCGCCTTGTTGATTGCAACGTAGAAGCAGGGATTGGTATTTTCTAGCTTCTTCGTGGCGTGCGTTTAAGTCGTCAACAATCTTTTTGGCGTGGGCAAAAATTTCTGGGCGCTCGATAGAGGATTTTGTGATGGGGATTTTTCTATGGGAGCCACGCTGATGAAAAGCAAGGGAGATTTTTTCTGTTTCGTTGTCCCAATACAGAGAATATTCCATTTTGTTCCGATAATGGAAATCGGTGCCGTCGGTATTTATGGTATTAATTTCTAAGCCTATTTTTTCTTGATTAAACTGCTCCTTCAAAAGTAAGGCTTTTTGTTCTAGCTCGTAGTTATAGTCCATGATTTGCCATGGAGAAGTGGAGAGGAAGCATGGGTCGGCTGGCGCGATGCGATGGGACGAGGGACTTTCGACTTTTTCCGCTATTGCTTCAAAATAATGGGATTTGTTTTTGGTTATGGTATATTCTGTGACGATTTCTCCCGGCAAAGCGTTCCAGAAAAACCCCTTTTTGCCGTCGTCGCTTACGCCAATTCCCTGCCCGCCCGGAACTAGTTTTTCAATTTTGATATTAGGCATTGATATTATTTATAATTAGATTTTTTGTGATTTCTGGAAGAATACTACTGTTTTGAATATTGTTTAAAAATTCTTTTTTGGAATATTTTTTTAAATTGTTTGATTCTTGAACTTGTTCAGTATATATGAGCCAGATGGTTTCCACATTATTGTCGTCGACGTGGGAGATATCGGAGATTTTTGAATATGACGATAAACTGAGATCTAGGTTTTTTAGGAGATTCAAAAGTGATTGCTCGAAATTGCTGTTGGTAAGTTCAAAGAGTCTTGGCTCATCAAAGTCATTATCATAATCCATCAAAAAAGTATCAGTGTTGGAGTCTTTTATGATTAAACTATGATAGTGTTCCATAAATATATTTTACCATAAAAAAGCCAGACTTGCAAAAGTCTGGCTAGATGAGATTAGTGGCCGGGGCCGGTGTATTGTCCGCGACTGGTTGCGAAATCTTTGCCATAGTGATCGTGTCCTCTATGCTTTTGGTTAAAATTGCGGTTTGATTGGCCATGATAATCGGCTATAAGTGTCTGGCCAGCTTTGCTTCCTTTGCCAAAACGCACCATGACTGGTTTATCTCCGATACCTCCACCATAAATTGGTGACCAATTTCCGCCACCTTTCAGCTCTTCTTTTCTAGCACGAAAAGCGGAAAGGGCATTGGCGTGTGCGATTTTGGCGTCTTCAAAATTTGCCTTGGCGCTAACTATTCATAGCGGAGGGAGTTGATTGGGTTTTGTTTGCTGGCGCGGTAAGCAGGAGCAGTACCGGCGATGAAGGCAATAAGCATAATAATGCCAGTAATAACAGTCATGTTGACTGGATTAAAGACGACGAGCTGGAAAGTTGGGAAGTCGGAGAGGAAGGTCTGGTGCGCAAGAGCGTTGGCGCCATAGCCGATAGCCATAGAAATAAGAATACCGATAACAGAACCCCAGAAACCGAGTAGGATTGCTTCGCAAGAGAAGCTAAGGAAAATCTTAGTGTTACTCATACCCATGGCTTTTTCTAGGCCGATTTCGCGGGTACGTTCTTGGACGGACATAAAGAGAGTATTAATAATACCAATAGCGGCAGCGAGTAAAGCAATAGCGCCAAAGATATTAAACACGATTAGAATGACGTCAAAGAAGGTGCGAATCATGCCGACTTCGTCGTCGATAGTCATAATAGTAAAACCTTCGTCTTCGAATGCTTTTCTAATGGCGTCTTCTTTTACTGGGTCGATGTGGCCGGTAGCCATGTAAGCCATTTTTTGGGATTCTGGAAGACCGTCGTATTGGAGATCTACGAGGTAATTATAGAGCGCGGTGTTAGCGCGAGTACCGGCACCAATACTCATGACGCCAGTGGCGGCGACGCCAGAAATTTTGGCGGTAACGACAGTTTGGCAAGTTTTACGATCGCTCGTCATCATGCATTTTAGGGTGTTTGGTACGGCGATTTGGAGCTCTTGGCCGACGGCAGACTCGGCGCTCTCAAACCCAAGTGGCTCGACATAATCTTCGGTAATCATAATTTCATAATCGGAAGTATTGTTGGAAACTTGTTTCCCTGCTACCATGTCAATTTTGAGACTATCATCCGGAAGAATTGTAAGGGTAACTTTGTAGTTCTTGTCAGTTTTATTGGTGGTAATATAATCGACGGTGACTAAGCTATAAGGATTAAGACTATCTACACCATCAATGGCACTAAGTTTTTTAATGGTTTCATCGTCAAAAGTAGAGTTTTCTACAGTCTTGGCGTCTTCGCTGTATTCTTGGACCTTGGCGCTAGTGAGGGCTTCCAGTTGTTCATAAACAGCTTTAGGTGCGACTTCGATATAGCCGTCGCCACCGATACTTTCTACTTGTTTGTCAATAAAATCGTTGACGCCAGTGTTAATTGCGTTGCTTAAAATAATAGTAAAGCTACCAATAAAAATGGCAAGAATAGTGAGGAAGGTGCGAGTTTTGTTTCTAAATAAATTATGGTTAGCGGTGAGAATTAAATCAGAGATTTTCATGTTAGTTGGCCTTCCCTTCGTTAGCTTTTTTGACGCGAGCAGCTTCTTTTTCCCAGCGTTTGCTAGATTCTTTGCGTTGGTCTTTGCTGACGGCTTGGTCGGAAATGATTTTGCCGTCAGAAATACGGACAATGCGAGAACAGAGTTTAGCTAGGTCTTCATCATGTGTAACGATGATGAGCGTAACGCCTTTTTCTTTGTTTAGCTTAAACAATAGGTCGGTAATTTTGTCGCCAGTAGCAGAGTCGAGGTTGCCGGTAGGCTCATCGGCAAAGATGATTTCGGGATTATTAACAATAGCACGAGCAATACAGACGCGTTGTTTTTGTCCACCGGAAAGATCTTTGGCTTTGTTTTTGGCCTTCTCGTCGAGGTCGACGGTCTTTAGGGCGTCTAATGCTAATTTTTTGCGTTTAAAACGGCCGACTTTGGCGATTTTTAACGGTAAAATAACGTTGTCTAGAACGGAATCGTTGACATTCATGAAAAATTGTTGAAAAACAAAGCCGAATTTACGATTTCTAATGCGATTTAAGGCGTGGGCGCCAAGTTTGGTAGAATTGACGCCGTCGATGAAAATTTGGCCCTTGGTAGGCTTGTCAAGGAGCGCCAAGAGGTGCATTAAAGTAGACTTACCGGAGCCGGATTTGCCGACGATAGCGACGGATTCTCCCTGTCCTATACATAAATCGATGTCTTTTAGAGCGGTAAAAGCGGTGGAGCGTTTGCCGTAGACCTTTGTCAAATTTTTTGCTTCTATAATCGTGTTCATACCTTATATATTATAGCACATATTGACTTTTCCCCTAATCTGTGGTATAATGAAAGTATAGGATAGTTCTAAAGGCCGGATGGCCCGCAAATATAGCACTTTAGGAGGTGGAATTATGCGTAAAATGACAATGATGTTACTGTCAACTGCTCTTGTAATAGGGTTTGCCGGATGTGGCACTACCAGTAGTTCCACTACTGTTGCAATATCCGAGGATAGCATTTCTCTAGACAATGACGCTAGTGTTGAGGCTGAAATTTCTATAGAGGAACCGATAGACCCAACATCCGAAGCTATTGTTGAGGATTTTGAGTATGAAGAACCTGAAATTGAGGCGGACGCGCTTTGGGATCATGCCGAGGAAACTCCTGAAGAAACTTCTTCTGGGGCGCTTTTCTCTCAACCTATTCCTACTGCTTCGGAAATGTACTCCGAGTCAGATCTAGATAATTATCTTGCTAACGCTAAGGTAAATTATCAGGATTATCTTAGCCAAGATGATGTATTTATGAAATTTGACGCAGAGGGCTTTATGTCGGCGTGTGGCTATGAGAATGTTGGGGGATTTAATCGTCAGCCGTATATGGCAAGAGCGGGATGGTGGATTGAACGAAATGGTATTAAGATTTGTTACACTATTTTGGACAATGGAACCTATGCGATACATGCAGAAAATAGCACAGATAGCGTATGCGCAGTTGATCTAAGCTACGATGACGAAGACGGAATAATTCTTAGCATGGATTTCTTTACTTCCGAAATGATAGCTCATAGAAAAGTATCAATGCGACAACTAAAAAATCTTGTGGCAGTTGCTTATTGCCTTTCAAGTAGCGATGAGATTGATTTTGCTAGAATGCCCGTGATATTTGGCTATAGGTTAAATAAATTAGAAAGTTTAGTAAATATAGACAAAGAACTGAACTTTATTTATGACAACCTAAGAACTGATACGAAGCATGTTGGCCAAATTGGTATTAATGCCGAAGAATACGTTGTCTATGAATAGCTACCCTAAAAGCACCCGATTTCGGGTGCTTTTTCTTGCTTAATTTTATGTCGTTTATGGTATAATTAGAACAAATAGGAGGTTTATGCAAGATAAAAATATGCCGAGGTTTAGCGGTCATGCTCAAAGCATGGATATGTTTAGACCGGCGAGGCCGAATGGTTATAATCAGGGCCCAGCGATGGGCAATAATGCTCAGCCTACACCTAGTTTTAACTTTGAGCCGGAGTTTGGGCATCGGAGCCAATCCACTCAATCAGCTCAGCCAATGCGGTCTATGCAACCAACGCAACCAATAGTGCCAAAACAAAAGAAGCCAAATTTCTTTACGACTTTAACACGTGAACAGGTCCTAACTGGATTAGTAGCAGTATTTGGTGTATTGGCGCTAGTATTTTTAATTACGACGATTGCAATTGCAGTAAGAAAACCAGAGACCGCCGTACAGGAACGCGTACAAGTACAGAGTATTTCGCTTTCTGAAATGGAGTCTACTACACTAGGGTTCTTTACTACAAAGATTAAAAATCCAACCGATGCGGCGGCCTATAGATTAAGCAGAAACATTTATAACGCTGACGACCAAATTGTGATTTCCGCGACGATTATTCCGTCCAATAACGGCGTAGATGTTGGGGTTAACTGGGAGTTTGTAAAGGACTACTATAAAGTTAATTCTTCTAGGGTAGACGGAGAGACTTTCTCTATTGTAACGACTCAGCCGGTGGCGGATATTACGATTGGGCGAGCCTCTAAATACGTAACGGATGATGTACTACTAATTCTAATGGCGGACGGTACGATAGAATATATGCCAATTCGGGCGGCGCTGGAAGGTTATTCTATAAAAGATTATGGTAAACTAGGTGACGTAAAGGATGTAGTAAAGTTCTATCATGTCCAGGAAACCGTAAAAGAGACAGAAGATTCCGAGCTAGAATACACCGATACGGTGCTTGCCCAGCAAACGGATGGCTCAATTATAGACTTGCGTGAGCTTCTCTTAACTTCGGTTGGGAAAGACATAAAATAAAAGATAATGGCCCTGGCAGGATGATTGTCAGGGCTATTTTTTTATGATATAATGAAGTGGCGTTGGACCGTCGCCAAGTGG